>CAKPQL010000009.1 GCA_934178555.1 uncultured Clostridia bacterium
ACAATATCATTTTTGTGCTCTCTTTTCAATATTTTATTTTCAATATACTCGTGACATATCTATTTTAAACCTATAATTATTTCAAATATTTTGCATGTATTATTATATGTAATTTTTTCAACATCATCTACACATATATTTTTCACTTTTGCAATTTTTTCTACCATATATTTTAAATTACTTGAGTTATTTCGAGTTCCTCTAAGTGGCTCTGGTGAAAGATATGGTGAATCTGTTTCTATAAGGATTTTATCTAATGGAATATATTTTATTATTTCGTCTGCATTTTTAGAATTTTTAAATGTAATAGGTCCTGCCATTGATATGAAAAAGCCTAATTTTAATGCTTCTTTTACTAGTTCTATATTTAGTGGGCAGCAATGAAACACACCTTTTTTATTACATTTTATTTTATTTTTCAATATATCAATAGTATCCATTACAGCTTCTCTTGTATGTATTACTATTGGTAAATCTAATTCATTTGCAATTTCTATTTGTTTAATAAAAATAGCTTTTTGTTCATCTTTATTTTCTTTATTCCAATAATAATCTAACCCTATTTCTCCAATTGCAACAATTTTTTTATTTTCTTTAGCTAAATTACATATTTCTTGTAAATGTTCTTTGGTTATACCTTCTATATCATTAGGTGAAATACCACAAGTTGCATAAATAAAGTCATATTTTTTAGATAATTCTATTGCTTGTTTAGAACTTTCTAGACTATATCCAGCACTAACTATTTTTTCTACACCTAATTTATGTATTTCTTGTATTAAGTTATCTCTATCCAAATTAAATTTCTCATCATCATAATGAGCATGTGAATCAAAAACTTTCATCTAATTACTCCTTTTTTATTATTTTAATGTTAAGGACAGACACAAGGCCTGTCCTATAATTATATTAAACTCTAGCTTTAATATATTACTATTGCTGTTGCAACGGCATACTCTTTGCAATGTGATATTGAAATTTCGCATTGTGTATCGAATTTTTTGTTTATAAAATTTACTTTTGGTTTACCATTTTTATCATTTAATATTTCTACGTCTTTCCAAACTATATCATATTTATTTTGCAACATTTCCGATAACGCTTTGAATATTGCTTCTTTTGCAGCAAATCTTGCAGCATAATGTTGATATTTTGCACTTTTCTTACATTCACAATACTCAATTTCTGAACGTGTATATATTTTATTTAAAAATATGTCTTTTTTACTTTCAATAGCTTTCTTTATTCTATTTATTTCTATTATATCTGTACCACACAAAATTTTCATTTTATCATCCCTTATCCATAAATCAGTGGATTAACAGTCCTTTATATACTCTATATAATGAAATATATTTATTTTTGAGTTTGAACCCGAACAACAGCCTTTACCCTAGAAGTTCTCCATACGCTTGAGGGTCAACCGAAAAAATAAATATATTTCATTATTAACTAACATATATACATTACCAAATCCAAGTTTTTAACCATTGTAGTTCTTTTATATATTGGTACGAAGTTGGAAAACCTGAATATATTGGATAAAACTTTATAAATACTATTACTATTACCGCTACAAAAATATATATAAATATATCGCTTTTTGTTTTCTCACATATCCATTTAATAAATGCAACAATAGTAAGCATAACAAATGGTAAAACAGGGAAATAATGATATAAAAACATTATTCGGTCTATTCCCACATAAGATATCATCATACTTACAATAGGTATTATTAAAAACCAATGTTCAAATTTTCTATTTTTTATTGCTGTTATAAGTGTATAAATCATACATGGAATACTAAACCACCATATTGCAGGATTACCTAGCAAAGCAATCCTTGTAATAGCTCCGCTCATTTGTAGTTCCTACCCAATATAAAATAGATTGCTTAGTTATTGGCCAAGTGTACCACATTGATGAATATGGATGTGTTGCAACTAAATTATGATGATACTCATACATATATTTCTGCCATTCTATAAATGATTTTATATCTTTAATATATGCATTTTCTACAATATAATAAGGTATGTATGATAATAAATATATAGCTAAAGGTATAATTACAAAAAATCCTAAGCATGAAATAATTGTTATAGTATATTCTTTATTCCATTTTTTTCTTTCAACAAATAATTTTAATGCAAGATTAAAGAAAAATACTAGTGCCAATCCTATTGCAGCAAAAACTCCTGTCCATTTTGTGGCTATAGCTGCTCCCATAAACAATCCAGATCCAAATAGGCACCATAACCTATTTTTTAATGGTTTATCTTCACTTATTATATACTTATACATAAACAGATACTCTAAAATTATAAATAATACTAAAAATCCATCAGCAGTACCTAACCTTGATTGAACAAAGTGCATTCCATCTGCCGCCATAATAATAGCTGCTAAAACCGCATATTTAGATTCTTTAAACATCATCTTGGCAAACACGTAAATCGCCGGTATCATTAAAATTCCAGCTATATTTCCCATTAATCTATAAGCAAAAGTTGTCATACCAAAAATGCACATTGGTATTGCCATTAGCAATTTTCCTAAAGGTGGATGTGTCCATTCATAAATAGGCAAGTTATGCAAATGCTCATATGCTGTTCTCGCAAAGTATATTTCATCAAAATATGTTGAGTTTAAATAACTTATTTCATCTGGTATTGTGTCTTGCTCGTCTAAAATCAATTTTGAATTTTCATTTATAGGTGTTAGATTTAATCTATTTCCAAATTCATCATAAAAAGCGATTTCTCCTAAATATATTCCACTTTTTGTCCCAACAAGTTTTATATATTCAAATTCACCCACTAATCCAAAATCTTGCCAAGCAAAAACTTTTTCAGTACTAATTTTTAGTGGTTCAGCATAATTTATTCCGTCATATGAAACATATAAACCATAATCACCAAAATCTGTACCAGTATAAAATCTTATTTTACTTACATTTGTACGTCCTTGTTCTATTTTAAAAATAGCACTATCTCCCTCATACTCTGTCTTCCAAAATGTTTGAGGATTAGTAAAAGTTCCTAAATTTATAAAAGACACTATTGCATATATCAAAGTAATTATCAATATTAAAATAACATCTTTTTTAGTTATCTTTCTTTTTTCATTATCCTCATTTTTATTAATTATTTTTTCTTGCTTGTCTTCTTTTTTCATAAGTACCTCCAAAATTATTTGGTATAGCATTTTTTATTGATTAAAATATTATTTTGTATAATAATCTCCTGTTATATTTAGATGCCATTGTCCAATAAAATCTATATATAAATTATTACTTAAATCAACATTTGTATCTTGCTCTATTACACCATTGCTATTTATACTACCCCATTTACCATCTTTTTGAATTGCACAATAACCATAAGCATTCTGTTCTTTTGCATCATCATAAGAATAATCAACAACAACTTTTCCTTCTTTATTTACATATCCATATTTTCCATTTTCTTTCTTTAAGAATAAAGTATTAGTAGTAAATAAATCAGTATTTTGTTTCTCCTCTAATTTAAAATTGTAATACTTATACTCTTGCCCTACTCTCACCCTGATATATCCTTTGTTTTCATTTATTTCACTTACAATTCCGCTAACCTTTTCTTCTAAATTCTTATTTAAAATTACACTTTCAATATCATCTATATCTGCTTGAATAAATTCTCCTAGTTTATTATACGTCATATTAGCATATTTACATTCTACCATCATTGTTCCATTTTCATCAATTATCCCATATTTGTTATCTTTCTTAGCTATATAATAATTAGAAAAAGTATGTTCTAAGTATTCATAATCCTTAGCAACTTTTTGTGCCCCAGCTTTATCAACAATTCCATATTTTCCGTTTTGTTTTACGATAACATTTTCTCCATATATATTTTCTATTGAATCATATCCTGTTTGAAAAGTTGTTTTTGTTGTACTATCAAACAAATATGATTTATTTGCAACTTTTACTGAATAAAACTCTTGACTTCCTATATAATTTATTTCTTCATAAGTTGGTTCTAATATTATGTTTTTATCTATTCCTATTACTCCATATTTACCATCTGTTGTAATTATTATATAGCCATTTTCATAATTATTTCCAAGTGGTTTTACATCTTTGTATATAGTATCCGCAATTATATTTCCATAGTTATTGCATACTCCAACATTTCCATCTTTCTTTATTATTAGGCTATTTCTTATACCTTTTAAAGAATAAATTTCGTCATATACTGTATCTAAAATTTTTTCTCCTTTAAAATTTATTAACCCATATTTATTATTACTTTTAACTTTTAATACATTATCTTCATACCAAATATTAGATTTATCATCACTATTATCTATAGGTTCTACAATTTCATAATTTGAAAATAATTGTTCTTTCTTCTCATTTATAACCTTTGTTTTATATGTTCCATTTTCCTCATTTACATCATATGTACATACAAATATTGCTTTTTGATTATTTGGTATTGTTATCATTTCATCATAAGTAGGCTCAATTACTATATTTCCTTTATTGTCAATTACTCCCCATTTATTGTTATCTAATACCTTAAAATAAGTAGTAGTAGTAAGTTGATTAGTTCCATGATGATTTTTCACCAATTTTACAATTGATACTATTACCATAATTAGAACAATAATTCCTATTAAAACTCCAAAGACTTTTTTCAAATTAAGTTTTGGTTCATCATATCTTCTTCCCTTGCTCATGTAATTACCTCCCCAAAAAACTATATATACTATATCATAAAACTACATCAAAATACAATATTTTATTATTTTATTCTTAACACTTGACCTGCATATATCAAGTTCGGATTTTTTATTCTGTTTAATCTTACTATTTGTGCAATACTTGTATTGTATCTTCTCGCGATTTGATACAACGTATTTCCTCTTCTTACTGTATATAATATATGGTTTAAATCATGTTGATTTGATGCACTAGGTATAGTTAGCACTTGACCTACATATATCAAATTTGGATTTTTTATGTTGTTTATGTTGACTAGTTCCTGTACTGTAACTCCATACCTTTTAGCTATACTGCCTAACGTATCTCCTCTCTTTACTGTATATGTTGTCAATTGTTTTTTTCCATCGTTTATTGGCACAAGCAATACATTTCCCGCAAAAATCAAATTAGGGTTTGATATATTATTTAATTCTATTAATCTATCTACCGTAGTTCCATATTCTATTGCAATGTTTGATAATGTATCCCCTCTTTTTATAATAATCTTTTCTGTTTCATCTGGATTTGGTGGAGTAGTTTCTGATTTTGGAATTTCTGTAGCATCGTTTAAAAATATCTCTTGTGTAAAATAATCTAAATCCACACTTGTACTTATACCTTTAATATCTCCTACATTTGAATATTGAAATCCTATCCATTCATTCCATTTTCCATTACTTTCAGGCTCTTCAACATCATACTCAGCAACCCATATTGGATATTTCTTTGCTAATTCTTCACTAAATATATTCCTTGCATTATATGCATCACTATAAATAACAACTTCTTTTCCGCTTCTTTCTTTTACCCTTTCTAAAAACGCTATAGAAATTTCGTTTATTTGTTCTACAGACAATTCTCCAAATTGTTCAAAGTCCATTGCTAATCTGCAATCTGGAGCCAATCCACTCACTAATGAAACAAAAAAGTCAGCTTGCTCTATAGCATCATTTTTTGTTGTTGCAGTTAAATAATGATAGAACCCTACTTTTAATCCTTGTTGCTTAGCGTTATTATAATTTCTTAAATAATATGGATCAACATAAGAATTTCCTTCGCTTGAACGTATGTAGACAATATTAATTCCGTCACTTGATACCTTCTCATAATCAATTTTTCCTTGCCATATGCTAACATCAATTCCGTCATATATTGGCAATGCAGATGGTCCGAACGCAAAACAAATTGGTTGCATTACAAAAATACATATTAATAAAAATATAAAAATAAAATTATTTTTTCTCACTTCATCCTCCTATAATGTTTTATTGTATTTTATTCATTATAGAAGTTTTAGTTACAAAATATCTATTTAAGCACTTATTATATCTGTTTTTCTCTTCTTCTTTTCATTTTTATAATCTATGTAGTCACTAATTAATATCTTTAATACTGCTATAACAGGAACACCTAAAAGCATACCTAAGAAATTAAAATATGCCCCTCCAACAGTTACAGCAAATATTACTAGTATTGGGCTCAATTCTAATGAACTTCCAACTATTTTTGGATTTATTATATTAGCATCTATTTGTTGTAATACTATTATAACAACAGCCACCCATATTGCTTGAAGCAAACCTCCAGTAAACCATGTAACTAATATTGCTATAGCAACAGCAACAATAGCTCCAAAGTATGGTATTATATTAAATAATCCTATTAAAAATCCTAATAAAACAGCATATTTTACATTCATTATTAGCATTGCAATAGAGGTAATTATTCCTACAATTATTCCATCTATTATTTGACTAGATATAAATTTAAAAAATACCTCATTACCTTTTGTAAAATAATTACCTAAAACCTTACATGTATCTTCTTTGAATATAGCTCCTGCTAATTTCCTAATAAATTTTAATATCTCATTTCTTTGTAGTAATATATAAATAGAAACTATAATTGCAACAAATATACTAAATACGGATTGAGCCACATTTACAACGCCTTTTATATATTCCAATATTCTCTCCGTACTGAAATAACTTGCAAAATCAATATTTTTAACGTTATCTACTACATTTAATATTGTTTCTTTATTTATAAAAGATTCTTCTGGTAAATCGTTAATAAAATTCATTATGCTTTCATAATATATCGGAAAATTGCTAGTTAATTCTGTTACACTCGTTGATACCGCTGGTAAAATAACATTAACTAAAATTATCAATAACAAAATAGCAATTAAATATACAGAAATAACTGATAATTTTCTTGAAAATCTTTTTAATATTTTTGATTTATTATAAAGATTTTCCAACTTTCTTGATGGTATGTAAAATAAATATGCTATTAACGCTCCACTAAAAAATGGCATTAATATTTTAAATAATCCTTTAATCCAATTTAGTATATCATTAAAATTATCTAATGTTTTATATACTGCAATTACTGCAACTGCAAAAGAAAACCAATATACCCATTTTGTCCAAGTTCTAACTTTTTCTTTCATAACTTTTTAACTCCTATCTTACTATATTATTTTATTATATTTCTAATCCGATGGGACAATGATCGCTTCCCATTATATTAGAATAAATTGTTGCCTCTTTTATATTATCTTTCAACCTATCAGATACAATAAAATAATCTATACGCCACCCTATATTTTTTTGTCTTGCATTCGCCATATATGACCACCATGTATATGCATTTTCTTTATTTGGGTATAAATATCTATATGTATCTATAAATCCAGAATTTAATAACCTGGTCATTTTATCTCTTTCTTCATCAGTAAAACCTGCATTTTTTCTGTTTTGTTTTGGATTTTTTAAGTCAATTTCATTATGTGCCACATTTAAATCACCACAAATTATTACAGGCTTTATCTTATCTAATTTTTTTAAATAAACTCTAAAATCATCTTCCCATTTCATTCTATAATCTAATCTAGTTAACTCTCGTTGTGAATTTGGAGTATATACATTTACCATATAAAAATCATCAAACTCTAAAGTAATAACCCTACCTTCTTGGTCATGTTCTTCAATTCCAATTCCATAAAATGTATTTTCAGGCATTACTTTTGTACAAATTGCAGTACCAGAGTATCCTTTTTTTATTGCACTATTCATAAAAATATTATATCCAGGTATTACAAAATCAAATTGTCCTTCTTGCATTTTAGTTTCTTGTATACAAAAAATATCTGCATCAATAGTATTAAAAAAATCTTCAAAACCTTTTTTATATACAGCTCTTAGTCCATTTACATTCCATGATACTAATTTCATATATTAACTCTCCTTCACAATTATCATTTAGCAATACTATATAATATTAATTAGCTTTTTAAGCCTCTCTTTTCCAGTAAAATAAATATTGCTGTGCAATTCCTGCCAAATCTTTATACTTATCCTCTGCTATTTTTCTTATCTCTTTTTTATTTATTTTAGTCTCATCAGCTTGCTTAATATATAACTCATTCATTACCCTTCTTACCCAAACATCAACAGGAAATACATCCAATCTTTTCAATGTAGAAAATAGCATTATACAATCTGCCACTTTTTCTCCTACACCATCTAATTTTAAAAGTTCTTCTCTTATTTCATTAGAATCATTTACTTTTTCTAATCTATGTAAATCCACTTGTTTTTCTAAAATCATTCTTGTAGTATTATATACTCTAATATCTCTAAAACCTAATCCTAGTCCTCTTAAGTCTTCAACAGTTGCATTTGCCAATTGTTCTGGTGTAGGAAAAGTAAAATATTCTTTACCATCATATAAAATTTTATCTCCATACTCCTTAGATATTCTTTCAATTATTTTTTTAATCCTTGGAATATTATTGTTAGCAGAAATAATGAAAGAAATTATGCACTCCCAAAGATTTTGATTTAATATTCTAATACCGCTTCCATAATTTATGCTTTCTTTTAAAAACTCATCTATTGAACTTAGCTTTTTCTTAATGATATTATAATCTCTATCTAAATCAAAATAATCATTACATATATCTTTTATATTTCCATCACATATGCCTTTAAAAATAACTTTATCATTATCCTTTTTTACAGACATTACATTTTTTCCAAAAATTCCTATATAACTTCCATCTTCTTGTACATTCCATCTAAAACATTGCCCACATTCAAATATATGCGTTGGTTCAAAAGAATCACTTTTTTCTAATATATATTCTTGTAGATTCATTAGAACACCTCTCTTACTTTATTTTTAAGCACTATTATTTTAACATACAATCTGCATAAAATCAATTTTGTTTAAAACCTTTTCCTATAACCTCTCTTGCATTAGAAATTATTGTAAAAGCATGTTTATCTACCTTTTTTATTATTTGATTTATTTGACTCACTTCATTTCTAGAAGCAACACATAATAGCACATTTCTATCTTCCCCTTTATACATACCTTTTCCATACAACAGAGTTGTTCCTCTACCAATATCCTTATTTATTCTTTTAGATATATCTTCATTTTTTTCTGATATTATATATATCATTTTAGTAAAATATATTCCCTCTAAAAATATATCCATTACTTTTCCCATTAAATATATTGAAATAGCTGAGTACAAGGCGATTTCTAACTGCTTAAAAAATATTACATTTAATAATACAATAATAGTATCTATTATTACAATTAAATTACTCGTACGAAAATATGGTTTAAATTTTTTTATTATTAATGCTAATAAATCACTACCTCCTGTAGATGCATTGGCATTTAACACCACTGCCATCCCAACACCAGTTATTACACCTCCATATATTGAAGCTAAAAGTTTATCCTCTGTTACTACTCCAAAGCGAGTAAAAACATCTATAAATACTGATAATAATGTTGTTCCAATAATAGCCTTACTTAAAAATCTAAATCCAATTTTAAAAGAAGCAATCAAAAATAAAGGAATATTTAGGAATAAAATTGTAAGTCCCATATTCCAATTAAAGAAGTAATAAAATATTGTTGCAATACCAGAAAAGCCACCTGTAGATAACTTATTTGGTAATAAAAAAAATGCAGTTCCACATGCCATTAGCATTGTACCTACTGCTATTTGTATTACATCCATAATATATACAGAAATTTTTAATACTTGTCTTGCTTTCTTGATACTCAAAACTTAATCTCAATCCCTTCATATAGAAAAATAACCCATACATAGTATGAGTTATTTTATTATTATTATGTATAAAATCTATCATAACAAGCTTTAAATTAATCTAAAAAATCCTTATATACCTTTAATACTTTTATATCAAAATTTCCTTTACACATATTAGGATCCTGTTTTACCTTTAAATCAACATCATATATTTCCTTTAACTTTCTTATATTCTCTTTTTTATGACCAGAAATATTATTAGCATTTTCAGGATTTACTATAACTTCTATTTCTCTTACCCTTACATTAAGTGCCTTTATCCTTTTTACAATGCTATCATACCACATACCATCTTCAACCAATTGCCTAAAAGCTTCATGATATGGACCTGCAACAACTGTGCTATTAGCATTTTTTGGATCACATATCATATCTGTTGTTTGTAACCCAATCCTAATTACATTTATTTTTTTCTTATTAAAATAATAATATATTTCTTTACAAATTTCTACTGCTTGATTAACATTCAAAGGTCTGTATTTTCCTTCATTATATTCCCTTTCTAGTTGAGTTCCTTTTATAACTAGAACAGGATATATTCTCATTATTTTTGGTTTCAATTTGGCTAAATCAGTTGCAGTTTTTAGTTCATCATTAATGCTACTTTCAGGCAATCCTATCATCATTTGATGTCCTAATATAAATCTATATCTTCTTATTAATTTAGATGCCTTTTTTACATCTTCAAATGTATGTCCTCTTCCAGCTCTTTGCAATATAAAATCATTACTTGACTGAACTCCAAGTTCAATAGTTTTTACTTTATATTTCTTTAACATTTTTAAAATTTCTTTATTTATATAGTCTGGTCTAGTTGAAATTCGTATAGAATTTACTTTCTTTGCTCTTACATATTCATAAGCCACCTGTAATAATTCCTTTTGAGTTTCTACATCAATTCCAGTAAAGCTTCCTCCAAAAAAAGCAATTTCCTTATATGCATTTTTATCTTTAAATATCTTAAGATATTCTTCTACAGTATTTTTAACATCTTCTTTTGTAACTTGCTTCATTTGCCCACTTATATTTCGTTGATTACAAAATATACAATCATTTGGGCATCCTAAATGTGGCACAAATATAGGTATAACATAATGCTTTTTTTCCATACGTTTCCTCCTTTAAAAACTATATTTCCTTTAAAGCTTTTCTTGCAGCCTCCATTTCAGCTCCTTTTTTAGTTTTTCCCTGTCCTTCTGCTAATACCCTTCCATCGCATGACACATTAACTAAAAACAATTTGTCATGGTCTGGTCCTATTTCTTTTATTAAATCATACTTTATTTTAACTTCCCCATTTTGTTGTAATTTCTCTTGTAATACAGTCTTATAATCTTTCATACCAACATGTTTACTTGCAACTTCTACACTATCTTTTAAATTATTTATTATAAATTCCTTAGCTTTATCTAACCCCAAATCCAAAAAAATTGCTGCAATAAATGCTTCCACTGAATCAGCAAGTATTGCTGGTTTTTCATTACCTTTAGTTAAGTATTCATTTTTACTAACTTTTAAGAAATCACTAAAATTATGTTTTTTTGCAACCTCATATAAGCTCTCTTCACATACAACAGAAGCTCTAACTTTAGTCATTTCTCCTTCTTTTAAATAACTATAATTATTATATAAATATTCGCTTATTATCAATTCCAATATTGCATCTCCAAGGAACTCTAGTTTCTCATTACTTTCTACTTGATTTTCATAAGCATATGATTTATGAACAAAAGCTTTTTTTAATAAACTTTTATTTGAAAAATTTATATTTAAATTCTTCTCTAAATTTTCTAAATCCATATTTTCTCCTTTTTTATTAACCGTTTCTTTTTATATGCTAATATTATACACATAATCTGCAATTTTTGCAAATTTTTCCAGTGATAGTTTTTCTGGTCTAATTTTTATATCTATTTTTAATTCGTTTAACATCTTTTCTACTTCATTCTTGCTTTTTAGTAAATTTCCATTAGTTAAAGAGTTTAATAAAGTTTTTCTTTTTTGCATAAAAGAAAGCTTTATAACTTTAAACAATAATTCTTCATTTTTTACTTTTACCCTTGGTTCCTTTAATATGTCTAATTTTATTACACTAGATTCAACCTCCGGAACTGGTATAAAAGATTCTTTAGGCACATTAAGTACAATCTGTGGATTTGTATAATATCTAATTGCATAGGTAATAGCTCCACTATCTCCACTTTCTTCAGTTGCAGCAATTCTATTTGCTACTTCCTTTTGTACCATAACAGTTATACTATCAATATCCAACTTGTCTTCTAAAAGTTTCATTATTATTGGAGTAGTAATATAATATGGTAAATTCGCAACCACCTTTACTTTATATATTTTTTCACTTTTATTATCTTGTATTAATTTTTTTAAATCTACTTTCAAGATATCTTCATTTATTATATTTATATCTTCACTAGAAAATCTATCATTTAAAATACTTATCATCCTTTTATCTAATTCTATACAAATAACTCTTCCAGCATATTTTATTAATTCTTTTGTTAATGTTCCCAGTCCAGGTCCTATTTCTATTATCAAATCTTCTTTACATACTTCTGCATTTTTTATTATTCCATCTACAACATCTTCATTAACCAAAAAATTTTGTCCTAAACTTTTATTTGCAGTTATACTATATTTCTTTAGTATTTGCATTGTTTCTGAGTATAAATTCAAATTAATACCTCCAACATATAAATTGTTTGTATTATATCACAAAATGATAAATTTAGACAACTATATTTAAGAATTAGGTTGATTTTTACGTTCTTTTCATATACAATACTTATATTAATATTGTACAAAAGAGTGGTGTGTAATGAACAAAAAAAATAATGTAAAAAATTTAAAAATAGAAAAGGAATTGATTAATACAAAAAGTAGAACTATAAGGCTTTCAAAGCTTTTAATATTATCATTTTTAATGTTTATTCTATTAATATTTCGTTTAGCTTGGCTTCAATTTGTTCAAGGAAATTCTTTAAAGGAACAAGCCTATAAGCAACAAACATCAAATACAGTAATCACTCCTAGAAGAGGAACTATTTATGATAGTACTGGAAAAGCGCTGGCTATTAGTGCCCAAGTAGATACAGTATCTATAAACCCTCAAAAAGTAAAATATTTAGATAAAAGTTCTGTAGAACCTGAAAAATTGGCCACAATTTTTTCTACAATATTTGAATTAGATTATGAAACCGTATTAGAAAAAGTAAAAAGTAATTCATCCGTTGTAACTATTGCAGAAAAAGTTGAAAAAGATAAAATAGACCTATTAAAATCCACTCTTGAAGAAAACAAAATAACCTCTGGAATAAATATAGATGCAGATACCAAAAGATATTACCCTTACGATAACTTAGCATCTAATCTAATAGGCTTTTTTGGAACTGACAAAGGACTTGAAGGAATAGAAGCAAGATGGGATAGTGTACTTACTGGAACAGCTGGTAAAAGAGTAATTGCTACAGATTCAAGTAGTAGAGAAATTCCAAACGAAGAACAAACTTATATTCCAGCCCAAAACGGTAGCAATATAACCCTTACTATAGATGTAAATATTCA
Organism: uncultured Clostridia bacterium; assembly: GCA_934178555.1. Lineage (GTDB taxonomy): Bacteria > Bacillota > Clostridia > TANB77 > CAG-508 > CAKPQL01. The sequence goes on from CAKPQL010000009.1 coordinate 13,476, forward strand.
AACAATTGCTGAAAAATATTTAAAACAAGCTGTAACAGAAAACAATTGTAAAAGAGGCGGAAACGTTATAATAATGAATCCTTCAACTGGAGACATTTTAGCAATGGCTACATATCCAGATTACAATTTAAATGAACCTTTTGAAGTAGATGCATCTCGTTGGAGAAATACTGCAGTATCAAATACTTATGAGCCCGGTTCTACATTCAAATTAATCAATGCAGCAATAGGATTAGAAGAAAATATTGTTGATACTGATACTAAAACTTTTGTATGTAATGGCTACGAAACGTTTAGTGGAACTAGAATAAATTGTTGGAGATATTTTAGTCCTCATGGTTCTTTGACTTTAAGAGAAGCTTTAGAAAATTCTTGTAATCCTTCTTTTATGCAACTATGTAAAAGAATAGGAGTTGAAACTCTATACAAATATTATGAAGCCTTTGGATTATTTGACCCAACAGGAATTGCATTATATGGTGAATCAGATAGTCTTTTCCATGATATAGAAAAAGTAGGTGAAACAGAACTTGCAACAATGGCATTTGGCCAAAGATTTAATATTACCCCTTTACAATTAATAACTGCCATATCTGCTATAGCAAATGACGGAGTTCTTATGCAACCACGTCTAGTAAAAGAAATAGAAAATACAGATACAGGTGCTATAACAACCATAGAACCAACTGCTGTAAGACAAGTTATTTCAAAAGAAACATCATTAAAAATGCTAGATATGATGAAATCTGTTGTTGAAGATGGTACAGGTGCATACGGTGCTGTTAAAGGTTATACCATTGGTGGAAAAACTGGTACTTCAGAACCTAACCCAGCTAAGCCAGAAGAAGGTCGTACAGCTTCATATATAGCTGTTGCACCGGTTTCAAATCCAGAAATAGTAATCCTTGTTACATTATATCAACCTACAACAGGAAACACTCAAGGTGGAAGTGCTGCTGGTCCAGTTGTATCACAAATATTAACAGAAGTATTACCTTATTTAGGCATAGCTTCAAATAATACAACTTCATCTGTTTCCACTTCGTATTCTCCAATAACATTAGTAGACGTTAGAAACAAAACAATTGCCGAAGCAAAAAAACAATTAAAAAATTATGGATTCGATGTAAAATATGTAAATTCTGGTGAAAACGAAAACGTAACATTAGTTACAGACCAAGTTCCAAAGCCAGGAGTAAAATTATTAGAAGGCTCTACTATATGCTTATACTCAGAAAATAGTAACTCACGAATATCTGTTAAAGTCCCAAATGTAAAGGGCAAATCTTTAGCTGAAGCAAAAAATATTTTAAAAGCAAGAAATTTGAATATAAATTTTGATGGTGCGCGGAGTAGTAATAAGTCAAACCCCTGCAGTCGATACAGAAGTAGAAGAAGGTAGCATAGTTGATGTAACTCTTATGAAAGAAATTACAGATGTACATTAATATAAAAGTTTCTTAATAAAAAATAAATGGTGGACAATGTCCACCATTTATTTTTTTATTATTCTTCATTTCCGCTTTCTTCTACGTCTTCTGTATTAATATGTGTATTTCTATATACTTGCATTCCAGTTCCTGCTGGTATTAATTTACCTATAATTACATTTTCCTTTAATCCTATTAAAGAATCTACTTTTCCTTTAACAGCTGCTTCAGTTAATACTCTTGTTGTCTCTTGGAATGATGCTGCTGATAAGAAACTTTCTGTAGCAAGAGAGGCCTTTGTAATTCCTAGTAATGCTCTCTTTCCTGTTGCTGGACGTTTTCCTTCTGCTATTGCTTTATTATTTTCCTCTTCGAATTCATACATATCAACTAAAGAACCTGCAAACAATGGTGTATCACCATTATCCTCTACTCTTATCTTCTTAAGCATTTGTCTACCTATAACTTCTATATGTTTATCATTTATATCAACACCTTGATTTCTATAAACTTTTTGCACTTCAGAAATTAAATATTCGTAAACTCCTTCTGCTCCTTTTATTGCTAATATTTCATTTGGATTTATTGAACCTTCTGTAATTGCATCTCCTGCCTGTATTTCGCTTCCTTCTTTTACTTTTAACTTAGATCCAAAGCTTATTACATATGTTTTTGCATCATCTTTACCAGTAACTGTAACTTCTTTTCTCTTTTTATTATCTTGAATAGATACTACACCAGAAATTTCTGAAATTACAGCTAATCCCTTTGGTTTTCTTGCTTCAAACAACTCTTCAACCCTAGGTAAACCTTGAGTAATATCTCCTCCTGCAACACCTCCAGTATGGAAAGTTCTCATTGTAAGCTGTGTACCAGGCTCACCAATTGATTGTGCAGCAATTATACCTACGGCTTCACCTATATTTACTCTTTCACGTGTTGCAAGTCCCATTCCATAACATTTGCTACATACACCATGTTTTGTTCTACATCCTAATACTGAACGAACCTTTACCTTTGTTATTCCTGCTTTTACTATTTTTTCTGCTATAGCTGTTGTAATCATTGTATCAGTATCTACAATAAGTTCATTTGTGTTAGGATCATATATATCTTCTAATGCAAATCTTCCTAATAGTCTTTCTTCTAGTTTTTCTAATAATTGATTTCCATCTTTTATAGCTTCTATCTCAATACCATCGTGAGTACCACAATCATCTTCTCTTACAATTATATCTTGACTTACATCAACTAATCTTCTTGTTAAATATCCAGAGTCAGCTGTTCTTAAAGCTGTATCTGTTAATCCCTTTCTAGCACCATGTGAAGAAATGAAATATTCAAGTACGTCTAAACCTTCCCTAAAGCATGATTTAATTGGTATTTCTACCGCTTTACCAGATGTATTAGCCATAAGTCCACGCATACCAGCAATTTGTCTTAATTGGTTCATATTACCTCTGGCTCCAGATTGTGCCATCATATATATTGGGTTTAAATCATCAAAGTTTTCTTTCATAGCATCAGTAACATCACTAGTTGCTTTTTCCCATACTTTAATAACTGATGAATATCTTTCATCTTCTGTTATTAAACCACGTCTAAACTGTTTAGATATTTCTTCTACTTGCTTTTCAGATTCAGCTAATATTTGTTTTTTAGCTTCTGGCACTGCAACGTCAGCAACACTAACTGTTATAGCACCTTTAGTAGAATATTTGAATCCTATAGCTTTTATATAATCCAATACTTCTGCTGTTACAGATAAACCATGTTTATCAACACATTTTGAAATTATCTTTCCTAAATTACTCTTCATAACAGGGAATTCAATTTCAAGTCTAAATTTATCTTCAAAATTTGTTCTATCAACAAATCCTAAATCTTGTGGAATTCCTTCATTGTATATAAGTCTTCCCATTGTTGTTTCTATTGGTCTTGTATATGTTTCGCCATCTATCTCTTTTGTTACTCTTACTTTTATTTTAGCATGTAACTCTAAATCTCCATCTTGGTATGCCATATATGCTTCATCTCTATCTTTAAAGTACATACCTTCACCTTTTTCGCCATCAATTTGCATTGTTAAATAATAACTTCCTAAAATCATATCTTGTGTAGGAACTGTTACTGGTTTACCATCTTGAGGTTTTAAAAGGTTATTTACAGAAAGCATTAAATATCTTGCTTCTGCCTGAGCTTCTGGAGATAATGGAACGTGTACAGCCATTTGGTCTCCATCAAAGTCCGCATTGAATGCTGTACAAACTAATGGATGTAGTTTTATTGCTCTACCTTCAACTAATACTGGTTCAAATGCTTGGATACCAAGTCTATGTAGTGTTGGAGCACGGTTTAACATTACAGGATGATCTTTTATAACATCTTCTAATATATCCCATACTTCTGGTCTCAACTTTTCTACCATTCTTTTTGCATTTTTTATATTATGAGCTAATCCTCTGCCAACTAATTCTTTCATAACAAATGGTTTAAATAACTCTACTGCCATTTCCTTTGGTAAACCACATTGATAAATCTTTAACTCTGGTCCTACAACTATAACAGAACGACCAGAATAGTCAACCCTTTTACCTAAAAGGTTTTGTCTAAATCTACCTTGTTTTCCTTTTAACATATCTGATAATGATTTTAAAGGTCTATTTCCAGCACCTGTTACAGGACGACCACGTCTTCCATTATCTATTAATGCATCTACAGATTCTTGTAACATTCTTTTTTCATTTCTTACAATTATCTCTGGTGCGCCTAATTCTAATAATCTTTTTAATCTGTTATTTCTATTTAAAACTCTTCTATATAAATCATTTAAGTCTGATGTAGCAAATCTACCACCATCTAATTGTACCATTGGTCTTAAATCTGGAGGAATAACTGGTATAACATTCATAACCATCCATTCAGGTCTATTTCCAGATAATCTAAATGATTCAGCAGTATCTAATCTTTTTATAAGTTTTAATTTTTTTGCATCGCTTGCTTTTTCTAATTCTTTCTTTAATTTACTAGATAACTTCTCTAAATCAATTTCCTCTAGTAATTCTCTTATAGCTTCCGCTCCCATTTTTGCTTTAAAAGAACCTTTTCCATATTTTTCTTCTGCTTCATGATATTCTTTTTCATTTAAAATATCACATTTAGATAAACCTGATGTTCCTTTATCTGTTACTATGTAAGATGCAAAATATATTACTTTTTCCAAACTTCTTGGTGATATATCTAACATTAACGCTATTCTGCTTGGTATTCCTTTAAAATACCAAATATGAGCTACAGGAGCAGCAAGCTCTATATGTCCCATTCTTTCTCTTCTTACTTTAGATTTTGTAACTTCAACACCACATCTGTCACAAACTATTCCTTTATAACGAACTCTTTTATATTTACCGCAATGGCATTCCCAGTCTTTTGTTGGTCCAAATATTTTCTCACAAAATAAACCATCTTTTTCTGGTTTTAAAGTTCTATAATTGATAGTTTCTGGTTTTTTTACTTCACCTTTTGACCATTCTCTTATTTTTTCATCTGATGCTAATCCTATTTTTAGCTTATCAAATACTTCTAATTCATCCATTTAATGGTTGCCCCCTTAATAAATATATATATTTGCAATTTTGCGGAACGACCAGGGCGTCGTTCCATGCAACGTTTGCAATACGTATTTATAATATGTTAAATTCATTTGCAGGTATCATATATTATTGAAAAATTGATATGCATACCTATAAAATATTTATCTATTTTAAATGTACACTGCTCGAACAATTCCATCAAGTTATTTAAAATAATTAAAATATCAAAACTATTCAATTATATTACTCATCTAGTAAGTCATCATCATTCATTAAATTATCTATTGCTAAATCATCTTCATCTGTTAATATATCATCATCATCAAATATAGCATCTGAATCTGAATCATCTTCTATATAATCCTCTTCTTCTGATTGAGCTACTTCTTCTCCTAGTAAATCCTTATGTTCATCTATATTGAAATCAATACCTTCATCAATGTTTTCTTTTAATTCTAATTCTTGATTATCCTCTGAATATAGTTTAACATCAAGTCCTAAACTTTGTAGTTCCTTAATTAATACCTTAAAGCTTTCTGGAACTCCTGGTTCTGGAACATTTTCACCCTTAACTATAGCCTCATAAGTTTTTACTCTTCCTACAACATCATCTGATTTTACAGTTAATATTTCCTGTAAAGTATATGCTGCTCCATATGCTTCTAATGCCCAAACTTCCATTTCTCCAAAACGTTGTCCACCAAATTGAGCCTTACCTCCAAGTGGTTGTTGTGTAACTAATGAGTATGGTCCAGTTGAACGAGCATGTATTTTATCATCAACTAAGTGGTGAAGTTTTAACATATACATAACACCAACAGTAATTGGCTTATCAAATGGTTCACCTGTTCTTCCATCATAAAGAATTGTTTTTCCATTTCTTTGTAATCCTGCTTGCTCTAATAAGTCTTCTATTTCTTCTTCAGAAGCACCATCAAATACTGGTGTTGCAACCTTCCATCCAAGCATACGTGCTGCTCCACCTAAATGAACCTCTAAAACTTGACCTAAGTTCATACGAGAAGGAATACCTAATGGGTTTAACACAACATCAACTGGTGTTCCATCTGGCATAAATGGCATATCTTCTACTGGTAATATTCTTGAAATAACACCCTTGTTACCATGACGTCCAGCCATCTTATCTCCAACAGATATTTTTCTTTTTTGAGCAATATATACTCTTATTACTTGATTTACACCAGGTCCTAATTCATCTGAATTTTCTCTTGTAAATATCTTTACATCAACTATTGTTCCTGCTTCTCCATGAGGCACCTTTAAAGATGTATCTCTAACTTCTCTAGCCTTTTCACCAAATATTGCACGAAGCAATCTTTCTTCTGCAGTTAATTCTGTTTCTCCTTTTGGTGTTACCTTTCCTACTAATATATCTCCAGGTCTTACCTCAGCACCTATTCTAATTATTCCAGAATCATCTAAGTCTCTTAAAGCATCTTCTCCTATATTTGGTATATCTCTTGTAATTTCTTCTGGTCCTAATTTAGTATCACGACATTCACAGTCATACTCTTCTATATGTATAGATGTATAAACATCTTCTTTAACTAATCTTTCACTTAATAATATAGCATCCTCGTAGTTATAACCTTCCCAAGTAGTAAATGCTATTAAAACATTCTTTCCTAATGCCATTTCTCCATTTTGTGTTGATGGACCATCAGCAATAACATCATTTTTATTAACCTTTTCACCTGCTGAAACAATAGGTCTTTGGTTAATGCATGTACCACCATTTGTTCTCTTAAACTTACGTAATGTATATGTATCAGTATTTCCTTTATCATTTTTTATTATAATTTGATCAGCTGTTACTTTTTGAACAACTCCACCTTCTTTTGCAACAACTACTATTGCAGAATCTTTTGCAGCTTTATACTCAATACCTGTTCCTACAATAGGTGAATCTGTAATCATAAGTGGAACAGCTTGACGTTGCATGTTTGCACCCATTAATGCACGGTTAGCATCATCATGCTCTAAGAAAGGTATCATTGCAGCACCTACAGAAACTAATTGCTTTGGTGATACATCTATATAATCAACTTTATCAGAAGATACCTCTATAATTTCATCCAAATATCTTACCTTAATTTTCTTATTTATAAATTTACCTTCTTCGTCTCTTGGCTCACTTGCCTGTGCTATCATATAGTCATCTTCTTCATCTGCTGTCATATATTGAACTTCATCTGTTACAGCATGTGTTTCAGGATCAACTTTTCTATATGGTGTTTCTATAAATCCATATTCATTTATTACAGCAAATGATGAAAGTGCTGAAATAAGTCCTATATTTGGACCTTCTGGAGATTCTATTGGACATAATCTACCATAATGTGTATAGTGAACGTCTCTTACCTCAAATCCTGCTCTTTCTCTAGACAATCCACCAGGTCCTAATGCAGAAATTCTTCTTTTATGTGTTAACTCAGACAATGGGTTAGTTTGATCCATAAATTGAGATAATTGTGAACTTCCAAAAAATTCTTTTATTGCAGATGTTATAGGTTTTGTGTTAATTAATGTTTGTGGTGTTACAACATCTAAGTCTTGTACTGTCATTCTTTCTCTAACAACTCTCTCTAATCTTGTAAGACCAATTCTAAATTGATTTTGTAACAATTCACCAACACATCTTATACGTCTGTTTCCTAGGTGATCTATATCATCAACTCTTCCTAGTCCATATTGTAAATTCAATAAGTAATTTATAGAAGAAATCATATCCTCTGTTATAATGTGTTTTGGAACTAATTCTTCCATTCTCTCTTCAATTGCTTTTTTCCAATTCTTTTTATCTGTATTGTCAATTATATTTTTTAATACTTCATAATTAACAAGCTCTTTTATATGTAAATCACTTAAATCTATATCAACTACAGATTTAATATCTACAGTACCATTTCCTATTACTCTAACTTTTTTGTTGTCTACTTTTACATCAACAATATTTATTCCAGCATTTTGTATTTCAGTTGCAACTTCTTTTGATATTACGCTATCTTTTTCAACCAAAACTTCTCCAGTTTCTGGATTTACTATTGTATCAAATGCAATTTGATTTGTTATTCTATGAGCCAAATTTAATTTCTTATTAAATTTATATCTTCCAACTTTTGCTAAATCATATCTTCTTGAATCAAAGAATAAACCATTAAATAAATTTCTTGCAGCATCAACTGTTGGAAGTTCACCTGGTCTTAATTTTTTATATATTTCAACCAAAGCTTCTTCGCTTGTTTTAACTGTATCCTTTGCAATTGTAGCTAGTATCTTTTCTTCTTCCCCAAACAAGTCTATAATTTGTTGATCTGATGCTAAACCTATGGCTCTTAACAAAGTAGTTACTGGTAATTTTCTTGTTCTATCTACTCTTACATAAAAAACGTCATTTGCATCTGTTTCATACTCAAGCCAAGCACCTCTTATAGGCATAACTGTTGATGTATATATTTTTTTACCTGTTTTATCATAATCTGCCCCATAATAGCATCCTGGTGAACGAACTAACTGGCTAACAATTACCCTTTCTGCACCATTTATTATAAATGTTCCACTCTCTGTCATAAGAGGAAAATCACCTAAATAAATTTCTTGCTCTTTAATTTCTCCTGTTTCACGGTTTATTAGTCTAACCTTTACATGTAAACGTGTAGAATATGTAGCATCTCTTTCTTTAGCTTCTTCCGTTGTATATTTACTTTTTTCTTCCATATAATAATCGAAAAATTCAAGTACTAAATTTCCTGAATAATCAACTATTGGAGAAATATCTTTCAAAACTTCTCCTAATCCTTCTTTAATGAACCAATCGTAAGAATCAATTTGAACTTTGATAAAATTTGGCATTTCTACGAAATCCCCAGTTTTTGCAAACGTTTTACGCACACATTTTTCGTGTTTTACATCTGTTAACAAAATGAATCAACTCCTTCAAGATTTAAAATTTTTTGAGCAGAAGAAATTTATATTCATTTTAAAGAAGTCCCTCTTAAATATCAAACTTGCTATTATACTCAAAACCTTACTGCCCTAATTGATTTTGTATTTAATAGGTCGTTTTAATATTTAATTCCTCTTCTTTAAACTTACATAAACAATAAAAACAGCAATAAAAAGACATGTCGGTAAATATTCTTTAAATTTACCAACCGCCTTAATTTTGCCTATATTAAATTATTTTATTAATTAACTTTTTTATATTTACCACCCTTATTATATAAGAGATTATACTTGCTTTTACAAATATGATATATAATTTTATCATACGGATATACGGCTTGTCAACATTTGCAATAAATATTTTTCAGTTTATTTTACTCTGTGTTTGCAATTTGATTTTTTATATGCTATAATGCCTAATAAACTGCAAAAAGGAAGTGTAAAGCAATGGAGCTATATGAACGAAAATTTCATATTGAAATATGTGATATAGACACAAAAAACGAATTAACAAACTATGGTATTCTTAGAATGATGCAAGAAATAGCTGGAGCACATTCAGATGCTTTAGGTATATCAATAAATCATATAGAAGAAAGACCTTATACATGGATATTACTAAATTGGAAATTAAAAGTATTCTCTAGGCCAAAATGGAATTCAATATTATTAGTAAAAACATGGCCTAGTTCATCAGATAAGCTATACTCTTACCGCGATTTTGAGATTTTTGATGAAGATAATAATTTAATTGCTCAAGCAACCTCAAAATGGGTTCTTATTAATGTTAACACATCTAGCATCGAAAAAACTTCTCAAGAGCTTCTAAATATCTATAATCCAAGCAACACATCTATATTTAATGAGCCAATAAAAAAATTAAAAGAACCATCAGAATATGATTTCATTACCAATTACACCATACAACGAAGCGATTTAGATATAAATGGTCATGCAAACAATTTATCATATCTACGCATCGTAAACAATTTAGCACCTAATGATTTATATGCGAAAAGAGATTTCAAAAACATAGAAATAATGTACAAAAAAGAATGCAAATTGGGTAACGAAGTATCTGTTATTTATTCAAAAAAAGATGACATATATACAATAGCTATTAAATCAAAAGATTTATCAACACTACACTGTATTATAGAAATGAAATAACTAACACTTCTTTGCCGGAACAATGTTGGTATATTCCATACAGTATTTAATTTGTACACAACAAAAAGGAGGCAATTTATATTTGCCCCCTTTTTGTTGCTATCTATGTTTTATTTTTTTAAGACTTTTTTCTTTATTAATACTACACCTACTATTATTATAGTTGCTGATATTATTGCTATTACATAGTATATTCTGTTTTGACCAGTTGGTGGTATTATTGTTGTTGTTCCTGTTAAGTCTGAATCTGGTTCAGTATCTTCACTATATGGTATGTAGTTTCCTGGAACTGAATCATAATCTCTTCTTCCTGCTGCTGAATAAATTTCAACTATTTCTGCACAGTTTTGGTATACTAATTCGTTATCTACTTCTGCGCCAGTATCTTCTGCTAAAGATATTCCAAGATGAACTGCTATATTTAACTCTTTACCAGCATTTAAGTTTCCTGTTTCTGGATTTCTTGTTACAGCCTTATCATTTGTTGCCAATACCTTAGAAACTCTTTTTGCTGTTCTTGGTATTGTATTTTTAACATCTGTTGTTAACCAACCTTCTGGAATATTATCCATTCCATTATCGTCATTATCATATACTTTTGTCCAAATAGCCTCTCCAGCTCCATTGTCTGCTGATCTGTACTCTAAATTAATGTTTACATAGTCATATATTGTATTTGCTCTTACTGGTAATGATGAATCTAAGCCAGTTAAATTAAATTTATATGGATTACTATTTAATTCTTCTCTTAATTTCTCCATCGTTTCAGTATCTTTTACTTCTGCATTATCAACATACACATAATTGCTTAATCTATCATCATTTGCTGCATCATTTTTTACTCTTATTTCATAGTCTATATCTATAGTAGCACCTTCCATTAATAATGCATTCAAATACATTAATGTAGTTTGTATATCAGATAGTGGCTCACCATCTGTTGTTGGATTCTTTGCTAAGTTTGCTTGTTTAGTTGTATCATCTGTATCTATAAGTGTTTTACCATCATTTGATTTTAATACTATTCTTGTAACTTTCTTCTCTAACTCTATAGATGCTTTCTCTCTTTCTTGTAATCCCAAGTTAATTACTTTGTTTGTCTTTACTAAATCATTTGATGATATTACAACTATATCTGATAATGCTTCCATATATGTATAATTTGGTGTATTTGTATTATCATTTCCTGTAAGTGCTTTTGCCTCATCATCATTTAGTCCATTTTCTCCATTTAACTTATTTAATAACTCTGCTTTTGAATTTGTTAATTCTACTGTGTTTCTTATTATATCTGCTCTTATATCTGCTCTTTCTCTAGCACTTGAATTATTGTTTTGCGTTTCTTCTGACCAATTTCTTGTTTCATATTCTTGTTGTGATCCCTCTAAATCATCTATTACTAATTTAAGATCACCATCTAAATATGATTTCAACTCTGCTTCTGTTGCAAATGCTCTACTATACTGCTTATTATATGCAGACATACTACTTAATGCAGTATATGGTTGTGCTGCTTGATAATCTTGTGCATTGTACTTTTTGCTACTTCCCTTCTTCAACATTACCATATCACCAAACGTAAATCTTATAGCATAGTTTCCACCTTCTACACAAAATTTATAGTTTCCATTTTCATCTGTTCTTACATTATCGTTTCTATCAACAGATAAGATTTTATTTTCTTTGTCTATTTTTATTCCTGGTCTTACTACTGCATTTAATTGACCATCTTTATATACATATTCTATTAGCTCTACTTCTACATCTTCTATGCCTTTTTCTCCATTAAGTACTGCATCTTTATTTACATCATCCCACACGTTTCCTGATATTTCTCTTGGTTCCCAGTTAATTACTAATTGGAACATTGGTGCTGGATCTGTATCATCTTCATATGTTGATTTATTTCCAGGTGTTGCATTATATGGTGCAGAATCTCTATCTACTAATCCTGCTATACTTCCATCTTTATTTAGTACCTTATATGAAGCAATTTCAGCTATGTTTTCTATACCATTTTTTCCATTTTCTAATCCTGTATATAAAACATCTCCATTATTTCTTACTTTTAATATTAAATAGATAACTGATAGATTTCCATCTTTTCCTACTTCTAAATTTAAACCTGTAGTTTCTATTTGTGTATAATTACCTACATTTCCTTTTTGTGTCCAATTTACTGTAGTATTAGCATTTTCAACCCATGATATTGCACCATTTGGTACAGTAAATCCATTTGTAGTAAATAAACTACTTACTTTTTGTCTATCCGCATTTGGTACCATTTCTAATCTATTATCAAAGTAATCTACTACGCCTGTAATCACTCCATAATTATTTTCAGATTCACATTGATTTTGTATAACAATTCTATATAAAACATATACATTTAATTGATCTTCTTCCACATATCCTGTTACTTGTTGTCCATTATCTCCATATATTTGTGTAAATTTTGCACGCCAGTTATAATCTGTTGCAGCAATTTCTTGTTTTATATATTCATCTTCAGTAGCTGTACCATCTATTTTTAAAGCCTCGTCACTAACATTAGATTTAAAGAATACAACTTTTTCTTTATCCTTTATTGTTGTTGCTCCTGCTTTTATTTGTGTTTGTAATGCAAAATCTGCTTTTGGTCTAGGTTTTAAGCCTAAATTTATATGTCTTAAATATGCTAATTCATCAGTGTTTTCAGAGCTCCAAATTGTATACTCATTTGTAAATGGATAATCTAATTTACTTCTTGCTTTTATTTCATAATCAGTTAACGCCTTACCTGTTGCTTTAGCATTTTCTTCAAGGTCAGCTTCATTATCTGTAGTTATTAATCTTGACTCGAAATTTTTACTAAATACTTTTGATTTATATCTTAATGGTGTTACTGATGTACTTTTTCCACTTGTATATCCTCCACTTAAACTTCCTGGTCCATTACCACTTATTTCTTCAAATTTTCTATTAAATGCATCTCTATCAATTTCTTCTTCTACTTTTGATGTTTCTTCTTTAAAGTTATTAGGATCTGATATATAAGTGCTTTCACTTTCACCAGCCAAATATTTTGTTGGTTCATATGACATTCCATCATATGTAAATTCTACATAATATTTTTCACCCATTGGTAAATCGTAGAACATATAATTTCCATTTTTGTCTGTATAAATATCATTTTTAAATCTTTCTGAAGATACATTTCTTTGTCCCGGCACAACTTTTGTTCCATCTTCAAAATATAATGTTACCAATACATTTTTTCTGCCATAATCACTTCCATCTAATATTCCATTTACCTCGTCCTCTTTATCTTCAGGTGGTATATCAACCCATACTTTTCCACCTAAATCTATATATGTTCTATGTGGTGTTGGTGTTTCTGTTCCTGGTGTTGGTGTTGGTGTACCTGTTCCAGGCGTTGGTGTTGGTGTTCCAGGTGTTGGAGATGGTGTTTCTGATGGAGGATTATCAAATGTAATTGTTAATTTGTATTTTACCCATATCTTTTCTGCTAATCTTAAAACATATAATTCTTGTGCATCCGTTTCAGTTACCGTATCTTTAAGTAAGAAATAATATTTACTTTCTGTTTCATGGCTAAATTCATGACGATAACATGTTCTGTCATTACATATAAATTGATGAGTAGTTGTATCACCTTTTATATGTGTACCATTATTAGACTCATACACATCATAATAGCCATCTTCTTCCCAATAATGCATTAAAGTACATTTAACCTTTTCAATTTCACTTTCTTTCCAATTTGTAATTCTAGATTTCATTCCATCAACTTTATATATTCCAGCTTTTACATCTAACTGCTTAATTTCTATTTCAAATATTTTAATATATTTTATTGATGTATATATAGGGTTATCATAGTCTAACACTATATAAAATGGTTCCCCTGAGCTTATTCCAGTAGCATCTACCATCCTGCCACCATTTTCATCCATTAACTCATATTGCCCTGGTTTTAACTCTACTTCTTGGCCAGTATATGTAACACCCACTACTTTGCATGAATCAGGATCTATTTCGCTAAAAGTATAATTTTCATCTGTTGATTCTGCATAATTAATTATTATTGGTCCTAATATTAACTCATCATTTTCATATCTATACTTATAATCATTATTATCATCTACAGATGGTTCGGTATATGTAGATTTATAATTTGCAAATGCTTCTGCCTCATCAGCTAACTCTTTTCCTGCCTCCATATTTGCCCTAGCTTCTGCATCAGCTTCTTCTGATTGATGTCCTAAGTTTTGTGCACCTAAAGCATACCACAAAGCATATTGTTCTTTTGAATAATGTCTTGAACCAGCACTAAGTTCATCTGTGCTTGCTAAAACATATGCAACATTCCATGGCAAATCTGCTTTAACATTTGTTGCTTTACTTGTATATCTTTCATCATCTTTTGCATTTTCTGTAACACGTGCTGTTACATTAGCACCTTCTGTAATTAACTCTCTTGTATAATAATACCTATATCCAAGTGAGGAATTGAAATTTTTATATCCTCTTTTTCCTCTTACTAATCCTAATGCTTCTTTTTCTTCTTCTGATAAATCTTTTTCGCCATAGTCTAATACTGCTGCATTTTTATATTCGCTAGAAAATCCAGAAGTACCATGGGCAATATTTGTACCTTTTATTGGTTTACTTGTATCATAACTTGGTAATTCTACCCCATAATCTGAGCAAAATAACCACCAAGTTGTGTTTAATTTGTCATTATCATATTCCCCGCTTTTAGCTTCTCCCTCTACAACTGTTTCTACTACATTATGCCCCTCTAAAGAGTTTTCTACATCCTCTTCTAAAGGACTTACCAAATAAGTTCCATATTTTAAGTTTCCTCTTTCTTCTTTGCTAGTAACAGAACTATTGGCTGCAGCTAATATGCCGTTTATTGTTAATCCAATCATCAATATAGTTACTATTATAAATGTATAACGTGTTTTCTTACTCACTATATTTTACCTCCTTTCAATACCTTTTTATTAATTAAGTATATTCCCATTACTAATATTGTAATGCTTATTAACGTAATTGATATATATAGTGCCATTTGTCCTGTTTTTACAGAAATTAATATATCAGCATAATCTAAATCATCCTCTTCTTGTGCCATATTACCTGGTATAGAATCCTGATCTTCTAAATTCTGGTCATTATATGCATCTAATATTTCTGCTTTATTTGTTGTAATTCCTGTATTATCTTCAGTCATTGTTTTTCTTAATACTAATACTAGCTCTTTTTCTTCTCCTGGATTAATTAGAGTTTCTGCTAAACTTCCATTATATAAGTTTCCATCCGCTCCCTTATACCAAGTTAAATTGCTATCTTGGTCAAACTCGAAGTCTTTAGACATATAATCAACTATTTTTCTTACATATCCTGCAACTTCACCTTCATTTTTAACCTTAATTCTGTATTCAATATATACTTTTGAATTGCTTAAATATTTACCTGGTATTTCTACTTTGGCAAGTTTTGTATTTGCAAAATCATATATACTTGTACCTGATGAATTTTGAATCATTACTTTTGTTATTGTCTTCTCTAAACTTAAATCAAATTTTTGTTTCACTATTAATCCTATATTAATATTTGCTTTACTTGCATTTGTTAAATTAATCGCATCTGTAACACCTGCAATTACTAATTTTCCATCTTTATTTATCTTAGATTGTATTGCTTTTGATGTAACATCATCTGTTGCACCAGCCTTTTTATATTCCGTAATATCATAATAAGCTGAATTATATTGGAATATTACCATATATTTTCCTTTTGTTAAATTGCTAAATGTATATGTTCCATTACTAGATGTTTTTGTTTGCTTTATTGATCCGTTTGTTCTATCTGTTACTATTACTCCTGTATTAGCATCTATTAATAATACATCTATTCCTTCAAGTAATTTTTCGTTAGTATCTTTTTTACCATCTTCATTTTCATCTAGCCATGCTATACCTGTTATTTTATATGTTTGTTCTGTTGGATTGTCTGGATTATCTGGTTCTGGTTGTGTATCACTTTTTTCTATTATATATGTTAATTTATTTGATAACTTATCTTGCATATATGTAGAAGATGCTTTTGCATATACTTCAACAGTTTTTTCATCTACGTTTTTAGAAAGTACACCTTTTAGTGTTATATTTATTATTGCTTCTTCACCAGGCTTAATTTCAACGTATGTATAATATCCTTCGTCACCTTTACGTAACTTATATGTTTTTGTTCCAACCTTGCATTCATACTCTACTAATTTTAACTCTGATGGAAAAACTTCATCAATTCTTAATTGTTTTGCTATTTCTTCACCAGAATTTTTTACTTTTACTGAAAATGTTATTTTATTGTTTTCTTTTAAATACGAATTATTAGTTATATCAGCTGTATGTTCTATATTTATGATAGGACCAATAATAACCATTTTATATTCATTAGATATATAACTCTCTGAATTTTCTACTACCACTTTAGCTTGTACTATTGGTTCTAATCGTCCATCATTATCGCCTATAGTAGCATTTGTAATTAACACTAAAGAAATACTTTCTCTATCTTGCAAATTCTCTATATCGTATGATATCATCCTTGTATTTTCATCATAATTAGCTTTATCTATTGATACAAATGTTAGTCCTTCTGGCAAATATAATTGTAATTTTGCATTATTTATTGGATTACCAGAAATATTCTGTATAGTTATGCTATATGTTATTTTACTTCCTTTTGTATATACTGTTTCTTGTGGTACTGTAGAAGTTATACTTATTTTTACTTTTGCCTTTTTTATAGTATTTTCTATTGTGTCCTCTAAAGTTCCGTCAAAGTTTTGTGCTACTAGTTTCACACTATTATTTACACGATAATAATCTTCAGGATTAATTTCCTGCTCATTGCCGCTGGCATCTACAATATAATATTTTGTAACAACATTTCCATTATTATCACTTACATCTTTAGAATACATTCCATCTATTACTATAGAACTAATTTCATTTACTCTAACTACATATTCTACTGTTTTGGTTTGTCCTGCTTTTATTTCTCCTAAATCCCACAACAACATATTTGAACTTATTGTTGCTCCTTCTGCTTTTTCTATTGTTGCATTCTTTATTTGGTTTGTTAATTTTACTCCTGTTGCATCTATTGTTCCAGTATTTTTTACTGTTGTTTGATATGTAATATACTGATATTCTTGAACAGATTTATCAGCTGTTAAATTTTCTCCTTGATATGTTGCCTTTGTAGATGTTTCTATATTAGCCCCTATTCCCGTTGTTAGTCCAACCTTTACTGCTTCTATTGCATTTGGTTCAATATATTCAGATACACTATCAAAATATACTACATATGTTCCATATGCACTTTCATTATGCTCTAGTTGTTCTGGTATTTGACAATTATATGAAAATTCTAACATTTCACCTGGTTTCATTTCATAATCTGGTAATATTATCAAATATGATTTTATATTTGTTAAACTTTCAGCATCTATAGTCCATCCATTTGATGCATTTGCTAAATCTTCTGTTGCATTTTCATTTTCTGAATAATATACTTCAGCATTTATTCCGTTTGTATTTATTCTACTTATTAATTTGGCGTCGAATGTTGTACCTAAATCTTCACCTGTAGTTATCTCTTTATTTCCTTCAAATGGTACTCTTCCTAATATTCTTATGTTATTACATAAATTAGAATATTTATTTAATATTGATATTTTCATAGTAGCCGTTTTGCTTGAATCTAATATCTCTAATTTTGCAGTTTGTTCATTTCCTTCTGTTGATATAGTTTCTGCACTATTTGTTAATACAGCATTAAATGTTACCATTTCCTCTGGTGCTATAAAGTTTACATCTACAGAATCAAAACCATATCCATTTTCTTCGTTTGAATATCCTATTGCATTTTCATTTGTATACATCATTATTATTTTTTCTGATACGTTTGGAGTTAGCATATTAACTTTAATATTTGTATTTAATACTATGTTGGTACCATTTGTAAAAGTTCCTGTACTAAAACTATTTTCTGCACCCTTTGTAAATATTTTTAATACCATACCTTCATCTGTATAATTTTTTTCTACATAATCAATTTCTAATCCATTTGTATATAATATATTTCCACCTGTTATTTCTACATCTTCTATATAATTTGGAAGTTTAATTGTAAAAACTGGATTTTTATACAAATCAGATGTTTCCACATTATTATTAAAAATTATCTTTATCTCTACATTTTTGTTATCTGACATTGATGTTAGTGATGTATTACTTATTTCTAATTTTGCATTAGTTTCAGTTTCTGTTAATTTAATTATATCACATATTTGATCTACAGGAACAACTTTTCCTAAATATTGTACATATCCCATTACATTAACTTTTAGATTTTTAAATTGTTGTACTTGCTCCTTTAAATATACTAAATCTTTTGATATAGTTTTAGTAGCATCTATCTCTAATATTCCGTCTTCTAGTGGTTTTGATGAATATATAGTTAATTCTCCAATTTCATCTTCAAAATCAATTATATAATTTCCATCTATATCTTGTGTTTCATTATTTATCACATATGTATTAGAATTGTTATCATATATATTAATGTATCCGTCTTCACCTAAGATTTTTTGCATTTTTGCTTTATTTATTACTATTTGTTTATAATTTGTATAACTAATTCCATTAACTTTTGTTGTATATTCATATTCTTCTTGGTCTATAAAATTATCACAAGGTAATTGCACATATACTCCATCAACTAATTCACTATTTGATACATTTAATTTTATTGTAGATTTATATTCTGTATCATATGTCTTTTCTTCTGAATTATAGTTTGCATACATTCTTCCTTTTGATATTTCATCTTCATTTACTTCTATATTATATGTAACTATATCTCCAATTTGTTGGCTTAACATTATATTTCCTGATGATAATATATTTTTTTCTATTATTCCTTCTGAACTATATAATTTCATCTTTGCTTCTGCTTCACAATATAAAGCTACTTCATTTTCTAATGCATATTCATAAACAGCTTTTGGATATACATACGTTACAAAATATTCATCTGTTCCAACTCCTGACCATATATATCCTTCTTCTTCGTATCCCTGTACTGTAATTGTTATTGTTTTTTCTTCTTCATTATATGTCCAATTATCATCAGTAAATTCTACTTTATTTCCGTTTGTTGCCATTGTACTATTTGCTAACACCGTAACTTTTTCTGGCAATACTTCTGCCATTTCTGGAACTTTTATTGTTATTTGGCTTTCTTTTACTGGTAATACTTTATCATCTCTATTTTGTTTTGCCTTTATTGCTACTTGTAAAATTAATCCAGTTTGCTCACCATAACTATATGGTACATATTTTGTAATTGATTGTTCTACATTTAATTCTGTTTCTAAATTCCATCCTATATTTAGTTTTATTGTTTTTGATATTTCTGTTTCTTTTCCGTTTTCATCTACATATATTCCTCTTAATGTAACTAAAGTACCTTGATTTAATTTATTTAACTGTGTTATTTCTTCTAAATCTAATTTTATAGGCATCTCTATTACTGATTCAGTTCCACTATTTATATAATTTAATGACATTGTTTTTGATTCAGTGTTAACATTTTGTACCAATGCTTCATTTTCCACTTCATCAGATATATTATAATTTGTATTAATATTGTTATTTTCATCTCTAAAATAAACATATGCTTCTTTTAAATATCCTGCCTTCTTTACAGCAATGTATAAGTTCATTTTCTGTACATTATTTGTTGCATCACAAATAACAGAGTGAACATTTTCTCCTCCATTGTCATTAAAATACGCATCAAACTTTACATTACTGCTCTGTGTACTTGTCCCTTGCATTTCTAAATTTTCATCAAATGCGTATGTTATTAAGTTCTTTCCTAAAAATATTAAATTAGCACATGTCATTGTTATTATTAACATGATTGCTATCATTTTTTCCATTTTTTTATTTTTACAGAATCTAACTAGCATATATGTTACCTCCTAATATATATAATTAATTCTACATAAGTTTCCATAATTACATATATATAATTATATTATGCCATTTTTTCTCACTTTCGTCAATAGTTTTTTCCTTTATTATAGGTGTTTTTTTGCATTTTTTCCTAATTTTGCCTTATCTTAATTTACGGATGTCGTACTTTATCGAATTATGTATTATTTATTAAATTTTTATTACATCTATACTGTTAATCACCTTTTTCTTTTTTATTCATATTATATTATATATTACATAAATTATATTAAGAATTTCTGCACAAATAAAATCACTACAAATATTTAAAATTTTCTTTTGTAGCAGTTATATCTAGGGAAGGAATGATTTTAATTGAATAATGCTGATATCTCTAAACTTATGGATATGTTATCCAAAATGGACCCAAAAGATTTAGAAAATGGTATTGCTAAAGCTAATCAAATTTTACAGTCTAACAGTAAAGATGAAATTATTAATAAATTTAAAAAAATGTAATATCTTAGGGAGGATTATACTATGGATGATAATAGTTTTGAAAAAATAAAATCAATACTAAATAGTTCTAATATTCCAAGTGACTTACAAAGTATTTTGTCCAATATGAATTCATCTAATAATGTATCAGATTCTTCCACCCAAAATAATGGTATTTCCCCTGAAGCTATTAATAATTTAGTTTCTATGCTTAATTCTCACTCTAACAGCAATTCAAATTCTGAAAGCTTTGAGGGTGAAAAATCTGGAAATACTGATAATTCAAATCAAAACAGTTCGAAGAATAGTATTGATTTAGAAACTATTATGAAATTTAAAACTATTATGGATAAAATGAATTCTAAAGATGATCCTAGGTCTAAATTGCTTATTTCCCTAAAGCCTTATTTAAAGGATAGTAGAAAAAATAAGCTTGACCAATATATACAATTTCTAAATATGTCTAAAGTTATCAATATCTTTTCTAAAACTAATGGTGATGGTAAATTATGAACTTTAACTTACCATTCTTAAATTCCTATCGTTTTAGACATAATAGTTTTTATAGACCTCCTTCAAATCCCTATCACTATAGTACCCCTAATAAAGAAATTGATAGTTCTAATTCCAAAAGCACTTCTGAAAAAGCAATTGAAAATTCTAGTACCCAAGAAAACAGAGACTTTTTCGAAGTTTTCGGAATCAAGTTGTATTATGATGATATCCTACTCATTTCTTTAATATTTTTCCTTTATAGTGAAGGTGTTGATGATTCAGAATTATTTATTACATTAATTTTATTATTATTAAATTAGAAACATTTATAGGAACGATATAAATCGTTCCTATAAATTTATCTTAATACATACTTTCTTATTAGATATATTCCTCCTGTTATTATTGCTACTGATATTGATGAAATTACTATATATGTTGTTTTTCCTGTTTGTGGCAATTTTCCATTATTATTATTATTTTTATTATTATTATTATTTCCTGTACTTATATTTCCAGAGGTTGGAGTTGTTTTTATTGTTGGTGTACTAGTTGATGATGTAGGTTTTACATTTGGTGTTTTTGTTGGCTGTACTGTTGGTATAGTTGTAGGTTTTACATCTGGTGTTTTTGTTGGTAATACTGTTGGTGTACTTGTTGGCGTTACGTCTGGTGTTCCTGTTGGCTGTACTGTTGGTACAGTTGTAGGTTTTACATCTGGTGTTTTTGTTGGTATCACTGTTGGTGTACTTGTTGGCAAAATCGTAGGAGTTGCACTAGGTGTTGGAATTGGTATTTGCTCTCCAATTTTATAGTTGACTAATCTTAATCCTACTTTATTTCCTTCTTTTATATATGTGTTATTCAAATCTGCATATACTGAATTTATATTTCCTCCAACTATTACCATTTTTCCGTTTCCATTGTATGCAAATTCTAAGTTTAATATTAATTCTTCAGGTATTGATTGATATCCGCTTGGTGTTATTATTTCTTTAATTTTGTATTGATATACTCCAGGTGTAGTTGGCATCTCTAACCAGTTCCATTCATATATTCCTTTATTTAAAACAACTATAGCTTCATCTATATTTGGACCACTTATTTTAAAACGTGCCCCATCTATTAAATTTCCTAAAGTATTAGTTTTAGTTAATTCCAAAGTAAATGGTGTATAGTTTTCAGGTTTTACTTCATTATCTATTATTATTTTAACAATTCTTTTTTCATTATCTATTATTACTTTTTCATCTGCTATGTTTAACAACTCACCTTTTTCTATTTCTTTTGTTTCATTATTTATAGAAAATCTTATATATTTTGTTATTCCATTTGGTTTATAGCCTTCAGGAGCATATAATTCTAATATTTCTAATAGTATATCTTGTCCTTCTCTTGGTCCTATTGTTATTTCTCCTAAATCATTTGTACTCTCTATCCTTTTTTCTTCATCTGATGTTTGTAATTCTTTTATTGTTGTGCTAAATATAGCTCCAGCTAATGAATTGCCATTTTCATCTTTCTTTAATATTTTTATTGTATATGCTTCATCTTCATTTACCTTGTCATCTAGTATTTCTACTACTACATAATTCTCACTACTTATATTAGCTTGTACCCCTTGATTTTCAGTAGTTACCTGCTTAATTTCTAGTTCGCCACTTTCATTTTGTTCAACTTTAACAATTAATTCTATATTTTCTTTTTTAGTATATCCATCTGGAGATTGTTTTTCTTTTATTATGTATTTGTATTCTCCTTGTCTTTTAGGAACTTTTATACCTTTCCATATATATTTTCCAAATTCATCTGTAATTATAGTTCCCTCTTCTTCTAAGTTTTCTCCCTGTATGAAGAATTTTATATTCTTTAGTTTTTCCTCTTCTGTTGTGCCATATTTGTTTAACTCTAGTGTCCAATATATAGAATTTTCATCTATTAGCTCATTTTTTAATTCTATATATATTTTATTTTCTTTTACTTCTATTTTTTCTATATTTGTGTAATCAACTATTTGTATGCTTTCATATTCACTATTTCTTATAATAGTTGCATAATGTGTTAATCCATTTAGTTCATATCCACTAACAGTTTCTATCTCTTTTATTTCTAAATCTATTTTTCCGTCTTCTTTTCTATTACTTAATAATACTTTTCCGTCTGTATCAGTTATATAATCATTTTTTTCATCATTTACTTTTACGCTATATTTTACTCCTGGTAACGGATTACCATTCTCATCCTTTTTCAATATTTCTATTTCATAATAATCTTGTCTTGTTGGTATTACAACTTCTACATATTGTTTGTCTATGTTTTCAATTCTTTCAGTTGTATTATTAAGTAGTTTTGTTTGCTCTGTATCAACTATTATGCTTTTTCCGTCTGTATCATAATTAAATACCATATACAACTTAAATTCTTTACCACTGTTGCATTCTTTTATTGTATATGTTCTAGTTGTTGGGGCTACTGGCATATCAATTTTTGTTATTGCTATTTGTCCATATTCATCAGTTGATTTCATATATTTTTCATTTGTTCCATCTAATGATATTTCCAAAGGTATACCAGTTATCATATTTCCAGTAGTTTCATTTATTGTTTTTACAACCATCGTATAATATTGTTTTTCTTGCCTATTAGGTAAAAATATTTCTACCAGTCTTTCTTCTTGATGAATTTTTATTGTAACATCCTCTTGATAATTATATGTTATTGCTTTAGTTTTTGGATCTACACTCAAATTTATTTCTCTTATCGTTCCATCTAATTCTCTTCCGCCTGGTGCTATTACTTCTCCTATAGAAATTTTAAAATCTCCACTTCCAGAAATATCTTCTATTCTTAGTTTGGCTTCTTCATCAACATAATCTTCTTTTACTAATGTTCTTTTATCATCTTGAGTTATTTTTACATTTAACATTGCTCCTGGTATTCTAATATTAATATTATTAGAGTCTGTTTTTATTACATCTAAAGTAAATGCTTTTTCTTCTAATACTTCCTTTTTGTTCTTTATTGATATTTCTATATAACTTGGCAATATTTTATTTATTGTTGCTATATCTTGTCCTTCTAGTATTTCAACAGATGGTTCATTTATTTTTCCATCCACATATGTAACTTTTAGTTTTACTTGTTGATTATTTTGCAAATATCCTTCAACTTTATATAATTCTTCAATTACATAGTAATATGTTCCATTTGTTTTGTCACCCACATATTTTAAAGCTAATCCTTCTTGATCTGTAACTATTTCTTCATTTCCTTGTAATGTATCGTTTTGATCTAACTCTTGCACTTTAAAATACACTCCACCTATTTTTACTTTATTATCGTCTTTATCTTCTTTTGCTATAACAATCTGTGGATTAGGTTCATCTTTTATTGTTAATATTATTTTATTTTTATTGGCAATTTCTACATTTTCATTTGTCCCATTTGGTGTTATTGATAATATATTATTATTTTCATCTCTTTGAATATTTACTTTTATCACATATGTTTCTTCATTTATTTTATATTCCTTTGGTGCTTTTGTTTCTTTTACTGTAATTGTTACATTTCCTGTTCCGTCACTAAATTTCTTATAAATTCTTCCTCCATTGTCTGTTTCTAATTGTTCAAATTGTTCATAATAATTTGCTTCCTGTGACTCAACTTCTAAATTAAATTGTGCTCCTTTAACTTTTAAACTACTATTTTCAGAATTTTCCTTTCTTATTTCTATAGCATACTCATTTTTCTTTAATTCTTCTTTATCTGGTGTTGCTGGTGACGCAGTTGCTGTTGGAGTAGTTGTAGGTGTTGTACTTGCTGTTGGAGTAGGAGTTGGAACATCCTGTTTCTTTTTATTTTCCATCTGAATTTGAATACAATTTTCATCTTCATATATCGCAAATGTAATATCACCTGTATCACTTGATATATCAATTGTTCCATCTTCATTCATAGATATCTTTATTTCATTTTCTGAATAAATTCTTTCATAGCCATCTGGAGCCATTATTTCTTTAATTTTTACCGTTGTTAATTTAGCTATTTCTATTTCTGGCTTCAATGCTACTTTTCCAGTTCCATCTGTTTTTAATTTATTTTCTATCTTTTCTGTATATATATTTCCCAATTCATCTTGATATTCTATTTTTGCTGTAAATATAGCTCCTTCTAGCATTTGTGTTTTTCCCTCATTGAATTTAGCAATTTCTATAATTCTTCCTTGCGTATGATTTTCTTCATTTTTTAAATTTAATTTTACATGACAGCTATTATCAGAAGCACTTATTGAAATATTATTACTATCTCCACCATAATTCATAACACTTTTATCACCTACAACAATTTTGCCATCTTTATTGGTCAATGATATTTTTATCTTTATTGGATCTGATTCTGTAATTGGTTTATGCCCTGGTACAGTTTTGGTTTCATATATCATAAAATAATAGTTATCTATAGTATCTAATTCTATCTTTGCCTCTGCAATACCATTTTCATCTGTTGTTATTCCCCTTATACTTTTGCCATTTGCAATTAAGTTTCCTGCTGAATCTGTTTGTGCTATTGTAAATTCAACACCACCTAATTTATTTTTGTATATGTCTTGTTTTGAAAAATTGAAATCTACGGCAACTGTTCCTTCAGGTATTACTTGTTCTTTACTGTTTTCTATTACTATCTTTATAGTATCTCCAACTTGTATTATTTCTTTTATATTACCTGAATCTACTGGAGTTACAACTATATTATCTCCTTCAGTATATAGTGCAACTTCTTGTATACCTTCTATCTTTTTATATCCTTTTTTAGCTTTTATTTCTTTTATTTTTATTGATGTATATCCTTCTACTTCTATTGGTGATTCAATATTTATCGTTCCTGTTGAATCTGTTACTAACTCTTTTGTCACCACTTCTGTATATTCATTACTTGTATTATCTACATAGTACACTTCCACTGCAAAGTAAGTATCACTCAAATATTCTCCTGTCTCTTTATCTTTTTTCACAATCTGTACATTTTTATAATTTTTGTGACTTTCATTATTTTTTAATGTTAAGTCTACTTGTACTTTATTTTCTTTTGAATTATCTCGTATTAATACATTTTGTATACATCCATTTTTGCTTTCTACTTTTGAACCTCCAGAATATATTCTTCCTGAATTAGATCTTAATTTCATTTTTATAAACACAGCTTTATCTTTAGTTATTGCTTCATGCCCTGGTACTGTTTTTGTTTCATATAACAAGAAATAATAATCTTTACCTGTTCTTAAACTTAAGTTTGCTGTTAAAAGTCCATCTTTATCTGTTTTTATACTTTCTACTCTCTTTCCATTTTCAATCTCGTTTCCATCTTTATCTGTTTCTATTATAGTAAAATCTACACCATTTAATAAATTTTCGTATTCATCTAATTTAGTTATATTTATTTCCAATCTAGTATCTTTTTCTTCTGCTTGCTGACCATCATCTAATTCATCTTCTAATGTTATAATTATATCTTCACTTGTTATATCTACACTTTTTACACTTTCACATCCAGAGTAATCTGCAGTATAAGAGCCATTCTCTTTTAATAATGTTATAATTTCTGAATTATTAACTTTTTTATATCCTTCTGGTGGTGTTAACTCACTTAATTCTAATACTGTATTTTCCTGTAATTCTACATTTCTTAAAATAGTACATTCTCCATTTTCATTAGTTACAATATTATCATATAACTTTTTGCTTGTACCATCTACATATCTCACAATCATACTATATTGTGCATTAGATAATCTATCACCATTTTGGTTCTGTTTTATTATTTTTACATTTTTGTATTCTGTCAATTTCTCTTCATTTTTAATGTTCATTGTTAAATTTACTATTTTGTCTCTATTATTTACCTTAATTATTGTGTTTATATTATCTGATTTAGATATTAAGGTAGAACCTACATTTCTATAATTGCCTGAAATTTCTTCTATGTTCAATTTATATATTATATTGCTTGATATTTGTTCAAATCCTGGAACCGTATTTCTTTCCATTATTTTTAAATATGTTTCCCCTGTTTGATCGATTCTTACTGTTGTTCTTCCGTATCCGTCTTCATTTGTTATAATTGTTTTAGGTTCTGCATTATCTGTAACTGTTTCTCCTGTTGCATCTGTGACCTGAATTATATCAAACTGCACATTTCCTAATAAGTTTCCATATTTATCTGATTTGTTTATTTCTATTTCTAATGGATAATTACCAATAATTTTCTTATTCTTTATCGTTGCTGTAGTTACACCATTAGTTGTAGTTATATCGCCTACATTTTCATGATCTGAAAATCCCACTATTTGTCCATTTATTTCTTCTAACATTATTTCTACTTTTCCAATAATTGATTCATATCCAACAATTCCATCTACCTCACGTAATTCTATTGAAGTTTCTTCTGATATTTCTATTGGATTTTTTATATAAACAAGTCCTAAATCATCTGTTTTTATTTTTTGCACAATTTGTTCTGTAAAAGTATCTCCATTATTGTCCTTATATTTTATTAACATTTCAAAATTGACTTTAGGTAAAACTTTATTAGTATCTGCATCTATTTTTAATATTTGTAAATTGGTTGATTTTGAATGACTTTCTTTATTTACGATATGCATTGTAACATTTATTTGGTTCTTATTTGAACGTAGTAAAAATCCACTTTTTAGTACTGCACCATTTGCACCATCTACCAATTTTCCTCTTGCCATTAT
This sequence comes from uncultured Clostridia bacterium, assembly GCA_934178555.1. Lineage (GTDB taxonomy): Bacteria > Bacillota > Clostridia > TANB77 > CAG-508 > CAKPQL01. The sequence goes on from CAKPQL010000009.1 coordinate 41,425, forward strand.
TGATTCATCTTTTTTGTCTATAGTTATTTTTATTCTTATAGGATTTTCTTTAGTTATTAATTCATGTCCAGGTACTGTTTTTGTTTCATAAATTGAAAAATAACTTTCTCCTATCCTTATATCACTACTTGTTACTGTGGCTTGTCCATATTTATTAGTAGTTGCAAAAAAAGTAGCTCCATCCTCTAATTCATTTCCTCCAGCATCTGTTTCAACTGCTTTTAAAAGTACTCCTCCTAGTTTATTTCCATATTCATCTTCTTTGTCGAATTCAAATGATACGCTTGTTTTCTCAGTTTTCTCTTCTTCTTGTCCTTCATCGTTTAAAATCGTAATTGCAATTCTTTCATTATCTATTAATACTGGTTTTTTTACTACTTCAGATAAAGTTGATTGCTGTACCTCTATTCCATTTTCATTTTCTATAAGTACTACTCTTATTTTATCTTTTATTGATTTATAACCTTCTGGTGCTTTTGTTTCTTCTAACTCTAAAGTAGTTTTTCCTGTAATTTGTATAGGTCTACTTATGATATATCCCTGTCCTGCAACTGTATATATATCTTCATATATTTTTTTACTTCCTCCATCTTCATATCTAACAATCATAGAAAATGAAGCTCCATCTAAACTTTCTCCATCTTGGTTTTCTTTTATTACCTGAATCCACTTTGAGTTACTTGCATCTTCTTCATTTGAAAAATCAAAATATACATCAACTTTCTTTTTGCCATTATCTACTTTTGCCCAATCATATACATAATCTCCATTCACTACTGTTCCAGAACCACTGTTATAAATTTCATTTTCTACCTCATCTATACTTAACAAATATGTTATATCCCAGTCTGGTAATTTATATCCTGTAACTGTTTGGGTTTCCTTCACTTTAAAATAATGCTCTTTCATTTCCGTTATAGTATAAGTATATTGAGCTTCGCCTTCCTCGTCTGTCACTGCTTCAAAGCTTATTCCATCTTCCATAATATCTGTTCCCAATTCATCTGTTACTTCTTGTACACTAAATACTACATTACCTAATTTATTTCCAGCCTTATCATGTTTATAGAAATGCATAGTTATTGTTGCCGCTACATTTTTATCTAATTTTTCTGTTATAACTTCTACATCTAATTCATTCATCAATGCACCTGGTAATACTGTTGTATCTAGCTTGTCTGTTCTACTAGTTACTAAAAAATCTCCTACGTTTAATTTTATTTCTTGCTTTAGTGTTGCCTTATAATCTTCAGGTACAATAGCTTCAGATATTTTTATTGTTATTTCTCCAGTTGAATTTGAAAATGCTAATTCATCTATTGCTAGTAAACCATTTTGATCTACTTCTAAATTATTCTTTTTATATATTACCTGTCCATCTGTATCTATTACTTCCACATTAAATTTTATATCTTTACTTATAACTGTATTCTCTTCATCTATTGCTTTTATATTTATTTTAAATCGTTCTGCTATCTTTACTTTTGGTACTTCTGATAGTTGTAACGTAGTTGTTTGTCCATCATATGTTACTGACATAGTATCATTAGTTGGTATCTCTTTAAACATTGTATCTCTATCTATAGAGTCTTTTAATATCAATTTATATTTAAAAGTTTCTGTTTCCTTTCCAGCCAAAGTTGGTATTGTATATTTAAAATTTGTATTTAAACTTGCTCCTGTATTATAATTTTGTATTATAAAATTATCTGTTATATTACTTGGAAATATATTTTGTATTACTATATTTTTTATCTCATTTTTAAATATTTCTTTTATTTCTTCAATAGATGTTGCAAAATCCACTTTTTGAGCTTGTCCTGAGTATATTGAAACATTTTCTAACTTATTCAAACTAGAATATTTGTTAACATCTGCATTATCTATTAATACAACAATTATGTTTACATCTTTATTTTCATTAGCAAAACTTTTTACATCTTCAATACTATCTAAAAATCCATATGAAAAAATCACCATTACTTTATTTTCTGCATTTGGTAAAAAAGAATTAATTCCACTTTCTAATCCATCTGTTAATGAACCAAAAGGACTATAGTTATCTAACTTTGTAGTTATATCTGACTTTATTTGTTCTATATCTGTTCCCATTGTTGCAACTTCATCATCTGTTGTTGAAAAGGACATTTTACTATTTATATTATTTGATTTGATTAAATCTATAAAATTTATAATATCATCAGAATATAAAACATCACCACTATCAATTACCGTATCTGCAACTAATGCTATTTGTATTATTTCATTTTCATTTTCTGTTGGATAGTCTATAGCGTTTTTCCTTATGTTAGTTACCGTAGTTTCTAATACAATCTCTTTATCCGTTGATTCATTTTCAATTATTTTATTAGCTATGCTAAGATATTCATTACTACTTTCCGCTCCTGTATTGCTATTAGTAATAATTACTACTCCTGATCTATATATAGTAGTAGCGAAAATTTTATTTACTACAAAAAATGCTGTCGCTAATAAAACTATTGCTATCACACTCGAAATTATATACTTCTTTTTCATAAAACTATCCTCTTTCTTTCACAATATAGTATTATACATAATTTATTTTTACATCTTATATAAATAAAGTCAATATAGATAGTTTTTTGTTGAATTTTGTTCTCTTCTAACGTGCTAGGGAAAGAGATAATATCAGTCTTTATATTATAATATTAAATTGTTATTATAATTTTATTACAATTTCGTATTACTGTTTTCAAAATACTTAGGGAAAAAAGAATGGGCAGACATTAAGTCTACCCATATTTATACTTGGTAATATACTAATTATTCTATTACTATTTCATTTTCTTTTACGTAAGTATATGTATATTTTTTTGGTTCACATTCATCTTTATTTATTTCTTTTACTAAGTTAGCTATTCTCATTTGTGTAGTATCTATTGAACTAGCTGCAATTATTGCTTTTTTATTTCCCTTCGCTCCAGCATGAGCTAATCCTCTTAATGTTCCTAATATTACTATATTTTCTCCTGCAACAACCTCTGCTCCTCCGTTTACATCTCCTATTATTACTATGCTTCCTTCAAAAGAAATTTTTTGTCCACATCTTAATGACCCTCTATAATACTTTGTCTCTGAGTTTTCTGTGCTTTTTTCATAGACTTTTTTTATTACAGAAAGTCCCATTTCTTTTGGACTATCAAACTGAATTTCAACATCTATATCTTGCTTTATTAAACTTTGTATTTCATCCATTTCTTTTCCCTTTAATACTTTGCCCGTTATAAATATTGGTATTTTTTCCTCTTTATACATTTTGCTTAGTTGTGGTATCTTTTCTTTCATACAATCTAAAACTTCTTCATGTGTAGCCTGTTCTGCAATTTTTATTATTATTTCTTCCTGTTTTAAATTTATACTAACACAGTTTTCCATTTTTATTCCTCCTATCTTTAGAACAGTAAAATGTCTGTTCCATATATTTACTTTTTCATCATATATTTTTGTGTATATATCAACTTGCCGTAAACATTTTTAATAATGTTAATACTTATTGTATTGTTTGAGTATATGTGGTTATAGAATTATCTTCTATTACTTTTTCGGCTTCCATACCAAAGTATTCTGCTATTATATCCCTTGCAACTTCTGCTGTATAGCTTCCGTGTTTTCCTCCTTCTACAAATACTACTATAGATATCTCCGGATCATCAAAAGGTGCAAAGCCAACAAACCATCCATTTGTTTTATTTCCGGCTTCTGCTGAACCTGTTTTTCCACCTACTTCTATATCAAAATTTCTAAATACAGAATAAGCCGTTCCACCACTTTCATTTGTAACAGACCTCATTCCTTCTAATATTGCTTCTAAATTTTCCTTTTTTATGTTCAAATCCTCTTTATTCTCGTTAACTCTGCCAAGTTTATTATCTACAAATTCTTTTATTTCCTCATCTGAAACTTTTGTACCATCTTGTTTTATTATTGTCTTTACTAATGTTAAATCTATATTTTTTCCACCATTTGTTAGCATACTTATGTATTTTGCTATTTGCAATGGTGAGAATGAATTCTCAGCTTGTCCTATTGCAGCAGATAATGTATTACCTAAGTACCAAGTTTCTCCTATTTTATCATAATATGTCTTTCCTGCTAGAATTCCTGATGTCTCAGATAATACTTCAGCTCCAGTTTTTTCACCAAGTCCGAAATATTTTGCATACTTTTCAAGAGTTTCTATACCCATCCTATATCCAACTTCATAGAAAAAGAAGTTACATGATTTTTTTATAGCATCAGACACATTTATCAAGCCATGACCTGAGCGGTATAAAGTCCATATCCAACATACTGGATGATGTCCATATGGATAAACTCCTGTATCATTTATTTTTTCATTAGTAGTAATAGCACCTGATTCTAATCCTGCTATAGCTGTTATCATTTTAAATATAGAACCTGGAGCATAACTCCCTTGTGCTGCAACGTTATATAATGCATTATTTGACTGATATTCTTTCCATTTTTCATCACTTATACCATTTAAGAAAAGTTGTGGTTCATAATCTGGCAAACTTACCATTGCAAGTATTTCTCCAGTTTTTACATTAGTAACAACGACTGCTCCTCTATCTGCCTTACATACTTCTCCAAAACTTCCATTTCGCATTTTTTCCAAGTTTTTGGCTAATGCATTTTCTGCTACCTTTTGTAGATTTGCATCTATTGTTAATACCACATCAGAACCTTGTATAGCCTCTTTTGTATCATATTCTGCAGTTTTGGTTCCATTTATGTCCATGTCTACTTGTTTTGTTCCTTCTTCTCCTCTTAAATATTCCTCGAATATGTACTCTATTCCCAGTTTTCCTATATAGTCATTCATGCCATATCCCTGTCTTGATCTATATTCTTCCTCATTTATTCTTCCCATGTATCCAATTATATGCGAAGCAAGACTTCCGATATTTATAATCTCTTATAGATTTTACAGCAATATCTATACCAGAAAATTCATTACTTTTTTCATTTAATTCTATCATGCTCTGTCTATTTATACTTTTAGATATTATAAGTGGAGTAGTACTACTATACCCTTCTGTTTGCATTCTGTATCTTATTGAGATTATTTTTTTAACATCTTCAACATTATCATAATTTATATTATACTTTTCTTTAAATGCATAGAATGCTTCTTCTGCTTCTGTTTCTTCTTTTATGTTATTGTTTTTCTTCCATGTGCTAAGAGTATTATCTTTAATTGTATATTCAAATGGATTAATTTTTATAGGAAATGTATCAATATATGTATCTCCATTCTTCTCTAATATATTTATTACATTTAATATTGTTTGATTCAAGAATTGGGTATCTACTTTGCTTTTATATAATTGTAATTCAAACCCCATTGTATTTCCAACTATTACATTTCCTGTTCTATCTAATATGCTACCTCTTGTAGGACTAACCTTTATTTCTCTTGTTAATCTATTATTGGATAACTGCCTATACTCTTCACCATGTACTATCTGTAAATTAAATAATCTTAAAACAAGCATTATTCCTATAACATATATTATAAGGTTTATTATGTTATATCTTAACTTATTTCTGTCTGTATCTATACCTTTCACCACCTTTTACTAAGGCATTTTTTCACTAACATATCTATTTAAAAATATCGCAATACCTTATTTCCAAGCAATTTATCTTCAATTTTTTTACCAAAATATTGAATTATTGGATATATTATTATTGTAATCATTGCATTGTATAAAACTTCTATTAACACAACTTTTATAAATGCCATCAATTCTATTTGCACTCCCTTTAACAATATTTGTAATGTATACACTCCCAACTCGTATAATAATGTTGTTACTATTACCATTATCATTATATTGAATCTATTTTCTTTAGAAAAATTTTTTTCTAATATTCCACTTACAAATCCTAATATTCCTAACATTATTGGTTCTATTATAACACTTGTCTGTACAAATAAATCTAATAATATTCCAAATATAACTCCACATATAAGTCCAGAAAATTTTCCAGTAAATAGGCCACAAAATAATATTAATATTATAAATAAGTTAGGCTGTACTCCCATAATGTTAAACCATGTAAACAAATTAGATTGCAAGATATATATGAAGATAAAAGCTATAAATATTCCTATATATATTAATACTTTCTTCATAATATCCTCCTTTAAACTTGTATTTATTTTATTACTAACACAGTTTCTATCTTTGAAAAATCCACTGCTGTTTCAATTATTGCATATCTATCTGCTATATTTTTTGTATTTATAATTTCTTTTATAGTTCCAATAGTTATTCCTCTTGGATATATTCCTCCCATACCAGAAGTTTCTACTGTATCCCCTACAGCTAATGTAGCATCAAGAGGAATATATGTTGCCTTTAATGTATTATCACTATCTAATATTCCTTTGCACACTATGCTATCTCTTGTAGTTGTTATTGTTGCACTAACATTAGTTGATGTATCTATAATTGGTTGAACTTTAGCTGTGCTTTCTGTTGTTGATACTATATATCCAACTAAGCCTTTCTCTGAAATAACCGCCATATTAACCTCTACACCATCTTTACTTCCTGCATTTATAACCATACACTCACTAAAATTACTTATATTTCTGTTTATTATATATGCAGGCACCGTGTTATACTCTGCATATTTTTCTGTCAAATTGGCATATTCTTTTAACATCTCATTTTCCGCTCTTACAATTTCTAATTCCCTCAATTGTTGCTCTAACTCTTTATTTGATTTTTTTAACTCCTCATTTTCTGATTTTAAGTTATTTATATCAACAAAAAATTCATTATTACCTGTTATTTTATTTTTTAAATATGTTAATCCATTTTGAATAGGCATTACAATATTATTTGCAATGCCACCTATATATATTGAATTATTATTTGTAACAACAACCAAAATAACTAAAATAATAATTGTTATTATTATTCCTATTATGCCTGACCTTTTGTTTCTATTCATAATAAATTCTCCTAATTTTAGTTAATTTATCTTCTATGTCTTGCATTTAGTAGTACAGTTTTCAATCTTTCTAAATCCTCCAATGTTTTTCCTGTTCCTTTTACTACACAATCTAAAGGATTTTCTGCAACATACACTGGCATATTTGTTTTCTGACTAATAAGCTTGTCTAAATTTTTAATTAAAGCACCGCCACCTGCTAAAACTATACCTTTTTCAACTATATCTGATGCTAATTCAGGAGGTGTTTTTTCCAATGTAGATTTTACAATATCTATTATTTCTGATATTGAATTTTTCATTGCTTCTTCCATTTGAGTAGAAGTTACAATAACATTTCTTGGTAATCCTGTTGTTAAATCTCTTCCTCTTATCTCCATTGTTTCTTCTGTCATAAGAGGAGTTGCACAACCTATTTCCATTTTTATCTGTTCTGCAGTTGTTTCTCCTATTGCTAAGTTCATTTCTCTTTTAATATAATTTACAATATCCTCATCCAATTCGTCTCCTGCAATCCTTAAAGAATGACTTATTACTATTCCACCCAAAGATATTACTGCTACTTCTGTTGTTCCTCCGCCAATATCAACAATTATATTTCCACTTGGTTCTGCTACATCTAAATTAGCTCCGATAGCAGCTGCCATTGGCTCATCTATTAAATAAACTTCTCTTGCCCCAGCTTGCATAACAGATTCTTCTACAGCTCTCTCTTCTACCTCTGTAATTCCTGATGGAACACCAACTACAACTCTTGGCTTACCAGCATTATATCTTTGACATACTTTAGCTATTATATTCTTTAACAACAATTGTGTTGCTGTAAAATCGGCTATTACTCCATCTTTCAATGGTCTAACTGCTTTTATTTTGTCTGGAGTTCTTCCCAGCATCTCCTTTGCTTCATGTCCTGTTGCTAGGATAGCACCACTTCTTCTATCTATTGCAACTACAGATGGTTCTTTTAAAACAATCCCTTTTCCCTTTAAAGTTACTAATATATTTGCTGTTCCTAAATCTATACCAATATCCTTTCCTCCAAAATTAAATAGACTAAATTTTTTCATAGTATTTCCCTCTCTTTTATTTTATATTTTACTATTTTTCATGCTAAATAAACTTGTGAATTTTCCATCACCTATTACTATATGATCCAATAGTTGTATCCCCATAATATCTGCACATTCATATATTCTGTCTGTCATTCTATAATCATCATTACTAGGCGTTGGATCTCCACTTGGATGATTATGTACCAATATTATTCTATTAGCTTGGCATTTAATCGCCTCTAATAAAATTTCTTTAGGTTCAACTGTTGCACTATTAGAAGCCCCTAAAGAAATATTAATAATTTTTTGTATTATATTTTTGCTATTTAAAACAATTAATTTTACAATTTCTCTTTTTTCATATCTTAATTCTTGCATCAATAAATTTGCGACATCAATGGGACTTTTTACTTTTATTTTCATATTATTTATTGGTTTGGATAATCTCTTTGTTAATTCTCCTATTGCTTTTATCTGTACTGCTTTAACTTTTCCAATTCCTTTTATTGTCATTAGTTCTTTTATTGATACATCTTGCAAAAATCTTAAATCCTGCTTATCATTATCTGATATTAAATTTAAAATTTTTTGCGCTAACATAACCGATGTTTCTTCTTTCGTCCCTGTTTTTATTACTATTGCTAACAATTCTGCATTTGTTAACGTCTCTGCTCCATACATCTCTAGTCTTTCATAAGGTCTTTCTGACTTTGGGAGTTCTTTCATTCTAATTGACATATACATCACATTTCCTTTCAAATGAATTGCCCCCATACAATTTTTTACACTTTTCTATATATGAATATTGCTATTGCCATTCCTATAATACTTGCAATATTTATCTTAAACATCAACGCAAAAGTTATAGAGATTATATTCAAGTCTAATTGCAATGGTGTAGTTAATCCGAAACTTTCTCCATAAGCCAACCACCATAAACCATTTACTTGTTTGGCTAACTCTCCTAATAGTCCTCCTATTACTAATCCAGATAGTATAAATATTAATAATATCCATATATTTTTATCTTTTGTTGCCATTATTATTACCCCACTTCATACGTTTTTAATTCTTACATATTATATACACAAAAAGTATTTTTTTCAAGTAAATTAAGTATTTTTTTCATTTTTCCTTTTATTATTTTTTTTATTATGCTATTATTATAAGTACACATTTAGATTCAATTTAATATAATATATTAATATTGGTATTTTTACCAAATTTTTATCATTTAATTAATTTGATTATAGTAGTATAATAAATTATATATATATGAAACGGGGGATTTTTTAGGATGAAAATTGAAAAAATTACTGAAAACAAAATTAGAATAACTTTAAATCTTGATGATTTAAAAGAAAAGAACATAGATTTTCATTCATTTATGACTAATTCTGTAGAGGCCCAAGATGTTTTCTTTGATATGTTAAAAGAAGCAGAAAATTTGGTCGGATTTAAAACCGAAGATTACAAAATTTTGTTAGAAGCAATAGCAACAACTGATGGTAAATTTGTATTAAATGTAACCAGAATTATTCCAGATTCAGATAAAACAAAAAAGAAAACTGTAAATATAAAAAGAAAATCTACAAAAATTGATAAAAAAGTAGCTGTATATAAATTTGATACATTTGATGATTTTTGCAATTTTGCTTCACTTTTACATAATTCTAACTATAACTCTATTATAAGAAAAATTAAAAAAGCAGTTTTGTATTCATATAATGGCTCTTATTATTTAGTATTAAACAATATTTTAGCTGATTTAAGTTTACTAAAATCTTTTTGTTCATTAATTGCAGAATTCAGTTCATATATGAGCAATTCCGATTTATTCGAGAAAAAGCTTAACGAATATGGAAAAATAGCAATTAAAAGCAATGCCATTTCTACTTGTTGTAAATATTTCATGTAAATTATTATAAAAAAAGTGGCAGTGAAGCAAACTTTTAGTCTTTTACTTCACATACCACTTTTTTTAATTATATACATATGATTGTGGGTTTTGTGCCACTCCATTAACTCTTACTTCTAAATGCAAATGATTTCCTGTTGAATTTCCTGTTGTTCCCATTTTTGCAATTAATTGTCCTTGTGATACTGCTTGTCCTGCTGTTACTAATATTGAATCACAATGTGCATAATATGTATCTACACCATTACCATGTGATACTATTACAAGGTTTCCATATCCTCCGTACCATCCGGTAAATTTAACGGTTCCTGCAGCTGCTGCATTTATATTAGTTCCTTTTGCATTTGCAATATCTATACCTGTATGTATTCCAGCACCTCTAGCTCCAAACCTTGACGTAACAGTTCCTACCGTTGGCTTTGATAAATATATTCCAATATCTACACCTTTGGCAGAGTTAGTTCCTCCATAAGCTCCAACACTTCCTGTTGTTGCTACATAATAAGTTTGTCTAACTGGCGCTACATATAATTTATCTACTGCCGTTGCAACTTCAGTAAACTCTTTCATTTCTGTTTCACACTTTTCTGTATACGCTAATTTTGATCGGTTACTGCTATTTTTATCTTTAAGTTTATTTATTATTTCTTCAGCCTTATCTTTATTATCTACATATATTTTTTCTTCATTACCAACTGTTACTGCATAATATCTATAGTATGTTGTACCTGTAGCTTTAACCATCTCATATATTCCATCATCATTTGCAACTTTATCTTTCTTTAATAAGCATATATCATATTCTGGCAATGTAGGAATGTCTACAAACGCTACATTTGCGCCTTCACCATTTTTCATATAATCTTTTATTCTATTTTCTAATTTATCTTTATCTTGTACATATCCTACAAATTCACCATTAAATGTTACACTATACATTGGTTTATACACAAATTTTACAATTGCTAAAATAATTATAGCACTAGTAATTAACAAGAATAATAACTTTAGTGATGAACGTATATGTACAAATATATTTTTCATTACTCTAAAAATTTTAAACCACTCCTTTTTACTAACACATATATTTTATATTATCACTTTTTTTTTGACAATAATCACTATTTTTCAATATACTTAATTATCTCATCATATCTTTTGTTTTCTTTTGTTTTCTTTATTTTGCTTATTAATATTTACATATGCTTACGGCAATAATATCTAGAGCCCAATTTTAAGGTTTTATTACAATAATGTAAAAAACATTATATAGCATATTTCTACAATACAACAAAAGGGTGCTTTTTACGCACCCCTCTATTATTTACTCACTTCATTTCTTACTTTATTTATTTCATCTTGTGTTGCTTGACTTGCAGGTGTGTAATATCCCTTTGATGATGCAACTTTAAACAATTCATATTGAAATGCTTCATCGTTATTTCTTATTTGTTGAATTGTTTGTCTTAATTGAGTATTTTCCGCTTCCGAAATTACTCCTTGATATGTTGTTAACTCTGCTTTTACGCTTTCCAATATATCATTAACCATATATTTTTCGTCCATAATTTTACCTCCTAATTATTTAAAAATGTTAATAATTTTTGTTTTGTTGTTAATGCATCTTGTGCTGATTTTGTAAATAACTGTTTCACTTGCGGATCTACACAATTTGATGCATATGCATTTAATTTTTGATATGAAGTATCATGTGCTCCTATTAAATGTCTTAAATTTTGTAATTCAACTTGACTTAAATTTGCCATTTTTATCCTCCCTTTCTAAAGCTATTTTATTGTTATTATTGACATTCTTTTGATTTCTATTCATATTTTTTGACTTGTTGAATAAAATATACTATAATAGCTATTGTGCGCTTTAGCAAACCCTCATATCAAAATATTAATTATTTATAGGAGGTCATTTTTATGACATTTTCTGAAACTGTATTAAAATTTTCATCTCTTGCCGTGCAATGTGAAATTCTTGGAGAAAAGAGTATTTCTCGGGAATGCTCTGAATTTTCCAATGAGCTACTTGATGAGAACATTGACAATCTAGAAATTAACCTTATTGATTGCCAAACTCCAGTCGAAACAGATCCATTTTATAGGACATCAAACATAGCCGTATTTCAGGCTTCATCGACTGACGGAAACGAAAGCATTAACGTTCAGCTTTCAAACAAACTTTGGAAAATATTGCACATCTCTTAAGTAAATCATAATTTGTCATAATAAAAAACGGAAGTAACTTTTCTAGATAACATATCTACTAAGAAAATTTAACTTCCGTTTTTTTATTACTCATTCGTTCAAATGTTTCTCATTTATGATAAGTAGTAAAACTACTTTTTACTATATTATTTCTAATCCTGCAAATTTTGCCATCAATCTTTTGTTTCCTACTTTATCAAAAGATATATCTACTTTTAAATCATCGCCTTCTTGCTCAACAGAATTTATTGTACCCTCTCCAAATTTTTTATGAAACACCCTACTTCCTGCTTGATATTGGCTAAAATCAACTTCTTTATCCTGAGACTTAGCAGCAATACTCTTCAAGAAACTTTCTGCAGTTCTAAATGCAGGAATTGGCTGTTTATTTGTATTTATTGAGTTTATAACATTCGTACTCTTAAATGTATTAACTTTAGAACCGTATGTCCATTCTCCTGAAGTATTTCTAAAGTTATTTTCTGCCTTGCTTTCCTCAAATCCGTCTAATAAATCATTTGGAATTTCTTTTACAAATCTAGATATTGCATTGCACGTTGTAGAACCAAACATCGTTCTTTGTTTTGCACAGGTTATATTCAAAAATCTTTTAGCTCTTGTAATTCCAACATAGCACAATCTTCTTTCTTCTTCCAATTCCTTAGGTTCTCCAATTGACCTATAACTAGGGAAAATTCCTTCCTCCATTCCAACTAAAAACACTACTTGAAACTCTAATCCTTTTGCACTATGTAATGTCATTAACGTAACAGAATCTTCTTCATCTTCCATTCCATCTACATCACTTGATAGTGTAATATTTTCTAAAAATTCTGCTAATGTGTTTTCTGCATATTGCTCTTCAAATTCTATTGCAACTGTTAATAATTCTTCTAAGTTTTCTATTCTATTTTCCGCTTCTATGGTATTTTCCAATTCTAAAGCTTTTGTATATCCTGTTTTGTTTAACATTTCTTTTATCAATTCTGATATTGATAAATTGTCTTTTTGTGAAATCAATTCTTCTATTGTATTTATAAATTCTCTAGAATTCATAAACACTCTATTTAAACCAAATTGTTCTGCTCTCTTTATTACTTCATACATAGATATGCCATTTTGTTCTGCAATTTGTTCTATATTATCTAGGCTAGTTTTTCCAATTCCTCTTTTAGGTTCATTTATAATTCTTTTTAAACTTAAATTGTCTGATGGATTATATATTAATCTTAAATATGCTATTGCATCTTTTATTTCTTTTCTTTCATAGAATTTTAATCCTCCTACAATTTTGTATGGTATATCTTCTCTTCTTAAAATATCCTCTATTGCACGAGATTGTGTATTCATTCTATATAATACTGCAAAATCTGAATATTTATAATATTCTTCTCTCTTTAAATGATTTATTTCATTTACAATATAAGTTGCTTCATCATATTCATCTCTTGCTTGATAAAACTTTGGTGTTTCTCCTTTTTCATTATTTGTCCATAATGTTTTTTTATACTTGGCAACATTATTTTTTATAACTCCGTTTGCAGCATCCAAAATTTTTCCTGTACATCTATAATTTTGTTCCAATTTTATTATTTGTGCACCTGGAAAATCTTTCTCAAAATTTAATATATTAGTTATATCCGCTCCTCTAAATGAGTAAATTGATTGGTCATTATCTCCTACAACTGTAATGTTTCCGTATCTACTTGCAAGTATTGATACTAGCATAAATTGTGCTTTATTTGTATCTTGATATTCATCTACTAGTACATACTTGAACTTTTCTGAATAATATTCTAAACATTCTGGATTTTCTGTTAAAACTCTTATTGTTAAATTTATTATATCATCAAAATCTACGGCATTATTAGATTTTAATTTTTTCTGATATAAATCATATATTGTTGCAATTTTTGTTTTTCTAAAATCTCCATTTGCTCTTGCAGCATATTCAGGTGGTTCTAGCATTTCGTTTTTTGCATTACTTATTTCAGATAATACAGCTCTATCAGTAAACATTTTATCATCTACATTTAATTCTTTTAAACATTCTTTGATAAGACTTCTCTGGTCGCTTGTATCAAATATTACAAAAGAAGAATCATAACCTATTGTTTGTATATATCTACGTAAAATTTTTACACAAATTGAATGAAATGTTCCTATCCACATATCTTTTACATTATCTCCAATAAGTGCCTCTGATCTTTGTTTCATTTCATTTGCAGCCTTGTTTGTAAAAGTTATAGCTAATATATTCCATGGTTTTACATTTTTTTCTCCTATTAAATATGCAATCTTATAGGTTAATACCTTTGTTTTACCACTGCCCGCTCCTGCTATTATTAAGCATGGACCATCTGTATTTATAACAGCTTCGTATTGTTTATCATTCAACTCTTTTAATTGTTCTTCCATTTTTACATTACTCCTTTGTTAAATAACAGGCAAGCTAAATGCGTGCCCTCTATCATACAAGTTCGTTTATTATATAATAATATATTTATTTGTCAATATTTGTAACTATATCTTATTAACTATTCTTTCTAAGCACTTATTTATTGTACTAGCACAAAATCTATATGTTTCTATATCATATCCCCATGGATCTGGAATATCTAAATCATTTTTATCAAAATCAGCATATTCTTTAATTGTAAATATTTTTTCCTTCAAATCTGGGTACATGTTTATAACATTATTTTTATGTGATGTTGTCGCACATAATATTATATCCATTTCTTTTATTCTTGAGTTTCTTATATTGGTTGCTTTATGTTTTCTTAAGTCAACCCCATATTCCTTTATTGCTTCTATTGCATTATATGTTGGGGCATCTCCGTCCTCTGCAAATATACCGCATGAATATACCCCGATATCCTTATTCTTTTCCTTTACAAACTTGTCCATTAACCCATGTGCCATAGCACTTCTACATATATTTCCTGTACAAATAAACATTATTTTTTTCAAATAATACCACTCCTCATATTCTGTAATTATAACATTATAAGGATTAATTATTCAATATAATATATGGCAATTGCTAAAAAATAATGTAGGTTAGTCAATCATTTGTCACAAATTATTTAAAATAAATACTTTGAGCACCTATATTGCAAATAACGATTCT
>CAKPQL010000010.1 GCA_934178555.1 uncultured Clostridia bacterium
ACAATATCATTTTTGTGCTCTCTTTTCAATATTTTATTTTCAATATACTCGTGACATATCTATTTTAAACCTATATTAAATAAATAGTCTACATATACCTATAATAATAAGTAAGGCACCAGAAATTATTGACCATATATTTTTAGGTAAATTTATAGAAGATGAAATTTTTTTACCTAAAAAATTTCCAAATGATAAGAAGATTAATTGAAAGCATGCAACAAGTATTGGAAATATAATTGAGTTTAAACCTACAATGCTTCCACCAATTCCAACACCAATGGAGTCTAAAGAAAGAGCAATTCCTAAATAAAGTGCTTCTTTCCAATCAATCTTTTTTGAGCCATCCAAGTCAGAAGAAATGGGATCACGAATAATTTGAATTGTAATTCCTAAGGATTTTATAATAAAATTATAAGATTTTTTCTTATTGCATATTGCAGGAGGCGGTGTCTTTGACGAGTCTTGGCTCCAATTGTTCTCCTCGTTTTTAAAGCTCTGATAAATAATCCATAAACCCAAAAAAATTAAAATAAATATACCAATGCAATTTGTAAAATTATTAGGAAGAATAAAGCAAATTAATTTTCCAATAAGTATTGCAATTGAGGTAATGAGAACAGATATAATAAATAATATAAATTTTGATAAAAGAAATAGTTTAGTGTTTCTAATTCCATATGTAATACCAATTCCTAGAGAATCAATACTTACAGAAATAGCAAGAATAATATAGTTAATCAAAATAAAACCTCCAATAATTAATATAGTACATAATATGTAAACTTGAAGAAAATGTTGAGTAATAAACTGTCATATTTTTTGTACAAGCACATATATATTAATATAAAAATTTACAAAGGAGTGAAAGTTTATGTGGCATACAAAAACGATTGCAGATATACGAAGAGAGACAAAAACTAATTTAAAATACGGAATTGATTCAAGAGAGGTTGATGAAAGAAAACAATTATATGGAGTAAATAAAATTGAAGAGCAGAAGAAAAAAAGTATATTAATAAGGTTTATAGAACAATTTAATGATTTTATGATAATAACTTTATTAGTAGCTGCAATAATATCAAGTGTAATGGCATATATAGAGGGAACTAATGAGTACATAGATTCTATAATAATAGTAACAATAGTAGTATTTAATGCTTTCTTAGGCTTAATACAAGAAAATAAGGCTGAAAAAGCTTTAGAAGCACTAAAGAAATTATCTGCACCAACCGCTAAAGTAAGAAGAGATAATAAAATAATTACTATTCCAGGAGAAGAGGTTGTGGTTGGAGATATATTAATATTAGAAGCAGGAGGATATATTCCAGCAGATTGTAGATTAATAAATTCATATAATCTAAAAGTAGAAGAGTCAGCATTAACAGGAGAAACGGTGCCAGTGCAAAAGGATGCTGATATAATATTAGATAATAATACTGTACTAGGTGATATGATAAATATGGCATTTGCAACAACGATTGTTACTAATGGTCATGGGGAAGGGATTGTAACAGCTGTTGGAATGAATACAAAAGTTGGACAAATTGCAAAAATGATAATGACAGATGTAGCACCTGAAACTCCGCTACAGCAAAAATTAGGAGAAGTGGGAAAAAAATTAGGTTTAGTTGCTCTGGGAATATGTTTTGCAATATTCATAATAGGATTATTAAAGAAAATTCCACCAATAGAAATGTTTATGACATCTGTTGGATTAGCAGTTGCAGCAATTCCTGAGGGATTACCAGCAATAGTAACAATAATGCTATCTATTGGTGTTACAAAGATGGCAAGGAAAAATGCTATAATAAGAAAATTACCGGCAGTAGAAACTTTGGGAAGTAGTACTGTAATATGTTCAGATAAAACAGGAACATTAACTCAAAATAAAATGAAGGTAGTAGAATTAAGAGATGCAAATGGAGATATGGATTTAGCTAGTGGAAATATTCAATCTAAGCAGGAAACTAGAAGATTAATTTTAAGACTTGCAACAATGTGTACAGATGCAAATGTGCAATACGAAAATGGTGAGTATGTATCTGTTGGAGAACCAACAGAGGTTGCTATTGTAAATGCAGGTTTACAAATAAATGAAAATAAAACTAATTTATATAAAGAAATGGAAAGAGTAAACGAAATTCCATTTGATTCTACAAGAAAACTTATGACAACAGTACATAAATATGGAAACAAATATAGAATAATAACTAAAGGTGCACCAGATGTTTTAATAAAAAGATGTAATAGGTATTATGATAATGGAAACATAAAAGAATTAACAAATAGCAAAATACAAATGATAAATAAGTATAATACAGATATGGCTGAAAAAGCATTAAGGGTTATAGCTGTAGCTTATTTAGATGTAGATATTTTGCCTAATAAAATAGATACAAATAGTATAGAACAAAATTTGACGTTTTTAGGTCTTATTGGAATGATAGATCCTCCTAGAGTGGGAGTAAAAGATGCAGTAGAAACATGTAGGCGAGCTGGCATAAAAACGGTTATGATTACAGGAGACCATATAATAACAGCTAAGGCAATAGCAAAAGAGATAGGAATACTAAGACAAACAGATAAGGCAATTACAGGAGTGGAATTAGACAATATTTCGCAAGATAGGTTGGAAAAGGAAATAAAAAGTTATTCTGTTTTTGCAAGGGTGTCACCAGAACATAAGGTAAGAATTGTAAAGGCTTTTAGAGCAAACGGCGAAATTGTAGCAATGACAGGAGATGGAGTAAATGATGCACCAGCTTTAAAAAATGCAAATATTGGTGTATCAATGGGAATGAATGGAACTGACGTTGCTAAAAATGCATCAGATATGATTTTAACGGATGACAACTTTGTAACAATAACAGAAGCTGTAAAAACTGGAAGACATATATATGATAATATAAAAAAAGCAGTACATTTCTTAATTGCAACAAATGTAGGTGAGATAGTAACAATATTTGTTGGATTATTATTGGGATTAGAAAGTCCGTTACTTGCAATACATTTATTATGGATTAATTTAGTTACAGATTCTTTTCCAGCAATTGCATTAGGCTTAGAACCGATTGATAAAGATATAATGAACAAAAAACCTATAGATGCTAAGAAGGGGTTATTTGCAGAAGGATTGTGGGGTAAAATATTTATCGAAGGAACTATGATAGGAATGTTAACTCTGTTTGCATTTAGTATAGGAAATAAATTGTATGGATTAGAAGTTGGTAGAACAATGGCGTTTGTATCACTAAGTATGTTAGAATTAATACATAGTTTCAACATAAGAAGTGAAGAATCTATATTTAAAATTGGATTATTTACTAATAAATATTTAATTGGTGCGTTAATATTAGGAGCTTTGTTACAAGTTGTGGTAATAGCAATACCAATACTAGCAAGTGTGTTTGATGTTGTACCATTGAATGCGATACAATGGGTGTATACATTAGCAATATCAATATCTCCAATAGTAATAATTGAAATACAAAAAAGAATAAATGATTTTAAATTTGGAAAAGTGATATATACAAGCAAAGCTGAAGCAAAAAAATAAATGTTGAAAAAATAATAAAAATAATATAAAATAAACATTGTAGGGTTCGGCGTCCTCAGGCGTACAATACCCAAAGGAAATATCAAAAGGAGGAAACCATATGTCAATACATAACGAAGCAAAGAAAGAGGAAATAGAAAAAATAGTAATAATGCCTGGAGATCCACTAAGAGCAAAATATATTGCAGAAAATTTCCTAACAGATGCGAAATTGGTGAATACAATAAGAGGAATGTATGCATATACAGGAATGTATAAAGATAAAAAAATAACAGTAATGGCTCATGGAATGGGAATGGCAAGTATGGGAATATATTCATATGAACTATATAAATTTTATGATGTAGATTGCATAATAAGAATAGGGTCATGTGGAGCATATAAAGATGAATTAAAATTATTAGATACATTATTGGTAGAAAAAGTATATACAGAAAGCAATTTTGCTTATAGCTATAATAATGAAAACGTAAAAGAAATGTATGCAACTAGTGAAATAAATAAAATAATTGAAGAAACTGCAAAAGAAAATAATATAGAATACAAAAAAACAAATATATTCTGCACAGATGGATTTGATCCATACATTGCGGATGTAAATAAATTATTAGAGAGATTACCAAAAGATATAACAGCATCAGAAATGGAATCATTTGCGCTATTTTATATTGCAAAAATGCTAAATAAAAAAGCCGCATGTTTATTAACAGTAGTAGATTCACTTTATGATAAAAAAGAATTAACAGCAATGGAAAGACAGACATCATTAAAAAACATGATAACATTAGCATTAGAGACTGCAAGAAAAATGTAATTATATATATTTAATCATATGGACGCATAATTGCGTCCTTTTTTAGCGCTGTGCATGGATGGCATTTTTGATGAACCATATGGCAGATAGAACTTTTGGTTAAAATGCTGAGAAGATTTAATATTGTCAATAAGTTGCATAACAAAATAGAAAAAAACACACACTATAAATGGTGATATAAATGAAGATTTCTTGGATAAAGTTAAAAGAAGATAATAATAGTTTTAAAATTTTTAAAAATATAGGGTTAGATGTATATGATATAGAAGAACCAGAGGATACAGATAAAAAAATTGAAGAATTAGTAAACAATCAATATAAAACTATAGTAATATCAAATGAACTTGCAGGTTTTTCGGAAGATATAATAAAAAAATATAATAAATCACAAAATGTGAATATTATTATTGCTACTAGCAAGAAAGAATAAAAAAGCAATAATAACATATAATTAAAATGAATATTTTAATTACTCTAACAAAGGAGATTATATGTTAACAAGAGATGAGCTGTATGATAATTTTGTGAAAGAGTTTGCGTGCAAATTGAAAAGACAAATAAGTGAAAATGAATATGACAAAATAATATTTTTCTGTGTTGGAACAGATAGAATAACAGGTGATTCGTTTGGACCAATAGTAGGATATAAACTAAAATATTTGTTTAAAGAGATGCCTGAAATAGAGATATATGGACATTTAGATAAAAATATAAGTGCTTCTAATGCAAATGATATCATAAAACATATAAGAAACACATACAAAAATCCATTAATAATAGCAATAGATTCAGCAATATCTAAAAAGGAAAATATAGGGAAAATAGTTATAGAAAATAATGGAATACACTTAGGAAAGGCATTAAATAAAAAAATAAATTATATAGGTAATTTAAGCATAAAAGGAATTGTATCACAGAATGTAAATGTACCACAATATAATTTTAAATTGTTGCAAAACACATCATTAAGTTTAGTAATGAATATGGCTGATGTTGTGGCTAGTGGAATTTATAATGTTATAAATATATAAATATTGTATAACCTTAGAAAATTTGGCAAAAATTAATATATACATAAATGTATTAAATAATTTTCTAGGAGGTACAAAATGGAAGATAAAATGAAAAATATTGTGGTCTTGAAAAATTTGCCATCTAACTTAGTTGAAGAGGCAATTGTTATATTAAAATGTGATAAAAAGAGAACGGAATGCATAAAAAAACATATAAAAAATAATTCACTTCAAAAAGATATAAAAACTATGGATAAGCCAAATGATTATATAGTGAAAGAAGCGGAGATGGTAATAAGTAATTATATATCTAATATTGAAAATCAAAAGTTAACGAAGACTAAAAGGGATAATAAGAAGTTAGAAAAAAAGTATAAAATAATGCAAATTGCAACGGTTGTAATGGCAATTGTATTAATATTAAACATATTATAAAAATATGCATAAAAACATCTTTTCCACATATACATTAAAAGAAAAAAGTATATGCCACAAAGGAAGAGGTGTTTTTTTATGGAAAGAGTTCTGAGCCCAGATGAAAAACTAAGAAGAGCAGAAGAAATATATTATAGAAAAAGAGGAGTTGCAGTTAAAGAAAATACTAAAACTGTAAATGTTCCTGTGTCTAATAGAAAATATTTATTAAAAAAGATGATAATTCAAATTGTTATATGTTTTTTTATATATTGTACATATTTTGTAATAAAAAATTATAATTTCATATTTTCAAAAGATGTAATAGACAAGACAAATCAAGTGTTATCATATGACATAAATATCCAAGAAATATATTGCAAAGTGGCAAACTATATAAATAATTATGAGTATTTTAATAATGAAAAAGAAAATGTAACAAATGAAACAGAAAATCAACCTGAAGAGGAGAATAATAAGGAGAATGATGTTATAGAAAATAATAATGATACTGAGCCTCAAGAAACAAAAGTGGAAACTCTTTCTGCTACTGATGGTAGTGTAGAAGAATTAAATCCAGAGGAAAGCAGTATAAATCAAATGCAACTAGATGCAAATGAAATAAAACAAAATTATTCTTTGATAAATCCACTACAAGGTCAAATAACATCGAGATTTGGAGTAAGGGAAGTAACACAGAATGTTATATCTCCATATCACGTTGGATTAGATATTGCGGCTAATACCGGAACTGTATTTATGGCAAGTATGGAGGGGACAGTTGTATATTCTGGTGAGTTATCTGGATATGGAAATTGTATACAAATTCAGAAGGATGATGTTTTGCTTGTATACGGACATTGCAATAAATTATATGTAAATAAAGGAGATATAGTAACTCAAGGTCAAGCAATAGGAGAAGTAGGAGCAACTGGAAATGCCACGGGTCCACACTTACATTTTGAAATTAGAAAATCTAATAGATATGTTGATCCTGAAATGGTATTTGAAATGTAATAGTAGCTAGAGTAAATAAATATAATAAAAAATAAAAGGGTGTGTAATATGAAAATAAAAGTTAATTTACAAATATTCATATTTGCCATAATTTTCTATTTTACAAAGCAAATAAGAGTATATACAATACTTATGTTTTTTGCACTTATACATGAATTAGGTCATCTAATTGCTGGAATTTGTTTAGGACTAAAAGTAAAAAAAATAAATATTATGCCATTTGGTTTATCTATAAATTTTGAAGATTATAGCAATAAATATATAGTGAAAAAAATAATAATAGCAATAGCTGGACCATTAGTAAATTTGCTTATTGTTATATTGGGAATTTATAATAATTGGGATGATGAAATTATTTATTCTAATATACTAATTGGAATGTTTAATATGATTCCAATATATCCACTAGATGGAGGAAGAATTTTAAAATATATATTACAATTAAAGTTTAATGTAAAAGATGCAGAGATTGCTACATATAAATTATCAAATACATTGATTATAATATTAACATTAATATCTAGCATAGGAATACTTTTAATAAAAAACATAGGAATAGTATTAATTCTAGGTTATTTGTGGTATCTAGTAATAAAAGAAAATAAAAGATACAGATTAAAAATGAAAATATATAAACTGATTTCAGAAAATTCAATGCCCAAAATTGCAGCAAATTAATGGAAGTAGCTTTGCTACTTCCATTATATAAAAATTAGAATATTTTTTTGAAATCTTTACATGGTTTATCTTCATGTTTGTCTTCACATTTACATTTATCTTCATCATGATGTTCTTTACATGGTTCCTTATGAAAATCACAACAATCTAAAGATACACCCTTTAAGCATTTTCCATGATGCTTACAGTCAGCACATAATTTTACGTGACGAACTTTGTTTACCCATACAAGTATTTCATAAGTTTTATCTGGGCAAAGAGGTCCAAAAACAAATTCACCATCTTTATCTGTAAAGGTATGAGAAACAGGTCTTCTTTCTTCTTTACCATACTCATGGCAAACTTCTATTAATTTAACTACAGCATCTTCAACTGGATCTTTGTAGCAATCTTTTATTACTCCAAATATAACATTTCTATCGTCCTCTGGTAAATTAATTTCAATATCAAACTGTTTACCTTTCTCGATAAATCCATCAACTTTAACAATAGGACACATTTCTTTATTAAAATCCATATAAATCAAATCCTTTTTTTAAATATCTGGAAGTATACATATACAACCTTAATATATAATATGAACTTTATAAAGAAATGTGTCGAAAGTTTGAGGGAGATTTTGCTTTATATAAAATAATATAAATATTAATATTTTCTTAAGTTAAACACAATTATGGCAAATATAAAACAACAAACTTTAATAAAATTTTATTAAAAACTATACAAAAAATATTATTTAATGATATAATTCGTATAACAATTAGAGTAAAATTTGGAGGAAGAATAATGGGAAATATTGTATTATTGGATGAATTAACTATAAATAAAATTGCTGCAGGAGAAGTTATAGAAAGGCCAGCATCTGCTGTTAAAGAAATGATGGAAAACTCAATTGATGCAGGTGCAAATAAAATAATAGTGGAAGTACAAAATGGAGGAATATCATATATTAGAATTACAGACAATGGAGGCGGAATAGAGCCAGATGATATGGAATATGCATTTGAAAGGCATGCTACAAGTAAAATAAGAGTTGCAGAAGATTTAGAGAATGTAAAATCTATGGGGTTTAGAGGTGAAGCTTTGGCTAGTATTGCAGCTATTTCTCGCATAGAAATGGTATCAAGAACTCCAAATACAGAAATAGGATATAAAATAGTAATTGAAGGCGGAAAAATATTAGAAAAAGGAGAAACTGGTTGTCCTGTAGGAACAACAATAACTGTAAAAAATTTATTTTTTAATACTCCTGTAAGGTATAAGTTTTTGAAGAAAGATTATACAGAAGCTGGATACATAGAAGATGCTGTATCAAGATTAGCATTAGCTAATCCTAATGTATCAATAAAGTTAATAAGTGCAGGAAAAAATGTAATACAAACTTCTGGAAATGGGAGTATAGAGGATATTATATATGGGATATATGGGAAAGAAGTAGCAGAAGGTTTAGTAAAAGTAAATTTTGAATATGAAGACATCAAAGTAGAAGGGGTTGTTGGAAAGCCAGAGATAGGTAGAAGCAATAGGGCAAATCAAATATTTTTTGTAAATAAAAGATATGTAAAAAATAAGACGTTATCATCTGCTATAGAGCAAGCTTATAAGGGATTATTACCAATAGGAAAATTCGGATTTGCAGTAATAAATATAGAAATGTTACCAAATAAGATTGATGTAAATGTGCATCCTGCTAAATTAGAAGTAAAATTTCAAGAAGAACAAATGGTATTTAAAGCAGTATATTCTGCAATAAAAGAAGCTTTGTTAAATCAGGAATTGGTAAAAAATACGAGCAAAGAGAAATCAGAAGAAACAGAAGATACAGTAAGAATACCAGTTCAAAATAATAATGAAATAAAAGAAGAAAATCCAATTGTTATGGAAGAAAAAACAATAGAAGAAAAACCTAAAATACCTAGTTTTATAAATTTATTTAAGAGAAAAAAGGAAAATGAGATACACGAAGATACAAATAATTTGATAGAAGAAATATACAGAAATAAAAATGAGGAAAACCATGCAATACAATTAAAAACTGAAACAGAGCAATCAGAAGAAATACAACCTAATGTAGAAGCAAAGGACGAACCAATAGAAAAAATAAAAACTCCTACAGAAGAACAAGTTGATGTTATGACAGAAATATTAAATAAAAAAAGAGAAATGACAGAACAGATAGAATATGCTAAGACAGAGGACACGTTAATAGAAACTGATAGCAATTTTGATGAAATGTATGTAAAAACTTTTGGAAAATTACCACCAACAACAGTAAGTGAAAATGAAGTGGTAAAAAAAATAGAACCTTATGGGTTAAAATTAGAAAGTGGAGAAAATATTTCTGTATTTGAAAAGGAAGAAGAATACAACAAAATTCCAAATTATAAGTTTGTGGGAATAGCTTTTTCAACATATATAATAATAGAATTAAATAATGAATTATATATATTAGATCAACATGCAGCGCACGAGAGAATTAATTATGAAAAAATAAAGAAAAATTATTATAGTCAAAAAGAAAAAAACTCTCAACTAATGTTATTGCCTGATGTAATAACATTAACACACAAGGAAATGGATATAGTGAAAGAAAATTTAGATATGTTTGAAAGAGCTGGATTTACATTAGAAGAATTTGGTGATAATACAATAAAACTTACAGGAGTTCCTAGTATTTGTATGGAATTAGATACAAAACAGTTATTCTTGGACATATTAGATGAAATAGATACAGTGGCAATTACAGCAAGGCAAGAAAAAGAGGATAAGTTTATTGCGACAATAGCATGTAAGGCTTCTGTAAAAGCAAATATGGCATTAACTAAAGAAGAAGTAGATAGCTTAATGCAGAGTTTATTAGTATTACCTAATCCGTTTACTTGTCCACATGGAAGACCAACGGCAATTAAAATGACCAAATATGATATAGAAAGAAAATTTAATAGAAAATAAAAGGAAAGAATAATTATGAAACCAAAAGTAGTTGTGATAGCGGGACCTACAGCGTCAGGTAAGACAGCTTTATCAATAGAACTGGCTAAAAGAATAAATGGTGAGATAGTATCCGCTGACTCAATGCAAATATATAAAGATATGAATATAGGAACAGCCAAACCAACTATAGACGAAATGGATGGTATTAAGCATTATATGATAGATTGTATATCTCCAGAAGTAAGATATAGTGTATCACAGTACAAAAAAGATGCACAGAAAGCAATAAATGAAATTATAAAAAAAGGAAAAACACCAATAGTAGTTGGAGGCACTGGATTATATATAGATTCTTTAATATATGGAATTGAATTTCAAGAAATAGAAATAGATATGAACTATAGGAATAAATTAAATGAAATGGCAGAAAATGGAAAACTTGATGAGCTATATGAAATGGCATGTAAAATAGATGAAGATGCTATGAAAACAATTAGCAGAAATGACAAAAAAAGAATAATAAGAGTATTAGAGATATATAAACAAACAGGTAAAACAAAAACTCAGCAAAATATAGAATCTAGGCAGAATGAAGTACCATATGAGTATATCGTTTTTGCAATAAATATGGATAGAGAAAAATTGTATGAGAGAATAAATAAAAGAGTAGATATAATGATTGAAAAAGGACTTATAGATGAAGTAAAAACATTATTACATAAGTATAATAATATACAGACTGCAATGCAGGGGTTGGGATATAAAGAGGTAGTAAAGTATTTTAATAATGAGATGACAAAACAAGAAATGATAGATAAAATAAAAATGGAATCGAGAAGATATGCCAAAAGGCAGCTAACATGGTTTAGAAAAAATAAAGAAATAATCTGGATAGATGGATTTGCATCACAACATGATAATTTGGATAAGATAATAAATTTATTGCAAAATTGATAATTATAATTTGAAAGGAATGAATTTCTTGGACAAAAGAAAAGAGAAAAAATATAATAAAAAATACAATATATTAATAGTAATTGCGGCAGTGATAATATTAATATATATTATGTATGCTATAATAAATTTAATAAAATCTCCAACAGATGTATTTATAATAGAATATGGTAAAGTTTCATTAGAAGAACCTGCTATTGGATATTTAATTAGAGAAGAAACACCTGTAAAAGGAACTAATTATCAAAACGGATTAATACAAATAAAATCAGAAGGAGAAAAAGTTTCAAAAGGAGAAGCTATCTTTAGATATTATAGCAATGACGAAGAAACTATAATGCAGCAAATACAAGAAATAGATTCCAAAATAAATGAAGCTCTAGAAAAGCAAACAGATATACTGCCTTCAGATATAAAATCTTTAGATAAGCAGATTGAACAAAAAGCTAAAGGAATAAGTAAATATACAGATACTGAAAAAATAAGAGAATACAAGAATGATATAAATACGTATTTATCAAAAAAATCTAAAATTAGAGGTGAAAAAAGTCCATCAGGTTCATATATAAAACAATTATATGAAGAAAAAAGTATATATGAGGCAAAATTAGCACAAAGTACAGAATATGTAAAAGCACCAACAAGTGGAGTGGTATCATACAGGGTAGATGGCTTGGAGAATGTACTGACTACAAGCGATTTTAGTACAATTAATAAAAATCTATTGGAAAGTTTAAATATGAAAACAGGACAAATAATTGCAACGAATAATCAGGAAGGAAAAGTAATAAACAATTTTGAATGCTATATAGCAACTGTAATGAATTCAGAAAATGCAATAAATAGTAAAGAAGGACAAAAATTAAAGATAAGATTGGCAAGCAAATCCGAAATAGATGCAACAATTGAGTATAAAGCTCAAGAAAATGACGATGAAGTGCTTTTAATATTTAAAATAACAAGTAATGTTGAAGATTTAATAAGCTATAGAAAAATATCCTTTGACGTAATATGGTGGAGCGACACACGGACTTAAAGTTCCAAATTCAGCTATAATATATGATGATTCTAACACACCATACATTATAAGAAATAGGGCTGGCTATTTAGATAAAATAATGATAAAAAAGGTAAGAGAAACTAAATCTTATACGTTAATTCAAAATTATGAGACAGAAGAACTAAAGGAAATGGGATTGTCATCTGAAGAGATAAAAAAAATGAAAAGTGTAGCATTGTACGATGAAATAATATTAAAACCACAAAAGCAAATGTTACAATAATGTTACAAAAATATTAAAAAAATATTACAAGACAAAAAAGTATTGACAATATTCAAAAAAAGTTAGATACTATTAGTATGTAAAAAATGGATACTAAGGAAAAATATTTTAGGAGGTTTTTATAGTGGGAGCATTAAATAAAGTGTTAGATTTTTTTGGAGTGGATACAGGAGCTGACGAGGCTGAAGAAAACGAAAACGATATATATGGATATGATTATAATGAGCAAGAAGAAAATGAGGAAGTAGAACAAAAAGGAATATTTAATAGAAAGAACAAAGTAGTAAATATGCCTCAAGTACAACCAGTAAAAATGGTGATATCACAACCTACAAGTTTTGAACAATCAGAAGAAATATGTAATTATTTAAAAGAAAAAAAATCTATAATTGTTAATTTAGAATACGTTAATAAAGATATAGCAAGACGTATTATAGATTTTATTAGTGGTGGAGTACATGCGTTAGATGGACATATACAAAAAGTATCTAATTCAATATTTTTAATAGCACCTGTAAACTATGAAATTGCAAATGAAATGGCAAGAGAAGAAATAAAGAACAAATTATCAGTGTCATGGTTAAAAAATAACTAAAGAAAAATATAAAAACATAGAACGATATACGGTGTCGTTCTTTTGTTTTAAAAATATGGACTAATAAAAATAGGAGGATTGAAAGCAATGATAACACCATTAGACATAGAAAACAAGAAGTTTGGAAAACAAATGATGAATGGATATAATGTAGATGAGGTTGATGATTTCTTAGATGAAATTACAACAGACTACGAAAAATTATATAAAGAAAATGCTGAATTAAAAAGGAATGCAGATGAATTAAGTGCTAATATGGGTAAGTATAAAAGCTTAGAAAATACGTTACAAAATACATTAATAATGGCACAAACAGCTGCAGATGAAGTAAAAAATTCTGCAAAGCAACAAGCAGAACAAATAATAAAAGATGCTGAACTTTCAGCTAAAACAAGAGTAGATGAACTAAATAGTCAGATAACAATAAAAGAAAAAGAATTAGCAGATTTAACAAAACAGTTAGATGTATATAAAGCAAAGATGGAATCTTTATTGATATCTCAATTGGAATTAATAAAAGATATAAATAAAGAATAAAATAACTTAAATATTATATTTAAAGCATGAATGTATTCATGCTTTTTTTTAACAAAAATATAAAATTAAAATTTGATATTATTTTATATTTATGATATAATACTTCCATTAATTTAAGTAAGAGAGGTATGAAGCTGTATGGATAAAAAAAGAATATTAACAGGAGATAGACCAACAGGAAGATTACATATAGGACATTATTTTGGTTCACTTGTAAAAAGATTAGAATTACAAGAGAGCGGAGAATATGATCCATATATATTGATTGCAGACGTTCAAGCATTAACAGATAATTTCAACAACCCAGAAAAAGTTAGAGCTAACGTAAGAGAAGTTGCAATAGACTATTTATCTGTTGGAATTGACCCTACAAAAACAACAATATATATTCAATCAATGATACCAGAAACGGCAGAACTTACAATTTATTATTCAAATTTAGTTACGGTGTCAAGACTTCAGAGAAATCCTACAGTAAAAACTGAAATTGCGCAAAAAAGAGATTTGTTCGGAGAAAGTGTAACTTATGGATTTTTAGGGTATCCTGTAAGTCAAGCAGCTGATATAACTACTTTTGAAGGAGAACTTGTTCCGGTTGGGGAAGATCAAGAACCATTAATAGAACAATGTAGAGAGATAGTAAGAAAATTTAATAGTATTTATGGAGATGTTTTAATTGAACCTAAAGTTGTTTTAACTAGAACAAGCAGAATTAAAGGATTAGACGGAAACGAAAAAATGGGTAAATCATTAGGAAATGCTATATATTTGTCAGATACAGAAGAAGAAGTAAATAAAAAAGTAATGAGTGCTGTAACTGATCCTAATAGAATAAGAAAAGATGATTTGGGAAATCCTGATATATGTATGGTGTATTATTATCATAAATTATTCTCAGGAGAAGAAGCTTGTAAGGTTTGTTGTGAAGAATGTAAAAAAGGACAAAGAGGATGTGTAGCTTGCAAAAAAGAACTTGCAAGAAATATAAATAGTTTTCTAACTCCAATAAGAGAAAAGAGAAAGTATTATGAGGAAAGACCAGAACTTGTTGATGAAATATTAAAGCAAGGAACGAAAAAGGCTAGAAAAACAGCACAGGAGACAATGAAGAAAGTTAAAAAGGCAATGAAATTAGACTATTTTCAAGAATAAAGAAGAAAGTGGAGAAATAAGATGTTTGTAGATTATACAAAAATAATAATAAAATCTGGAGATGGCGGAAATGGTGCCATTACATTCAGAAGAGAAAAATATGTAGCTGCTGGTGGACCAGATGGTGGAGATGGCGGAAAAGGAGGAAACGTATATTTTACTGTTGATCCAGATTCAGATACATTAATTAATTTTAGGTATACAAAGAAATTTAAAGCTGAGAACGGAAAAAATGGTAGTGGAGGTCATTGTAATGGCAAAAGTGGAGAAGATATATATGTAAAAGTACCTAGAGGAACAGTTGTAAAAGATGCTGCAACAAATAACATAATTGCAGACTTGTCAGAAGTAGGACAAACAGAATTAATATTGCCAGGGGGAACAGGCGGAAAAGGTAATTCACATTTTGCAACTTCAACAAGACAAGCTCCACATTTTGCTCAAAGCCGGACAAAAAGGAATAGAAAAGGAAGTAATACTAGAATTAAAGTTACTAGCAGATGTAGGATTAGTAGGATTTCCTAATGTTGGAAAATCTACTATTCTATCAATAGTGACATCTGCAACTCCTAAAATTGCTGACTATCACTTTACGACAATTCAACCCAATTTAGGTGTAGTTAAAACAAAGCATGGCGAAAGTTTTGTTTTAGCAGATATACCAGGAATCATAGAAGGTGCCAGTGAGGGTATAGGCTTAGGATTACAGTTTTTAAGGCATATTGAAAGAACTAGATTATTATTACATGTGATAGATGTATCTGGTTCTGAAAATAGAAATCCAGTTGATGATTTTAATACTATAAATTCAGAATTGAAGAAATACAGTGAAAAATTAAGTAAAAGAAAACAAATAATAGTAGCTAATAAGATAGATGTAATGCAAGATGAAAACTTATATGAAGAGTTGAAAAAAATTGCAAAAGAAAACAATATGGAGATATTTAAAATATCAGCAGCTACTAATACTGGAGTTAGTGAACTGATGGATCATGTTGCAGAAGTATTAAAAACTTTACCAAAAGAAGATATATTTGAAACAGATGATAGAGTAGTATATACATTAGAAGAACAAGAAGATGATTTTACAATAAGAATAGAAAAAGGTGAATATATAGTAGAAGGTCCTTGCATAGAAAGACTATTAGGAAGAGTTAATATGGAGGATAACGAATCATTATACTATTTCCAAAAATCTATAAAAGAATTAGGAGTAGAAAACGAATTGAAGAAAATGGGAATAAAAGAAGGCGATACAGTAAGATTTATAGATTGGGAATTAGAGTGGTACGATTAAAAATATATAAAAGGAAACCATAAACTAGAAAAAATTATTATGGTTTTCTTTTATATAATGTATGAAAGAGTGGTAAAAATGAGAATAATATTAGCTTCAAAATCTCCAAGAAGAAAAGAATTAATGGATTTATTAAAACTAGATTATGAAATAGTAGTAAGTAATGCCGATGAAACACATGAAAAAAATCTATCAATAGAAGAGGAATCAAAAAGACTTTCATATATAAAAGCAAAAAAGGTATTTGACCAAACTTCAGGAGATAGAATGGTTATAGGCTCAGATACAATGGTAATAAAAGATAATAAAATATACGAAAAACCAAAAGATAATGCAGATGCAAAAAGAATGCTAAAAGAATTACAAGGTAAAAAACACGAAGTAATAACTAGTTTGTGTGTGTTAATACAAGAAGATGGTAAGTACAAGGAATATATAGATTATGACAAGGCAAATGTATATATAAAAAATATGAGTGATGAAGAAATAGATAACTGGATAAAAGTAGGAAATCCATTAGACAAAGCAGGAGCTTATGCTATACAAAGCGGATTTTGTGTGTTTGTAGATAAAATAGAAGGAAATCATACAACAGTTATAGGATTACCTATGCACAAATTATATGATGTAATATTGCAAACGTTGTAGTGGGCGGATGTCTATGTCCGCTCATATGATATAATTCTTGACAATACAAAATTAAATATGATAAAATGCAAACATATTTTGATATCAATAAATTAATTCAAAGGCGAATCTGCCTAAAATTTTTCATAAATTAAGTTAAAACAAACAAAAGAAAGAAGTGATGCCTATAGAATTATTAAATCCAAAAAATGATTATGTGTTCAAAAGAATATTTGGGCATATAGGAAACGAGAATATAACAAAACAGATGCTAAGTACAATACTAAAAAGAACAATAGACAAAATAAGTCTAAACGAAAATCCAATATTAGAAAAAGACTTATTAGATGACAAAATAGGAATAGTAGATATACATGCAAAAATAGATGAAACAATAGATGTAGATATAGAGATGCAAGTAGTAGAACAAAAAGATATAGAAAAGAGAATACTATTTTATTGGAGTAAAATGTATTCCAAAGGAATTGGCTCAGGCGATAACTATAGTAAATTACAAAAGACGATAGCAATATTAATATCAAATTTTGAATTAAGCAAACTAAAGAGAATACCAGAATTCTATACAAAATGGCAAATAAGAGAAGAAAAATATACTTCTGTCATATTGACAGATATGCTAGAATTGTATATACTAGAAATACCAAAGGCAGTAAAAATTAAAGAGAGTGTAGAAAAAGAAATAAAGCCATGGTTGGATTTTTTAGAAAATCCAAAAGATATGGAGATGGTAGGAATGAGTAATAAAAATGAAATAGCCATAAAAGAAGCAAAAAAAGTGCTAGAAAAAATAAGTGAAGATGAACACGAAAGATACTTAGCAGAACTACGAGAAAAATACATAAGAGACCAAAAAGCAATAGAAGCATTTGGTTATGATAGTGGACTAGAAGATGGACTAAAAAAAGGAATAGAGCAAGGATTACAAGATGGATTAAGAAGAGGAGTAGAGCAAGGATTACAAGATGGATTGAGAAGAGGAGTAGAACAAGGATTACAAGATGGATTAAAAAGAGGAATAGAACAAGGATTACAAGATGGATTAAGAAGAGGAGTAGAGCAAGGATTACAAGATGGATTAAAAAGAGGAATAGAGCA
Source organism: uncultured Clostridia bacterium (assembly GCA_934178555.1). GTDB lineage: Bacteria > Bacillota > Clostridia > TANB77 > CAG-508 > CAKPQL01. The sequence continues at coordinate 17,991 of CAKPQL010000010.1, forward strand.
AGGGTTACAAGATGGACTAAAAAAAGGAATGGAACAGGGCTTACAAGACGGATTAAAGCAAAGAACTTTGGAAATAGCAAAAGAAATGCTAAAGCAAAATTTTACAATAGAAGCAATAAATTCGGTTACAGGCTTAACAAAAGAAGAAATAGAAAAGTTAAAATAAAATCTAAAAGTTTTTATTGATATCAAAATAGTATATTTGAATCTTTTTGGTGGACTGTGTGTCCACCTTTTTTAAATTGGAATTTAAAAATGAAAATTAAAAAATTAAGGGAAATAAAGAAATTATTAAAAACATATTGCAAAATAAAACATATTAGTATATATTTATAGTATCATATTGCAAATATTCAACAAATTTATTGCAAATGATGTAGGGGTCGGCGTCTCGACGACCCGCAAATAAAACAAAGGAGAAATAAAATTATGGCAAGCGCTGAAACCCTTGGTACTGTACACACACACACACACACACATTATGTAGCCTAGTAAACAAAAATAAAGAAAAACATAGATAACACAATATTCTATGTGTATTTTTAATACGCATAAAATATTGTGTTTTTTTTGGCTATTATATATTGCTTGTTATACTAAATAGACAAGAGTGTGTAAATAAATTGAAAAATATGTAGATGAGGGCTTAGGTGTCACTAAAAAAATAGGAGGAAAAAATATGAACAAAAAACTAATTTTAACAATGGTGTTTATAATAATGTTAATTGCATTAACAACTACAACTGTACAAGCAAATTATCAAAGTGTATATAATGCTTATAATTATAATAAATATAAAGTGGAAGTGGCAAATAGATGGATTACTAATATAAGAAATATGGAGGCAGATGGACAAGTTATGGGGCTTACAGAAACAAAAGACGATACAACATTAATGTCTACTAGCGGAAGTAACAATATAGATGTTCATATGACTAAAAATACAGAGTGGGGAGCAATGGTAATACTTTCTGCATCAACAGAATATGGAAAACAAGGTGAAGGGGAAGATAGATATGTGTATGATGGAACAGGGCTTAAAACAACGACAGGGAATGTATATGGAGTATATCCAGTATTATATAATAGTGAATGGGTGGCCGGAGGAGGAAGTAGTTTTTTAAGTACAAATATTGATTCAAGATATATTGATAGATATTCATTAGGTGATTCATTACCAGGAGATGCATTTTTGAATTGGCATGATTGCTGCTATAATTCTTATACTGCTTACGAAGGGTACGGATATTTACGTGGCCGCCAAAGTGTGTTCTCGTTCACTTACAGCACTACTGACGCTAATTACTACTGCCGTGCGTGTGTAGTTAGTGGCACAGGTTTCTAAATTTTGTATGGTTCTTTGTACCTTGAGGTAACTGTCTTTGCCTTGGGGTATAAGGACAAAATTATACGAAGTTTACCGAGAACATACATATAAAAGAAGCAAAAAATCTTCCTTAATTGATAAAACAAAAAAAGCAATATAGTGCAAATAAAATTTTTTAAAGTGATATACTGCAAAATTAATAAAACAAATATAGTTAGTTATATAACCCATATCCTGAAGGGAGCAATTAAATAAATGAAACTTAAGAGGAAAAATAAAAACAAAAAAATGTTAATAATTGTTTTGGTGCTGGCGATAGCAACTTTGCTAATACTATTTGCAAGAAAAAATAGCACACTACAAAAAATAGAAAAAAACCAATACGAACTAGAAATAGCAGGAATAACAGTAGATACAAGCAAAGTGTTAACCAATGAACCAAATGTACCACAGCTAGGTGCAGGAATGATACCAATAAAAAATGTAAATGGAATGTGGCAAATAACAACAGTTGAAGATAAAAATTGGTATGACTATGCAAGTGGCAAACTCCCAACAATAATGTTAAGTGACCGGATATTATTTATCAGAATTGCAAAGAGATATGACAAATCACGAAGTAGTAAATGGAACACCACAAGTGCCAGTAGATAAATTAGGAACAATATATGTGTGGATACCAAGAATAGTATATGTAAACGATAGCTTTAAGTATTTAGCTAATACAAGTATAGTAGAAACAAAAGAATATTCATTACCAAGTTGCTTTACATATAAAATAAAAAAACAACCAGAATTAGCACTAACAGGAATATGGATAGAGCGAACACCACAAAATAGCAAAACAGAAACAACAGCAAAAATAGAACAAATGAATACAGAAGAAAACAACTATGGATTAATAAAAAATGAAGTAGTAGAAAATATATCTGGAGTTGCAAATAAAGTAGTAAAAAAAGTGCAAGAGAATAAAACAGAAAATGCACAACAAGTAAAAGAAACAAACAACACAAATAGAACAATGATAAGGATAATACAAACAAGCACAAAAACACCAATAATAGCGACTGCAAAATCTTCTAACAAAGTGGCGTATATATATGTAACATACACAAAATTTGGAATAGATAAAATAATAAGTTTAGATACAGGAGAAGTATTAAGTAGAGCAGAAAATGCAACAATGCCTGTCCCAGAAAATGGAACATACTATTTTGCAGTAATAGATAAGCAAAAAAATATAAAACTATTAAAAGTAAGAGTTGGAGATGGAACACCAGAATTTATAGGTTTTAAGGTAGATACAACTTATGTAGTAACATACGAATTTGATGATGAAGGGAATGCAATAGAACATTCAACAGTGCCAATAGAAGATATACTAAAAGCTGGGTACGAAGTAGATAAAAACAATGCTTTAGTAGAAGGAACAATAGATGCAAATAAAGTTGCAGGATTAGAAGGAGTTTGGTATAACTACCCAGAACAAAAATGGGCAAACATTGTAGTAAGAAACAATGCAAACGAAGCATATTTTACATGGATACCAAGATATGTGTATCAACTAGATGAAGTAAATGAAGTAAGTCACGTAAAATTCGTAACAACAGAAAATTTAGATTCTAATGGAAACGAAGTAGATTTGAATGAGTGGACATTACCAAATGCTTTTACATGGAAAGATGAAGAAGGAGAAGATGCTCCAATACCTGGTTATTGGATAGCCAAATATGGACTAACAGATGCTGTAACATTAGATTTACAAGCAAATGTAGTAGGCGGAATAAACAAAATAAGAGTAAACAACATAACCAATAAATCTGGATTAACTGGAACAACCTATGATTTGTATTTATACAATGCAGGAGTTGATAGAGCAAAAGTAAAAAAAGGTGATGAGCTACAATTTATAGAAAATACTACATCTCATATATTTGAAAAACTTGAAAAGGGAGATTATGAGATAAGAATAGTATTAAATGATTCAGAAGGAAAATATCGTGGAGAAAATTGGTTTACAGCAACAGTAATAGATACAGCAGTTAAAGCCGGGGTACCAGAGCTAATAGGATTTAGAGTAAATACAACATATATAGTAACATATACAGATGAAACAGATGAAAACACAATGGATGCAAGCATTCCAATATCAGAAGTATTAGCAAATGGATATACAGTAGACGAAAATACTAATGCTTTAGTAAACGGAGTTTTAGACGAAAATAAAGTAAATAATATATTAAACGGTACAGGAGCAACGTGGTATGACTACAATACACAAAAATGGGCAAATATTGTAGTAAGAAACAATGGTGGTGAAGTGTACTACACATGGATACCAAGGTATATATATAAACTAGATAATGTAGACGAAACATCAGAAATACAATTTATAGGAATAAATGATGAAATACCAGAAGGCTGGACATTACCAAATGCATTCATTTGGGCAGATGAAAATGGTAATGAAAAACAATTGCCGGGATACTGGATAGCAAAATATGGATTAACAGATAAAACAACATTTAATATAACAGCAGAGGTAATAGGTGGAACAAATAAAATAAGAATAAGCAGTGTACAAGACGGTTCAGGATTAGGATTAACATATAGGTTCTATTTATATGAAGATAATGCTGTAAAAGAATTCTTTGCAGAACCAGAGGCAGAAATGACTGCAGAACAAATTGCAAACGACAATGACTGCACAGGAAAAAGATATGTAAGATACTCAGAAGGAGTAACAGAAGTAAAATACTTTGGATTAAATCCAGGATTATATGATTTAAGAATAGTGGCATATGATAGCAGAGGATATTATAGAGGAGAACAGTGGTTTAATGATATAGAGGTAGTAGCAACAGTAGATGCAGGAGGAACAGATGTAAATTCAATAATAGCGCCAGGAATAACAGCATCATTGCAAACAGGATTTAACAAAGATGTAACATACTATGTAACATATGATGCAGATGGAAATGAAACGTTAACACCAATAACGAGTGCACCACCAACAGACTGGTATGATTATAATGCACAAAAATGGGCAAACATTGTAGTAAAAGGAAATGGAAAAACAGCATATTTTGTATGGATACCAAGGTATATATACAAGCTAGATAATGTAAGAGAAGAAACAGAAATAAAATTTGTAGGAACAGATATATATGGAGATAAAATACCAGAAGGTTGGACATTACCGAATGCATTTATTTGGGCAGATGATGGTGGCAATCCAGTGCAAACAGCAGGATATTGGATAGCAAAATACGGATTAACAGAATAAAAAACTTTAGGAGCGAATAAAAAACGCTCCTAAAATTTTGCTTAAAATAAAGCAATATAAAATCCAAAAAATATGGATATGATAGGAAATGAGTAATAAAAATAAAATCTAAAAGTTTTTATTGATATCAAAATAGTATAATAATATTTTAGAATTCTAACAAAATACTGAAAAAATGTTTGACATACCTATGTTTGTGTGATATGATAATGGCAAATAAATTTTTGGGAGTGATGTAATTGAGAAAGAAATCTACCGAAGAGTTAAATAAGAGAGAGAAGGCTATACTTAAATATATAGAAAAACATATTGCAAACAAAGGATATCCACCTTCTGTTAGAGAAATAGGTAAAGCTGTTGGGCTAAGTTCAACTGCAACAGTGCATGGATATATAGCAAAATTAACAGAAAAGGGATATATCAAAAAAGAAGATCAAAAGGGAAGAACATTAAAATTACTAAAAGGTGGTCTTGCAGATAATGCACCTAAAACAGATAGACCTGTGTATAGTGGCAAAGAACTAGTAGATGTTCCTGTTATAGGTAGAATTACTGCAGGGGAACCAATATTAGCAGTTGAAAATGTAACAGACACATTTCCTATACCAATAGATTTTGTTGGAAATAGTGAGAGTTTTATGCTTACTGTTAGAGGAGAAAGTATGATAGAAGCTGGTATATTAAATGGAGATTATATACTTGTAAAAAGACAAAATACGGCTAATAATGGAGAAATAGTTGTAGCATTAATTGGAGAAGAAGCAACAGTAAAAACATTCTATAAAGAAAAAGACCATATAAGATTACAACCAGAGAATAGTACAATGGAACCAATAATAGTACCAAATTGTGAAATATTAGGAAAAGTAGCAGGAGTATTTAGAAAAATGTAATTTAATAAAAAAGGGGTAGATAACAAAAAAATCTACCCTTGTTTTTTTATTAAATTTATGTTTTATAATCCTAATAGTTCTTTTACACGTTTTATATCATCTGAATTTGCATTTCTTACGCCTTCTAATTCATATTTATATCCTAAATCTTTCCATTTGAATTTGCCCATATCATGATATGGTAATAATTCTACTTTTTGGACTGTTTTTAGAGATTTTAGAAACATACGCAAGTCAATTAAATCTTGTGTATCATCTGTGATACCAGGAACAATTACTTGCCTAATCCACATAGGAATATTATTGTCGCTTAGATATCTTGCAAAAGCTAATTCCTGTTTGTTAGAACGGCCAACTAAATCTTTACATTTTTCATCATTTATATGTTTTATATCTAATAAAACTAGGTCAGTATATTTTAGTACTTCTTTTATATCATCATTAATGTCAAACATTCCGTGAAGTATCTATAGCAGTGTGAATTCCTTCTTGTTTTAATCTTTTGAAAAGGTTAGTTACAAATTTTACTTGAAGTAGTGGCTCTCCGCCTGTTACCGTAACACCACCATTTGAAGGTAATATATATGTTTTATAACTTAATATTTTATTAACTAATTCATCAACGCTTTTAATATTATCTGTATTAGGGTCCCAAGTGTCACGATTATGGCAATATTTGCAACGAAGAGCGCAACCTTGCATAAATATAACATATCTAATACCTGGTCCATCTACAGTACCAAAAGATTCAATAGAATGTATTTTGCCATAGTTTTCTTTATTAAAATTTTCCATATTGTTAGTCCTTTCAAAAACAATATAGGGCGTTTGAAACGCCCCATATAAATATATTTTTAACTAAATTCTGTCTTGGATTGTTCTATGAATTACATCTAACTGTTGTTCTCTTGTTAATTTTATGAAGTTAACAGCGTAACCAGAAACACGAATTGTTAATTGTGGATATTTTTCTGGATGTTCCATAGCATCCTCTAATAATGCTCTATCAAATACGTTAACATTTATATGATGTCCTGTTTTTGCAAAATATCCATCTAACATACTTACCAAGTTAGTTACTTTTTGCTCATCATCTTTACCTAATGCTTTTGGTGTTATAGCGAATGTGTAAGAAATTCCGTCTTCTGAATAATCATATGGAAGTTTTGCTATTGTATTTAATACTGCAAGTGAACCGTTTGTATCTCTTCCATGAAGTGGGTTTGCACCTGGTCCAAATGGTTCTCCAGATTTTCTTCCATCAGGAGTATTTCCTGTATTTTTACCATAAACAACATTTGATGTAATTGTTAGTATAGATAATGTGTGTTTTGAACCTCTATATGTTTGATGTTTTCTTAATTTTCTTAAGAATTTCTTTACTATATCTACAGCTATTGAATCAACTCTGTCATCATCATTTCCGTATTTAGGGAAATCTCCTTCAACTTGATAGTCAACAGCTAATCCTGTTTCATCTCTTATAACTTTTACTTTAGCATATTTTATTGCTGATAATGAATCTGCAACAACAGATAGACCAGCTATACCACATGCCATAGTTCTTAATATTTCTTTGTCGTGTAATGCCATTTCTAATGCTTCATAAGAATATTTATCATGCATATAGTGAATTGCATTTAATGCTTTTATATATATTTTTGCAACATAGTCCATCATTGTGTCATATTTTTCCATAACTTCATTGTAGTCTAAATATTCAGATGTGATAGGTGCAAATTTTGTTGTAATTTGTTTTCCAGAGTTTTCATCTCTACCACCATTAATAGCATATAATAATGCTTTAGCAAGGTTTGCTCTTGCTCCGAAGAATTGCATTTGTTTACCAATTTTCATTGCAGAAACGCAACAAGCTATACCATAATCGTCTCCAAGCATTGGTCTCATTAAGTCGTCATTTTCATATTGGATAGAAGATGTTTGAATAGACATTTTTGTTGTATATCTTTTAAATCCTTCTGGTAAGTTTTTAGCCCATAATACTGTTAAGTTAGGCTCTGGAGCAGGTCCTAATGTTGTTAATGTGTGTAATACTCTAAAAGAGTTCTTTGTAACTAAAGTTCTTCCATCTACACCCATACCACCAATAGATTCTGTTACCCAAACAGGGTCACCGCTGAATAATTCATTATATTCAGGTGCTCTTAAAAATCTAACTAATCTTAATTTCATAACGAAGTGATCCATTAATTCTTGGGCTTCAGCTTCTGTTAATTTTCCTGCTGCCATATCTCTTTCAATATAAATATCTAAGAAAGTAGATGTTCTACCAATACTCATAGCAGCACCATTTTGGTCTTTAACTGCTCCTAAGTATCCAAAATATAACCATTGAATTGCTTCTTTAGCATTTGATGCTGGAACAGATATATCAAATCCATATTTAGCAGCCATTGCTTTTAAATCATTTAATGCTTTTATTTGGTCAGATATTTCTTCTCTTTCTCTTATTACATCAGCTGTAAATTCATCTACATCTAATACTTCTAGTTCTAATTTCTTTTCTTCTATTAAAGCATCAACACCATAAAGTGCAACTCTTCTGTAATCACCAATTATTCTTCCACGTCCATATCCATCTGGTAAACCTGTAATTAAGTGAGAACTTCTTGCTGCTCTAATATCTGGTGTGTAAACTTGGAAAACACCATCGTTATGTGTTTTTCTAAGAGTATGATATATATATTCTGTTTCTGGGTCAACTTTTAAACCATAAGCTTCAGCTGATTTTTCAACTATACGAATACCACCAGCTGGCATAATTGCTCTTTTTAATGGAGCATCTGTTTGAAGACCAACGATTTGTTCTAATTCCTTTTTTATATATCCAGCGTCATAAGCATTAACTGCTGATGGTGTTTTTGTATCAGCATCTAAAACTCCGCCATTTTCTCTTTCTTTTTTATATAATTCTAAAACTTCATTCCATAATTCTTTTGTTCTTTCAGTAGCTCCAACTAAAAAACTGTCATCTCCTTCATAAGGTGTGTAGTTATGTTGAATGAAATCTCTAACATTAATTTCTTCTTGCCATTCTCCACTTTCAAAATTATTCCATTGATCAAATTTCATATAAAAACCTCCTATATAAATATTGTATACGAAGTATATTTTAATATACTCACAACTATTTAATAATACCATAAAATAATTGGAATATCAACAATTCATGTGCAAAATTTGAAAAAAATGTAGAAAAAAAGATTTTTTAATGATAAAATCAAAATAGGATATTTTAAGGTTAATAGTTAATTATAGTGATATTATAGAATAAGATTTACAAATGAGGAGGATTTATAATGGATGAAGCACTACAGAAAATAAAACAAATTATGTTGGAAAAGGAAATCTTATTAGCATCTTATGCATGCAAATCAGAAAAAGCAATAAATTTATCACCTGATATAGAGGATATACGACCAGCGTTTTTTAAAGATATAGATAGGATAATACATTCAATGGCATATACTAGATATATAGATAAAACACAGGTGTTTTCATTTGTAAAAAATGACCATATAACACATAGAGTTTTACATGTTCAGTTGGTATCAAAAATAGCAAGAACCATAGGAAGAAGTTTAAATTTGAATGAGGATTTAATAGAAGCAATAGCTCTTGGACATGATGTAGGACATGCACCTTTTGGTCATGCGGGAGAAAAATTTTTGAATAATATTTGTAAAAGAGAGAATATTGGATTTTTTTGTCATAATGCACAAAGCGTAAAAGTATTAAAAGATTTGGAAAATATAAATATTACAGTACAAACTTTAGATGGAATATTGGCACATAATGGAGAGATATTAAAGAATGTATACATACCTAATTTTGATAAAACAGAAGAACAATTTTTAGAAGACTTAGATAATGTATATAATGTAGAATATTATAGTAGTAAAGTAAAACCAATGACATTAGAAGGATGTGTTGTTAGAATATCTGATATAATTGCCTATGTAGGAAGAGATATAGAAGATGCCATTATATTAGGAATTATACAAAGAAGTGATATACCATATCATATAACAAAAATACTTGGAAATACAAATTCCAAAATAGTTGATAATCTTGTAAAAGATATCGTAATAAACAGTCAAGGAAAGCAACATATAGAATTATCAAGAGATGTATTTGAAGCATTGATGGAATTAAAACGTTGGAATTATAAAAATATATATGAATCTAAGGAAGCAACTAAAAATCATAATGTTTTAGAAAATTTATTTAATTATATATTCGAGGCTTATATAGAAAAAATAAGCAAAATAGATTATATGAATAAGTTAAAAGTAGATGAAAATATGGTAGAATCAGATAAAATATTTTATGGATTTTTAAATAACAAAACTTATGAATATTTAAGAAATACAGATAAAAGAAGAATAATAATAGACTATATAGCAGGACAAACAGACAAGTTTTTCTTAAGTGAATGTGAAAAATATGTATATGGATTTAGAGAAAGTATGTTAGAATAAATTTATATATTTTAAAAAAATATGTAACCAAATATGAAAATATGGTAATATATAAATGTAAGATATATTAAATATAATAAAAAATAAGGAGTAGCAAATGAAAAAAATAATAATTTTAAGAGTATTGTTAATATTATTAATAATTATTTTTTCAATAATAGCAGTTATATCAATAGTAAATAGGAAGAATGATTGGGAAAATGTAGCTGTAATAAATGAAGTAGAGTCTTTTGGACCATTAGCAGAAGAATTTAATGAAAAAGAGATAGATGTTACAGTTTCAGAACCTGAGGAAACACCGGAAGTAATTTCGATTCCTAAACTTACCAAGGGAATATATTATATAAAAGTTAACAATCAAATGAATACTGTTACTGTATATGTACAGGATAAAAATGGAGATTATACGATTCCAGTAAAAGCTATGATTTGTTCTACAGGTAATGATACTCCAAAAAATTGTAGTTATAAAATAAGTGGTAAAAAGTGGCCTTGGAGATTGCTTTTTGGTAACGTTTATGGGCAGTATACAACTCATATAAATCAAAATATTTTATTTCATTCAGTACCATATGAAAAAGAGAGGCAAGATACTTTGGAATATTGGGAGTATGATAAATTAGGGACAACTTGTTCTTTAGGATGTATAAGACTTACTGTTGAAGATGCAAAATGGATATATGACAATTGCTTACAGGGGAGTATAGTAGAATTTTATGATAGTGAAGATCCTGGACCATTAGGGAAACCGGAGATAACTCCAATATCTGAGTATACAGAATATAGAAATTGGGATCCAACAGATCCTGATGCTAATAATCCTTGGACAAGTATTAATGAACCTTAATTGCTTTACTAAAAGGCAAAAATGTAGTATAATATATATGTTCCAGTTTGAAGTAAGTGTGTGTGCAACCATTAGGAGGAATATTAACAATGAGAAAAATTTTTGCACTTGTGGCAGTTATTGTCGCTATGATAATGATGCCAATGCACATTGCAGCAAATGGTATAAGCAATGAAAAAACGATTGGTACAGCTATTGTTAGAGTTTTGTTGACTCCGGATAATTGTACTCTTTTGTATGAAGAGGTTTCAGAAATGAAACTGCTTGATGTAATTGCTTATGATGTTGCTTGGGTGGATACAGAACAGCGTATTTTGGTGTTTAGCGATGAACGCGGAAATATTACTGAAGTAGCAGTTAAACTTGAACAGTGTGTTTCAGACGATTACGAAATTAGCGATTGCAAAAAATACGAAATCGGAAGAATAACACTTTGGCCTGGATGCGATTTTGTTGTTATTGGTTATGCTAATGGCAACATAAAGATGTATTACGTAGAAGATTAAAAAAATTACACACACTTACAACAAAAAAGAAAGAATCCATTAAACAATTGTATAACGGATTCTTTCTTTTTTTAATCTATTTTTTCTTCTTTTTCTACTAATTCAGATGTACAATGAGGACATCTTGTTGCTTTATAGTTTATCTCAGATAAACAGTAAGGACAAACTTTGGTAGTTGGTTCTGGTTCAACCACTGGAGCTAAGTCTTCTGCTTTTTTATTTTTCTTATGCTTTCTATTTAATTTTTTTTCAAGTTTTTTTAATTCTTTTTCTTTAACTTTATTAAATGTATCATTTAATCTATTTATATAACGTATCATAATAAAAATAGAAAAGGCAATAATTAAAAAGTCTAAAACAGAGCCGATAAAATTACCATAGTTAATTGATACTTGACCAACAGTTAAAGATAGAGAAGAGTAATCAACTTTGCCAGTAAGCATAGAAATTCCAGGCATTATAATGTCTTTTACAAGAGAGGTAACTATATTTTGAAATGCACCACCTATAATAATTCCGAACAGCTAAATCCATTACATTTCCTTTTGTTGCAAATTCTTTAAATTCTTTTAATATTTTCATAAAAATCCTCCTAATTGTATCAATAAGTAATAAATTAGTTCATTTGAACAGTTCCTACTATAGAATTAATATCATCAATTTTGTGTTTTAACATATATTTTTCTATTCCATCAACAGCTTTAATACTAATATCTGGACTTACAAAATTTCCACAACCAATAGATATAGCATTTGCACCAGCAAGCATAAATTCAATAGCATCTTCTCCTGTAACTATTCCACCCATACCTAAAACAGGTATGTTAACTGCTTTTGCAACTTGATATACCATTCTTACTGCAACTGGTTTTACAGCAGGACCAGATAAACCGCCTGTATTATTTGCAAGATAAGGTTTTCTGGTATCTATGTTAATACTCATTCCAAGTAAAGTATTTATAAGAGAGACTGCATCTGCTCCAGCGTCTTCAACAGCTTTTGCAGTTAAAGTAATATCTGTAACATTTGGAGTAAGTTTTACTATTAAAGGTTTATCTAAAACTTTTCTTACCGCGCTAGTTACTTCTTTTACACCTTCATAAGTGGTGCCAAAAGCAAGGCATCCAGCTTTTACATTAGGGCAAGATAAATTAAGTTCTACACCATCTATATCTAGTGTATTTAAAATTTTACAAAGTTCAACATACTCATCAATCGAACTACCACAGGCATTAACTATTATTGCAGTATCAAATTTTCTAAGCCAAGGTAAATCATTCTTAGCAAAGTATTCAACACCAGGATTTTGAAGTCCGATGCTATTTAACATTCCACTTGGTGTTTCACAAATTCGTGGTGGATTGTTACCAGGACGAGGTTTTAGAGAAGTGCCTTTAGTAATAATTCCTCCTAGTTTATTTAAATCTATAAATTGGTCAAACTCTCTACCATATCCAAAAGTCCCGAGAGGCAACAGTAACAGGATTTTTCATTTTAATTCCTGCAAAATTAATATTTGTATTCATAAATTTTCAATCCTTTCTAAAAAACATATAAGTATCATATTTTTGTAATGCGGATTTTGTATATTTATTGAGTTTAAATTAAATTTCTACATAACTTGCATCAAAAACAGGACCAGCCTTGCAAACGTGAACATATTGTGGTTCATTTTTAGGACTTGATGCAGTTTTTACAGCACAACCAAGACAAGCACCAATGCCGCAACCCATTTTTTCTTCTAGAGAAATTTGGCAAGGAATATTTCTTTCAAGTGCAAGTTTTTGCACGGCTCTAAGCATTGGTAAAGGACCACATGCATAAATGCAATCTGTACTAGAGTTATTTAAGTCTTCTATTAAATAATTTATAGCAAAACCATTTTCACCATAAGTTCCATCATCTGTGGTAATAACAAGCTTGTTGGAAACTTCTTTAAAGTCTTCTTCACATACTACTAAGTCTTTATTTCTAAAGCCTAAGTAGGTTTTTACTGTTGTTTTCATATGTGCATTTTTGGCTAATTCGTGTAGGGGGAATATGCCAATTCCACCACCGATTACAGATATGCTTTTATAGTCTGATAGATTAAAGATGCCGGATCCTAATGGACCTAACACATCTATTGTTTCTCCAATATTTTTATTAGAAAGGATGTTGGTACCTTTACCTTTAACTTGAAAAATAAAAGTTACTGTTGATTTTTCCTTGTTAATATCATATATACTAATTGGTCTTCTTAAAAATGGATCTATATTATCGCTGACACGTATTTCTAGAAATTGGCCAGCTTTAGCAATGTCTGCAATTTCTTTTGCAGATATAGTAAATTTAAAAATATCAGGTTTTAATTGTTCTTTTTCTATTAATTTTGCATTAATATGTACTGGCATATTTTACCTCCTTTAAATTGTTTTAATAAAGCATTATAACAATTTTGTGTGTTCAGATATAGCAGAATTTAATTCATCTCTCATACGAATTGCTTCTGCACGAGTAGCTTTTGCAAAGTCTGTTTCATCAAAAGTATCTTTCCAGTTTTCAGATTTATACGCACACATAAGACTTCTTGAAGCATTAACAATTCCACCTAATCCATTTTGGTCAAATCCTAAAGCAATATCAGCAGCTTTTCCGCCTTGAGCTCCGTAACCTGGAATTAGAAAATATGCGTTTGGCATAATTTTTCTTAATATTTCTATTTGCATAGGGTATGTGGCACCAACAACAGCAGATACAGAACTGAATCCAGATTCTCCAATTAATTCTTCTCCCCAAGAATTTACAAGTTCGGCAACTTTTTCGTAAATAGCTTTTCCATCTTCTGTTTTTAAATCTTGTAATTCGCCAGAAGATTTGTTAGAAGTTTTAACTAATACAAACATTCCTTTGTTGTACTTTTTACAATCTTCTATAAAAGGTTTTATACTATCAATTCCTAAATATGGGTTAAGAGTAACAAAATCAACATCATATATTGAATATGCTTCATCCCCAATAGGAGTTTTTCCTATAAATGCATTTGAATATCCTGCAGCTGTTGTGCCGATATCTCCTCTTTTAATATCTGCAATAACCATCATTCCTTTTGATTTTGCATAATTACAAGTCTTTTGAAAAACTTCTAAACCTTGAATCCCAAACATTTCGTAAAATGCAATTTGAGGTTTTACAGCAGGAACAATATCATAAACTGCATCAATTAAGGATTTGTTAAAGTCTAGAATTGCATCACAAGCACCACTTAAATCAGCAGAATATTTTTCTTTTATACAATTTGGTAGCATATCATATCTTGGGTCTAATCCCATAACTGTAGGGTTGTTAGTTTGTTTAATTTTTTCAATTAATGAATCAATAGCATTTTTCATTTAAAAAATCATCCTTTCAAAAAATAATTTGTAAATAATATATCTACAATCTACGTTAAGATAAATTATCTTTTGTAAACAACATTACCATTTACTATTGTGTAGGCAACTTGTCCTTTTAATTTTTTACCAATAAATGGTGTATTTTTAGATTTTGAAACTATACTTTCTTTTTCATATATGTATTCAATATTAGGATCGAAAATGGTGATATCGGCAATTGCGCCAACTTTAATTTCTCCTCTGTCTATACCTAAGATTTTTGCTGGGGCATATGATGTAAGTCTAACCATATCAAAATAATCTATATATCCTGGCTCTATTAAATTTGTGATAGTTGCTGCAAGTACTGTTTCAAACCCAATAATTCCATTAGGTGCTTTTGAAAGCTCACGTTCTTTTTCTTCTTCAGAATGAGGAGCATGGTCAGTAATTATTGCATCTATTGTACCATCTTTTAAACCTCTAATAATGGCTTTTTTGTCTTCTTCAGTTCTAAGAGGTGGATTCATTTTTGCGTTAGTACCAGAAACTAAAACCTCATCTTGAGTAAAACTATAATAATGCGGGCAAGTTTCACAAGTTACATTAATTCCACGTTTTTTTGCGTCTCTTATCATATTAACAGAAGTTTTAGTACTTATATGGCAAATGTGAGAATGAACATGATTTGTTTCTGCAATTACAATTTCGCGTGCAGCCATAATTTCTTCTGCCTCTGGTAAAACACCTTGAACATTTAATTTATCAGCAATAGGTCCAGCATTAATTGCACCTGCTGCAACAGATTTTTCTTCACAGTGTGAAGCAACAAAAGTACCAAGGTTATTAGCCTTAATAATGGCTTCTCTCATAATTTTTGCATTAGATACAGGTATACCGTCATCAGAAAATGCTATAGCGCCTGCTTTTTTTAATTCTTCAAAATCAACTAATTCTTCGCCCTTTTCTCCTTTTGTAACACTGGCATAAGGAAGAACATTACATTTAGCAACTTCCTTTGCTTTTTGAATAATTTTTTCCAAAACAATAGTGCTATCAATGGTAGGATTAGTATTTGGCATAGGACAAATAGTAGTAAAGCCACCTTTAACAGCACTGTTAGTTCCAGTTTCTATAGTTTCTTTATATTCAAATCCAGGTTCTCTCAAATGACAATGAATATCAATCATACCTGGAATAATTGATAAACCATTGCAGTCAATTATAGTGTCTACTGGATCACTAATATTATCTGCAATTTGTATTATTTTTTCATTTTCTATTAAAATGTCTGCTTTTTTTTGAGTATTAGAAACATAATCAATAAGAAAACCATTTTTAAGTAACAATTTCACAAAGAATTCCTCCTTAAATATATTTTGTAAATTTTATCATTATTTGTAGAAAAAGTAAATAATATATTGCTATTTTTTTTTTGATATGATACAAATTAATAGTATAATAATTAAAATATGTTATTTAAAATCTGTAATACCATAGTTATTGCATAATATAGCGGATTACGTTAAAGCAATCCGTAAATAAAAAGGAAAATATAGGAGGTAATTTTGATGAGTGAAGTAACTTCATATTTATTTGAAACAAAAGCGTTAAAAATTTGTCCAGAAAATAAGCCATTTTGGTATACATCAGGGAAAATTGGACCTTATTTTATTAATACACATTTTATTTATGGTAGTGAGCAAGAAGCGAGTGATTTGTTAAAATTTATAGATGTTGAAAAAGAGAACAAACAAGAGATGCCAAAGAAAATATTTGAAAGAACAATGAATCAATACAAAACGAATAAAATATATAAAACAGTAATAGATGAGATGATACAAAAAATAAAAGAGAATATAAGTATAGAAGAAATTGATTTTATATCAGGTGGAGAAAGAAGAGATTGGTTTTTTTCCTATGCAATATCAAATTTACTAGGAAAACCACATATAACAATATTTAAAGATTTATCAACAGTTATTACCGATGACAATGGGAATAAAATAGATGCAGAAGTTGTAAATAAAAAAGTTTTGCATACAGCAGATTTAATAACAGAAGCGTCAAGTTATATAAGAGCATGGATACCAGCTATAAAGAATTTAGGTGCAAAAATATGTTGGAGTATTGCTGTAGTTGATAGAATGCAAGGAGGAAAAGATAAATTAGAAGCAGAAGGTATAAAATCTTTAGAAATCATAAAGGTTGATAATGATTTGTTTAATGAAGCATATAAATTAAATATAATAAGTAAAGAACAATTAGATATGTTGATAAAGTTTAAAGCAAATCCTGATGAAACAATGAGAAACTTTTTAATAGCTCATCCAGAATTCTTAGATGAAGCTTTAAAATCTGATGAAAAAACTGCTGGAAGAGCAAAACTTTGCGTTGATGGAAATTTGTATAATTTGTAAGAAAATAAGCAGTTTTTGGAGTGCATTTTGCACTCTTTTTTTGCCTATTTTTACCCATTTGTGTAATTGACAAAAAAACATTTTTAAGATATAATTAGTTATATTTGCGTGCTGAAAAAAAGGGGGAGATTAGTATTATTACCGAATATTACGATTGGAAAGATATGGTAAATGAAAGAGAATTAAAAAATTGTGCTAAAATAATTATTAATAATGGGATAATAGTATTTCCTACAGAAACGGTATATGGAATTGCAGCAAATGCATTAAGTACAGAAGCAGTAAAAAAAATATATGTAGCAAAAGGAAGACCTGTAGATAATCCTCTTATAGTTCATATAGCAAATAAAAAACAAATCGAGGAAATATGTGTAATAGAGAATGAGATAGAACAAAAATTGATAAATGCATTTATGCCAGGACCATTTACGTTGATACTAAAAAAGAAGAATGTTATACCTGATATTGTATCAGCTTCTTTAGATACGGTTGGAATAAGAATGCCAAGCAATATAATTGCAAATAGATTTATAAAAGAATGTGGAGTGCCAATAGCTGCACCAAGTGCTAATGTATCTGGAAAACCAAGTGGTACTATTGTAGAAGATATCAAATATGAACTTGATGGAAAAGTTGATGCAATAATAGATGGAGGAATATCAGATATCGGATTAGAATCTACAGTGGTTAAAGTTATAAATGGAGTACCAGAAATACTAAGACCAGGAAAAATAACTAAAGAAGATATATTAGGAGTAATTGGAAAAGTAAATGTAAATAATAAGGTCTTAGATAAGGTAGAAAAAGACGAAAAAGTTGAAAGTCCTGGAATGAAGCATAGGCATTATGCACCAAATACCAAGTGCGTATTAGTTGACATTTTAAATGAGCAAATTCAAATAGACAAAGTAAATGAACTTGTAAACAAAAACAAAGATGTATGTGTAATTGGATTTAATGAAGATAAGGAAAGAATAAATTGTAAAAATTATATATCAATAGGAAATAGAGGTAATTTAGAAGAATTTTCTAAAAGAATATACACCGAATTAAGAAAAGTAGATAGATATAATGTATCGCTAGTAATAATAGAAGGCGTAAGTAAAGAAGGATTAGGACTCGCAATAATGAATAGACTTATAAGAACATGTGAATATAATGTTGTTAAAGCATGAAACTTTTTTGTTAGATGAAGAGTTTTAATATTAGTAAAATTAATGAAGGAGTTTTATAATGAAAAAATCTGTTGAATTCGGAATAGGCTTTATTACTGGAAGACCTAATGTATGCAAGATTATAAATTCATATTACAAAGATATATTAAATCAGTTAGATAGATACAAGACAAATGTAAATTTAACTATTTATATTTTATATGATTTGGATTATCAAAAAACTAAAGTAGAAGATTACTACCAAATATTACCGGAAGCTAAAAATAATATTAGAATAAAATATGTAGATGAAGAATGTATAAAAGAAGAAAAAGAAAAATTAATAAATGAAAATGGATTGGAAAGAAATGAAATAGATTTATTATTTGGAAAAGGATATGCAAAATCAAGGAATGCAATAATGTATTTTGCCTTAAAAGATAGTATTGATTACTTAATGTTTTGGGACGATGATGAATATCCATTAGCTAATATAAGAAATGACAATAAAGAAATAGAATGGGTAAAACAAGATAATTTGTTAGCTCATTTAAATAATATAGAGAATGCAGAAGTAACAATGGGATATCGTTGTGGTATAATGTCACCGATACCATATGTTGAGTTTAAAAGCCAAGAGCAAGAAGAAGATTTTAAAATGTACATAGATGCTATCAGTAATGAAGCGGTGTCCTGGGAGAAGATAAAAACGAGACTAAAGAATGATAATATGATTACGTATGCTGAACCAGAAATATTAGAGAGTAATGAAGCTGTAAAAATGGAAGGCGTAGGAATAGATAATTGGTTATTAGCTTCTGGAATTTGTATAAATTTACAACAGATAGATAAAATTCCGGCTTTTTATAATCCGCCTAACGCACGTGGAGAAGATGCGTTCTTTTCTACATGGCTTAGAAACGAAAGAGTATTAAGAGTTCCTACGTATCATTTTCACGATGGGTTCTTAAAATATACTGAACTAATGGATAAAAAGTATCCTAAAAAATTGAAGAAAGCAGGCAATAATGATATAGGAGTAGAAAAGAGGTTCTTGCAAGCTTCGATTGGATGGATGAAATATAAGCCTTTATTGATATATATAACGGATAGAGAAATTTATAATCAAAGGTTAGAGATAATAAGAAAAAAATTAGAATATAGTATTCCAAAAATGAATGAGATATTCAAAAGTGTTGATTTTTCAATACTTCTGAAAGAGTTAGATAATTATAATATGAGTGTAGAAAAGGATTATGATGAATATATTAAAACAAATGAAGTATGGAAAAAAGTTAGAGATATATTAAAAAATGTTGTATGTAATGGGGGATGATATATGATTAGAATTGAACAATATTCAGAAAAATATAGAGAAAAAGTAATAGAATTTTTTTTACAAATATGTGTTGATGAGTTTGGATTTGAAGAATGGAAAGAAGATATAATAAATATGGATAATCATACATATGAAAATAGTGGAGGAAATTTCTGGCTTGCAATAAATGATGAATATGATGTTGTAGGAACTATTGCGTTAAAAAATAAAGGACAAGCAGTAGGAGAATTAAAAAGTATGTATGTTCATAAACCTTATAGAGGGCAAAATTTAGCACAAAAGTTGTTAGATGGATTAATTAATTATGCTAGTAATTATGAAAAAATTATTTTAGATACATATAAAAAATTTGAAAGAGCAATAGGATTCTATGAAAAAAATGGATTTTGTAATGTTGAAAGTAGTGGAGATAAGCTGATTTATGAAAAGATTATAAATAAAACTGCTAATGAAATTTGTTGCTAATTAGGAGGTTTTTGATGGAAGAAAATTTAATTAGTATAATTGTTCCTGTGTATAAAGTAGAAAAATATTTAAGTAAATGCCTAGATAGTATTGTTTGCCAAACATACAAAAAAATAGAAATAATATTAGTTGATGATGGATCTCCAGATAATTCAGGTAATATATGTGAAGAATATGCTGCAAAGGACAACAGAATAAAGGTTATACATAAAGAAAATGGAGGCTTGTCAGATGCACGAAATGCTGGTTTAAAAATTGCTACAGGAGAGTATATTGGCTTTGTAGACAGTGATGATTATATAGAAGAAGATATGTTTGAAACAATGTATAAATTAATCAAAATGTATGATGCAGACATATCAATAGTTTCATATAAAGAATGGAAAAATGGAAGAGTTTTGAATGATATGAATTCTGAGGAATTGGACTTATATAATAAGGTTGAAGCAATAAGAGAATTGCTGATTGATTCTAAGATTCAGAGTTATATGTGGAATAAATTATTTAAAAGACAATTATTTGAAAATACAGAATTCCCTCTTGGTAAAAATTTTGAAGATATTGCTACTACATTAAAAATATTTGAAAAATGTGAGAAAATAGTAAGAGTGGAAACAGCCAAATATAATTATATAAGAAGGGACGATAGCATAATAGGAAATAGAAGTTATAAGACGTATAATGATTATTTGGATGTAATATTAGATAAATATTTATATTTATTTAATAAATATCCTGAAATAGAGGAGTATAACGCTTATAACTTCATAATAAATATGATATGGGTATATACGATTATTGTATATTATGATATACGTGACTTATATGGAAAGTACGAAGAGTATTATAAGCTATTAAAAAAATTGGTAATTAAATATGATTACACAGTACAGAAGGAACTAGATGATTATAACAAAGCAATATTACATATGCTTATGTTAGATAAAGATGCTTCAATTCCAGCAATAAAAGCATTATATGATAGTTTTAGAGTAAAAAGGGAAAGTGGAGAATTTTTAAAGCAAATATAGCATAAAACCAGTGGACTATAAAATAGTTCACTGGTTTTTTTATAAAATATACTTATTCAATAGATTTTAGAGATTCAATCATATCAACTTTTTTTAAAGAAAAATGTATAAATATATTTACAATAACTGCACAAATAGCAGTTATAACAACCGCGTAAATGTAGCTAATAAATTTTATATCTGTGCTAAACATAATTAAATCTACTTCACAGGTTTTTATTATATATCCTTCTAGAAAATAACCAAATATTAAACCTAGTGCAATACCAATAGTAGTTAATATGGTACTCTCTCTATAAATATATGCAGAAACTTCTTTATCATAAAAACCTAAAACTTTAATGGTTGCAATTTCTCTTATTCTTTCACTGATATTTGTTGTGCTTAGATTATAAAGTACAACAAATGCTAATGCAGCAGCAGAAATAATAAGTACCCAAACGATTGAATTTAAGCTATCAAATGTCTTATCTAAAGAATATCTAGAATTGTCAAGTTGTACAACTGCAGATACAGAAGCGTTTTGTAGTAATTCTTGGGCTAATTCGTTTTGTGCAGTTTCGCTTATTTGAGCATTAGCGAATATCATATTGTAAGTATAAGGAATGTTGGTTAAATTTTCATAAAGTTTACTATTCATATACACGTAATGATATACATAATTTTCTGCAATTGCACCAATTTTAGCTTCTACTGAAAATCCGTTAATAGGAATTTGTATTGTATCTCCAACATTTACGTTTAGTAATGTAGATAGTTTTTCTGTAATTATTACAGAATCATCTGATAGATGAAGTGCTTCTTTTGTAATTCTGTTTTGTAAATTTATAATGTTTTCAAGTGTAGTAGAGTTTTTGGTTACAAGCACATAAGAGTCTACAGAAATGTTATTGGCAGATATATTTGTGCTATTTAATTTTACATTTGAGTAAGATATATTGTTTTTGTCTAATATGGCGTTTACACTTCCTAGATTTCCGTTTTCTCTAAGTCCTATTTGAAAATTAAATTTATATATTCCATCAAATTGCTTTGGAACAAGTGCTGTAACAGAATCTTTTATTCCAAAACCTGTTACAACTAAAGCGGTACAGCCAGCAATGCCAATGATTGTCATATAAAATTTCTTCTTATATCTAAAAATATTTCTACAGGTTACTTTTTGAGTAAAGTTTAATCTTTTCCATATAAATTTAATTTTTTCTAAAAATATTCTTTTTCCTAATTTAGGTGCTTTAGGTCTCATCAAACTAGCGGGGTATTGTAGCATTTCTGATGTGCAAGAGTACAAAGTAGCGATGAGTGTGCATAATAAAGAAATTAACCCTGCAGTTATTGGAATATAGGGATTAAATTGTAATGAAACTTTAGGGATATTGTACATAATGGAATATGCATTAGCAATAATTCTAGGAATAATATTAATTCCTATAAAAGCACCTATAATACTACCAATTATAGTAGCAAGTGTTGCATATAAGATATATTTTATTGCAATAGAGAAGTTAGAGTACCCAAGAGCTTTTAATGTACCTATTTGTAATCGTTGTTCTTCTATCATTCTAGTCATAGAGGTTAAGCAAACCAAAGCAGATACTATAAAAAATATTATAGGAAATACCTTGCTTATTGCATCTATTTTTTCTGCATTACTTTTATATTCAGAATAACCTATGTTATTATCCCTTGAAAAAGTATATAGAGTAGGGTGTTGAAGTTGGGAAATGTATAAATTAGAGTTTGGCAAACTTTGATATAATGCAACAGTAGAATTATATCTATCATCATTTATTTGTTTAGATATATTTTCTAATTTAGTTTTAACAGAATTTATATAATCGGAGTAAGAATTACTATAAGTAAGAAATTTATCAGGATTTTTTAATGTGATATATAATTCGGTATAAACATTAGATTTTATAATTTCAGGTTGAATATATATATAACCAGATATTTTGCCGTTACCAATTTGAGAGGTTCCTCTGTCAATAGAAATATATAAAGGTGAATGTATTTTCCCAACTACTTTTAGTGTAGATTGAGTTAAAAAATTATCATTGTTAATATAAATGAAATCACCAATATTAAGCGGCAATTTATCATCAACTAAAATTTCATTTGGATTGTTTGGAAAATCTCCCTCCAATATAGTTAGTTTGTTTACGTCATTACTGATAGCGTAAGCTTTTATAACATGTTCAGAGTTATTTAAGTTTACAATTATATCTTTTGAATATGAAGGATATATATTTTCTACTTCATCTATATTATTTTTTATAATATCTATTGAAGAATCTGTGAAACCTAATGTAGATACTAAAGTAAAATCCATAAAATTGGATTCTTCAAAATATTTACTAGCAGTATATTTCATTGATGGAGTTGTTGCCTTTATTCCTGAGAAAAATCCTACACCAAGAATTACAATTAAAACAATAGAGATAAACCTTTTTCTATTTACATGGATTTCTTTAAAGAAATCTTTAACTAATGAAGAATTCATTAACGCCACTCCTTTTATAGCAATATTATTTGTACTAAAAATATTATTAAAAAATTACCATTCAATTGTATCTATAGAAACAGGAGAAGGGTTCTTTTCAACTTTTTGTACTCCACCGTTTTTGAAGTAAATTACTTTGTCTGCCATTGGAGCTATTGCAGAATTATGAGTTATTATTATTACTGTCATATTCTTGTCCCTTGCCATGCTCTGCAATAATTTAAGAATTTGTTTACCTGTATTATAATCCAAAGCACCAGTGGGTTCGTCACATAGTAAAATTTTTGGATTTTTAGCAATAGCTCTTGCGATAGCTACTCTTTGCTGTTCTCCACCGGATAATTGCGAAGGAAAATTGTTTGTTCTATTTTCAAGTCCAACTTGTTTTAATACTAAATTTGGTTCAATTGAATTATTGCAAATTTGAGTTGCAAGTTCTACATTTTCTAATGCTGTTAGATTTTGAACTAAGTTATAAAATTGAAAAACAAAACCAATATCATTTCTTCTGTATTTTGTTAATTGCTTTTTATTCAAATTACTTATATTTTTATTATCAACTATTATTTTACCAGAACTTATGGTATCCATTCCACCAAGGAGATTTAAAGCTGTTGTTTTACCAGCACCACTAGGACCAATAATAACTGTAAGTTCTCCCTTATCTATTTCAAAAGATGTATTTTCTAATGCTTTTATAGAAACTTCACCCATTTTATATTCTTTACAAACATCTTTAAATTCTATATAAGACAAAATTATTCACTCCTTTCAAATGTAAATCAAATTATATATCAGTGTGTAAAATTTTTCAATAAATATTGTAACAAAACATAATGTTTAAACACATAATATTTTGAGCATAATTATTTGTAGAATATAACTTGTGAAAGGAAAAGTTTATGAAAGTTGGATTAGCGTTAAGTGGTGGCGGAATTAGAGGAATAGCACATGCAGGAGTATTAAAGGCGTTGGAAGAAAGTAACATAAATATAGATATGATAGGTGGAACTAGTTCTGGTAGTTTAGTTGCGTCTTTATATGCTTTGGGATATTCTCCATATTACATATATATATTGTTTAAGAAGTATGCAGATGATTTAACTAGATTAAATGCATCTTCGATAGCAACAGGAGTAGGAAATTTTTTAATTAATAAAAAAGTAAGCATAAGTGGCTTAAAAACAGGGGAAAGTATTGAAGAAACTTACAATAAATTGGCTTTAAAAAAAGGAAAAATAAAGATAAATCAAATAGAGATGCCGATAGTAATACCAGCAGTTGATGTTTCAAATTCAAAAGAATATGTTTTTTCTTCTATTTTACCTGAAGGAGAAAACAATGAAAAATATATAACAGATATAACTGTAGGAAAAGCTGTTAGAGCAAGTTCTAGTTTTCCAGTAGTATTTAGTCCATGTGAATATAAGCAACATTTATTTATAGATGGTGGAGCTCTTAATAATACACCTGCACTAGAAATAAAAAAACTTGGAGCCAATAAAGTCATATCTGTAAAATTTGATAGTGATACTGTAAATAAAGATAGTAACATAATGGATATTGCAATGAAAGTTGTTGATATAATGGGAAGTAAGGTATCCGAGGAAAGTTTGTATATGAGTGATTATGTAATAACTATTCCATCTGATGGAACGGGATTGCTAGAAACATCTAAAATAGATTATTGCTATAAATCTGGATATAATACAGTAATAGAACATATTGAGGAAATAAAAAAATCTTTAGAATGTTAATCATATTTATAATAACACCTAAATATAATGTACAAATTGGTATATATAAATAAATTAGAAGTATATTGATACTAAAAAGAAGGTGTTAGAATGAATATTGTATATGTAAGCAAAGCTAATGATGTAGACGAAATGATAACAAATTTTGGCAAAAAGTTGCCACTATGCATAAAAAGAAGACTTGCTAAGAATAAAGTGATTTTAAATAAACAAGGAGAAAACATAGAATGTAAAGCTTTCTTTTATGATAAACTGAAGGACAAGGAATTACAAAAGATAGGTCAGAAAATGAAACAAATTATACTTGCCAATGAATATAAAAATATTGTGGTTTCAAATGCATTAAAAAAACGTTTGAGTGTATATAATGAATTGAAAGGATTAAATATATTAAATGGTAGATGGTTGTTTAATTATCTAATATATGATGTTATAAATTATATATTAGATAAAAAAAGAGCAAAAATAACTGAAAGCGAAATTTCAATATTAGTAAATCAAACAACAGACACTAATATACAAAACATATTAAAAATTGCTCAAAATGTAAAGATATTAAATATAGTAACAGATAATATTGCAATATTTAAACAAATAGAAGAAAAATTATATAATGACATGGGGATAATGGTAAGAGTAACGAATAATAAAAGAAAAAGTTTATTAAAATCAGATATAATTATAAATCTAGATTTTGATGAAGAAAACTTTAATAAATATAATGTTCCTAATAAACGGAATTATTGTAAATGTAAATAAAGAAATACGAAAAAACAAAAAAAGTTTTTCTGGAATAAATATAAACGGATATAATATAAATATTCCTAAGAGATATGCAAGAGAGGGGTTTGATGATAATGAGATGTATGAAAGTGTGTTATTTTGTAAAACACAATTTCAGAATATATTAAATAAATTGGAGGAAGACAATATAAAAATAATATCTTTAATAGGGAATAATGGAGTTATAGATGAAAAAGAATATGAAAATTGACATAATTCGATAATGGAGATATAATTAAAGTATAATCTTTATATTAGGAGGATTTTGTTATGTCAGTTACTTACAGAGTTCAGCGCACAGCCATGGGTGGACTTACAAAGGAGTCTATTTTCAATGGCAAACAGGTTAACATCAATGATTTCTTAGATATGGCACCTGATTTTTCTGGGTTAATTCCCAAAGTTATGTCAAATGAAGTTATTGATGCATATCGCATAACAAGGCAGGAAGGAAATATGTTTTCAGAAATTCTTGCCAAATTCTTTGCGGAACCATATAAAAAGGATAAGGTTCTCGAAGGCAAAATTTAATTTTTCTATGGGCTATGGCGTAATGCTGTGGCTCTTTTATTTTTGATTATAAAAATTGAAATAATAAAAATGTTATGTTATAATAAAAAAAGTATACAATATTGTATATTGGTAAGTAACCACGAATTTGAATTTAAGAACCATTTTTGGTTATTGTATACTTTTATTAATAATGAACTTTTGGGGAAGAACTTAAGAAACTACCTAAAAGTTCACTATTTAAAAAATATTGGAGAAGCATTATGTGGAAAAATTATTTTTTTAATATACAGAAAAAATATAGTATGAGAATTAGCAAGAAATTACCATTAGTAATTAGGTTAGATGGAAAAGATATCACAAAAAATAAAAGTATTGACTTAATGGATAGAATATCTAAAGAAAGCTTTGGATTTGCATTGGAAGAGACTGTAAAATATTTTACAAGTAGATATCACTGTTTTGCAATTTTTGGTTCTGATGAAGTAAGTTTTATATGTTTAAAGCCCAATATAGTATTACAGGATTTGGATTCTGAGGCTTCAAATTATTCGAATGAGATAATATCTGTGTTTTCACAATATTTTTTTAGTTATTTTAATGAATTTAATAAACATAGAACTGTATATTGGCATGGAAAATGCTTTACTATAACTAGTGACAAAATAAAATCTTATGTAAGATATCGTTCAAGAATAATAGAAAATGTAATGACAACATATTTTTTGAAAAAGAAGAAAGTGTATGTTCCTAACGAAAAATTGAATGATAGAATAAACAGATGTATGAAGTATCAAGATTACAATATACTAGAGGAGGTAGAAAAAGGTATATTGTATTATGATGGAAATAGAATTAAACTAGAAAATTTTTATGAAGATGAAATAGAAGAGGAAAATAAAATAGATGTAGATAATTTGTTTTCGGATTTATTGTAGGTATTAAAACTAATTATAATTAAAAAATGTAATTGTAGCTTAAAAAAATTATAAAATGCTTGCATTTTGGTAAAAATAAGTATATAATTATTTTACATTAATAGATTACTTAAGAGTGGGAAGAAATCCCACTCTTAACTTTTGTAAATAGGAGGTAAATTTTGGCTAGTATAGAAGAAAAAGTTGAAGACTTAATTGCAAGCAAAGTAAATGAGTTAGGCTTTGATTTATATGATGTTGAATATGTAAAGGAAGGTAAAGAATATTATTTACGTGTATATATTGATAAAGAAGATGGTATAGATTTAAATGATTGTGAAACTGTTAGTAATGGAATATCAGATATTTTAGATGAAGCAAATTATATAAAAGAACAATATTTTTTAGAAGTATCATCTCCAGGAATAGAAAGAGTATTAAGAAAAGAAAAACATTTACAAGCTAATATAGGAAATCAAATAGAAATAAGACTATTTAAACCAATTGAAAAGCAAAAACAATATACAGGAATTTTAATTGGTTTTAATAAAGAGTCTGTGGAAATAGAAAATGAAAAAGTAATATCTATAGATAGAAAGAATATTGCACAAATAAAAACAATATATGATTGGAATTAGAATTGCAAATATTATAAATTTTGTATGGTATGATACAATTGTTATTCTGTATAAAAATAAAAAATAAATAATTTATAAGGAGGAGTATAAAAATGAAAACAATGAACAGCCAAGAATTAATAACAGCGATAGAAGAATTAGAAAAGGAGAAAAAAATAGACAAAGGATACTTATTAGAATCACTTGAGACATCACTTGTAACAGCATATAAAAAGAACTTTGATTCTTTGGAAAATGTAAAAGTTACGATAGATAGTGTTACTGGAGTAATACACATATATGCTTTAAAAGAGGTTGCAGAAATTGTGGAAGATAGTAATACACAAATTAGCTTAGATGAAGCAAGACAAAAAAGCAAAAAATATGAAATTGGTGATACTGTAGAAATAGAAATAATGCCAAAGGATTTTGGTAGAATTGCAGCTCAAACAGCAAAACAAGTAATGTTACAAAAAATAAGAGAAGCAGAAAGAGATATCATATATTCTGAATATAATGACAGAAAGGGTGAAATAGTTACAGGAATAGTACAGAAAGCTGATGGAGCAGTTGTTGTATTAGATTTAGGAAAGTTAGAAGGAATAATGTTACCTAAAGAAAAAATACCAACAGAAAATTATAAAGTAAATGATAAAATAAGAGCCTATGTAGTAGGTGTAGAGAAAGGAGCTAAAGGTGCTCCTCAAGTTATGGTATCTAGAAGTAATCCAGATTTTGTAAGAAAATTATTTGAATTTGAAATACCAGAAATATATGAAGGACTAATAGAAATAAAGAGTGTATCAAGAGATGCTGGAAGCAGAAGTAAAGTTGCTGTATATTCAACAAATCCAGACATAGACCCTGTAGGTTCTTGCGTAGGTCAAAAGGGAATAAGAATACAAAACATTATAAATGAATTAAATGGAGAAAAAATAGATGTAATAGAATGGAATGAAGATCCGTCAATATACATATCTGCAGCATTATTACCAGCACAAGTATTAGCGGTAGATATAAATGAAGAAGAAAAGTTTGCACAAGTTATAGTTCCAGACGATCAATTGTCATTAGCAATAGGAAAATCTGGACAGAATGCAAGATTGGCAGCAAAATTAACAAATTGGAAAATTGATATAAAAAGTGAAACTCAATTTAAAGAATTATTAGCAACAAATCAAGAAGAAACATCAGAAGAATAATTCGCATAAAGGATGTGAGATATTGAAAAAGATACCGCAAAGAAGTTGTATGGGCTGTAATCAAAAAAAAGATAAAAGAGATTTAATAAGAATTGTAAAAAATAAAGAAGGTATAATAAATATTGATAAAACAGGAAAACTAGAGGGACGAGGCGCATACATATGTGATAATATAGAATGTTTAGAAAAGGTAATTAAAAATAAAAGACTTGAAAAAATGTTAGAAGCCAAAATTGACGATGAAATTTATAATAATTTAAGAGGTGTAATTGTTGACAAATAAAGTATATGGATTGCTTGGAATATGTGCAAAAGCCGGAGGTATAGTTTCTGGTACAGATGCAACGATTGAGATGGTTGAAAAAAACAAAGCCAAAGTTGTTATTGTAGCACAAGATTGTTCTGATAAAACTATAAAGAATATGAAATATATATGTGATAAAAATAATGTACCAATCTATATTTTTGGAAATATAGAAAATATAAGTAAATCTATAGGAAAAAATAACAGAGGAATTATTGGTATAAAAAATGAAAGTCTTGCAAGAGAGATTATAAAAATAATTTGTGGAGGTGACACTATTGGGCAAAATTAAAATACATGAAATTGCCAAAAAGTTAGGTCTAAATAGTAAAGAAGTGTTAGATAGGGCTAAAGAATTAGGAATGGATGTAAAAACTCATTTAAGTGGTGTAGAAGAAAGTGAAGCTAGGAAAATAGAGGAAAGCTTTTCTAGCAAGAACAATAAAAAGGCAAAAGAAGATAAAGCAAAACCAGCAACACCAGTTATAATTAGAAGAGAAGTAATAATTACAGATGACGTTGCTGAAAGAGAGAATAAGGAGAAAAAAGTAGAAGAAAAGAAAAATAATGTTGGTTTTATAGAAAATAATAGAAAGAAAGATTATAACATTGTATACAGAAATAAACCAAATAAACCACTTACTGTAAGTGAATTGTTTGGAATAAATAAAGAAAAGGAAAATAATAAAGAAGTGGTTAAAGAAGTGCAAAAAGAAGAAAAAATTGAAGCAAAAGAAGAAATAAAAAATGAAGTTAAAGATGAGGTTAAGACAGAACCAAAAGAAGAAGTAAATAAACCAGAACAAAAAAATGTAAATCCTAAATATGATAGAACTGAATCTTCAAATAGGCCATTTAATAAACCTCAAGATAGACCTCAAAATAGACCGTTTAATAGAGACAATAATAGACCTTTCAATAGAGATAATAATCAAAATAGGCCATTTAATAGAGATAATAATAGACCTTTCAATAGAGACAATAATCAAAATAGACCATTTAATAGAGATAATAATAGACCTTTCAATAGAGACAATAATCAAAATAGACCATTTAATAGAGACAATAATAGACCTTTCAATAGAGATAATAATCAAAATAGAAGACCTCTAGATGAAAAAAGAATTGAAAAAAATATTAAAGATATAATGGCTTCTGATGTTGTAGAAAAAGAAAGTGTTAGAGAATATGCTAATAAGGCTATAGATAAGCAAAAAAGTAATAGATATGAAGAAAATAAAGCTAATAAAAAGCCTTCAAAAAATAGAAGAAATAATAATGATTATGATGAAGGAAAATTAAAGGATTTAAAACAAGTAAATAAATTATCTCATATGTTTAATGAAGGTTCTATGTTAGATTATTATGATTTGACTACAGAAAGAGGAAAAAGAAGTAAAAAGAAAAATCAACAACAAGAAGATAGACAAAAACAAAAAATATTCCAATTAACAGATATAACAATACCAGAGAGTATAACTGTAAAAGATTTAGCGGCAGAACTTAAAAAAACAAGTAGTGAAATAATAAAAAAATTATTAGGATATGGAATATTAGCTACAATTAATAATTCTGTAGATTTTGATACAGCGTTTTTAATAGCTGGAGAATATGGAATAACTGCACATAAAAAGGAAATAATAACAGAAGAGGATATACTTTTTGATGATACAGAGGATAAAGACGAAGATTTAGTTTCAAGAGCTCCAGTAGTTGTTGTTATGGGACACGTAGACCATGGTAAAACATCACTTCTAGATGCAGTTAGGTCAACTAATGTAATAGAAGGAGAGGCAGGAGGAATAACACAACATATAGGTGCATATAAGGTAGAAGTAAATGGAAGAGAAATAACATTCCTAGATACACCTGGACACGAAGCTTTTACAAGTATGAGGGCAAGAGGAGCACAAATAACAGATATAGCTATATTGGTTGTTGCAGCAAATGATGGAGTTATGCCTCAAACAGTAGAGGCAATAAATCATGCAAAAGCAGCAGGAATTCCGATAGTAGTAGCAATAAATAAAATAGACCTAGAGGGTGCAAATCCAGAAAAGGTAAAACAAGAATTGACTGAATATGGATTAGTTCCAGAAGAATGGGGCGGAGATACAATATTTGTACCAATTTCTGCAAAGAAAAAAATAAATATAGATAATTTATTAGAAATGGTATTATTAGTTGCAGATATGAAGGATTTAAAAGTAAATCCTAAGAAACAAGCCAAAGGTGCAGTAATAGAAGCAAAACTAGATAAAGCAAAAGGACCAGTGGCAACAATGCTAGTACAACGTGGATGTTTAGATGTAGGAGATACAATACTTGTTGGTTCTGTTATAGGAAGAATAAGAGCGATGACAAATGATAAAGGGCAATCTGTAAAAAGTGCTGGACCATCAACACCAGTAGAGGTAATAGGATTAACAGAGGTCCCAGAAGCAGGAGATACATTCTATGAAGTAAAAGATGAAAAAACAGCAAAACACTTAATGGAAAGAAGAAAACGTCAAGCAAGAGATAAGGCATTAAATGCTACAGCAAGAGTAACATTGGATGATTTATTTAGCCAAATTGAAAAGGGACATTTAAAACAATTAAACTTAATAGTAAAGGCAGATGTTCAAGGTTCGGTAGAAGCCGTAAAACAATCATTGGAGAAATTATCAAATGATGAAGTTCAAGTAAAAGTAATTCACTCAAATGTTGGAGCTGTTACAGAATCTGATGTAACACTTGCTAAAGTATCAAAAGCTATAATAATTGCATTTAATGTAAGACCAGATGCAATGGCAAAAGAAATAGCAGAAAAAGAAGAAGTAGAAATAAAGACATATTCTGTAATATATAATGCAATAGAAGATGTAGAAGCTGCAATGAAGGGAATGTTAGATCCAGTATTTAAAGAAGTTGTTATAGGAAATGCAGAAATAAGGCAAGTATTCAAAGTTTCAAATGTAGGAACAATCGCAGGATGCTATGTAACCAATGGAAAAGTTGCAAGAAATGCAGGAGTAAGATTACTAAGAGAGAATATAGTAGTATATGAAGGTAAATTAGTATCATTAAAGAGATTTAAAGATGATGCAAAAGAGGTTGCGTCAGGATATGAATGTGGTATTCAATTAGAAAACTATAATGATATAAAAGAGGGCGATATACTAGAAGTTTACGTTATGGAAGAAGTAAAAAGATAGAATAAAAAACATATGAAAAGAGGTAAAATAATGGATAAAAGAGAAAATATAAAAGAAGATTTAAAAAGATTTAATAGAGAAGAATATGAAAAAAAGATGTTAGAAAGTTTAAAAAAAGCAAGTGAAGCAAACAAAGCAAACAAAAGTAAATTTCCTAAATTCCTTAAAAAAGGTAGAGAAGAAGGGAGATAAAATGCAAAAAAATAGTAATAGAATGAATAGAGTTGATGAAGAATTAAAGAAGGAGATTAGTAATATAGTAAGTTATGAGTTAGAAAATAGCAAAATAACTGGTATGGTTAGTGTTACTAAGGTGAAAACAACTCCAGATTTAAGATATGCTAGAATTTATGTTAGTATATTGAACTCAAAAAACAAAAAGGAGACATTAGCAGGTTTGAAGCAAGCATCTGGTTATATAAGGAGTCAAATTGCTTCTAGAATTAATTTAAGATTAACACCAGAATTAGTTTTTGAATTAGATGAGTCATTAGAATATGGTGCTAAAATAGATTCAATTATAGAAAGCATTTCAAAAGATTTAAAACCTAAAGAATAAACTAAAGTAATTTTACTGAAAGGAAGGTGCCATCAAATGACACTAGATAATATTAAAGAAGAAATATTAAATGCTAAAGATATTGCAATATTAACACATGAAATGCCAGATGGAGACGCAGTTGGAAGCAGTTTGGCTGTATATAATGGATTAAAACAACTAGGAAAGACAGCTGATGTAATAATACCAGAATATCCAAAGAATTTTTCCTTTTTACCAGGAGCTAAAGAAATAAAAAAAGAAGGAAAAGATACGAGTTATGATTTAGCTATAGTATTAGACTGCTCCGATATAAAAAGGTTGAATGGATTTGCAAATTATTTTGAGAGAGCTAACAAAACTATAAATATAGATCATCATGGCGTAAATACAATGTTTGCAGATTTGAATTTCGTAAATCCTGTTGCACCTGCATGTGCACAAATATTAGTTACTGTTTTGGAGTATTTAGGTGTAGAAATTCAAAAAGAAATAGGTACTTGTTTAGTTGCAGGAATTATAACAGATACAGGTGGATTTAAATATCAGGGAGTAACTGCAGAAACATTTGAATTTGCAGCTAGTCTATTAAATAAAGGTGTAAATATATCTGAGGTATATAGAAAAGTATTTCAAACTATAACTAAAGAAGCTTTTGAATTAAAAAAAGTTGCAATGAACAGATTAGAATTTTTTGAAAATGGAAAAATTTGTTTTACATACACCAATAAGGATGATGAAGAAAGAATACATACTTCAACAGGAGATCATGAGGGAATTGTTGAATTAGGAAGAGATGTAGAAGGAGTAGAGGTATCTATATATCTAAGAGAAAATGATAATGGATATAAAGTGTCACTTCGTTCTAGTGAATATGTTAATGTTTCTGATATTTGCTTGATGTTTGGAGGAGGAGGACATCCTAAAGCTGCAGGATGCAACTTACAAATGCCATTAGAGCAAGCAAAAGAGAAAATAATAAATAAAGTAAGAGAATATATAAAATAATAAATACAAAATTGTATAGAACGATGTTGTCGTTGTTTCGTTATAAAAATTTATTTATACGATTAATATACAAAGGAGGAAAAATAATGGCTTTAATTAGTTATTTGATAACAATATTTGCAGGATTATTCTGGTTATTTAGAGTAGTAATAACATTAACAACATCACTAAATATAAATTTAGGATTTGTAATACCAGATTTAACTGCTGAAATTGTAATGCTATTTGTAACATTAGTGTGCTTAGCTTTAATTGTTAGAAGAAAATTAATAGGAGCAGTAATGTATGTTGTATCATATGGATGGTATTTCGGAAAAGATATATTTAATGCTGTTTTACAGATACAACAAGGAGAACAATTAACTGCAATGCAAGGATTAAATGTATTTATTGCATTTGTTGCTGTTATACTTGCAATGGCAACATTGGTAGATGTAGGAGTAAATCAAAATAGAAAAGGAAGTACAAAAGATAAAAAAACAGATTGGTTTTATAAAAATGAACAATTTGATAGGGAATATGATGAAAGAGCAGATAGAAATAATTATAAATTTTAAATATAAATAACGAAACTGATTTTAAAAAATTAATTTCAAAATAGTTTGAAATTGTTTTAAAATCAGTTTTTGTATGTTGTATGAAACTTGTAAAATAAATGAATAGGTACTCCTTCAAAAGTAATTAATGTATGATATCCTTTAAATACAATATCAATTAATAAAAAATTGAATAAGTATTTTACAGATATAACAGAATGGGGACAAGTTATTAATTCAAGAAAATGAAGAAAATGTTATTGAATTTATAATAAAAAATGTGTATGATGATGTAGTTAAATAAAAAAATATAGGAGATTTTATGAACATAGAAATAGATATAGATAATGTTATTTCAAATTTTAATGAAGAAGGGAATAGGATTAATGTTATTGTAGACACAGATACAGCTAATGAATGTGATGATGAATTTGCTTTATCATATTTAATTAAATCACAAGAAAAAATTAACATAGAAGCAATTACTGTAGCACCATATTCACATAAAACCAATAGAGTGGTTACTGTAAAAGAAGGACAAGACTTAAGTTATAATGAAATATTAAAATTATGCAAATGGCTGAATTTTGATACAACCAATAA
>CAKPQL010000011.1 GCA_934178555.1 uncultured Clostridia bacterium
TAGAAGTATATGGAGAATCAACTTCCACATAGTAAGTATACGAATTAATACCTGAAATAGATATATAAGTACCTCCTGATACAGTATCATCTCTTAAACTTACAAGTTCAGTGGTTGAAAATATTTGAGATTCTCCATAGCCACTCACGCCCCCAAAAATTCCTAAAGCAAGTCCCATAATAAGACAACCGACAGCTAAAAGAAATGATAAGAAAGATACCACAAATGCAATATCATCTGAATCAACAGTGTAACGATTAAAACACCAAAACGCAAAGCCAATTAACAATACAGTTGCTAAAATTCCTGCTAAAATGAGTCCCATAAATTTTCCTCCTTAAAAAATTATTTTTATAAAAATGCCTATATATCAACCTGTAAAACAGGATAAAAAAATTAAGTAATATAAGTATATCATGCTTGCATAACTTTTGCAATATTCACTTATAGGGTGATCATATCATAAGTGAAGGTTAGTCAATCATATGTTACACTTTTTTGAACAATATATTATATATTGTTAATAACGATTCGTCTTAACTTTTAAATTTTGGGCAAGTTTTAAACAACTTGCCATTAACATTTTTTTCTTTCTAAATCCCATTCTTTTTCTCTTTCTTCGTGTTTAATTTATTTAAGGAAAGTATTAGTTTCTATTTGAAAATTTCTAATTAAATTATCTTCTTCAGCTATATAAAATTTAACACTAATTCAATGTAGAAAACTTAAATTTTATAAAAGATACCCCTCGAGAATTTAATTTCTCGAGGGGTAACATTGATAAATAGGATTTTGAATTATTCACTGGAATAGCTAGAATTTACAAATTCTAATACCTTTTTAAGGTATTCATACGCTTTTTTCTCGCCCCAAGCATGAATGCCACGTTTGCCACTTTTTTCCCATTTGGTAACATTTTCGTTGCCAAAAAGTTCATTCATATCAAATGACTTATAATTTTCCTGCCATTCAATTGATATAACATGTTTTCTCCAGCCCATTACGATATCGCCATCAATAGTATGGAATAAAAACCACGGAATATCAATACAGCAGTCCTTAGGCCAATAGCCGTTAGGCAACAATTCAAAATGATAATCAGTACTCTTATAGATAAAATCCATCATGTTGCTGGTAAAGTTGTAAACTTCTTTAAGCTTTCTGTAGTTACAATAGCAACTATTATGATAGAACTGGCCGTCGATATATACACATGGGTTATTCTTAACATCATCAATTGTGAGCGCTTTACCACAGCAAGGGCAGACAGAACCTGTGTTGGGAATAGCATAGCCACCAGATGTTAAAGTAAAACCTTCACGGTTACGTCTTATAAAAGCTTTGTACTTCTCAACATCACCTTTCATTCTCAGCTTACCTTTTGATGTTTTCTTAACCGACGTAACCTGGCCGTACTGGTCGAGCTCAAAACAACCAAAAATCATAAATTTATTCAGCTTTTCGTTTTTATGAGCTATGAGGAACATTTTTCTGTTCTGCAACATTTGGTTCAAGGCAGAAAGGCTCCGCAGAGACTTTTTAATTCCCCCAATTGTATCAAACGTATTTCTCGGCACATCGAAAGTTTTTTCTTCATAAACGATTTCTGCTTCCAATGGAGTATACTCGCCGTTGTTCTGCCTTTTAAGTTCATCCTCCTTAAACATATAGAGCATTACCTGCTCTTTTGTAAAATTTGGATGACCATAACAGTTGAAAGACTCAGGAATAATCGTTTCGCCGAGCAAGGTTACCTTTACGGTTTCAGGAATGGCTAATTTGTCTAGTGTGATGTGTCCAATAGTGTTTTTTCCAGTGCTGCATCTTACGATCCGTTTCTTTTCAATGTTCATGTTAAAACCTCCTAATATAATTTTATTGTCGGAGGCTAATGCCTCCGAATTATCGGACGGCATTAAAAAAATTACCATCTCACTCATTATAGCATGATTATTTGCAGAATTCAAATTTTACCAAAATTGTTGTGCTTGAGAGTATACATTTTATAAAAAGTATATACAGTTGATAGAAAAATGTTGAAAGTATTAGCAAAAAGGTGATATAATATTTATGTTAATTTCTTTTTAATCCTGTTTTTGCAGGTTGATATATAGGCATTTTTATAAAAATAATTTTTTAAGGAGGTATTCTAAATGTTTAAAATTATTCGGCTTGAAGAAGACATGAATATATTCTTCATTGTGAAAAAGGATATATTGAGTGGTTCTTTTATAGAATTACCGTTTTCTGTATATGGCTTTTTGCGTGTTAATGGAAGTAGTTACATAAACTCAACTGTTTCATATAAAAACATAAAAAAAAGAATGGTGATGAGGAAAACTCATTACCATTCTTTCTTTTGTTTAATATATTTCTTAAATAAAAAATTAACTATTTTGGACCAGTATTATAATTGAAATTTTAAACATTATACAAAAACACTAACAGAGAAGAAGGCATATCTATAGAATAATATGGAGGAGTCAATGGATAAACTTATGGAAACAGAAGTATTCTTTTAGATATACTGCTGTTTGAAAAATGCATTAATTTGTAGTATAATAAAAGTCATCCAATGTGGAAATAGAAAAACAACTATTGCAAATGCAAAGGAGGTACTTAGATGAAAAGATTTGTTTTAAACGGTGACTTTATGGATAGAATTGTATATAAAACTAAGAACGTTGTTGTGCAAAAAATTCAAGAAGGAGAAAAGCGGAAAAGATGCTATATCATTGGTAATGGATATTCATTAAATGTAGATGACAATAATGTGGTTTGTAAGCATGACCCAGGTATGTATAAGTTTGAACCCGAAATAAGCAAAAATAATGCTATTTATGCAGTTTATTTTACTTTTGAATGTTCAGGATTAGGAGAAGCTAGCAAAGAAATTGCTGAATTTGTTAATAACTTATCTAAAGAGTATGAGCAGATTTTTTTAGTTGGTCATTCAAAATCTGGATTATGTTTATACAATACAAGTCATTACTGCGAAAAAGGTATTACATTAGTAACTATTTCAACACCATTTTGTGGTACTTTTATTGCAGATAAAGAAACTGTTGAAAAAAAGTTGAAGTCTCGAATACTAAAAACAGTTTACAATATGATTTTCAGTGATCATAATGTAGACAGGGACATTATTCCAAATTCAAAGTTTATCCAAAATATGCAAGAGACTACTTATAAAGAACATATAAATATAACATCTTCATTGAAAAATGTATTAAGTTGTAAAGATTTTATGGATTTGTTATTATTTATTTGTGATAAAATTTTTAGAATTAATGGTGATGGTTTAGTTCCACTTAATTCTCAGAAAGTAAATAGCACACGGACAATCAATATTATTTGTTCACATGCAAATTCTTTAAGAAAGGGAATCCAAGTCATAGAAAAATTATAAAACAAATTTAGAACATCTAGAACAAACAAGTTATTTACAACATAAAATAGCTTGTTTGTTTTTTTTATACTAAAGTCTAAAAACAATATTTGATATATGTTATAAAAAGTAAAGAAGTATGATAAAAAAGATATATTAATATATCTTTTTTAGTAAGGGAGAAATAATATAGAGGGATATGTTTATCATAGACAAAAGATCTAAAAAAGAAATGGTAAATTAGCTGGGGGGATAATGCAAAGGTTGGCTTTTATTGTTATAAGTCTATATACTAAAATCTAATTGCATTGTATTATGTTTAATAGTATAAAAACGTAAAACATAATAACTATGGCAGGATACTTGTAATTTTATGTAAAGCATGCTATTATATTAAAGTAAAATATTCGTAGCTATACGAACTATAATAAGAATAGCAGATTATAAATTCTCGTATTACAAATGTAAGGAGGAAAAATATGAACAATAATGAATTTAACATTCAGCGGAAAGAAAAAACTTTTTTTACTACATTAAGTTTTTTTATTCCTGACGAAAATCTTACTGCTTGTATATCTTCAATACTTGAGGATGTGATAAAAAAGTATTCAATTCCTGAACAAAGTATAGTTGATATTCATTTTTCCAAGACTGAACAAAAAGAACAGAAACTTATATCAGTAGCAATTAAATATTATAATTTTAATCCGTACGAATTAAAAGCTCTGGATAAGGAAGAACAAATTAGGTTTGTATTAAATTTTATGGGGTATGCAGATGAAGATATTGAAAGTATATCCTACGAGAAACGTGACGGTGAAATACGTTGGAAAGCAGAAGTATTAGATCCTGAGTATGATTTTGATCCAGATGAATCTGAGTGTGAATGGGGGTTTATAAGTTCAAAAGAAGATGAAATTAGAGAAGCACTTGGATTTGGAGTGGATATGAGATTTAGCTTTAAGGGACCAAGAGAGTAATTTTTAGCATTTTATTAGTTAAATTCATGCTAAACTGCAATTATTTTATAATAGTTGCAGTTTTTTCTTTTTAAGTTTATAATATTGGAGAATAAGGTTTAACTTTATTTATTGAAATTTGTAAAAAATATGATATAGTTTCTTGTGTAAAATTATTAGTAATATAAAATTAATTTTGGAAGGAGAATAATATGATATTAGCAATAACTCGGAAGATATGAATTATCTGAAAATGGATCTGAAAAGTATTATATAGATAAGGAATTTAAAGATATATTTGAAAAACTTAATGTATTATTATTTCCAGTTAGTTCATTAACTAACTTAGAAGAAATTATTAATATTTGTGACGGTCTAATTGTTACAGGAAGTATAATAGATATAAATCCTAAAAATTATGATGAACAACCTAGTGATGAAGTGCATAAAATGGCAGAGGAAATTGATACATTAGATTTTACGATAATAAAAGCATTTAATAATGCAAATAAACCTATTTTAGGTATTTGTAGAGGAATACAGGCTATAAATGTTTGTTTTGGAGGGAGCTTATATCAAGATATTCCAAATCATAAATTGCAAAAAGAAGGAAGGCATAATGTAAAAATCGAAAAAAACTCTTTCTTATATGATTGCTATAATACTGAGAAAATGCAAGTAAATTCACTACATCACCAAGCAGTAAAGAAAGTTGCAGAAGGATTTAAAGTAGTTGCAAAAAGCGAAGATGGAATTGTAGAAAGTATAGAAAATGAGAATATAATTGCGGTGCAATGGCATCCTGAATATATGATGGATACAAAATTCTTTGAGTATTTTGTAAATAAAATGTGCAATAAAGTTAATTAGAATAAAAATTTAATTACACTAATTTTTTATATAATATAGTTGTATGTAGCTAGTATGGGTGTTATAATATATATGTATATATATAATTTAAGGAGGTAAATGCAATGATTATTGAATTACCAAAAAAATTTTCATATGCAAACACAAAAAACGGTAGAAAATGTGCTAAGGTAAAAAACGGAATACTTTATATAGATTTAGGTGTTAATTTTGAGAAGTTGATGTATTCTCTTACCTATAGCATAAAAGGAAACCGGAGATGTTGTTATTGCAGACAAAAGGTATCAAAGGAAAAAATAACAATTGACCACATGTATCCAAAAGATTATGGAGGGATAAGCATTACAAACAATTTGCAACCGTCTTGTACCAAGTGTAATAATGATAAGGCAAATTTGAATTATAATCAATATATGACTTATAAATTATTACCTAAATATGACAAAAAGGAATTTTACCGCTGTATTATACAGAAAAAAGAGCAGATAAGGGCAGAAATAGGATATGATTTGCCAGAAGAATGGGTTGTTATGAAAAATGTGTCTGATCTAAAGACGATATATAATGCGTCTGACCTAAAGGCCATATATATTGAAAGACCTAAAGGAAAAAACTACCACAAGGTAGAGGAGCAGTATGAGAAATATGGCACATTTCGAAAACCTATAACAACAGATCGGAATTTATATATATTGGATGGATATAACATATATCGTTATGCCGCTGAGAATAATATAGAAATGGTTCCGGTTAATGTCTTAGAGAATGTGGAGGTTGTGTATTAAAATTTGAGGAGCTAAATTAATAATGATTTAGCTCCCGTTATTTTTTTGTTTTATTCTATTAGTTGGAATTAATAGATAAATAATATATTTATTAGTTATAATAATACAAAAATACCAATGTTAAGATTAAATCAAAACACTGGTATTTTTATATATGTAATATTAAATGTTAACCTACTTGTTCGGCTTCTGCTTTTATTTCAGAATCATCTTTATTTACTATTTCCATACTACCTATTGATACTTCATAAGCTATTCTTGTTTCTGAAGTACCATCTTCAAATTTCTTTTCATACGTTCTTGATTGAACTCTACCTACAATTTTTATTTCTGTTCCAACTTCTAAATTTTGACAGAACCTAGCATTTCTTCCCCAAGCTATACAAGGAATATAATCACTTTTATTATAAGCTCTGTTTACTGCTAATAATATATCTGCAATTTCTCTACCAAAAGGTGTCTGTCTATATATTGGTTTTTTACAAATATAACCATTTAAGACAACTTCATTTGATGTGCTTTGTTTATTTTCTTCTTCTTGTTGTTCTTCTTTGTAATCAATTATGTCTTTTGCAAATACTGTAAGAATAAGTTTATTTCTTTCATTTTCATAACTATTATAAGATCTGAATTGACCTTCAACAATAACTTTTTTACCTATTTCTAAATTTAAGTCGTTTAATAATCTTTCTGATACAGTGATAGGTATAATGTCTTCGTTTCCGCTTAAACGAGGTACTTCTAAATTAAAAGTATAAAAACTTTCTCCATAAATTTCGTGACTAAATTTTTTCTCACTTGTGATTTTTCCTACTAACACTAAGTAGTTGTTATCTGAATAATTTGTAATCAATTTAATTTCCTCCCTTTTTACTTTATCTATAGTGTTTTTACTTATATTGTTTAAACTTTAGAAAATTGACTTATTTAATAACTTTATTATACTATACCTTTTTGGTTTTGTCTACATAAAATGTTAAAATTTTCTAAAAAAATCTACGTATCGTATAATAATGTAAGAATTTCGACACTCATAATAATATATGGGTTTGTATTCCTATTAACTTTTGCTACTTTTATTTCTTGAGGTTCTAAAATATAATTGTTTATATTCATAATATTACGTTGAATACATATTAAAGCTTCATCATTTTCTAAACTTGATGCAGTAACTGTGGATTTAGGATTAAATCCATAAGTAATGATGTTAGAATTTGTATTTGTTAATATATCTAACCCTGTATCAATATCAGAATTAACAATAATATTATTTGAATTAGATAAAAGTTTTTTTAATATATCAGATTTACCAGATAATTTTTTGTTAATTAGTAAAGAATCAAATTTAATATTTTTTATATTATTTATATTTTTATTATTAATTGCAATTATATTTTCTTTGATATTCTTTTTATTAAAGTTGTCATGCAAAATACTAATAATATCTGATTCATTTTTTTTATCAGTTACTATACCTATAAAAGACATAAAATCTCCTCCAGGCATATTATTACCGAACATTTAATTTTTATGCTGAACACCATTAGCATCTATAGTAAATTGAGTAGAGTAAACAATATCAGAAACTTTTACTATATTGAAGCCCTTTTGTTCTATATTAGTTAGTAGAGTATCAAGACTTAAAGCAGTATTTTCAGTTCCGTTATGCATTAAAATTATACTACCACAAGAAAGTTTTGGACCAATCCTTTCCCACATCTGTTCACATGTGAGAGCTTTATAATCTAAACTGTCAATAGACCACTGAATTGTTAAATGATTAGAAGTGTTTGCTGCTTGAATAACAGTATCATTATATTCTCCATAAGGACCGCGATATAAAGTGGTTTTTTGACCAGTAATAGTTTCAACTTTATCACTACATTTTTTTATTTGTTCAATATTTGCATTGAGATTTAAGTTGTTTACATGTGGATGAGAATCAGAATGGTTGCCTATTTCATGCCCTGCGTCATAAATTTTTTTTACAGCTTCCGGATATTTTGTAACCCAATCACCAACTACAAAAAAAGTGATATGACAGTTATGCTTTGCTAATGTTTCTAAAATAGAATCTATATCATCAGCATTCCATGCACAATTCATAGTTAAAGCAACTTTTTTTTCTGTAGTATCAACAGAATATATAGGTAATTGCTTTGAGATGTTTGAGCTAACTTCTAAAGTTGGATCATTTGGTTTAGAATATAATCCAGTTGCAAAAATGAAGAACATTGCAACAGCAGAAATAGCAATAATATAAGATAATATTTTTTCTTTATTAAAAACTAAAAACATACAAATCCTCCTTGTGCTAATTAATAATATGCATACAAATTCAAATTATGCATAACGAATATTTTTTATTTTATTTAAAAGTATTAATAGATATTCAGATATATACAAGTTTAGTGTATTTTAATATATAGAATTAAAAATAAATTTGTAAAACTATATACAATTATATTTTTTTTTGATATAATGTGTAAAACTGATTGAAAAAAGCGAGAAAATATAGATTAAAAAAAAACTCTAAAAAGTATTTTTTTAATCTTTTTTTCTTTGATATGGAAGGAGAAATAAACATGAAAACAAAGTATATTTTTGTAACAGGAGGAGTTGTATCAGGATTAGGAAAAGGAATAACTGCAGCATCATTAGGAAGATTATTAAAAAATAGAGGATATAAAGTAACTATACAAAAGTTTGATCCATATATAAATGTAGATCCAGGTACAATGAGTCCATATGAACATGGAGAAGTATTTGTTACAGATGATGGGGCTGAAACTGATTTAGATTTAGGTCATTATGAAAGATTTGTAGATGAAAATTTAACAAAAAACTCAAGTATAACATCAGGAAGAATATATTCAAATGTAATAAATAAGGAAAGAAGAGGGGATTACCTAGGAAAAACAGTGCAAGTAATTCCTCATATAACAAATGAAATAAAGGAAAATATATATAGTTTTGAAAATGAAGATATAGATATAGTAATAACAGAAATAGGAGGAACAGTTGGAGATATAGAAAGTTTACCTTTCCTAGAGGCGATAAGACAAGTGGGAATAGAAAAAAATAGCGA
This sequence comes from uncultured Clostridia bacterium, assembly GCA_934178555.1. Taxonomy (GTDB): domain Bacteria; phylum Bacillota; class Clostridia; order TANB77; family CAG-508; genus CAKPQL01. The sequence continues at coordinate 9,091 of CAKPQL010000011.1, forward strand.
AGATGTATTATATATCCATGTTACTCTATTACCACATATATCTGGTTCTAATGAGTTAAAATCAAAACCAACACAACATTCAGTAAAAGAATTACAATCATTGGGAATAAAACCAGATATATTAGTATGTAGAACAGAATTCCCAATAGAAGATTCTATGAAACAGAAAATTGCACTATTTTGCAATGTAAAAGAAAAAGATGTTATAGAAAATTCAACAGCAGATAATTTATATGCTGTACCATTAAATCTAGAAAAAGAAGGCTTAGCCAATACTGTGTGTGAACATTTAAAGTTGGAAAAAACAGAAGCACATAATGAAAAATGGCAAGAAATGATAGAGAATATAAGGCAAATAAAAGAAGAGATAAATATAGCAATTGTAGGAAAATATGTACAATTACAAGATTCATATCTTTCTGTAGCAGAAAGTTTAAGACATGGCGGATTTAAAAATCATGTAAAAGTCAATGTGGGATTTATAGATTCTGAAACAATAAATGCTAAAAATGTAAAAGAAGTATTAAAGGGATATAAGGGAATTGTTGTACCTGGAGGATTCGGAAATAGAGGAATAGAAGGAAAAATAGAAACTATAAAATATGCAAGAGAAAACAATATACCATTTTTAGGGATATGTTTGGGAATGCAAATGGCAGTAGTAGAATTTGCTCGTAATGTTTTAAAATTAGAAGATGCAAATTCAGCAGAATTTGATGAGAATACATTAAATCCAGTAATACATATTATGGACGATCAAAAGGATATCCATGAAAAGGGTGGAACTATGAGATTAGGTGCATACCCATGTATATTAAAAGAAGGAACAAAAGCAAGAGAAATTTATGGCAAGGGAGAAATATCAGAAAGACACAGACATAGATTTGAATTTAATAACAAATATAAAGAAGAAATCGAAAAAGCTGGAATGATATGCTCTGGAACTTCTCCAGATGGAAGATTAGTAGAAATGGTAGAAATACCAGCAAATAAGTTTTTCGTAGCAGGTCAATTCCATCCAGAATTCAAATCAAGACCTAACAAACCACAGCCACTATTTGCAGAATTAGTTAAAGCAGCAAAAGAAATTTAGCATAAATGTTAAATGATGAGAATATAATAAATATTGATAGGGTGCATTAAGGCACCCTATTCTAAAAAATAACATATATATTGAAAAAGTTGCAAAAGACGACAAATTTATTGTTTATAAGTAAATGTAACAATGATTTTATTGAACAATAAATAAAAATTTTTCAACAAATATATTGACATTTTAAAGAAAGTGGTATAAATTATTAGCAGTCGGAAAGAACGACTGCTAATAATTTTTCAAGGGAGGTAATATTATGATAAAACCATTAGCAGACAGAATTTTAATAAAAATGATTGAGGCAGAAGAAACAACAAAGAGTGGAATCATTTTATCAAGTAATGCAAAAGAAAAACCACAAATAGCAGAGGTACTTGCAGTAGGACCTGGTGGAAATGTAGAAGGAAAACAAATAGAAATGAATATAAAGGTAGGCGATAAAGTAATTGTTAGCAAATACTCTGGAACTGAGATAAAATATGAAGGTGAGGATTACATAATCGTAAAACAATCTGATGTGCTTGCAATTGTTGAATAATTATTTATTTGATTATTAAAATTATTACAAACACTGTATGAAACGATAACATCGTCGTTCCAATACAATTAATATAAAGGAGGAGTTTAAAATGGCAAAGGATATAAAAAGCGGAGAAGAGGCTAGAAAAAGCCTGTTAGAAGGTGTAAATAAATTAGCAGATACTGTTAAGGTTACATTAGGACCAAAAGGAAGAAATGTTGTTTTAGATAAATCATTTGGAGCACCACTTATAACAAATGATGGTGTTACAATTGCAAAAGAAATAGAATTAGAAGATCCATATGAAAATATAGGAGCTAGACTTGTAAAAGAAGTATCTACAAAAACAAATGATATAGCAGGTGACGGAACTACAACAGCAACAGTACTTGCACAATCAATGATAAAAGAAGGTGTAAGAAATGTTGCGGCAGGTGGAGATCCAATGGCAATAAAAAGAGGTATAGATAAAGCTGTAAAAACAGCTGTTGATGGACTAAAAGAAATAAGTTCACCAATAAATGGAAGAGAAGATATTGCAAGAGTTGCAAGCATATCTGCAAATAATAAAGAAGTAGGAGAACTAATTGCTGATGCAATGGAGAAAGTTTCAAAAGATGGTGTAATAACTATAGAAGAATCAAAAACAGCCTTAACAGGATTAGAGGTTGTTGAAGGAATGCAATTTGATAAGGGTTACCTATCTCCATATATGGTAACTGATACAGAAAAAATGGTTACAGTAATGGATAATCCATATATATTGATAACAGATAAAAAAATAAGCAATATACAAGAAATATTACCAATACTAGAAAATTTAATGCAACAATCAGGAAAACTTGTAATAATAGCTGATGACATAGAAGGAGAAGCATTATCAACACTTATATTAAACAAATTGAGAGGAGTTATAAATGTTGCTGCAGTAAAGGCTCCAGGATTTGGTGATAGAAGAAAAGAAATGCTAGAAGATATTGCAATATTAACAGGAGGAGAAGTAATTACATCAGATTTAGGATTAGAATTAAAAGAAACAACTATAGAGCAATTAGGTAGAGCAAGACAAGTAAAAATAGATAAAGAAAACACAATTATAGTAGATGGTTCAGGAGATAAAGAAAAAATTGCAGAAAGAGTAAAACAAATAAGAGCACAATTACAAGATACACAAAGTGAATATGATAAAGAAAAATTACAAGAAAGACTTGCTAAAATTGCAGGAGGAGTTGCAGTAATAGAAGTTGGGGCAGCAACAGAAGTAGAAATGAAAGAAAAGAAATTAAGAATAGAAGATGCTTTGTCTGCAACAAAAGCTGCTGTTGAAGAGGGTATTGTTGCAGGTGGTGGAACTGCATTAGTTAATATAATGCCAAAAGTAGAGAACTTACTAAAAGAATTAGATGGTGATGAAAAATTAGGAGCAAAAATAGTATTAAAAGCATTAGAAGAACCAGTAAAACAAATAGCAATAAATGCTGGATTGGAGGGTGCTGTAATACTAGATAAAGTAAAAGCAAATGCAGAAGGATTTGGTTTTGATGCAGCTACAGAGCAATATGTAGATATGAAAAAAGCAGGAATAGTTGATCCAACAAAAGTAACACGTTCAGCTTTACAAAATGCTGCAAGTATAGCATCAATGATACTTACAACAGAGAGTGTTGTAACAGAAAAGAAATCAAAAGAGTGTGGTTGTGGAAATCATGATGCATTGCAAGGAGCCGGAATGGAAGGAATGTATTAATAAAAACAAAAGTCTACATAAATTTTAATATTTATGTAGACTTTTTGCTAAAAATATGATAAAATAAATACCTAAAATATTAGGAGGTGCTACCTTATGGAGCGGAACAACAATCAATATTTCACAAGCAATCTTGTATGCAAAGACTCAAACAAAAAGGTGTGGCAGATTTACGATTCTGTAAGTCAATCTTATGGTATGTTTACAGTTCGTACAGGCGGGGAAGTTTATTTTGAAATTAACAATAATAAATTTCCTTATTCAGATGCGCTGATGCATCTTGTCAAGCTTGAAGGACGCAAATTATCAATGACACTTTATAAGAATCAAAAGAAATATATCAATGTTATTAATAACGTAAAGGACTGCACTAAGGTACCATGCGACGGTGTGAGCTTTCAGATTTACTATTTGAACCCTTAATGCTGTAATCGCAAAAAAAAAAAAGAAACCAGACTTAACAGTCTGGTTTTTTTATGGATGAAATGCTAACTAGCAGCATCCTCCTCTTCCACCACCACAACAGCAGCAGATTAATATTAATATTACTATAATCCAGCAGCAGCAATCATCACCAAATCCGAAGCCGCATCCTCCTCTTGTCTCTTGCATACTTTCACCTCCTTTAATAGATAAGTAATAATATTTCATATAAATGAAATATCAAATGAAGGTTTAATCACACTAGTTAGAACAACAATTATTACCACACCCACAGAAAAGAAGTAAAAACAAGATGATAAACCAGAGCATTTCGCTATTACAACAATTTCCCATGTAAATATACCTCCTATAGAATTAAGTTTTTTGAATCATTAGTATGTTATATATTATTCAGATGAAAAAAAAGTGTTACAAAGATAAAATGAAAAGGAATTTAATAACATCTGATAATAGTATTATAAGTTTCTTATTAGCTTTTTGTGAATAATGTTTGACAAAAATAGGAATGTGTGCTAAAATAGAAATCTGTAAGCCGCTTGACCAAGGTACAAAAATACTACAATAAGTAGTTACCTAAGGTTAAAGGTTAGCGAGTATACGAATAAGGGAGGTGCTTTCATAATGTATGCAATCATTGAAAGCTGTGGAAAACAATACAAAGTAACAGAAGGTGACGTTGTATTTTTCGAAAAATTAGATACTGAAGTTGGAAAAAAAGTAACTTTTGATAAAGTTGTTTTAGTATCAGAAGAAGGAAAAGTACAAGTTGGTGAACCTTATGTAAAAGGTATTAAAGTTGAAGGAAAAGTAGTTTCTCAAGGTAAAGCAAAAAAGATAATAGTTTACAAAATGAAACCAAAAAAGAACTATAGAAGAAAACAAGGACACAGACAACCATATACAAAGGTTGAAATAACAGCTATAAAATCAACAGCAAAAAAAGCTGAAAAAGAAGCTGTAGAAGCTTAAGATATAAAGAGATATAAAATTCATAACACGAAGGGAGTGAATTTAGATGGCACATAAAAAGGGTCAAGGTAGTGTTAAGAACGGAAGAGACAGTGAGTCTAAACGTTTAGGTGTGAAAAGAGCAGATGGACAATTTGTTCTTGCAGGAAATATATTAGTAAGACAAAGAGGAACAAAAATACATCCAGGAACAAATGTAAATATAGGTAGCGATGATACTTTATATGCATTAGTTGATGGAAATGTTAAGTTCGAAAGAAAAGGTAAAGACAAAAAGAAAGTTAGTGTTTATCCAGTAGAACAATAATTGATATCAAAAGAGATTGTATTATATTGCAATCTCTTTTTTGCTATAATGAAATTAAATGAATTTGGAGAAATAATATAAAAGAAAAGAATAAAACAATAATAATAGTAGATAATAAAATAAGAGCATAAATGATGTTCTTATTTTTTTATGGAGGTATAATTTGGTATGAGAAGACCGAAAAAACAATACGGAGAAAATACTACAAAATATGGAGAATTTGTTTGTTCAGCATTTCATTGGTTGCCAATAGAAAAACAAAAAGAACAGGCTAAGAGATTTGAAAATATAACAAAAGAAGATAGTGATGAATAAAATATATAAAAACTATTGACATAATTTAAAAATGTATTATAATAATAACGTAGGTCAAAGAAAGTCAAAATCAAAAGGAGATGAAATAAAAGTGAGAATATCAGATATGATAGAAGATTTCATAAAAGACATGTTCGTAGAAGGAGATGACTGCATAGAAATACAAAGAAATGAATTAGCTGAACATTTTAATTGTGTACCATCTCAAATAAATTATGTTATTTCAACGAGATTCAGACCTGCCCAAGGATATTATGTGGAAAGTAAACGTCGGCGGAGGAGGACATATAAGAATTAAGAAAATAAATATAACAAAAAGTAATTATTTAATGCATATTATTCAAAATATAGGTGATAGAATAAGTGCAAATGAAGTAGATATTTTCATTAGTAATTTTATGTCTTATGGAATAACAAATGAAAAAGAAGCAAAACTTTTAAAAGTTGCAACAAGCGATAATGTACTTACAGTAGATCAAAGCATAAGAGACGAATTACGAGCAAAGATATTTAAAAATATGTTGTTGAATTTAATAGAGGATTAGAATGTGTACATAAAAATAGTTCTAATTAAAGGAGGTAGTGTTTTATGAAATGTCAAAACTGTGGAAAAAACGAAGCAAATTTTAGATATACAGAAATCATAAATGGAGTAAAAAAAGAAATTGCATTATGTGATAAATGTAGAAAAGAATTAGGTATGCAAGGATTAGATTTTAATATACCTATAGATTTTTCTAGCTTTTTTGGAGATTTATTAAACGAATATGATAACTCAAGTTTATTTCCAATGTTATCAAAACCAAATCAATTAAAGTGTAATAGTTGTGGTATGACTTATGATGAATTTATTAAAGAGGGAAAATTTGGTTGCAGTAATTGCTATAATGTGTTTGATTCTAAAGTAGAACCAATTTTAAAAAGAATACATGGAGAAAGTAAATATTTAGGAAGAAAAGGAAAAATATCAACTCCTATACAAAATAATAAAGAGATAGAGTCAGATAAAGAATCTGAAGAAAATAATGAAATGAATATAACAGAAATGAAGAAAGAGTTGAAAAAATTAATAAAAGAAGAAAAATACGAAGAGGCAGCAATTGTTAGGGATAAAATTAAACAATTAGAAAAATAAATAGAAAGGGAGAATAGATATGGCAAATTGGTATTTACAAAATGGTAAAGAATCAGATGTAGTAGTTAGTAGTAGAATAAGAGTGGCAAGAAATATAAATGATTATCCATTTACGACAAAATACAATAAAGAGGATGCTTTAAAAATAATAAATCAAATTGAAGAAGTATTGCCACAGATAGGATATGGATTAAAATTATTGAGAATGAAGGATATAGATGATATAACTATAATGAGTCTTATAGAAAAACATATTATAAGTCCTGATTTTGCATTAAACAAGGAAGAAATTAGAGCAATAGTAATAAATGAAGAAGAAAATATTTGTATAATGATAAATGAAGAAGATCATTTAAGAATTCAAGTATTTTCTGCTGGTCTTGAATTAGAAAGTTTGCTTGATTTAATAATGGAATTAGATAAAAAGTTAGAGAACAAATTAAATTATGCATATAGCGAGAAATATGGTTTTTTAACTAGTTGTCCAACAAATGTAGGAACAGGGCTAAGAGCATCTGTTATGGTTCATTTACCAGCATTAACAATGACAGGAAATATAAATAAAGTGCTTGAGGTTGTAAGTGATTTTGGAATGAATATAAGAGGAATATACGGAGAAGGAACAAAAACAAAAGGCAATATGTACCAGATTTCTAATAAACAAACTTTAGGAGTATCTGAAGAAGAAATTATAAAAAATTTAAAATTAATAACAGAAAAAATAATAGAACAAGAGAGGTTAGCAAGAAAATATTTAACGAAACATAGCATAGAATTAGAAGATAAAGTTTATAGAGCATTTGGAATATTATCAAATTGCAGGAAAATATCATCTGAAGAATGTAACAAGTTATTATCTGATATAAAGTTAGGTACTGATTTAGGAATTATAAAAGAACTAACTGATTTAAAGGTAAATGAACTAGAGATATATACAAGACCTGCTAATTTGCAAAAGTATATAGGAGAAAATTGTGATGAATATAAACGTTCTATAAAAAGAGCAGAGGTTATAAAAAAGATAATAAGTCAATAGTGAGCTTTATAGGTGTCACATAATTGAATTTAAAAGATGAACTTTAAGGAATGCCTTAAAGTTAAATTAAGGAGGTAATTTATGACATATAAATTTACAAATAGTGCAGAAAGAGTGCTAGAAATAGCTAATGATATTGCATTAGAGTTAGGACATAATTATGTGGGAACAGAACATATCTTATATGGGTTAACTAAAGAAGAGAGAGGAGTTGCAAGTAAAGTCTTAGAAAAACAAAATGTAACACCAGATACAGTTATAGAAAAAATTGAGGAACTTGTAGGAAGAGAGGATACTGTTTCTGAAAGTACAGTAGGTTTTACACCTAGAACTAAAAGAGTAATGGAAAATGCTTTTAGAGAAAGTAAAAAAATGGGGTCAGATTATATTGGTACAGAACATTTATTGATAGGTATAATGAGAGAAGGAGATAGTATTGCTGTAAGAATTATGCTTGAATTAGAAGTAAATCCTCAAAAATTATATAATGAAATTGTAAAAGTAGTAAATGAATATGATAATAATACGACTTCTGAATCAGAAAGTAGTAGTAAATCTAGCACGAGTTATAATTCAACACCAACATTAAATCAATTTGGAAGTGATTTAACTAAACTAGCAGAAGGTGGAAAATTAGACCCAGTAATAGGAAGAAAAGAAGAAATAGAAAGAGTAATTCAAATATTATCAAGAAGAACAAAAAATAATCCATGTTTAATTGGTGAACCAGGAGTAGGAAAAACAGCTGTTGTAGAGGGATTAGCACAAAAAATAATATCACAAGATGTTCCAGAAATATTGAAAAATAAAAGAGTTGTATCAATGGATATATCATCAATGGTAGCTGGAGCCAAATATAGAGGTGACTTTGAAGAAAGAATAAAAAAATCTTTAAATGAGGTAAAAAAAGCAGGAGATGTAATATTATTTATAGATGAAATTCATACAATAGTTGGAGCAGGAGCAGCAGAAGGAGCAATTGATGCTGCAAACATTATGAAACCATTACTTGCAAGAGGAGAGATTCAAGTAGTAGGTGCAACAACTCTAAATGAATATAGAAAATATATAGAGAAAGATGCTGCATTAGAAAGAAGATTTCAACCAATTACAGTTAATGAACCTAATGTAGAAGATAGTATAGAAATACTTAAAGGAGTAAGAGATAAATACGAAGCTCATCATAATGTAAAAATTACTGATGAGGCGATTGAAGCAGCTGTAAATCTTTCAAGTAGGTATATAAATGATAGATTTTTACCAGATAAAGCAATAGACTTAATAGATGAAGCTTCTTCTAAGGCTAGATTAAAAGCATATACAGAACCTGAAAATATAAAGAAAATAGAAGAAGAATTAGAAAATACAAAAAAAGAAAAAGAAGAAGCTATTACAATTCAAGATTTTGAAAAAGCAGCTACATTAAGGGATAAGGAACACAGACTAAAGGATGAGTTGAAGAAACAAAAGACAAAGTGGAAAGATAAAAATACTAAAAATATAATAAATATAACTGCTGAAGATATTGCAGAAATTATAGCTGTATGGACAGGAATTCCAGCACAGAAAATAAATCAAAGTGAAAACGAAAAGTTAAAGAATTTAGAAAAGGCTTTGCATGAAAGAGTTGTAGGTCAAAGTGAGGCTGTAACTGCAGTTGCTAAAGCAATAAGGAGAGGAAGAGTTGGATTAAAGGATCCAAGACGTCCAATAGGGTCATTCTTGTTTTTAGGACCTACAGGAGTTGGTAAAACAGAATTATCTAAGGCTCTTGCAGAAAGTTTATTTGGTGATGAAAATGCTATTATAAGAGTAGATATGTCTGAATATATGGAGAGCCATTCTACTTCTAAAATGATAGGTTCACCTCCAGGATATGTTGGTTTTGATGAAGGAGGAGGACTAACAGAAAAAGTTAGAAGAAAACCATATTCAGTAATACTTTTTGATGAAATAGAAAAAGCACATCCAGATGTAATGAATATGTTACTTCAAATATTAGAAGATGGAAGACTTACAGATTCTCATGGAAGAACAGTAAATTTTAAGAACACAGTAATTATAATGACGTCAAATGTAGGAGCTAGGTTAATTACAGACAAAAAAACATTAGGATTTAGTAGTAATACAAGTGAAGAAAATAGTGCAAAAGAGGAATATGAGACAATAAAAAAAGAAGTATTAGCAGAGTTAAAGAAACAATTTAGACCTGAATTTATAAACCGTGTTGATGAAATAATTGTATTCCATAAGTTAACTATGATAGAACTTGAAGATATAGTAGATATAATGCTAAAACAAGTGAAAGAAAGATTAGAAGATCAAGGAATGTCAATACAAGTAGATAAGTCTGCTAAGGATTTGATAATAAAGAAAGGAACGGATTCAAATTTTGGTGCAAGACCATTAAGAAGAGCAATACAAAGCATATTAGAAGATAAATTAGCTGAAGAGATTTTAGACGGAAATATAAAACCAGGAGATAAAGCTAAAGTTACTGCAAAGGATGATGAGATTCAAATAAAAGTAAAAAAAGAAATTAAAACAGAAGTATAAACAGGTGACTAGTTGCTTTGTTATAGGATTTTTAATAAAAATCCTATAACAAAGCAACTGGTCATTTTTTTTATGTTTGCCTAATAATGTTCAATGAAAAATATAGTATAATGTATAAAATGTTTAAAAATAAAGAAAAAAGTGTAACCAAATTTCAAAAAATGTGAATATAGAAATATAAGATATATTTAATAAGGAGTTTAAATCTAAATTGGAAGTAAAGAATAAAGAAATCTATAATTATATGAATGGAACAAAATTAGAGATAGAAAAAGTGATGAAAGATTATACAAATTATGTATATACAATATTGAATAAATGCTCAGTTAATTTATCTGAAGAAGATATGGAAGAAGTTAACTCAGATGTGTTTTTAACCCTATGGAAAAATCAAAAAAAGCTAAATATAAATAATAGCATTTCTGCATATATAGGAGGGATTACCAAAAATCTAATAAAGCAAAAATATAGGTATATTAAAGAGAATGACAATATATTAGATTATGAAGAAGAGTTAATTTCAAATTCAAATATTGAACTAATATTTTCTAGCGATGAACAAAATATAATTATAGCTAGTGAATTAGAAAAAATGAAAATACAAGATAAGGACATATTTATTTTATACTATTATGAGAATAAGAATGTAAAAGAAGTAAGTGTGATACATAATATATCAGAGTCAAAGGTTAAAACAAAATTATTTAGGATAAGAAAAAAACTGCAAAAAGCGTTAAAAGAAAGGGGGTATGATTATAATGAGTAATAATATGGAGGATAAGAGATTAGAAAATTTAAAAAAGAATATAGCTATATATAATTTTAAAGAAGAATTAAAACAAAGTTCAAATAAAAATGTAATTAAAAGTAAAGAGCATACAAGAACTCTCTTCATAAAGATTATATCGACAGCTTGTGCAAGTTTTTTGTTAGTATCTGGAATTGTTGTAGCGATGAATATTGAAAAAATAAATACATATTTTAGAGGTTTAGGAGATGGAGTTGATACAGCAATAAAAAATGGATATATAGCAACACCAAATGTAGAATTTGTTAATATTGAAAATGTTCAAGTTGATGTAAAGTTAGAAGATTTCCTAATGGATGATACAAATTTAAGTGCAAATCTTATATTTAAGTTTGAAAACTCTTTAAATGAAACAGTTAATTTAGAGGATATCTATGAAATAGAGCTAAAAGATTTAATAATAAGAGATGAAGAAAATCGTATACTATATGGCGGAAATGATGAAGAAAGATTTAAAAACTACTGTACACAAAACAATTTAAACTATAAATATGGTGAATTTAATGAAAATTATATGAATAGTGGGGTAGGGTGCTTTATAGAAAGTAAAGGATATAACAATATCAATTTATTGTATAATATGTATTCGGATAACTTTCCAAGGTCTCAAAAATTATATATTTCATTTACCAAATTATCAATTGCAGAAAAAGAAGGAAGAAAAGTTATAATTAATGGTAACTGGAAAGTAAGTGTAGATGTACCAGAAAAAATGTACAATAGAACAGAAGAATATTATAAGGTAGTAAGTTGTGATAATGATGATTTTGAAGTTTATACAGCTAAAACCACAGAAACAGGATTTGAGTTTGGAGTAATTATATCTAATATAGAGAAACCAGAATTTGAAATAGAAGAAATGAAAAAATGGCAAACTGCAGATGAGGACTATAAAAATAAAAAAATTTCTGAAGAGGAATATGATAAGCTAATAAATCAATCTAGAGAATATTTGTATCTAAATACTCCGATATCATTATCGAATTATAAAATAAATAATAAACAGTTACAAATGTCATATATTGAGAATGAAAATGGACAAAAATATGAATGTACATTTTCTCCAAGTAGAAGGAGTAAGGGTAAATTTCTTGAAAAAAATAAATATGATTTTTATGAGACATTTAGTATGACAAAATATGATGCAACAAATAGAATAAAAATTGTGCTTTATTATTATGGAAGACCAATAGTTATTGAGCTAGAAAAATTAATAAAAAAGTAAGATGGATTTTATGTAATATAAATAAAGCTTCCCCAAAAGGAAGCTTTATCTAAGAGAAAAGGTTTTTGATTATTTAGTTATGAACCGATAAAACAATGACCATATTTGAGCCGTACTGTGCGGTAGTTGCCTGTTATGGCATCGTATGCACCTATATATATCTGGATTTTCTGACCATTGGATATATTACAAGAAGTCCAGAGTCCATGAGGAAATCCATTTTTAAAATCAGCAGAATTTGCAGTAAAACCGGACAAGACAGCTCCACTAGTACTGCAAATTTGTATTGTGAAGTTAATTGGATTCGAATTAGAGGCTGAGTCTAAAATTTGTAAAATCTCGACATTAATGTTCATAACCCCTGTACCATAACAAGTTTTTACAGGCGTAAGATTATAGCCTCTGATGGTGAATTCGTTTTCGTATATGTAAGAATACGAATTTCCAGCATACCAATTTTCAACACCTGCAGCCGAAACTGGAACTGATACAATAAAAAATACCATTGTAAACACTAAAAAGAGTGAGGTAAGAAACCGAATAGATTTTTTTGTAGCTGTCATAATAAACAAGCTCCTTTCGTAAAGTAAAATTGTTTTTTCCCTTTTCTCTCGTACCTAAAATAATGCAAAAAATAACTTGCACAAATTAGGTATAGATGAATAAAAATCATCTTCTACATAATATCACAGTTTTAGACAAAATTGTTTAAAAGTGTATGAAAGAGAACGAAAGTGTACAAAAGAGAAACCATATTGAATAATTATATATGATACTGGAGGTTGGAATGATAAAAGTGTTAATTGCTGGTAGTAATTTTCATTTTATAAAGAAAATTATTAATTCAATAATATGTAAAATACCAGAAATAAAAGTTGATTATGTGGCTACAAATGGAAAAGAAGTGTTAGATATGTTGGGGCAGAAGTACTTTGATTTAGTATTTTTAGATTTACCAATATCGTCCTTAAATGGAATAGAGGTATTACAGAAAGTAGAAAAAATGCATTTAGTAAAAATGCCTAAATTTTTAATTATAACTGAAAATTTAGATGTAATTAGCAAACTTATAGAAAATAAAAATGTTTATAATGTAATATTAAAAGGTGAAAAAGAAGAAGAGATAACAAGACAAATTAAAGAAGTTATAGAGCGTATAAAATATGAAACTGATTTAATTGATGCAAGATTTAAAGTTGTATCTGAAGTTTGCAATATGGGGTACAATATAAAGTTAGTGGGAACTAAATACTTAATTGAAGCAATAATGTACATATATGAAAGTAATAATTGGAGTTTGTTAGATAATTTAGAGAAAAATGTTTATAAAATCATTGCAGATAGGCATAAAAAAACAATAGTAAATATTAAAACTAATATATCAAAATCTACTAGAAATATGTACGGAATTAACACTAAGTACACACCTAAAAATGTAATAAACAATGTACTAGTAAAAGTAAGTGATAATATATATTAAATTACTTTAATATGTAAAAAACTAATTTTAAAACCAGATAAATAAAAATGATATGTGCAACTTATAATTAATGGAGAATAGATTAGGTTGATATATAAGAAAAATGGCTGTGGAATTGTCCACAGCCATTTCTGCTCGGTATTGCTATTTAAAATTACTCATCATTATTGTCATCATCATCTTCTTCATCTTCGTCTTCGTAATATGGGTCGTCTTCATATCGAAATTGTGCAGCGAAATACCCTGAGACGATGTCTAGTATTGCTAAAGGGATAAAGGCTATTTGATTGGTCATTTTTACAGTTACTGCTATACAATATATGCAGAGCAACGTAATGAGCCCAATGATTTCTAAGGAATCACTAAAAATAATGCCTTCGTAACAAAATCCAAAAATATCAATGATTTTAAATATGATATATCCTGATAAGAATAACATAAGTGAAATTATCAATATTGATGAAGGTTCTGTGTAGTCAATATAAATTGTATTTAGAATAGCAAAACCAAGAAGCGGAAGTTGTTTTGAAAACCGAGCCATAATTGCCTCCTTGCCCAAATATGAGCATATATTTGTTTGAAGTGTACAACTTAATTATAAAATCATTTTATATAAAAATCAACTATATTGAATTTATATGTATGATTTTATTTAATATATTTTCTAAGTTATTTGCAAGTTTATGGCTTTCGAAAGTTGATGAAAATCCATCTACTCTAGTGTTTTTGTCTCTCTATATATCCATTAAAACATTATAACTCTCTTCATATAATTATAATGAACTTATTATACAAAAAAGAATGGATAAACCATTCTCTTAATTAGATACAATAAGTTTTGCTATGTTATAAATAAGTTTGTATTTTTCTTTTGGACAATTAGATAAAAGTTCAGCAAATTCTTTATTTAAATAATTCTTTGAATTAATAGAAGCTCCTTCTAAAATATATCCTTTACTTACGTCTAATATTTCACATATTTGATCTAATCGTTTTAAACTAATGAAAGAAGAACCGCATTCAATTCTACTTAAAAAGGCAACAGACATATCTAGTTTTTCGGATAAGGTTTCTTGAGTCATATGTTTTGCTTGTCTGGCTTTTTTTAATCTTTCACCAATAATATTATAATCAAGTGCCATGTTATATATCACCTTTCTCTATTGAATAGAATTATCAATAAATCTTATTATGCTTATAAATATAGCATTTATACGGATTTAATCACAGAAACCTATGAATTAAATTTTACTGTCAGTAAAATTTAGCAAAAATACTTGAAAAAAATTTTATTTGTGATAAAATACTAAAAAAGAAAATTTGTTTGCAATGGAGGAAATATGTTTGCATATATTAAAGGAATTTTAGATACTAAAACTAATGGGTATATAGTGGTAGAGACAGCTGGAATAGGATATAAAATATTTATGTCTTCTAAATCAATGGAAAATTTAGGAGAAGTAGGAGAAAATGTAAAAGTATATACTCATTATTATGTAAGAGAAGATAATATAAG
The DNA here is from genome assembly GCA_934178555.1 of uncultured Clostridia bacterium. Classification (GTDB taxonomy): domain Bacteria; phylum Bacillota; class Clostridia; order TANB77; family CAG-508; genus CAKPQL01. The sequence goes on from CAKPQL010000011.1 coordinate 24,242, forward strand.
TTTGTATGGATTTACAAGCAATGAAGAATTAAGGATGTTTGAGTTATTATTATCAGTTAGTGGAATAGGAGCTAAATCAGCAATAGCGATGTTGTCAGAAATTACACCATCAAGTTTTGCTTTAGCAGTAATTTCAAATGATGTAACTAAGTTAACAAAAATACCAGGTATAGGTAAAAAAACTGCCGCAAGAATTGTGTTAGAACTAAAAGATAAATTAAAAACAGAAGAAGCAATTGAAAAGGATGAAGAATTAGAAATTGCTATAAAAGAAGATAATAAAAATAGTGAGGTAGTTGCAGCATTACAAGTGCTTGGGTATACTAGAAAAGAAATAGATAAAGTATTAGAAAAAATAGATGTAGATTCATTAGGACTAGAAGGAGCAATAAAAAAAGCATTACAATTATTACAAAATTTATAATATAACAAATGCTACAACTTAAATCAAAACATATATATGTTTTTGATAAAATTTATAAAACGATAGGAGAAAATATATGGACTTATCACAACCATTAGCATATAGAGTAAGACCTAAAACATTAGATGAATTTATTGGACAAGAAGATATTATAGGAAAAGATAAGATATTATATAGAACAATAAAAGCGGATAGATTGTCTAGTATAATATTATTTGGACCTCCAGGATGTGGAAAAACATCGCTAGCAAAGGTAATAAGTCAAACTACAAAATATAAATTTGTAAAATTAAATGCTGTTACTTCAGGAACCGCAGATATAAAAAATGCAGTGGAAGAGGCAAAGAATCCATTGTTAAACCCAACAGGAAAATGTATTTTATTTATAGATGAGATTCATAGATTTAATAAGTTACAACAAGATGTATTACTTCCTTATGTAGAAGATGGAACTGTTATACTAATTGGAGCAACTACAGAAAACCCATATTTTGAAGTAAATAAGGCTTTAATATCAAGGTCAATGGTTATAAAACTAAATCCATTACAAAAAGAAGATATTTTTAAAATATTAAAAAATGCATTAGTAAAAGAAGAAGGATTAGGAACATATAATATAAATATTAAAGATGAAACATTAATGAAAATTGCAGAGGTTTCTAATGGAGATGTAAGGACTGCGTTAAATGGATTAGAGGTAGCAGTTCTTACTACACCTGTTGATGAAAAAGGAGTAATAAATATTACAGATGAAATTGCAGCTGAATGTGTAAGGCAAAGGAAAGCAATTTTTGATAAAAATGGAGATAGCCATTATGATAATATCAGTGCTTTTATAAAATCAATGAGAGGCAGTGACCCAGATGCAACAATATTTTATCTTGCAAGAGCCATAAATGGAGGAGAAGATCCTGTATTTATAGCAAGAAGAATTGTAATAGCTGCTGCAGAAGATGTGGGATTAGCAAATCCCAATGCATTAGTTGTAGCAACATCTGCGATGCAAGCTGTGTCAATGGTGGGAATGCCAGAGGCAAGAATAATATTGTCAGAAGCAGCAACTTATGTAGCATTATCAAAAAAGTCTAATGCAACATATTTAGGTATAAATAAAGCTTTAGAAGATGTTACAAATAAAGATACAGGTTTGATTCCAATGCATATAAGAAATGCTCCAGTTGAAGGAATGAGTGCATTGGGATATGGTAAAGGTTATAAATATCCTCACGATTATCCAATGCATCAAGTGGAGCAACAGTATCTACCAGATAAAATGCTGGGAACTAAGTATTTTATAAAGGATGATACAATTTCGGATATATAGATTATAGGGATGCACTTTATTATGCATCCCTATTCTAAATTATTTTGTATTATCTTTTTGTTTGTCATCTGGTACAAATTCTAGTAAATCAGATATTTCACAGTTAAACGCCTTGCAGATACTATCTAGTTGGCTTATGTCTAATCTTTTTGTTTCTTCATAATACATTTTAGAAATAGTAGCAGGTCTGATTTTTGTTAAATTAGCTAAAGTTTTTTGATTCATTTTATGTTTGCCCAGCAAATCAGATAATTTAATTTTAATCATCTTCACCAATCCTTCTAATAATAATTGTCATAATTTTTCTTTTTTTGTTGTATTTTATCATCTTATAATGTAAAATAACACATAATAGATAAAATATAACTTTTAAAGTAACAAAAAGTTGCCTAGAGGTAAAATAAATACAGTACAATATATAAGCTATAGGTAAAAAAGGGGACGTTAAATATGAAAAAAAGTAAATATGAAATTGATATAGATGAATTAAAAAAAAGAGATAGTATATATTTAAAAGAATTACAAATTTTTTTTGATAAAGTTGATTGCATAAAAGACGATGAACTAAAATTGCAAATATTGAGGCAAATGCACTTATGTGAACAAAGAATTATAATGATGTGTGAAGATGTGTTTAAGAATAGCGATGTATAAAAAAATCATTTTTAGAAATAATAATTATTATTTAGGAGTTAAAAATGATTAAAAATATACTAATAGGTTTATCTGCTGGATTAGTTAGTGGAATGTTTGCATCTGGAGGAGGAATGATAGTGGTTCCAGCATTTATAAGCATATTAAAAATGGAAGAAACTAAAGCGCGAGCTACATCCGTATTTGCAATATTGCCAATGGTTATTACAAGTAGTTTTTTCTACTTTAAAAATCATTATATTGATTGGAGACTTGGAATCTTGTGTGCAGTAGGAGGAATTATAGGTGGATATATTGGGACTAAGTTATTAAAAAAATTATCGGATAAGGTACTAAAAATTTCCTTCTTAATATTTTTAATTTATGTGTCTATAAGAATGATTATTGAATAGGTTAGAGAATTAAAAACAAAAAGAGGTGTAGAAATGATAGAATTGTTGACAGGTTTTATATCTGGCATAGTAAGTGGAATGGGTATGGGCGGAGGTGCTATACTTATATTAATACTATCATTATTTTTAGGACTAGAGCAACATATTGCACAAGCTACTAATCTTATTTTTTTTATACCAACATCTCTTACATCGGTAATTATTAATACAAAAGATAAAATGATAGATTGGAAAACAGGTTTAACAGTTGCTGCATTTGGAATAATAGGAGCTGTAATAGGAGCAAGCATATCAGTGAATATGGAGGTAAAAAAATTAAAAAAACTTTTCGGAATTTTCTTAGCACTGATTGCAGTTTATCAAATATATTGTTTGATAAAGCAGTATAAATCTAATAAAAAAAACAAATAATAGAAATATAATTAAAAAGATAGGAGGAAATATAATGAAGTTTGTTAAAGGTATGATATTAGGAACTATTGTTTCTGCTGGGGTTGCTATGATGTATGTAGATAGCACAATGAATAGAAGAAAAATAATGAAAAAAGGAAGAAAATTAGCTAAGAAGATAGGAATAATGTAAGTTATTTATGCAAATATCAAAAATATATAATTAAGTGATATAGAGAAAGCAAAACAAAGAAAAAATGAGTTTATAGTTGATAATTATAAAATATAAGCAAATTAGATTGTTGAGTATCAATATTTAATATAGTAAAATAAATTTACAAAATAAATATGAATTTAATTTTCCCTGCGTAGTGCGTGTAGACTGAAATTTTAGAACCAACAAGTTAGGAAAGGGAGTCCTATTTTCTCTGAATATGGCGTGCATGCTTAAATTTATTTAAGAAGCCCAGGAATATTTAGGAAGGCACCCACCTGTGTAAGAGCAGGTCCTTAAAATTTCTTTAAAGTTACGGCTAATGTGGGGGTTATTTTATATAAATCATAATACTAGTTAATATACAAGAGCCTATTGCAACACAAATTATTGTTGTTGCAGCGGGCTTATTTTTGTTTTCTTTTAATTCAAATAATCCATAACTAATTGTTTTTATAAAAGCAATTAGTGTTAGTACAAATAACAAGATTTTCATACATTTCTCCAATCTATTACATTTTCGAGAATAATTCTCCAGATTTTACATTAACAGAGACATCTACATCAAAAAAAGCATTTTGATAATTATTTAGCCAATTAGATGCTAACCAATCATCTAATGTAAGATAATTTTTTACAGCATATTTTCCAAAACCATTAATGTCGGATTTAAAATCTTTAGATGTTTTATACAAATAAGCAGATATTTGTGATTGTAAATATTTACTTGAAGCATTGCTTAAATCTTCTAGTACTTGAGAAGAAGAATAATTACTAGTTTCACTTGCAGAAGTAACATGCCCTTCTAATGAGGCATTAATTTTAATATATGGTGTATTATTTACTAATTCTACAGTGCTTTTTGTATTTTTTTTCATGCTAAGAGATATATCTACAGCTTCATTTGGAGAATTAGGATTAGGTATTGTAATCATACAATTTTCTAGTTTATTAGAAATAATTGAATAACAAAGGGATTCTATGCCATCTAGTTCTCCAACAAGTTTATCTTGGTTAAATACTGCTAATCCCATACACTCTAGATTGGTTTTGTCTATTATTGGCGTTTCATCAGCTTTATAACTTGAATCAACATCAAATTTATCTATATTTGTAGAAGTGGAATATGATTGATTAATATTAGTACCGGCAAGTATCGCTACAGGCTGTGTATGAGAACTTTTTAGAGCTGAATAGAAGTCATTTAATTTTATATCTGCTGTATATGAAGTATACTGGCTAGAGCTTATTGCTGCTTCATAATATCTGGCTGTTAATGTTTCAAGAGTTGGGTTTGCATGCTCTAAAAAATTGATAGCTTCACATCTAGAAACTATTATATTACATGTAGGTCTAATTTGAATATCATTTACTAAAGTATATATATAATCGGAAACACCTTCAGAAGCTAATTCCTCGGATATAACAATTACTTTGCAATGGGATAGATTTACTTGTTTACTAATATAGCTATTAATAAGGTTAATCCCTGATTCTAAAGAAGAACATTCTATAGAAGTTAAAGTAGTAGTATTGGATTGACCACTACTTTCAGAATCTTTTGAAATTCCACTTGGTGTTGCAATTTGAAGAGTTAATTTTAATATGTTATTATTTCCTTTATCTAAACCTATCGCAATGGCATAGGATAATGTTTCAACACTTGTTGCATCATAGCATCCAGTTAAAGAAACAGTACATATTGATAATATTAAAAATAAACATAAAAATTTTTTCCTCATGTGTCCTCCTTATATATTACCTAAAGTTGTGAATTGTTTTCGAGATCTTTTTTCTTTTTTCTATTAGCAAAAATTAATATTATTGTGCTAAATCCAAATACAAAATATAAAATAAAATATTTGAATATTTCGTATTGTATTGTTTGTTCTTGGGCTATGTTGTTGGGAATTAAGGCTAATCCCAAAATTAATGTTGCAAAGCAATAGCACATAGCTTTTGAATCTTCTATATTAGTCATTTTCTTAAATATGTTTAAAATCAAAAGTAATGATATAGTTAAATAAGATAAGCAAGACATTATAAATAAAAGTATAAATAACGCATCCGTTCTTTGAAAAAATTTACCAAATTCTAACGATCTAGTTAATATATACAAAGACATTGGTTCATTTGTTACAGTAATATAAGGAGAGGCTAGTAACAAGCAAATAACACTTAAAAATAAATATATGCTAGATATAATTATAGATATAATTGATATTTTTTTGAATTTTTTACTATCTTTTAAATAAGGCATTAATAAAAATAAATAAGTAAGACCACTGTAAGAAAAAATATTTGAAAATCCGCTAATAAAAGTTTTGTTTATTCCATTTCCTAAAATAGGTAATAACCTTTGTGGTACCATATTTTTAAGGCTAGCCAATAAAATTACTAGTATACTAATAATAACTATTGGCATTATTAATAGATTAGTTTTTACAATGGCTTTAAAACCTAATTTATTTCCTATTACAGCTCCAATAATAAAAAATAGCATAATAAAAATTAAAGGAGATTTGGAATAATAAATTAATTTTAAATTTTCAGAAAAATCTCGTAGCATTATAGCTGAAACTAGTATAAATATAAAAAGATATCCAATTGCACAAAGGTTTTTTAAAAAATTTCCACCAAGATATTTTGAAATATCAAATATATCATAGCTTTCAAATCTTTTAAAAAGTTTAACAATAAGTAGAGTAAATAAAATAGCAAAAATACTGATGAATATTACATTTATCCAAGCGCTTGTACCACATGATGATATAATTGTTTTTGGAATATTTAGAATTATTTTATTAGTTATAACGATAAGCACGAAAAAAATAGCTTCTATTGATCCTATTTTTGTGGCGTTCATACACATACCTCCTAAATATTATTTTTTGGATATTTCCATCTCATACTTATATGTTTTTGAGAATCATGTTTTTTAGTACTTAAAATTTGAGGTCTTTGTTCTCTTTTCCAAATTGGTGAACTAAAATATGAAGTTGATGTGCTTAGAGTATCTCCTAAAAGATAAGGCATTATATATGGTACTCCAAATGAAGTTAAATTAGAAAGAGATAACATTAGTACAAATACACCTAAACCAATTCCTAAAAATCCTGCAATGTAACCTAGAATAATATATACAAATCTTAAAATTCTAAATGTAAAATTTAAAGATACATCAGGAAGTGAAAAAGAGCATAAAGCAGTAAGTGCAACTATTATTATTAAAATTGGACTTACAATACTTGCTTTTACGGCGGCATCACCTAAAATTAATGCACCAACGATACCTAGTGTGGGACCAATAGGTGAAGGAACTCTAATACTAGCTTCTCTTATTAATTCAAATGAAATTTCCATTACTAAAAGTTCGAATACAATTGGAAATGGAATTGATTCTCTTGATGCCGCAATGGCAAATAACAATTCTGTTGGTATTAGTTCCTGATGATAATTTGATATAGCAATATATAATCCTGGCAATAGCAATGAAAAAAGACCTGCCAGTATTCTAACAAATTTCCAAAGGTTTGAGAATTGAAACTTTAAATTAGTATCTTCTGGTGATGATAAAAAATCATTAAAAATTCCGGGGCATTATTAAAACATAAGGTGAACCATTTACAATTACAACAACTCTTCCTTCAAATAAAGCGTTTATTGCTTTGTCTGGTCTCTCTGTTGCAATGATTTGTGGAAATAGATTAGCACTATTATCTTGAATTAGTTGTTCTAATTGACCAGATGAAGTTAATGAATCTATTTCTAAATTATTTATTCTATATTGTACTTCTGCAATTAAGTCATTACTTGCAATATTATTCATATAGCAGATTGCAACTTTAGTATTACTTATTTGTCCAACTTCTGTGTCTTCAATAATAAGATTTTCATTATTTGCTAGTCTTCGTAAGATGGAAGTGTTAGTTCTTAATGCTTCTACAAATGCTTCTTGCGAACCTCTTATAATTATTTCGTTTTGCGGAGAGGAAATACTTCTTTGCTTAAATCCTTTAACGTCAACACTATATGCGTTAGCTAATGTGTTTACAAATAGAATACAATTACCTACGTTTACATCAGAAACTACATCGGAAAATTCATTAATAGTAGTTACTTTATTTTGAGGTAGAAGACAATTAGAAATATGGTCTTCTAGATTAAATAGATTTTCTTTATTAATAAAGAGTTTTTGGTTTGATTTTTTTTGAGTATTTGTTCTATTTCTTAGCATTAATGGCTTTAAAATAAAGTTATTTATACTATCTGCATTTGCCATACCATCAATATATATTAAAAAAGCCTTGTAACGTTTATCAAGAGCCATTATATAGAATTCTCTAATATCAACATCACTATTGATAAGAGAGTTATATCTAGCTTTAATATAATCTAAATTTTCATCAATAGAAGAACTGATTTTTTTAAAAGATGGCGCTAAAACATCTTCTGAATATGGGTTATTAGTATGCTTTTCTTCTATAGAACCACAATTTGGTAATGAAAAGTCATATTTAGAACTTTTTTTATATAGAAATAAATTATAAATGTCTTTTAAAAAGGTTTTATCCATCCTAATAGTATGTGTAGTTTGGTAACTAGCACGTCTCCTTTCTATTTATGTATTTTACTTGATATATATTTTTCCAATTTATCCAATAAATATACTGAAAAAACATAATTAAAATTGAAAATATGGAATATTAATCAATAGAAGATAATATACATTAATTAAAGTTATATAGTACAAACATTTTATTAGGAGGTAAATTTTTTATGGAGAATTTAGAAATATATGAAGATATTGCAACAAGAACAGATGGAGATATATATGTAGGAGTAGTGGGACCAGTTAGAACTGGTAAATCAACATTTATAAAAAACTTTATGGATTTATTAGTTATACCAAATATAGAGAATACATACAAAAGAGAAAGAGCAAAAGATGAATTGCCACAAAGTGCAGCTGGAAAAACAATAATGACAACAGAGCCAAAATTCGTACCAAATGAAGCTATAGAAATAACTGTAGGAGAAAAATTAAAATTAAAAACACGTTTAGTTGATTGTGTTGGTTATCTTGTAAATAATGCATTAGGGTATATGGAAGATGAAACACCAAGAATGGTAAAAACACCTTGGTCTGATGAAGAAATGCCATTTGAAACAGCAGCAGAAATAGGTACAAGGAAAGTTATCCAAGAACATTCTACAATAGGAATTTTAGTAACAACAGATGGAAGCATAACAGAAATTCCAAGAGAAGATTATGTTGAAGCAGAAGAAAGGGTTGTAAGAGAATTAAAAGAACTAAATAAACCTTTTGTAATAGTGTTAAATACAGATAATCCACGATCAGAGGAGGCAACAAGATTAGCAAAAGAATTAGAGGATAAATATAATACGCCGGTATTACCAACTAATTGTGTTAATCTATCAACAGAAGATATTAATAATATTTTTGGCAAAGTATTATATGAATTCCCAATAGAAAGAATAAATATTAATTTGCCAAAATGGATAGAAAGCTTAGAATATGAAAATCCATTAAAGATAGAGTTATATAAAGAAATAAAAGAATCATTTACTGGAATAAAACTATTAAGAGAAATAAATGACGGAATAAGTGGAATACAAAAAACAGAAATAATACAAAAAACAACAGTAGAATCAATTAATTTAGGTAATGGTTCTATAACAGTTGATATTACAATGAAAGAGGAATTGTTCTATAAAATGCTGACAGAAATATCTGGAGTTGAAGTGAAAAATGAAGGCGATTTATTTGTAACAATTACTCAAATGGCAAAAGTAAAGAAGGAATATGACAAAATTTCATCTGCATTAGATGATGTAAAAAGAAAAGGATATGGAATAGTGACTCCTTCAATGGAGGAACTTATACTAGACGAACCAGAAATGGTAAAACAAGGTTCAAGGTTTGGCGTCAAATTAAAAGCAAAAGCACCATCAATACACATGATAAGGGCAGAAATAGAAACAGAAGTATCACCAATTGTTGGTAGTGAGAAACAGTCAGAAGAATTAGTAAATTATTTACTATCTGAGTTTGAAAATGACCCAATAAAAATATGGGAATCAAATATATTTGGAAAGAGCTTGCATGAATTGGTAAATGAAGGATTACAAAATAAACTTTATAAAATGCCAGAGGATGCTCAGGCAAAATTACAAGAAACACTTGAGAGAATTATAAATGAGGGAAGCGGAGGATTAATTTGCATTATATTATAACAGGTATTAAATAATATCAAAAAAGAGTATCTAATTCAAAAATAGATACTCTTTTTTGATAATATAAGTTAATTTACTTTTTTACTATTAATTAATAATTTGATTGTTTGATATAGATATGGTTTGAATTCTTCTATTGAAAGTGGTTGTTTGTATATAATAGAATTAAAACATGTTGAACTAACTAATTCTATTATCATATATAGTGTAACTTCTGGATCTTTAATATTTTCTTGAGCAGCACCTTTTAAAAATAATTTGTAAACACTATCTTCGGATTTTCCTTCTTGTTCATATAGTTTTAAAAAAGTTTGACTATAAATTCCCCAAGATAAGTTTTTTGAAATAAATTTAAGTAAAGTAGGGGCTTTAGATAATTCATCAATTACGTAATTTATGATAAAAATAACTTGATCAGATAAGTCGTATATGTAATTTTTATGCAATTCGCATAATGCGTCTGAAAATAATTTATGAGATTTTTTAGCTATTAATATATCTCTAATTTCATATTTATCTTTAAAATATAAATAAAATGTGCCTTTTGCAACATTAGCATTGTCTACAATTTCTTGAATAGAGGTATCTTTTATACCTCTTTCTGTAAAAAGCTTAAATGCAGTATCTAGTAATCTATTTTTTTTATTGCTTTCAGTAACTTCGATATCAGAGTTTTCTTCTTTCATATTATATTAAAATCCTTTCTACGATTATTAAAATAATTTAACTACAAACAAATTATGACATAAAATGTACGAATGGTCAATATGTTTTGAAAAATTATACATGAAAACTATGGACAACTTTGCGCTAGAGTAATAAGAATTAATAAATTTTACCAAATAGTATTGACTAATGGTCAGTATAGTTGTATAATACTCTCAAATGACCAATGGTCACATAGAGAAAGGAGAAGTTTATGAAGGGGTTAGGAGAGTTTGTATGCAAGCATAGAAAGGCAATTTTAATAATAGCATTAGTTTTGTTAATTCCATCAATTATTGGAATTAAGGCAACAAGAATAAATTACGACATATTAGTGTATCTTCCTGATGATATCGAAACTATTAAAGGTGAAAATATACTTTCAGAAGATTTTGATATGGGTGCTTTTTCTGTTGTAATATTAGATAATATGAAAACAAAAGATATTGTTAAGTTAGAAGATAAAATAAGGAACATAGATAATGTAGAAAAAGTATTTAGTGCTGCTGATATAATAGGAAGTGGAATTCCTGTTGAAATGATACCAGAAGACTTAAGAGACAAAATCTATAAAGACAACTCAACACTAATGTTAGTTACATTTAAAGATGCAATATCTGCAGATACAACGCTAGAAACAGTTGAAGAATTAAGAAACATAACAGATGAAAATTGTAAAATTAGTGGTATGTCTGCAACAGTATTGGATACAAGAGATTTATCAGATTCTGAGATTGCAATTTATGTAGTGATTGCTGTTATATTATGTTTGATAGTCTTAGAGATTGCATTAGATTCATATATTGTTCCAGTATTATTATTGTTAAATATAGGAATAGCAATTTTATATAATATGGGAACAAATATATTCTTAGGACAAATTTCGTATATAACTAAAGCAATTAGTGCTGTATTACAATTAGGAGTAACAATGGATTTTGCAATATTCCTTTATCATAGTTATATGCAAGAGAAAAAAATTCAAGGCGACATTTACAAAGCTATGGCTACTGCTATATCAAAAACACTAATTTCTGTAGTTGGTAGTTCACTTACAACTATTGCTGGATTTTTGGCATTGTGTAGTATGAACCTTACATTGGGAAAAGATATTGGTATAGTTATGGCAAAAGGAGTATTACTAGGAGTAATTTGTGTAGTTACAATACTTCCTGCAATGATATTAGAGCTAAATGGTTTAATAGAGAAAACTAGACATAAAGAAATATTACCAAAATTTGAAAAAGTAAGACAATGGGTAGTTAAACATTATAAAGCAATGATAGTAGCTTTTGTGGTAATTTTACCAATTGCATTATATGGATATAATAATACAAAAATTTATTATAATCTAGATAAATCATTACCTACATATTTAAAAAGTGTAGAAGCAAATAATGAGTTAAAAGAAAAATTCAATATGGTGTCAACAGAAGTTTTACTAGTAAATAAAGATATTGAAGATTATAAATTAAATGAAATGATGAATAAAATTGAACAAGTCGATGGGGTAGAATGGACAATTGGATATCCTAAAATTGCAAATTTAGGAATACCAAAAGAGATATTGCCAGAAGATTTATTGAAAGTGTTCCAAAGTGATAAACATCAATTAATATTAATAAATTCTAAATATGAAATGGCAACCGATGAGTTAAATAATCAAATAGAAGAAATAAATAATTTAGTAAAAGAATATGATCCAACAGCTATTTTAGCAGGTGAAGGACCTTTGATGAAGGATTTAGTTGAAATAAGTAATCATGACTTTAATAGTGTAAATACAGTTTCTATAGCTATTATATTTATAATAATGATATTTGTATTAAAATCAATATCTTTACCGGTTATATTAATTTCGGTAATAGAGTTTGCTATATTTATAAATATGGGAATACCATATTACACTAATACTATATTACCGTTTGTGGCATCTATTGTAATTGGTACAATACAGTTAGGAGCAACAATAGATTATGCAATATTAATAACAACAAAATATATAGCTAAGAGAAGAGAAGGCAAAAATAAAAAAGATGCTATTAACGAAACTTTAGAGACTTCAATTAGTTCAATAGTAGTAAGCGGAATGTGCTTCTTCGGAGCAACTTTTGGAGTTGGAGCATATTCAAAAATTGAAATGATAGGTTCATTATGTACATTAATGTCTAGGGGAGCAATAATAAGTATGATTACAGTTATTGCAATATTACCAGCATTTTTAATGGTTTTTGATAAATTAATTTGTAAGACAACAATGAATATGAAAGATGTAAAAAATTAAGAAAGGATATGATAATTTATGAACAAAAGTATAAAAAAGAAAATTATACCAATAACACTTTTGGCTACAATGATTTGTTATACAACTCCAATTTTTGCGTTTACAAAGGATGAAACAGTATATTCTAAAGTAGATACAGCAGGTAGAACATATAAAACAATAGTTAGTACACATATTAGTAATAGAGAGAATTTGGATATTATAAATGATATAACTGATTTGATAAATGTAGAAAATACAAGTGGAGACGAAAATTTTTCAAGAGATAATAATACGTTAATCTGGGATGCAAAAGGAAAAGATATATTTTATAAAGGAGAAAGTCAAAAGGAATTACCAATTAGTATAGAGATAAAATATGAATTAGATGGTAAAGAAATTAGTGCAGAAGAGGTTGCTGGAAAAAGTGGAAAAGTAACAGTAAAAGTTGAATATAAAAATACACAAGAACATCTTGTAAATATTAACGGAAAAAACGAAAAAATATATACTCCTTTTATGATAATTGGTGGTACTATTATAGATAATGAACAAAATACTAATATAAGTGTAAAAAATGCAAAGTTAATAAGCGATGGAACCAAAAATATAGTGTTAGGAGTAGCTTTGCCAGGAGTTCAAGAAAGTTTGGGAATATCTAAAAGTGTATTAAATATTCCATCAGGATTTGAAATAACAATGGATACAACTAGTTTTGAGTTAAATAGTATTATGAATTTTGCGACACCAAAATTATTAGATGAAGAGAATTCAGAAATTATTGATGAAGTAAAAAGTGTTTGCCAAAAATTAGAATTGATAAAGTCTTCTACTAATTCTTTGAAAGAAGGGGCAGAAACTCTAAAATTTGGAACAAATCAATATAGTGAAAATTCTGAATTATTTAACGAAAAAATGCAAACTCTATTATCAAGCACAAGTTATATAAATAATAATTATACTAATATAAATGCAGGAATTGCTGGCATAAGTGCAAATATACCAGCATTGCAAGAAGGATTAAAAAAGATTGAAGAAGGAATAACTGGTATTACTACTATGTTAACTAATTTAAGTAGTAAATTAGAAGGTATTAATAATAATTTAAGTAGTATAAAAACAAAACAAGACACTGTACAAAATAACTTAGGAAGTATTGTTACTGAATTGAGTGGCATAACTGGTGACAATAATTCTGAGTTAATTGCAGAGTTACAAAGTATGAAAGCAAAAAATAGTGAAAAGATTGCTTCTTTGGATGCTGTTAATGATTCAGAGATGATACAATTATTAAAAGATAACAATATGGAATATGAAAAAACAATAGCAAAATTACAAGCAACAAATACAACATCAATAGTTAATGTAAAAAATAAAGTTTCTGCAGCAAATGAAACTTTGAAAGCAACTAATACAGAAATATCAAGTTTAATAAGTAGCATTTCTAATATAAAAAGTGGAATTGATGGAGTAGTGTCAAATTTGAATACATTGAATAAGAGCGTTTCTGATATGTATGGAAAAGTATCTTTAGTTTCTACAAATGCAATGAAGTTACAACAAGGGTCTCAAAGTGTAAAGGATGGTTTAACTACATTAGAATATTCAATAGGAAAATTAAAAACAGCAAATGATGAATTAACAACAGCTGCAAAGACTATTTCATTGGGAGCAAACGAATTGTCAAATGGAATGACAACATTTGATACTACAATAGGTAAATATATAAACGGAGATATTAGAAAGATTGCAACAAGAGCTGAGGCTTTAGTAGAATTGTCAAATGAATATGATAATTTTACTATGACAAATGAACAAGAGAATAGCAAGGTTAAATTTATTATAATGACAGATGAGCTAAAGAGAAAGGATAGATAGTTATGGAATATATACAAAAGTTTTTTAAGAAAAGTGGATGGATATCAATATTAGAATCTATAATATTTGCATTATTGGGATTTGTGCTAATATATAATGCTGATACAACTGTTAAAATAATATCATCAATGTTAGGAATAATATTTATTATTGTTGGTACATGTAAAATAATAAATTGGATTTCATCAGGTGGAAGATATAGCTTATATAATTTGGATTTGTTTTATGGGTTAATTGCGATAGCAATTGGAGTTGTAGCAATTATGTATAGCGGAGCGATAGAAGCTGCATTTAGATTAATAGTTGGTATTTGGATAATATATATGTCTATTATTAGAATTAGTTTAGCACTAAAAATAAGAAAAATAGATTCAAAAATTTGGATTTGGACTTTAATTTTAGCGGTGTTAATGTTTGTATGTGGAATTTATATAATTTCAAATAGTGGGGCATTAATAATGACAATTGGGGCTATAATGGTTACGTATTCAATAATAGATATAATAGAAAATGTTATATTTATGAAAAACATAAAAGAAATATTTTAAAAAAATATGGCACATATCAATGTGCCATACTTTTTTGCATTATAGAAACTAAAAAAAATTTATTAAAAGCATTCCTATTTTAAGTAATATATGATAGAATTAAAAAAAACTAAAAGGAGAGTGTTTATTTAATGTCAGATGTAGCATATAAGCGTATTCTACTAAAATTAAGTGGAGAAGCTTTATCAGGAACTAGAGGAAATGGTATAGATGTAGAAACAATAGGAAAAATATGTGATGAAATAAAAACTATAGTAGAAATGGGAGTTCAAGTATCTATAGTTGTTGGTGGAGGAAACTTCTGGAGAGGTAGATATGGTCACCAAATGGAAAGGACAACATCAGATTATATGGGAATGTTAGCAACAACTATAAATGGATTAGCTTTGCAAGATGCGCTAGAGGCAAGAGGGATATATACTAGATTACAAACTGCAATAGAGATGAGACAAATTGCAGAGCCATATATAAAGAGAAAGGCAATCAAACATTTAGAAAGAGGTAGAGTAGTTATATTTGCTTGTGGAACAGGAAATCCATATTTTTCAACAGATACAGGAGCTGCATTAAGAGCAGCAGAAATGGATGCAGAAGTGATATTACTTGCAAAAACTATTGATGGAGTATATTCAGCAGATCCAAAACTTGATCCAACAGCTGTAAAATATGATGAAATAACATATTTAGATATATTAAATAAAGATTTAAAAGTAATGGACTCAACTGCAACATCATTATGCAAGGATAACAATATTCCACTTATAGTATTTGGAATAAATGAACCAGATAATATAGTAAAAATTATAAAAGGTGAAAGAATAGGAACAATTGTAAAATAATATATTGATTATATAATTTAAAATTTTCATATAAAATTAGGAGGTTTTTTATGTCAGATTATAGTAATATTGAAGAAAAGATGAATAAAACAATAACAGCATTAGAAACAAATTATTCAGAAATAAGAGCTGGTAGAGCAAATCCAGCAATATTAAATAGAGTTAAAGTTGATTATTATGGTGTTTCAACTCCAATAAATCAAGTAGCTGGAATATCTGTTCCAGAGGCAAGGTTAATAGTAATTCAACCATGGGATGCAAGTATATTAAAAGATATAGAAAGAGCAATTCTTGCTTCAGATATTGGAATAAATCCAAATAATGATGGAAAAGTTATACGTTTGTCATTCCCAGAATTGAATGAAGAAAGAAGAAAAGAAATAGTAAAAGATGTTAAAAAATTAGCAGAAGAAGCAAAAGTAGCTATACGTAATGCTAGAAGAGAGGGAATTGATGAATATAAAGCATTACAAAAAGATAATGCGATTTCAGAAGATGAATTAAGAGGGGCTGAAGAAGATATTCAAAAACTAACAGATAAATATGTAGAGGAAATAGATAAAATAGCTGATAATAAAGAAAAGGAAGTAATGTCAGTATAAAAGGGGTAGAAAAATGAATATAAATATGGATAATTTGCCACAGCATATTGCTATAATTATGGATGGTAATAGAAGATGGGCAAAATCAAAAGGGTTAACTACTAAAGAAGGACATAAGGCAGGAGCAAAAAATTTAGAAAATATAGCTCTAATATGTAATAAGATAGGTATAAAGTATTTAACAGTATATGCTTTTTCTACAGAAAACTGGAAAAGAAGTGAAGAAGAGGTATCAGCATTGATGTTAATAATGAAAGCATATTTAGATTCCTTTTCTAGAAGAGTAAATAATGAAAATATAAGAATAAAAATTCTAGGGGATATAACAAGATTATCACCTTCACTTCAAAGAAGCATAAAGAATGTAATAGAAAAAACGAAAGATAATACAGGACTTACATTAAATATTGCATTTAATTATGGTGGAAGACCAGAATTAGTAACAGCTATGAAGAAAATTGCAGAGCAAGTAAAAGATGGAAAAATAGATATAGATGAAATAAATGAAGAAACTATATCTCAAAATTTGTATACAGCAGGAATGCCAGATCCAGATTTGATGATAAGAACAAGCAAAGAGCTTAGAACAAGTAATTTTTTACCATGGCAATTAGTATATACAGAATTTTATTTTCCAGATGTACATTGGCCAGCTTTTGACGAAGAAGAGTTAATGAAAGCTATAGAAGTATATCAAAGTAGAAATAGAAGATTTGGTGGTAGACCAGGCGAGAAAAAAGAGAAAGTAGGATAAGAGAGGACGCTATTATATGAGTAGAATTATATCTGCATTATTATTGTTTCCATTAGTTGTAGTAATATTGATTTTTGGAAATGTATATGTTATAGATGTTGCTTTTAGTGCTGTGGCATTATTAGCTATGAATGAATATTTTAATGCTTTCAAGGAAAAAGCAAATCCAGTAAAATGGCTAGGATATATTGCTTGTATATTAATATCTTTTATACATATAATACCAGCAGATAAAGTTGTAATATCACTAGGAATTGGGATACCAGTCGTATTTTTAATATTATTTTTACAAGTAATTATAACAAATATGAAAACTACATTTAATGATATAGCTATAACATTTTTTGGAATATGTTATATAGTAGGATTTATAATGTTTTTACCATTATTATTGGGAAATCAAAATGGAAAAACATTAGTATGGTACATTGTGTTTTTTGCTTGGGGAACTGATGTGGTTGCTTATTTTGTTGGAAAATTGTTTGGAAAACATAAATTTAGTAAGGTTAGTCCAAATAAATCAATAGAAGGTTGCATTGGTGGAACAATAGGAGCAGTTATAGTAGGTTTAATTTATACAATTATTGTAAATAATTATTTTAATATAGGTTCTAATATTTCTTATCCAATAATAGCTATAATTGCTTTTGGATTAAGCATAATTGGTCAGATAGGAGACTTTGCAGCATCAAGTATAAAAAGATATGTTAATATAAAGGATTTTAGTAATTTGATACCAGGACATGGTGGAATGTTAGATAGAATAGATAGTGTAATATTTATTGCACCATTTGCATATTTTTTATTAACAATATTATAAGGTTTAATTTTAATAATATACTACATAATAAAGGGCGGACCTTGTGTTCGCCTCTAATTATAATAGAGGAGGATTATTTTGATACCTTTTTTTATAAATGCAATTAAAATAATATTTTTACTAGGTTTTTTAGTATTAATACATGAAGGTGGACATTTCATAGTTGCAAAATTATGCAAGGTAAGAGTTAATGAATTTGCAATTGGATTTGGACCTACAATATGGAAAAAGCAAGGAAAGGAAACTAAATATGCAATAAGATTAATTCCTTTGGGTGGATTTGTTAGTATGGAAGGAGAAGAAGAACATTCTGAAAAAGAAGGTTCTTTTAGCAAGGCAAGTATTCCAAAAAGAATTGCAATAGTAGCTGCAGGAGGATTGGTAAATATACTATTTGGGTTGATTGTATATTTTGCAATAGTTTCAATCAGTGGAAATAATATAACAACAACTATTGAAACAGTTCAAAATATAAATAATCAACAATCATTACAAATACAATCAGGTGATGAAATTATAAAAATAAATAATAAAAGAGTAAGAAACGTACAGGATATATATAAGCAAGTGAATAAATTAAATGGTGAAGAAATACAGCTTACAATAAAAAGAAATAATGAGATACTAAATGTAGCAGTTAATCCAATAAAAGATGAAAATACGGAGAAATATTATATAGGAATAATATTGAAGCAAGCAGAAAATAATTTTGCCAATAATCTATATTATGGATTTTGGAATACTGTAGATTTTTCTGTATCTATTATAGATAATTTAAAATTATTATTTACTGGAAATGTAGAAGCAGACCAACTGATGGGACCGGTTCGGAATATCTAGTGTTGTATCAAAAACAGAGGGAATAAAAGAGTACATTTATATGCTAGCATTAATATCATTATCATTAGGAGTAACTAATCTATTATTCTTTCCACCATTGGATGGTGGGAAAATCTTGTTATTAATAATAGAAGGAATAAGAAAAAAACCAATAAAACAAGAATTAGAGTTAGCAGTACAAAGTGTAGGATTTATAGTTTTAATAGGTTTATCAATATTTGTTGCGTTTAATGATGTAACTAGAATAGTGCATTAATAATTTTGGTAAAAATAATTGAGTAGTAAATAAAAAATGGAAAATTTTTAGACACGATATATTGTGAAAAATAGTAGAATCGTATGTTCATTTTTTATTTATTACTCAATTTATTATACAATATAAACATCAATAAAGCTTGCATCTTCTTTTCTTATTGCAATTAAGGAACCTCTTACTTCGTATGCTGTAGGGTCTCCAGATGGACTTTTAAGTACAGCTTTTATAGGGGTATTAGTTATTATTCCTAAATCTAGTAATCTCCTTCTAATATTTCCGTTACAATGTAAACTTTTTACTTTTCCAGTAGAATTTATGGGTAATTGATTTAAAGTCATTAAACTGCCTCCAATTTATAGAAGTATATATAATT
Organism: uncultured Clostridia bacterium; assembly: GCA_934178555.1. Taxonomy (GTDB): domain Bacteria; phylum Bacillota; class Clostridia; order TANB77; family CAG-508; genus CAKPQL01. The sequence goes on from CAKPQL010000011.1 coordinate 43,776, forward strand.
AATATATGTATAAAAATTGATAAATGTGTTGAATTTGGAATGTAGATTGACAAAAGAATTAATAATTATATATAATACATAGAAAAGATGTGTATTATGTATGTGATGCATATTTTAGCATTTATAAGTGAGGTTTTTAAAGTGAAAGATTTAAACGTAATATATGAAGATAATCATATAATTGTAGTAGAAAAAATAGTAAATGTGCCATCACAACAAGATAAAACTAATGATATAGATATGTTGACTATTGTAAAACAATATATAAAAGAAAAATATAATAAACCGGGAAATGTTTATTTAGGATTAGTGCATAGATTAGATAGACCGGTTGGTGGTATAATGGTATTTGCAAAGACTTCAAAGGCTGCAGCTAGATTAAGTGAAAGTATAAGAAATAAAGAATTCAATAAAATATATTTGGTAATAGCAGATGGAAAATTTGATAATAAGCAAGGAATATTCGAAGATTATCTTTTAAAAAATGAAAGAACAAATACAAGTAAAGTAGTTAAAGAAGGTACAAAAAATGCAAAATTTGCTAGATTAGAATATGAGGTAGTAAAATATAATGAAGAAATAGATTTATCTGTCTTAAAGATAAAGTTAGATACTGGTAGACATCATCAAATAAGATTACAATTAGCTAGTAGAAATCATAGCATATGTGGGGATCAAAAGTATGGTACAAGAGGCAGAGGAAAACAAATAGCATTATGGGCATACAAATTAGAATTTCCTCATCCAATAACAAAGGAAATGATGTCATTTGAGTTAGAACCAGAACATATTGGATCTTGGAAAATATTGGATTAACTGCTACTGTAATATTAACGTAACGGAATTGTAATATAATTGTAACATAACTCTATACACGTTGATACTGTAAGGTAAACATGAAACGACAAGAAACAATTGCTTTTGACAATAACTGTAAAAATTGATATAATCAAGCCATCTTGAGAGAAGGTAGTGATTGTATGATTTTTAAAAACGACATATCAAATCTAAAGACAGATATTGGAGAAAAAATCGGACAAAAGATAATTATAAAAGGCTCATTAGGAAGAAATAGACCTTTTGAAGAAGAAGCTACTATAGAAAAAACATATCCAAACATTTTTGTTGTAAGATATGAAGAACAGAATAGAAGTGTTACATATAGTTACACTGATATATTAACAAGAGCTGTTGAAGTTCAAGTGTTTGATGGTGCAGGATATAGTCCATTAATCCCACCATTACCAACTAAATAATTAAGTAAAAAATTTAAAATTCCTATGAAAATAGGAATTTTTTTTGTCCAACTAAATATATATAGTATAGATAATTTTAAACAAGTTTATGTGACAATTACATATTGTCAGAATGGAGGTTTTTATGCAATTAGATACTAGCAAAGAGAATATCTGTATCAATCAATTAGTTGGTCAAAAAAATGATATTGAAGAAGTAGAAGGAGATGTGATTGTAAACGATATAAAGCCAGATATATTAAATACTATTAGTGTAAATGGTAATGTATGCATATATAAAAAAGAGATTACAGATGGGAAAATACGATTAGATGGAGCTGTTAATGTATATATAATTTATTTAGCAGATGATGAAAATGGTTCGGTTAGAAGCTTAAATACATCAATAGATTTTACAAAATCTATTGAGTTCGATGGATGTAAAAATGGAATGGATATTGATGAATCATTAAGAATTAAAAATATAGAATGCAAAGTAATAAATAGTAGAAAAATAAATGTTAGAGCATTTTTAGATTTAAGTGTTAAAGTATATTCAAATGATAATATACAAGTAGTAAATGATATTAATTCTATAGATGGAGTACAATGCTTAAATAATACATTAGAAGTAAATTCTTTACTAGGAAGCGGAACTACCAAAACTTATGCTAAGGATACAATAATGCTAGAGAATGTAGATAATTTGGCAGAAATATTAAATTCAGATATAAATATTGTTAATAAAGATATAAAAATAAGTTACAACAAGGTTTTAGCAAAGGCGGATGCACAAGTAAAAATATTGTATTTAACGGAAGATAATAGAATAAATACAGTAACAAGTAGTATTCCTGTAATGGGATTTATAGATATGCCAAATGTCAGTGATACGAATGCTTGCAATACAAAATATAAATTAAAAAATTTAGTAGTAAAGCCTAATAATATAGAAGAACATTCAATATATGTAGAAGCTGAAATAGAAATTGTATGTTTTGTATATGAACAAAAGCAATTAAATATTATTCAAGATTTATATAGTCCTACTAACAGTTTAACATTTAATCAAAAACAGGTTACTGCTCTAGTTAATAAAGAAAATATACAGGAAACATGCAATATACAAGAACAGTTATCTATTCCAGAAATTCAGAATAATAGAATATATGATGTTTGTGTAAAACCTAATATACAAAAAGAGGACATAAAGAATGGCAGGGTAACATATGAAGGAGAAGTAGAGTTAGAATTTTTATATGAATCAAATAATTCAAGTAGATTTGATGCTAAAGTAATGAAACTACCATTTAATTATTCTATAAATAGTGGAAATATAAGTGAAATGTCAACATTGGATACTAATATAGAAATAAGAAAGCAAGATTTTGTAGTGCTAAACGATGGTTATATAGATAGTAGGATAGATTTACAGTTTGAGGTAAGTGTTTCAAGAAATGAAAAAATAAATATTATAGATGATATAGAGATGGAGGAAAAGAAAGATTGTAACCAATATAGTATGGTGATTTATTTTGTTAAACCAAAAGATACTTTATGGGAAATTGCAAAGAAATTCGATAGTACTATAGACGAAATTGCAAAGGTAAATGAGATAGATGATGTAGATAGAATTGTTCCAGGAATGCAATTGTTTATACCAAGATATTGTAGTAGAAGAACGGCTTAGGTTATTATGGATACAATATATTCTCGAAGGAAAATAAGATTGCCAAAGATAAATGGCGATGATGAGAAGATTAATAAATGGATGAAGATATTAGCAATATTGACTATTGCTAGTATAACTTTAATGGTTATACTAAAATCAATAAATCCCATATTTGAAGCAAAATGTAAAGATAAGGTGCAAGAGATTGCTACTAATATTACTAATGCAGAATCTAGTAGGATATTAAAACAAAAAAATTATGGAAATATTGTTGAATTAGTTAAAGATGATAATGGCAATATTAGCGTTGTAAAGTCAGATGTAGTTATTATAAATGAAATTGCATCAGACATAGCTATTGCGATACAAGAGAAACTGAGTAAATTGCAGACAGATGAACTAGCTATTCCAATAGGAAGTTTTTTAGGTAGTAAATTTTTAGCAGGAATGGGTCCAAATGTAAAAATAAAAGTAGTACCAGCTGGGAATATAAAGACGGATATAAAAACAGAATTTGTATCTACTGGCATAAATCAAACAATGCACAGAATATATCTGGAATTACAGTGCGAAGCAAAAATACTAACACCTTTTAATACAATTGATGAGACTATAACAAATCAAGTGTTATTAGTAGAAACAGTAATAATTGGGGAGATTCCATCAAGCTACTATAATCTAAATGGAATAAATTCTAGTAATATGGTAGATATAATAAAATAGATATTAAAATTTAGTTGTGAGGATGTATATAATTTTTCTTGTTTATTAAGAAAATTTATAGATATTCTCACAACTAATTTAATATGGTGTGAAACGGTTTGAACTTATTTATTTTTCTATAATTACGTCATATCCAATAAATAGACCTGTTTCAAGTACTCCAACAATGCTATTTAATTTATTTTCAAAATTAGAAGTTATGTTTCTAAAAACAGTATCTAGTATGAAATTTCCGTTTTCTGTAATAATTGGACCATCTTTTCCTTTAGCTAATCTTAAAATACAAGATTCGGCGCCCATTTCTAATAATTGATTTTTTACATAACATAAACTTTCTGGATGGCACTCAACTGGAATAGGAAATTTATCACATAATGTATCAACGAATTTGCTATTGTCTACTAAAATATATCTTTCTTTACAAGAACTCATAATAAGCTTTTCTTTAAACATAGCAGCGCCTCTACCTTTAATTAGCCAACAATGAGGGTCCACTTCATCAGCTCCATCAAAACACCAGTCTGGCTTCTTTTGATTAAGTGAAGCAGTAGGAATACCAAGACTAGTACAAAGTATATTTATTTCGTGAGAAGTAGGTATAGCTGTAATATTAAGTCTTTCTTCTTTTATACGTTTGGCTATAGCTTGTGTTGCAAGGAAAGAAGTAGAGCCAGACCCAAATCCTATAACATCTCCATCTTTAACTCTTTTACAAATTTTGTTAGCAATTTCTTGTTTTTGTTCAATATTGCTAATTTCTCCATTCCACTTAATATTATTAATAATATCGTAATTCCAATCCATAATATAACCTCCATTTAAAAAGATTTTATACTTATAATAAAAATAAGTCAATAAAAATATTTATAGTAAAATACAAAAAAATATTGCAAAATTAAGTATATTATCATATATTTATAATTATAGTGGGAGACGTCCTATACAAACCGTAATAAACAAAGGAGAAAGTTCGAATGAAAAATAAAATCAAAAGAATAACACTATTAACAATATTAATATTAATAACCTTAATAGTATTAATACTTACATTAAATGCAACAAGAAAAATGCAAAAAGCGTTAAATGAAGAGGCACAAGCAATTTACACAACTATAATAGGAGATGAAACTGTTGATATAACAAATGCAGTAGCAGAAAATGCAAATATACCTACAATATCTGCTGGAATGATACCAGTAAAATGGGATGGAACATATTGGACATTAGCAACTAAGGATGATATAAATTGGTATAATTATAGTAATGGACAACCTGCATATATTATGTTAAATGACGGAATATATCAAAGTGAATTGGTTCAAGATATGACAGGGAAAAAATTAGCTAAAGATTATATAGGAGCACAAATACGAGTAAATGAACTTGGTACAATATATATGTGGTTACCTAGATATGCATATAACGAAGAAGAGATATTATATATAAAACAAGGATATAGTGTTGCTGGAACATGGAAAATACCAGAATTATTTACATATGAAGCGGAAAAAGCAGATTTTAGTTTGGCTGGAGTTTGGATAGAATATAGTCCTCTAGCAAATAGTAATGAAGTAACAACAAAAATAAACAATATGACTGGAGAGGACAATCAATACGGATTTATTGCAAATACAAAATCAATTATAATGACAGAAACAGAATTAACTGCAATAGAAAAATATTATGATAAATTAACTGCAAACATTGTAGGAGGCGGTGTAGTAGCTGACCCATTAATAGACACTACCAACCTAGACCGAACCATAATAAAAATAATTAATACAAATCAAACTGAGCCAATAAAAGGAACAGTAACATTAAATGCAGATGATTTAACAATAAATATAGAAGTAACACATAGAAAAAATACAATAAGTAAAATAGTAGATTTAAAAGGAAGAATATTAAGCCAAAATTCAACAATAGCAATAGATTCAAAATTATTAGGAAACGGAACATATAAATACTTAATAATAGATAATGCAGGAAACATAAAAGAGTTAGTGGTAAAAGTAACAGGACTAAAAATATACATAATACCGAATTTGGAAAGACTAAAAGAATTTAGAAACGAAGTAAACGCTGGAAATAATTTTAGTGGAATAACAGTAATACAAACAGCAGATATACAAATGAATGAAGGAAAATATACAATCAATGAGGAAACTGGAGAAATAACATTTGCAGAAGATGCAGAGCAGTGGGAGCCAATAGGTGATAATTCAATAGCAAATAGTAGTTTTTATGGAACATATGAGGGTAATGGACATAAGATAAGTGGAATTTATATAAATGATGAAACATTGACAAATGTAGGCATGTTTGGATATTTAAAAGGCAGTGTAAAAAATTTAAATATTATGGAATCATATATAGTTGGAAAAACCAATGTGGGAGGAATAGCTGGAAGTGCTACAAATTTAATAGAAAATTGCTCAAATTATGCAACTATTGGTGCATTAAATGGATTTGCAGGAGGAATTTGTGGCAGTGGCTCAGGAATAAAAATTATCGGATGTTATAATGCAGGAAAGATTACATCAAGTGGTTCTTTTGCAGGAGGAATCTGTGGACATGGTTTTAAATCCATAACAAATTGCTATAATGTTGGAGAGGTTAGTGTTAGTTCGTCTTATGCAGGAGGAATTTGTGGATATGTTAATAATACAAGTTCGGAAATCAGAAATTGTTATAATTATGGAAATATATCTGGTAATGAATCTGTTGCTGGAGTTATAGGAGAGGGATTTCAAATGGATATTATAGAAAATTGTTATAATGTAGGGAGTATTACAGGAATCAAAAATAATATTGCAGGAATAAATGGATACACATACTATACAAAACAAATAAATAATTGCTATAATATAGGAAATATAAAAGGAAATAATTGTATAAGTGGAATATTAGGATATGTATATAATAGCGGAATAGAAATAAATAGTTGTTACAATAAAGGAAATATTGGTGGAGTGGAATATAGTGGTGGAATATTAGCTTGTAGCAGAAGTTCAGTAAAAATAAAATCATCATATAATAGAGGAAAAATATCTGGAACAAAAAGAGTAGGAGGAATATCAGGATATCAAGTATATGCAACTAGTGGCGGTGGTAGTAGCTATGATCATTCTACTATGGTTAAATGTTATAATTTAGGAGAAGTTATTGGAAGTGGATATGCAGGTGGATGTTCAGGAGAATATAATGGGAATGGGTCAGCAGTTTTTTCTCAAAATTATAATATTGGAGTAGTAAGTGGAACAAATTACATTGGTGGAATTGTAGGTTATAAAGCTAGTATATATTCTACAATAAGCAAATGTTTTTATGAAAAAAATACAGCAACTTATGGAGTGGGAGCAGCTGGAACTAGTGGAAATAATGATGGGTGCACATCTACTACAATAGAAAATATAATATCATATATAACTGCATTAGATGAATATAAAGCAGATGAATATTCTATAAATGAAGGATTACCAATTTTATCTTGGCAAACAGATAATGACAAATTAAATTTAATTAATGGCGATAATGCTTTTGTAGAGGATACAGAAGGAATAAATAATGGATATCCAATACTAGCATGGCAATCAAAAACAGCAGAATAAATTATAAAGGCACGGTGTACTGTGCCTTTTATGCATATATGTAGAATTTTGTAACACGAATTTTCTTGCAAAATGATTTAAGGTAGTGTATAAGTATAATAATTTAATTCAAAACAATTTTTTTCTAAATAAATTTCCATGTATAAATAAAAGTTAAATATTGACAAAATAACAAAAACAAAATATAATAAATGTAACAAAAAGACAAAAATAGCATTCTATTATATAGAAAGTGAGGTATAAGTGTATTCGAATTTTAAACTGATTGTATGTGAGAAAAATGAAGAGTACAAGTTAAGTAAAAATATAGAAAATCAACATGATAAGCTATTTAAGGATTTATTAAATAACAAGGAAGAATTGAAAAGTTTTCTGTTTGATTACTTAAAAATAGACATAAGAGATAAGGAAATAGAGAAATGTAGCAATTCATATATATCTAGAGAATATAGAGTGTTTGAATCAGATATTGTATATAAAATTAAAAACGAAAATAAATATATTTTGGTAGAACATCAATCTAGCATAGATGAAAGAATGCCATATAGAATATTAAATTATAGTACAGAAATATTAAAAGAAGTAGTGGATGAAAAATACGAAAGAAATAGGAATTATAAATATCCATTAATTATACCAATAGTATTATATACTGGAGAAAGAAAATGGACAGCTAATATTGCTTTAAGTAAAAAAACTGAAAATGGTAAAAAGAAATATTTAGAGATGAAATATGAATTGGTGGATATAAATCAATATAATGAAGAAGAATTATTAAATAAAAAAACAGCAATTTCATATGCAATGTTAATAGAAAAAAATAAAGGAAAAGATTCATTAATTAAAATATTAGATAAAATAGTTATGAATTGTGATAATAAGCAGATTAGTAATAAAATGCAGAAAATAATACAATATTTATTGTATCCAATACTTGGAGAAGATACAGAAAAAATGGTAAAAAAATTTAATAAAAAGGAGGAGTTTGATATGAAAACAGCTCAAGATTATATAAGAGAGGAAATAGCAGAGATAAGAAGACAAGGAATAGAGGAGGGAAAAAGAATAAATATGAAAACAGCTCAAGATTATATAAAAGAAGAAATAGCAGAGATAAGAAGACAAGGAATAGAGGAAGGAAAAAGAATAAATATGAAAACAGCTCAAGATTATATAAAAGAGGAAATAGCAGAAATAAGGAGACAAGGTAAAGAAGAAGGGAAAAGCGAAGGAATTAAACAAGAGAGAAAAATGATAGTATTAAATATGATAAAGAGTAAAATAAAAATAGAAAAAATAAAAGAATATACAGGAATTGATAAAGAAGAGATAGAAAAAATTGCTGCAAGTATATAAAAAATGATATAAAAGCATATTGCAAATAAATAAATATTATTATATATTTATGGTAAAATAACAATAAATGAGGTGTTAAAATGGATATAGAAAAAATGTTTAATATAGCAAAGGAAGCGGCTAAAAATGCATGGAGTCCATACTCAAATTTTATGGTAGGAGCTACATTAGTTACAAATAGTGGCAAAGTATATACAGGATGTAATATAGAAAATCAAGGAATACAATCAATATGCTCAGAGAGAACAGCTTTTGCAAAGGCAATATCAGAAGGGGAAAGAGATTTTAAAGCAATTTTTGTTGTTGCAAAAATGAGAAATGCTAAATATTTTAATGAAACTTTACCATGTGGGTATTGCAGACAATTTATGAGTGAATTTTGCAAACCAGATTTTGAAATATATAGTTATAATGAAGAAAAAAATGAAATAAAAAAATACACATTGCAAGAATTGTTACCATATGGATTTGCATTATAATTGATTTGCAAAAAATAAGGAGAAATATAAAAATGAAATTATTAGTAGTATCAGATATACATGGCTCACTATATTATGCAAAAAAAATAGACGAAATAAACAAAAAAGAAAATCCAGAAAATATAGTATTGTTGGGCGATTTATATTATCATGGACCAAGAAATCCATTAACTAAAGAATATAACCCAATGGAAGTATCTAAAATTTTGAATAACTTAAAGGAAAAAATCATTGCAATAAGAGGAAATTGCGATGCAGAAGTTGACGAAATGATATCAGAGTTTGAGTTTCAAAATTCTGTAAAAATGAATATAAATGGAAAAACTTTCTTTTTTACACATGGTCATAAATATAATATAGACAAGTTGCCAGAAGAAAAAATAGATGTGCTTGTATATGGGCATTTTCATACAGGATTTATAAAAGAAAAGGATGGCGTAATTTGTGTCAATGCGGGTTCTATATCACTGCCAAAAAATAATACTAAAAACAGTTATTTAATCATAGAGAATGATAAAATAATGTTAAAAGATTTAGAAGGAAATATTATAGAAACAATAGTAGAATATTAAAAATATTATTGATATAATTTGGACATATTAAATACAAAGGAGGAATAAAAATGTCAGTTAA
>CAKPQL010000012.1 GCA_934178555.1 uncultured Clostridia bacterium
TTCGAACCCACGGTAGGCTACAAACCTACGCCAATTTTCAAGACTGGTGCCTTAAACCAACTCGACCACCTCTCCGTAAATGACAATTATTAGTTTAACATGTCAAACTATAATTGTCAATATTTTATTTATATTTTTTATTGTAAATTTTTTAAAATCTTATTGTTGCATTGCTATTTCTATTGCTTTTTGCTCTTCTTCAGATATTGTATATTTTGATTTTCCGGTTTTCGATTGGCTTTGCATAAACATTCGAATTTTCAACTGAATAAATTCCGTTTAAAACTATTCCACTATTCTCTTCATCTAATAATGCTAGTGCAAAGCTTAAGTCACTTCCCATATCTTTAAACGCACTATATCTTACTATTCCTATTTTCTTTATACACTTGCTTACTTCTTTTTCTAGGTCATCGCAATATAATTTTATTTCTTTGTTACTTTCTTCTACATCTTCTACTTTTTTTAAATATTCATATAGCATTTCTTCTATATTATTGCTCTTTCCTAATTTTTTTATTAGCATTTTATATGTTTTTTTTAATTTTTTCATTGATGCAGTATTAATAATAAATATTATTAACAATACTACAGTTATTATTAATGTTGCTAAACTAAAATATTCATTTTTACAGAATTGTAATATCGTTTCCATACTTTCTCCTTTGTCTTCTAGACATATTGCTGTTTTATACGTTAATTTTGTATTTTAGGTACAATTACAATATGTTTATACATTCTTAATATTATTATTTTATTAATCCTAATATTCTTTCTAAGTCGTCATTTGAGTTATATTCTATTATTATTTTGCCCTTTCTTTGTTTTGCATCTACTTTAACTTTTGTTCCAAAGAAACCTCTAAAAGTATCTTCTATATCTCTGTATACAGCTTCATATTTTTCATCTTTCTTTTTCATTGTCTTTCTAAGTTTCATTTTACTTTCTGCTTCTCTTACACTATCTCCAGATTGAATCATATATTGAGCCATAGAATATTGTTTATCTCCATCTTGTACTGCCATTAAGGCTTTACAATGTCCCTCTGTTAATTTTCCTTCTAGAGCTAAATTAATAACTCTCTCGTCTAAATTTAATATTCTTACTGTATTGGCTATTGCACTTCTACTAAATCCCAATTTATCAGCAACTTCTTGTTGTGTAAGATTATAATCATCCATTAACTGTCTTATTCCTCTAGCTTTCTCTATTGGATTCAAGTCTTTCCTTTGTATGTTTTCTATTAATGCTATTTCTGCATTTTCCTTTTCATCATAATCTCTTACAATAACTGGAAGTTCAGATAATCCAGCTTTCTTTGCTGCTCTCCATCTTCTTTCTCCTGCTACTATTTGATAATAATCTTCTTTTTTTGTAACAATTATTGGTTGTATAACTCCATATTCTTTGATAGAGTTAGCTAAATCTTCTAATCCTTCCTCATCAAATATCTTTCTTGGTTGTTCTCTATTTGGTTCAATATTAATTAGTTTTAATTTTTGAATTACTTCTCCTTCTTGTAATTTTTCTTCTTCATTTGTTACTAAATTTGTTGAAAATAAGGCATCAAGCCCTTTTCCTAGTCCAGTCATTTTTGTCATTTTTACAACCTCCTATTTCATATGTTTTGCCTTCATATCATTTGCTTTTAATATTTCTTTTGCTAATTTTTCATAGCATCTAGCTCCTTTTGACCTAGGGTCATACACTGTTATTGGCATTCCGAAACTAGGAGCTTCACTTAATTTTACATTTCTCGGAATTACTGTTTTATATACTTTATTTTCAAAATATTTATTAACTTCTTTTACTACTTGATTAGATAGGTTTGTCCTTGCATCATACATTGTTAATACAGCACCTTCTATTTCTAAGTTCTTATTCATAACTTTTTTTACTATATTTATTGTATTTATTAGTTGTCCTAATCCCTCTAATGCATAATATTCGCACTGTACAGGTATTAATACTGAATCAGCTGAAGTAAATGAATTTAATGTAATTAGTCCTAATGATGGTGGACAATCTATAATAATATAATCGTAGTTATCTTTTATTTCATCTAATTTTTTCTTTAACTTAAATTCTCTTTCTTCTGCAGAAACAAGTTCTACCTCTGCACCAGCTAAGTTTATTGTTGATGGACATACTTTTAAATTTTTTATATTTGTATTTTGAACTGCTTCTTCTATTTTAGTATCATTTATTAGTATGTCATATGTAGATAATTCTACGTTTTTATCTATGCCTAATCCACTTGTAGCATTTCCTTGAGGGTCTGCATCTATCATTAATGTTTTCTTACCCTTCTTAGCAAATATAGTGCTTATATTTACTGAAGTTGTAGTCTTTCCTACTCCTCCTTTTTGGTTTGCTATTGCTATTATTTTTCCCACTGTCATCCCTCCGTTTTTTTATTTTTTACCTAATAATAATATAAAATTTTTAACCATATGTCAATGAATTTTATTAATATTATTTATTTATTTTTATATAAATTGTCAAGTGTGGAACAAATCTCTGTAATTATTTTGTCTGGTGGAAAAGATTAATGTTTTTGGTGCAGATGTTCGGTAGTTTTGTTGTAAAAAAAGGAACGCTAGATTTAACGTTCCCTATATTATGCATTATTTATACTGTTATATTTTTCATACTTCATACATCTTAATAATGTATTTTTTATACTATTGGATTTTTTGATGCAGTTCCTGCCTTTCGTGGATACTTATTTGGAGTATGTGCTACTTTTCTTACTATTATTATATTCCTTTTTGCATCTGTTTCTGGTAATTCAAAACTTTTTATTTCTTCTATTTCTCCACCTAATTCCTTTAATGCCTTTTTAGAACAACTTAATTCATTCTCTATATTTGCCCCTTTCATACATATGCAAATTCCTCCAACACGTACAAAAGGAAGTAAATATTCTAGTAATACTGGTAAATTTGCAACAGCTCTCGATACTGCTATATCATAAGATTCTCTTTTTTCCTTTTTAGAGCTTTCATCTTCTGCTCTTGAATGTATTGTTGTTATATTTTCCAACTGTAATTCTTTTATTACTTCATTTAAGAAATTTATTCTTTTATTTAAAGAGTCTAATAAATCTATATTTAATTTTTCTTTTTGTATTTTTAGTGGTATTCCTGGAAAACCTGCTCCTGTTCCTACATCTATTACTCTGTCTTTTTCACTTATATATTGACTTATTGTTAAAGAATCCACGAAATGCTTGTCTATTACTTCGTCCATCTCGACAATGGCCGTTAAGTTGATTTTTTCATTCCATTCGATTAATTCCTTTGCATATGAATAAAATTGTCTTATTTTCGATTCTGGTAATTGTATGTTGATACAAGCGAGTTTGCTTAACATTTTCTTTTTAAATTCTTCAAAATCCATATTTTCATTCCTTTTCTTATTTTTTATTTCTATTATATTGTTCCATAAATACCAACAACACTCCAATATCTGCTGGAGATATTCCAGATATTCTTGATGCTTGTCCTATTGATTCTGGCTTAAACTTATTAAGTTTTTGCCTTGCTTCTAAACTTATACCATTTACAGTATTATAATCTATTTCTTGTGGTAATTTCTTATTTTCTAATTTTTTAAAGTTATCTACTTGCACTTTCTGCATTTTTATATATCCCTCATATTTCACTTGTATCTGTACTTGTTCTGCTTCAGCTCTAGTTAATTCTGGTCTTTCATCATCAATTTGTCTTAATTCATTATATGTTAATTCTGTTCTTTTTAGTAATTCTGCAAGTTTTACTCCAACAGATATCTCTGAAGAATTATGCTCTCTTAAAAATTTATTTACCTCTTCAGTTGGCTTTATAGTTTTCTTTTTTATTCTTTCTATTTCTCTTTCTATATTTGCTTTTTTAGTTAAAAATGCATTGTATCTTTCATCTGATATCAATCCAATGTTATGTCCTATGTCTGTTAATCTTAAGTCGGCATTATCTTGTCTTAATAATAGCCTATATTCTGCTCTAGATGTCATCATTCTATATGGCTCATTTGTACTTTTTGTAACTATATCATCTATTAATACTCCGATATATGCATCTGACCTATGTAAAATAACAGGCTCTCTATTTTCTAACTTTAATGCAGCATTTATTCCTGCTATAATTCCTTGTGCTGCAGCTTCTTCATATCCAGATGTTCCATTTATTTGTCCCGCAAAGAACATTCCCTCTATTTTTTTATGTTCCAATGATAATTTTAGTTCAGCAGGATCAATACAATCATATTCTATTGCATATGCTGGTCTTGTAAATTGTACATTTTCTAATCCTGGAATTGTCCTATACATAGCTATTTGAACCTCTTCTGGTAATGATGAACTCATTCCTTGAACATACATTTCGTCTGTATCTAATCCCATTGGTTCTATAAAAACTTGATGTCTTTCTTTGTCTGCAAACCTTACAACCTTATCTTCTATTGAAGGACAATATCTAGGACCTGTTCCCTCTATTTTTCCTGCATATAATGGTGATCTATGTAAATTATCTCTTATTATTTTATGTGTTTTTTCATTTGTATATGTTAGATAACAAGGTACTTGTTCTATATCTATTTCTTTGTCTTCAAAAGAGAATGGCACGATTTCCTTATCTCCTTCTTGAATTTCCATTTTTGAAAAATCAATGCTATTTTTATTTACTCTTGCTGGTGTTCCTGTTTTAAATCTTATTAAATCAATTCCATTTTCTTTTAAACATTCTGACAATTTATTTGCTGGAAAAACTCCATCTGGTCCACTTTCAAAGCTTGATTCACCAATAAATATTTTTCCCTTTAGATATGTTCCTGTTGCCAGTATTACTTCTTTCACCTTGTATACAGCACCAATATTTGTTTCTACTGAACACACTTTATTGTTTTCTATACCTATATTTACAATCTCTGCTTGCTTTAAAAATAGATTTTCTTGTTTTTCAAGAGTATGTTTCATTTCTCTTTGATATTTTTTTCTATCTGCTTGTGCTCTTAAAGAATATACCGCTGGTCCCTTTGATGTATTCAACATTCTTAATTGTATCATTGTTTTGTCAATGTTTTTTCCCATTTCTCCACCTAGCGCATCTATTTCTCTAACTAAATGTCCTTTTGATGTTCCTCCTATATTAGGATTGCAAGGCATATTAGCAACAACCTCTAAACTAATTGAAAATAATAATGTTTTATGTCCTTTCCTTGCACAAGCAAGAGCTGCTTCACATCCAGCATGTCCTGCTCCAATAACTGCTACTTCATAAGTTCCTGCATCATATTTCATTTATTTCATCTCCCATTTTTGTTTTACATTCTGTTTTTTGTGAAACAGAAATTTTTGTTCCGTCAACCTTTTTGTCAATTTTGTTATTTTCCTAAACAGAATTTCTTAAATATTTCTTTTATTATATCTTCTGAAACGCTGTCTCCTGTAATTTTACCTAATTCGTTTAATGCATCTTTTATGTCTATTGATATTATATCTATTGGCATATTGTCAATTATTGTTTGCTTAGATTTTTCTAGTTTTTTTCGTGCATTTGTTATTGAATTTTTATGTCTTATATTTGTTATAAATTGTCCATCTTCAATTTGTATTTTATTCAAATTAAATAAATTAAAGATTTCATCGTATATTTCTTCTATTCCAGTTTTCTTTAGTGCTGATATTTTTATAATTTTTTTACCGCTATTTATTATTTTTTCTTCATTATCTAGAACATTGTTCTTTAAATCTTCCTTATTTAATACAATTATTGAATTTTTATCTTTTATCATTTCTAATATTTCTATATCTTCTTTTTTTAATTCTCTTGTTGCATCAAAAATAGCTATTATTAAATCACTGTTTTTAACATATTCTTTCGTTTTTTCAATTCCTATTTTTTCAACTTCATCTTTTGCTTGTCTTATTCCTGCTGTATCCACTATTTTTAACGGTATTCCCTTTATTGTTATAAATTCTTCTATAGTATCTCTTGTTGTTCCTTCAATTGCAGTAACTATAGCTCTATCCTCGTCTAATATAGCATTTAAAAGAGATGATTTTCCAGCATTAGGTGTTCCTATTATTGCAGTTTTTATTCCATCCTTTACTATTTTTCCATCATCAAAACTTTCTTCTAATTTTTTTAAATCTATTATCGTTTCGTCTATACGTTGCTTTGCCTTTTCGTTTGTTACTTCTTCAACATCATATTCAGGATAATCTATAGAAGCCTCTATATCAACCATCATATCTATTAATTTTTTCTTTATATCATTTATTTTTTGTGACAAACTTCCATTTAATTGTTTTATAGAAGCTTTTGCCTCTATATTGCTTTTGGCATTTATTACATCTATTACTGCTTCCGCTTGTGATAAATCTATCCTCCCATTTAAAAAAGCTCTTTTTGTAAATTCTCCTGGTTCTGCCAAAACTGCTCCATTTTTTAAACATTCATTTAAAATCTTGTTCATCACTATAATTCCGCCATGCGAATTTATTTCACACATATTTTCTGTTGTATAACTCTTTGGAGAAACAAAATATGATACTAAAACTTCATCTATCTCTTCTTTAGTTTTTGTATCTATTATTTTTCCATACTTCATTTTATATGATTCGATTTCTGTTTTATTTTTAGGAATAAAAATTTTATCTAATATATCAAAGCATTCTGCTCCACTCATTCTTATTATCCCGATTCCTCCTACTTCTGGAGCCGTTGATATTGCAGCTATTGTTGACATTTTACCACCTCTTTTATACTTCATTTTTTATAAAAATGTTTCCTAATTTTTTTATAGCATTTAATAAGGCGGATAATAAATATCCGCCTCCTACCTATTTCTTAATATCTACTATAATCTTTCTATAAGGCTCTTCACCTTTACTAAATGTTGTTATTTTATCATTTCCTTGTAGCACACTATGAATTATTTTTCTTTCATAAGCTGTCATTGGCTCTAAAGCTATTGATTTTCCTGTTCTAAGAACTGTTTTTGATACCTTTATAGCTAATTCTTCTAATGTTTTCTTTCTTTTTTGTCTATATCCATTTACATCTACATAAACTCTAATTTTTTCTGAATGTTCTTTATTTATTATTGAAGATATAACTGTTTGTAAAGCATTCATTGTTTCTCCTCTATATCCTATTAAATAGCTTATTTCGTTGCCTCCGTTTATATCAATTTCAATATCAAATCCTTCTTGTTTAACTTCCCATTCAATTTCTTTTATAGGTTGTTTTGCTATAAATTCACTTAAAAATTTCTTTATTTTTTCTATTTCTTCTTTTATTTCTTCTTCATTTTCATTTGTTTTTCTTTTTGTTTCTTTCAAATTATGTTCAGTTTTTTCTTCTTTTACAGTTAACTGTACTTTAACAATTCTTGGAGATAATATACTAAAAAAACTTTTTTTCTCCTCTTCTAATACCTTTATATCTACCATGTTTTTAGAAACATTTAATTGTTTTAATCCATTATCAATAGCTTCTGTTGTTGTTTTTCCTTCTGCTATAATACTTTTTGGCATTTTTATTCCTCCTCTTCTTTAACATATTTATCTATAAATAATCTTTCTACTATCGTTAATATATTGTTTGTTAACCAATATAAAGCCAATCCAAGTGGTGCAACCATTGCAACCATAACAGCCATAATTGGCATTACAAAATTCATGTTTTTATTCATTTGTGTAGCTAAATCTATTTCTGATTTCTCTTCTCCTTCGCTATCAGCTTCATTTGTATTTGCTACTTTCTTGTTTGATTTTGTAGATATTCTTATTGATATAATTGATGTTATTACATATAATGCTGGAATTATATATACTTTTATGTTAGATAAATTACCTGATGGAACTTTGCTTAAATCTAATCCCAAAAATTCCATATTTATATATACTCTTTCATCTTGACTACCTTTTTCTCTAATTACGCTTATCTCTGGATACATAATATTTTGATCTGGTGATTCTTCTTTTATTTCTTCTATATAATTTTTTACTAAATCCGGATATTGCTTGTCTATTTTTCTCATATGAGTTAATGGTTGACTTACTAAATAAAATACAGCTAATATTAATATTATTTGTACTATCCCACTAAAACATCCACTGCATGGACTCATTTTTTCTCTTTTATATAATTCTATTGTTTCTTGATTTATCTTTTCTTGATTTCCTTTATATTTATTCTGGATTTTTTTAGCTTCTTCTTGAATTTTTGCAGTTTTTTTCATTGTTTTTTGTTGTTTCATTGTTATTGGTAATAATATTATTTTTACTAATATTGTAAAAATAATTATTGCTACACCATAATTTTTTATAAAATCAATATTATAAATCCAGTTTAAAAGATATCCAAAAATATCTGAAAAAAATGCCATCATTTGTTTTCCCTCCAATATTATTTTAACGGATCATATCCTCCTTTTGAAAAAGGATTGCATCTCAATATTCTTTTAAATCCAATAAAACTGCCCTTTATTAGTCCATATTTTTCTATCGCCTGTTTTGTGTATTCAGAACATGTAGGATAATATCTACACCTTATACCTTTAGAGCAAACTATTGGAGATATGTGTTTTTGATAAACATTTATTAAAAAGATTCCTATTTTTCGCATTTTTACCTTCTTCTGTTTTTATAGTTTAAACTTATTAATAAATTATTATATCTGCCTATTCCCTAGGTTTTATTTGCTATAGTTCATTTGTTAAAATTTTTGCATTTTGAATAAAATTATTAATATCTTCTTCTATATTATGAAATTTTGCCTCTTCTACTTTTCTATTTTTTTTCCATAATACAACAAAGCTGTTACCTACTTTTATTTTATTTTCTATTAATCTATAATTTTCTCTAATTAATCTTTTTATTCTATTCCTATTTACACTATTTGCTAGCTTACTGCTTATTGCAATTCCCAATTTATTTTCTGCTAAACTATTTCTTATAATATATATATCTATGTATTTTCCGCTATATCTTTTACCTCTTGTTAATACATTTCTAAACTCATAATTTTTCTTAAGCATTGTTGTTTTTTTCAAATTAAACGCCTCATCTTTCCAATGCATAAATGCAGTGTAAAAAATCAACTATGTATTACAAAGTTCATTTTTTGCACTGTTTTTTTCATCATAAAGGGCAGGTTTATATAAACCTGCCCCTACATAATTAATAGGCAGTTTCCTACATTCTATGCAGTAAGTTTTTTTCTTCCTTTTAATTTTCTTCTTTTTAAAACATTTCTTCCAGCTCTTGTTTTCATTCTTTTTAAAAATCCATGTTCTCTTTTTTCCTGTCTGTTTTTTGGTTGATATGTTCTTTTCATTTTGCACCTCCTAATTTTAAATAACAAGTAGAATGATTATACACCAAATTATACTAAGTTGTCAATATATTTTTAACATATAGGGAAATATAGGTTTTTTAAGTTTTTTTGTTTTTTTTATTGCTTATTTGTTTTTTTTTTGATATTATATGAAAATAATAGGGAAATAAGACTTTCAAAAGAAGTTAGAAGGGATGTTTGATTTTTATGCAAAACGATTTAGATACTATTTTAAATGAAGCTAAAGAACTTTTAAAAAAAGAAATAACAAAAATTTCATATGATACTTGGATAAAAATATTAAACATAGACAGTATGCAAGACAACAATATTGTTTTATCTGTAAATGATCCTTTTAAAATAGATATTGTTAAAAATCGTTATGGTTCTTTAATAAATAATACATTTAATTATATTTTAAATAAAAATTGTACAGTTTCTTTTGTTTTATCTAACGATGATGAAAAAACTCCATCAATTCAAAAGCCAACAATTGATTTAAAATATGGTTATTCAAATACTTCTTTAAATCCAAAATATACTTTTGATACATTTGTAGTAGGGGATAACAATAGATTTGCACATGCTGCTGCATTAGCAGTTGCAGAAGCTCCAGCATCCGCATATAATCCATTATTTTTATATGGTGGTGTAGGATTGGGTAAAACTCATTTAATGCATTCTATTGGTAACGAAATATTAAGAACACACAAAGAGATGAATGTTCTTTATGTTACCTCTGAAAAATTTACAAATGAATTTATTAATGCAATAAAAGATAATAGTAATGAAAAATTTAGAAATAAATATAGAAATATTGATATTTTATTAATAGATGATATTCAATTTATAGCAGGAAAAGAAAGAATTCAAGAAGAATTTTTCCATACTTTTAATAGTTTACATGAAAGTGGAAAACAAATTATAATTTCAAGTGATAGACCACCTCGTGATATACCATTATTAGAAGATAGGTTAAAATCAAGATTTGAGTGGGGACTAATTGCTGATATTTCTATGGCAGATTATGAAACTAGACTTGCTATTTTAAGAAAGAAAACTGATGAAAGCAATGTTATTATCTCTGATGATATTTTATCAAACATTGCAACAAAAATAGACTCAAATATTAGGGAATTAGAAGGTGTATTTAATAAGTTAGTAGCTAATTCTACGTTAACTCATGCACAAATCACAATGGAAATGTCTGAGAGAGCAATTAATGATATTATAAGGCAAAAAGAAAATGTAATTTCTATTGATTATATTCAAGAAGTTGTATGTAAATATTTTAATATTTCTATTGATGATTTAAAAAGTTCTAAAAGATCTAACGACGTTGCCTTTCCAAGACAAGTAGCAATGTATCTTTGTAGAACTATTATTCATGAATCTTTTCCTAATATAGGTAAGTCTTTTGGGAAAAGAGATCATTCTACAGTAATGCATGCATATAACAAAATAGAAGATGATGTAAAAAATAATTCACAAACAAAATTAATTGTGGAAAGTGTTAAAAACATAATAATCAATAAAGATAATTTATAAATCAATACTTTAATAAATTATCACAAAATGAAAATTTGTTTTTTTTATCTTTGTATTTCTTTCCTACGGAAGCAATACATTAGTTATTCACAACAAAAAAATAAAATGTGTTGATAACATGTTGAAATATCATTTATCAACATGTATAATTTTTAACTGTGAATAAAATTCAAAATTTTCCATAGGGTTATGAACAGGATTAAATTTAGGGATATTCATTATTTCATTAGTTTTCCACATAATCCACAAGACATATTACTATTAATACTATAATTATTTATATTATATATAAGGGAGAGGTGCATATGAATTTTACTTGTGAAAAAGATAAAATGCTTAAAGCTATTAATTCCGTAGTAAAGGGAGTAGCTAGTAAAACAACAATGCCTATATTAGAAGGTATTTTAATTCAAACCAATGATAATGAAATAAAATTAACTACATATGATTTAGAAATAGGAATAGAGTATGTTATAGAAAGTGAAGTTATAGAACAAGGAAGTACAGTAGTTAACGCTATAATGTTTAGTGAAATAATTAGAAAATTACCTGATACAGATATTAACTTTAATATAAATGAAAATAATTTACTTGTTATTGAATGTGAAGGTTCTCTATACAAATTAGCAACTATGAATCCAGAAGAATTTCCAGAATTACCAAAAATAGATATTGAAAATTCTGTTGAATTAGAGCAAAGAAGTTTAAAAAATATGATAAGAAAAACAATATTTGCTGTAAGTAATGAAGAAAATAGGCCAATCTTTACAGGTTGTTTATTTGAAGTAACTAATAATAAAATAAATGTAGTTGCAATTGATGGGTTTAGATTAGGATGGGTAAGTAATTATTTAAGTAAACAATATAGTGATTTTACAGCTGTAATTCCAGGAAAAACTCTAAACGAAGTTAATAAAATTGTTACAGATTCTTTTGAAATAATAAAGATAGGTGTTTCTAAAAATCAAGCTTTATTTGAAATGGAGAATTGTAAAATTGTTACAAGATTGTTAGATGGGGAATTTTTAAATTATTCAAATGTCGTTCCAAAAAATTGGGAAACAAGAATAAGAGTTAATAAAAATATTTTTCAAAACTGTTTTGAGAGGATTAGTTTAATATCTGCATCAACTATTGAAAAAGAAAAAAAATATCCAGTAAAAATAAATATTGATATAGGAAAAGTAACTATTTCATGTACAAACCAAACAGGTGACGCAAAAGAAGAAATGTATGTAGCTACAGAAGGAAAAAATTTAGAGATAGGAGTAAATCCAAAATATTTCTTAGATGCTCTAAAAGCTATAGATGATGAAGAAGTTTTTGTTGATTTTGGTACAAGCATTTCTCCTTGTGTTATAAGACCTATAGAGAATGAAGATTATACTTATATGATTTTACCAATAAGAATGAAAGAATAATACTCTAGATAAATTATTTTCTAATATTAGAAGATAGAAAGTAGGAAGAAAGAATAGTATGGAAACTTTTTATATTTTTTTAATAATATTTTTTGCAATTTTAATTTTATTATATCCAATAATAAGAATTGTTTATTTCTTTTCTAGTAAAAAAAATATAAGAAATAAAGTTTTGAATTTAATAATAATTATTATTTCTTATATCATTATATATTTTGTAATAAGAAATAATATTAGTAGTATTGCAAACAGGGATTTTGGAAGAGTTATTAATTATAGTAAAGAAATGATTTTTATAATTGCAACAATAATTTTAGGTAGCATAATAGAAACTATATTTAATACAATTATAAATTTCTTTATAAATAGAAGAATAAGAAATAGGTAATAATTTTATGCATGTAAACAAAATTAAGTTAGAGAATTTTAGAAATTATAGTAGTCAAGAAATAATATTAGATAAGAATGTTAATATTATTTATGGAAATAATGGTGAGGGAAAAACTAATATTTTAGAGTCTATTTTTGTTTGTGGATTGCGGAAAATCTTTTAGAACAAATAAAGAGAAAGAGTTAATTAAAATAGGTGAAAAGTTTGCAAAAATAGAAATTGACTATGAAAAAAATGATAGAAAAGGAAATATAAAATTTAATATTGAAGACAAAAAAAACATTTTTTTAAATGATGTGAAATTAAGTAAAACTAGTGAATTATTAGGAAATATATATGTTGTTTTATTTAATCCTAATGATATAAATATATTAAAACAGGGACCTGCATATAGAAGAAAATTTTTAAATATTATGATAAGTCAATTAAGGCCTAATTATGTTTATTTATTAAATAATTATATGAAAACACTTGAACAAAGAAATACTTATTTAAGACAAATAAAATATGAAAATAAAAGTATTGATTTACTAGATATATGGGATGAAAGATTAGCAGAATTAGGAGAAAAAATATATTTATATAGAAAAGATTTTATTGAAAAAATAATAAATAAAATAAATAAAATACATGAAAATATAACTAATAAAAAAGAAGTAATAAAAATTGTTTATAATAGCAATTGTGACAGTAAAGAAAAGTATTTAGAAAAAGTAAAAAATAGTAGAAGTGTAGATATACAAAAAGGATTTACAAATTTGGGAGTACATAGAGATGATTTTTCTATTATTATTAATGAAAAACCTGTAAATATATATGGTTCTCAAGGACAACAAAGAACTGTTATAATATCTTTAAAATTGTCTGAATTGGAAATTATATATGATGAGATTGGAGAAAAACCAATATTATTATTAGATGATTTTATGTCTGAGTTAGATAAAGAAAGAAGAGTTGCTTTATTAGAAAATATAAAAGAGAATCAAATAATAATAACTTGTACAGATAAATTTGATTTGAAAAATGATGCTAATTTTTTAAAAGTTGAAAATGGAAAGGTTTTGTGATAATATGTACTTGCATATAGGAAAAGACTATGTTATAGATGAAAATAATATAATAGGTATTTTTAATATGGAAGCTATAAAAAAAAGTAGAGAATACGAGCATTTATATGAAAATATAAAAGATAATATAGTTGATATATCTAGTGGAGTTCAGAAAACACTTATATTAGTTAAAAATAAAAATACAAAAGGATATATAACCAATATATCTTCGACAACATTGAAAAAAAGGGAAGTTTAAGGAGGATTTTTAATGGAAAAGTTTAAACACGAATATGGGGCAGAACAAATTCAAGTATTAGAAGGGCTAGAGGCTGTAAGAAAAAGACCAGGTATGTATATTGGAAGTGTATCTATAAGAGGATTACATCATTTAGTATATGAAATTGTAGATAATGCTGTTGATGAAGCTTTAGCTGGTTATTGTACACATATAAAAGTAATAATAGAAGAAGGAAATGTTATTTGTGTTGAAGATGATGGTAGAGGAATACCTGTTGGAATACATCCAAAAACAGGATTATCTGCTGCTGAAACTGTTTATACTGTTCTACATGCTGGAGGTAAATTTGGCGGAGATAGTGGATACAAAGTGTCTGGAGGATTACATGGTGTTGGTGCATCTGTTGTAAATGCATTGTCTGACTGGACAGAAGTTACAATACAAAGAGATGGCGGAATTTACCAAATGGCTTTTGAAAAAGGAAAAACAGTAAAACCTTTAAAAAGAATAGGAGATTCTGATAAAACAGGTACAAAAGTAAGATTTTTAGCTGATGGAAGCATTTTTGAAACTTTAGAATATGAATTTGAAGTACTAGAGAATAGATTTAGAGAGATGGCTTTTTTAACTAAAGGACTTCGTATAAGTTTACAAGATTTAAGAGGAGAACAAGAAAAAAAGGTAGAATTTTGTTTTGAAGGTGGACTTGTTTCTTTTGTTGAATATTTAAACAATAGTAAAGAAAAATTGCATCCAACTCCTATATATATAGAAAAACAGGGAGAAGTTCCTGTTGAAATTGCAATACAATATACAACTTCTTATTCAGAAAATATATATACATTTGTAAATAATATAAATACAATAGAAGGCGGAACGCACTTAGAAGGATTTAAAAGAGCTTTAACAAAAATATTTAATGATTATGCAAGAAGTCATAATATATTAAAAGAAAAAGATAATAATTTACAAGGTGAAGATATAAGAGAAGGAATAACTGCTGTAATTTCTGTAAAGGTTAAAGAACCTCAATTTGAAGGACAAACTAAAACAAAATTAGGTAACAGTGAAGTAACAGGAATAGTAGTAAGTATGATGAATGAAGCTTTATCATCTTTCTTAGAAGAAAACCCAAATGTAGCAAAAGCTATTTTAGAGAAGTGTATAAGTGCTTCTCGTGCTAGGGAAGCTGCAAGAAAAGCAAGAGAATTAGTAAGAAAGAAAAGCTCTTTAGAAACATCAACACTTCCAGGAAAATTAGCTGATTGCAGTAGTAAAAATGCAGATGAATGTGAAGTATTTATTGTAGAGGGAGATTCTGCAGGAGGTAGTGCAAAGCAGGGTAGAGATAGAAAATTTCAAGCTATATTGCCACTTTGGGGAAAAATGTTAAACGTAGAAAAATCAAGAGCAGATAAAATATATGGTAATGATAAATTAAATCCTGTAATTGTAGCTATAGGAGCTGGAATTGGGGCTGATTTTGATATTAGTAAAATCAGATATGGAAAAGTAATAATTATGGCCGATGCAGATGTTGATGGAGCCCATATTAGAACTTTATTATTAACTTTCTTCTTTAGATATATGAGACCACTTATAGAAAATGGAAATGTATATTTAGCTCAACCACCTTTATATAAATTATCTAAAAAAGGAATGAAGGATGTATATTGCTATACTGATGAAGATTTGTCAAAAGCATATAAAGAATTAGAGGAAAAAGGAATAGAAAGAGATCAACTAGGCTTACAAAGATATAAAGGTCTTGGAGAAATGAATCCAGATCAATTATGGGAAACAACTATGGATCCAGAAAAAAGAGTATTAATAAAAGTTCATTTAGAGGATGCTATAGAGGCTGATAAAACTTTTAATATGCTTATGGGAGACGATGTTGGACCACGTAGAGATTTTATAATAACTAATGCAAAATTCGTAAAAAATTTAGATATATAATAATAAATATTAATAGCTCGGAATTAATCCGAGCTATTAATCGATAAAACCTATATTAATCTTCAGTTAAGACTAATATATATAATTTTTTCACCTAATATATATTTCTATATAAATAAGCAATAAACCACATATATTAATCAGTCACTCGACTATAAAAACACTATAAAAAACTATATTCATCCATATTTCAGGACTAGTAATAACCTTTTTAACTAATATTAATATAGTCTTAACCCAGCTATAATACTTATAATTTAACCATATATATAATAAAATTTAGAAAAAACAATCTGTACAAAAATATAGCTTGCATATAAATATTATAACCTTCGGCTAGAACTAATTATAACCTTATATAAAGCTATAATTAATTTTTCGCTCGAATACTAAAAATCCTTTAAATAAAAAACTTTTAGCACTCTTAGCTCAACTAATATAAATCTTATGTTTATATTATGTGTAATTCTTTTTTTTTTTATTCAAAAAAATAATAATTCAATAAAAAAATTTTAAAAAAATAAAACAGATAATTTATTTATTCCGTAGTAATATGTTGAAAAATATAAAAAAATGTAACAAACATTTAACACAAAAACAATGTTATAGAAAAAATCTTATAATATGTATATCCCTAAAATCATAGAAGCTAACTGAATTTATTGGTAAATTTACCTACTTTAAAATATAAATATATAATATATAATAAAACATATATTATATTAGGCAAAGCAAGCTTTGCTATACAAAGGAGTAGGAAAATGAAAAACACATCAAAATCAAAATTAAAAATTGTAATGGGATTAATAATATTAATTTGTTTGTTGATAATAAGTTTTATATACGTTAAATCAAAACAAAATAATAGCATTATTAAACAAGAGCAACTAAATAATTTACAAGCAGTACAAGAACCACAAACAACTGTCCCAGATGGATATATAGGAATATATACAATTCAACAATTAACTCAAATTGGGATAGATGGAGACTTAACTGCTAATTACATATTGATGAATGATTTTGATTTAAATGGTGTAGAATGGAATATTATAGGAAAATCTTTAACATATCCATTTACAGGTTCATTTGATGGAAACGGATATAAAATAACAGGATTAAATATAGAATCATATAATCAATATGTAGGATTATTTGGAGCTATAAATGGTGGAACAGTAAAGAATTTAACATTAGAAAATGCAAACATAGTAAGTAAAACTGCTAATACTTGTGTAGGAGGAGTAGTAGGATATATAGTAAATGGAAAAATAGAAAATGTAAGCATAACAGGAACAAGTAATATAGAAAATACAGAAAATGCTAGTGGTACAATAGATATAGGAGGAATAGTAGGATATGCATATAGAAATGTAGACAGTAGTGCAAACAGTATAACAAATGTATATTCAACAGGAGATATAAACGTAACAGCAGGTAGAAATGTGTATGCAGGAGGAATTGCTGGAAGGATAGATATGAAATATCCTAGTTATTATTTAGGAGTAACAAAAGCATATTCAACAGGAAATATAAATGTAACAACAAGTGGAGTTGTGTATGCAGGAGGATTGATTGGTAGAGCAGGACATTATTATAGAGGGTCAACTACATCATACTATTATGATTCTAAAATAACAGATGCATATTCAACAGGAGAAGTAAATGCAAATTCAACAAGTGGAGATGTGTATGCAGGAGGATTAATTGGTTGGGTATGTGGAGACATAACAAATACATATGCAGTAGGGAAAGTAACAGTGTCAAGTTCAGGAACTAAATATATAGGAGGATTAATAGGAGATGCAGAGAAAGGAACAACAGTAACAAGTTCATACTGGAGCCCAGAAACAACAGGACAAACAATAAGTGCAGGAACAGAAAAACCATTATTATTTCAACAAATGATGCAAGCAAATCCTTACGAAAATTGGGACTTTACAAACACATGGGAAATAGACGAAGGAAATACATTACCATATTTGAAGGGATTACAAAAACCAGAGCAAGTAAATAAAACAAACTATACATATACAACATATGAAGGAGAAGGAACAGAAGAGAATCCATATATAATAGAAACAGAGGAACAATTACAAGGAATGCAACTGGGAATAAGTGCGCATTATAGATTAGGAAATGACATAGTAATACAAAACATAGATAATTTTGAAGTTATAGGAAAATCTTTAACATATCCATTTACAGGTTCATTTGATGGAAACGGATATAAAATAACAGGATTAAATATAGAATCATATAATCAATATGTAGGATTATTTGGATATATAAGTGGAGGAACAGTAAAGAATTTAACATTAGAAAATGCAAACATAGTAAGTAAAACTGCTAATACTTATGTAGGAGGAGTAGTAGGATATATAGTAAATGGAACAATAGAAAATGTAAGTATAACAGGAACAAGTAATGTAGCATATATAACAAAAGCATTTGATACATATATAGGAGGAATAGTAGGATATATAGATGGAACAACAATAAATAATAGTTATTCAACAGGAAAAGTAGAGGTAGAAACAACAAATGGAGATGTGTATGCAGGAGGAATAGTAGGATATGCATATAGAAGTGTAGCAAGTAGTATAGATAGTATAACAAATGTATACTCAACTGGAGATATAAATGTAACAGCAGATGAAGTTGTATATGCAGGAGGAATAGCTGGATGCATAGATATGAAATATCCTAGTTATTATTTAGGAGTAACAAAAGCATATTCAACAGGAAATATAAATGTAACAACAAGTGGAGTTGTGTATGCAGGAGGATTGATTGGTAGAGCAGGACATTATTATAGAGGGTCAACTACATCATACTATTATGATTCTAAAATAACAGATGCATATTCAACAGGAGAAGTAAATGCAAATTCAACAAGTGGAGATGTGTATGCAGGAGGATTAATTGGTTGGGTATGTGGAGACATAACAAATACATATGCAGTAGGGAAAGTAACAGTGTCAAGTTCAGGAACTAAATATATAGGAGGATTAATAGGAGATGCAGAGAAAGGAACAACAGTAACAAGTTCATACTGGAGCCCAGAAACAACAGGACAAACAATAAGTGCAGGAACAGAACAATCATTATTATTTCAACAAATGATACAAGCAAATCCTTATGAAAATTGGGACTTTACAGATATATGGGAAATAGAAGAAGGAAATACATTACCATATTTAAAAGATTTACAAAAACCAGAGCAGGTAAATGAAATAAATTACACATATACAATATATGAAGGAGAAGGAACAGAGGAAAATCCATATATAATAGAAACAGAGGAACAATTACAAGGAATGAGAAATATTCCATATGCACATTATAAATTAGGAAATGATATAGTTATAACAGAAAATTTTGAACCAATAGGTGGAAATGAAAATACAGCATTTACAGGAACCTTAGATGGGGCAGGATATACAATAATAGGATTAGATATAGAATCAGATAATCAATATGTAGGATTATTTGGATATATAAGTGGAGGAACAGTAAAGAATTTAATATTAGAAAATATAAATATAAATAAAACTTATACAAATACAACTAATGCGTATTATATTGGTGGAATTGCAGGATACATAAAAAATGGAGTTATACATAATGTAGAAATAATAGATGAAAATAGCAAAATAATAGCTGAAACAAAAAACAATGTATATATAGGAGGAATAGTAGGATATAGAGATGCAGGAACTATATATAGTACATATTCTGTAGCTTATATAAATGCAACTTCAACAAGTGGAACTATATATGCAGGAGGATTAATTGGGTATACAACACAAAATGCATCTATAAATATAGTATATTCAACAGGAACAGTAGATGTAACTTCAACAAGTGGAACTATATATGCAGGAGGATTAATTGGGTATGCTTGTAGTAATTCATATAATACATATTCAACAAGCAATGTAGAAACTTCAACAAAGGGAACTATATATGCAGGAGGACTAATTGGGTATGCTAATTCTATAAGTATTGGAAACGCATATGCAGTAGGAAAAGTTGATGTTACAGGAAGTGGAACAAAATCTGCAGGAGGCTTAATAGGTGGAGGAAAGGCAACAGTAACAAGTTCATATTGGAGCCCAGAAACAACAGGACAATTAATAAGTGTAGGAGCAGCAAAACCATTGTTATTACAACAAATGATAAAAGCAAATCCTTACGAAAATTGGGACTTTATAGACATATGGACAATAGAGGAAGGAAACACATTACCATATTTAAAAGATTTACAAAAACCAGAGCAGGTAAATGAAATAAATTACACATATATAACATATGAAGGAGAAGGAACAGAAGAGAATCCATATATAATAGAAACAGAAGAACAGCTGCAAGGAATAAAGAATGGTCCATCTGGATATTATAAACTAGGAAATAACATAGAAATAACAGAGAATTTTGAACCAATAGGTGGAAATGAAAATACAGCATTTACAGGAACCTTAGATGGAGCAGGATATAAAATAATAGGATTAAATATTGATTCGGATAATCAGTGTGTAGGATTATTTGGATATATAAGTGGAGGAACAGTAAAGAATTTAATTTTAGAAAATGCAACAGTAAAAAGCCAATATACGTCTAGTACAAATTATTATGCTTATGTTGGAGGAGTAGTAGGATATATAACAAATGGAACAATAAAAAACGTAAACATAATAGGGACAAGTGTTGTAAAAGCAGAGAAAGGATATGTAAAAATAGGAGGAATAGCAGGACATATAGATGCAGGAACTATAGATAATGCATATTCTGTAGCTTCTATAAATGCAACTTCAACGAGTGGAGTTGTATATGCAGGAGGAATAGCTGGATATACAAACAATTCGTCTATAAGTAAAGTATATTCAACAGGAACAATAAATGCAAATTCAACAAGTGGAAGCATATATGCTGGAGGATTAATTGGTGAGGCTTATAACTCAGAAATTAACAATGTATATTCAACAGGAGATATAAATGTAAATTCAACAAGTGGAAATGTAGGGGCAGGAGGATTAATTGGTTGGGCGTTTAGATATTCAGGAAAGTTATTAAGTATTGAAAATGCATATGCAGTAGGAAAAGTTGCTGTTATAGGAAATGGAACAAAATCTATAGGAGGCTTAATAGGATGTGCAACGGGAGTACCAGCAGTAACAAGTTCATACTGGAGCCCAGAAACAACAGGACAATTAATAAGTGTAGGAGCAGAACAACCATTATTATTACAACAAATGATACAAGCAAGTTCATTCGAAAATTGGGACTTTACAGACATATGGACAATTGAAGAAGGAAAAACTTTACCATATTTGCGTAATATGGTAAAACCAGAACAAGTAAATGCTAGTAATTATACATATGTAGTGTATGAAGGAAATGGAACAGAAGAAGATCCATACATAATAAGAACACAAGAACAATTACAGGGAATGAAAAATATTCCATATGCACATTATAAATTAGGAAATGATATAGTTATAAATAAAAACTTTGAACCAATAGGACTAAATGCAAAAACAGCATTTACAGGAAATTTGGATGGAGACGGAAAAACTATAAGTAATTTAAGTATAGAATCAGATAATCAGTATACAGGATTATTTGGATATATAAGTGGAGGAACAGTAAAGAATTTAACTATAGAGAACGCAAATATAGTAAATACATATGGTGCTAATAATAGTGGTTCTGCATGTGTAGGTACAGTAGCAGGATATATAATAAATGGAACAATAGAAAATGTTGGAATAACAGGTATAAGTAGTGTAGAAAATAAAGTAGGAATTAATATTTTTATTGGTGGCTTAGTTGGTTTGGCTACAGATAATACACAAATAAAAAGAGTGTATTCAAATGCAATGGTAAATACAAATGTAACAGGATTAGTGCGTGCAGGAGGATTAATTGGTGGGGCTAATAAAACAAGTTCATCAGCAAGTTTTGCATGTAATATAGAAAAAGCATATTCAACTGGTGAAATAAATGTAGAAACTAAATCAACTAATCACTCATATGTAGGAGGATTTGGCGGAACTATATCTGATTCAAATATAAGTAATGTGTTTTCAACAGGAGCAGTAAATGCAACAATTAAATCAACTATTATGCATTTAGGAGGTTTATTTGGGGGTATATCTATTGGTTCAAAAATAGAAAATGCATATGCAGTAGGAAAAGTTGCTGTTACAGGAAGTGGAACAAAATATGTAGGAGGCTTAATAGGAACGAAAGCAAGTGATACAACAGTAACACAAAGTTATTGGAGCCCTAAAACTACAAACCAAAGTATATCTGATGGCGGAACAGAAAAGAGTATACAAGAGTTATTATATCAAACAGGATATGAAGATAATTGGGATTTTGATTCTATATGGACAATTGAACCAAATGGAGAAAGTTTAGCATATTTAAAAGATTTGCCTATGCCTGATGGTATAATGAAAGATGAGCTAGATTTTGAAACAAGAGTATCTGTAAAAATTACAGATACCAATAAAAAAGCTTTATATGGAGCCCAATTTATTGTAAAGGATGCTTCAGGAAATCCTGCAACAAATTCAGAAGGAAATTTAATAGGAGAATTAACAACAAATAAAAATGGAACAGCATATATATTAAATTTAATTCCAGGAACATATAGCGTACAGGAAACAATTGCACCTGCTTCATATATAATTAATAGCAATACATATAACTTTACACTTACAGATGAAGGAAAAACGGTTGATGCAAGTGGAAATGAAATGAACTTAATTATAGAAAATGAGCAATTGAAGATAGAGGTATATAACAAAGATAAAGAAACAAATGAAGTAATAGTTGGAGCAAAAATTGGTTTATATAATTTAGACGGAAGTAGAGTTTTAGGAATAGACGGAAATAATGTTGAGGCAATAACAGATAGTGATGGAAAGGCTACTTTAAATAAGATGGTTGCTGGAACTTATAAATATAAAGTAATTAAACCAGCTGCTGGATATAAAGCAAATTCAAATGAATATACTGTAACTATTTTAGATGATGGAACTGTTAGTTTTGGAGAAAATAATAATGGAGTAATAGAAGATGTAAAAATTGGATTAAAAGGAATGCAGATAGAAGTTGTAGATAAAGATAATCCTGATGTAAAAATACAAAATGCAAGATTAGAAATATCACAAACTGATTTAAGTAATTCAGAAATTAAATATTACAGCGAAGATTTATATACGGATTCAAATGGAATAGTAAGTATTAATGAAGAAGAAATAAGAGCTTTTGGTAATATGCTTTTAGAATTGGAAGCGTTTGAAGTTCCTTTAGGATATAAAACAATTCAAACAAAAGCTATAGGATTTAAGAATAATTCAACTAATGGAATAACATTAAATAATAATATTACTTCTGATGATGTTGTAGTAACTATAGATAATACAACAGATATGATATATGTACGATTATTTGCTACAAGAGATACTGTAAATATGAAAGTAAGTGTAGTAGATGCAAATAATACTAATATTGTTTTAGGTAATGCTAAAGTTTCTGTTAAAGATTCTATTGATTATACAACTAGTGGAACAACAAGCATAATGGATAATTTGGTATTAAATCCTACGAAGGGAACAAGTGGAACTACAACATATAATATAAAAGTCGAAAATTCTCCTTTAGGATATGTAGATAATTTAGTTCAAAATATTACTGTAAGTTTTGATAGTAAAGGTAATATTATAAATGCATCTAGCTTAGATGACATGGAGCTTGCTTTTACAGAAGATGAATTAAGTGTAAAATTAAAACTTGCAAGAAATGCTGTATTTGATAAAGCATATATAATTTTATCTGAAAAAGATAATACAAGTAATGTTTTAAAAGGTGCAGAATATAGTATATCTATGACAAGTGATGATGGCTTTGAGGCACTACTTACAGATGTAACTGATATGTATGGAAAAATAAATGTAGAATTTTATGGAAATGAGAATATTTCTATAGGAATAAAACAAAACAGTGCAGTAAGTGGATATAAGATAGATAAAGAGGAAAAAACAGTTGTATTAGATAGAGTAGAAGATATATTACAATTAAATAATGAATTATGCTCTGGAAATATGAGTATTTATAATGTGGATAACGAATTATATATAGAACTTACAAATGAAAGAAAGACACCAAATAATATATTGAATATACAAGCTGTATATGACAAAGATAGAGATATAAAACTACAAAATATACCATTTACAATAACAGCAGATTCATATGAGTTTAGTGGTATTACAGATATTAATGGAAATTTAGAAGTATCAAATATTTTAGCTAAAGCTAATGAAACATATACATATACTGTAACTTTAGGTAGTTTGCCAAGTATTGCATATGAAGAAAGGATAAACCAATTTAAAATTAATATAACTTTTGATGAATTGGGATATATTTCTAAAGTAAATTTAGTAGAAGATTCAGAATTTGTAAGTACAACTTGTGAGAGTAAAGAAAATGACGAAAATATTAATTATATTGCTAATGTACAAGTAGATTTAGGATATAAAAATAATATGAGTTTATACATTATAAAAGAAGACGAAAAAACAAGTAATAGAGTTGAAGGTATAGGATATGAAGTAACATTAAAAATGCGTGATAGTTCTACAGGAAAAACTTTAGTTTCAAAAGTTCAAAAGAAAACAGATAGTAATGGACAATTTGCAATAACTGTGCCTATAGGTTCAGAAAATGATTCTTTAACAATAGAATTAAAAGAATTAAGTACACTATCTAAATATATAATAAATAGAAATAAAAGAACGGTGGTTTTAGATGTTAATAGCAATGGAGTATATGAGTTAAGAAATTCTAGCACAGAAGATATAACTGTAGATTTATCTAATCAAACTGCAACAAAACCTTATATAGCATTAACGGAGAAAGCTAAATTAAAAGTAAACTCAACTGCTAAAACGGAGTTGAATTTGAATTTAGATGTAAGTAATCTTTTAGGTGCAAAATTAGGTGGATTAAAATATGATATATATGAATATAAAGAGAATTTAGAAATTTATACACATAAATATTCAATAATAACAGATACATCAGGAAAAGCTACACAGAATATAAACATTGAAAATGCAGGAGTATATACGTTTAAAATATATCAACAAAATGAAATTCCAGGACATTCAAAAGTAAATTGTGTAACTGTACGTATAAGATACGAAGTTGTAGACGGCGAAATGAAATGTCAATCATTTATTATAATAAAAGGAAATGAATATGTACTAAGAAAAGAAACTAAAGAAATTGAATCAGATAATTGCTACAGATATGATATGAATTTATATTTAATAAATAATTTTGTATCAACTCAGATTCCAAACGAAACAGAGGAAAAACCAGATGTAGAACCAGTAGAAAATGCAAAAACTTGTTATATAAGACTAGAAAAGGCAGGAACTACGAATAATTATATGTTGCCAAATGCAGTATATACGGCTGTTATAACTTATTCAAATGGTTCAAAAGAAGTAAAAAATATAAAAACAAATCTATATGGAATAGCAATATTAAACAATATTTATTTAGATGGAGCTATAAGTATTGAATTAAAAGAAACTTCAGCTCCTGCAGGATATGAATTAGATAATAACACATATACTATAAATATAGTTGGAAACCAAACAAATGGATTAACAGAGGTAATGCCAAGTACTACATCTACTGTAGCAGGTATGGAATGTACAAGAAATGGCAGAGAAATTCGTGTAAAATTAAAGGATAAAAAGAAACCTAGTACAGTAAAAATAAATAATAGTAAGTATTTCTTGGACTTAAATTTATATAAAGAGGATGATAGTATTCCAAATATGCTTATCAATGGTGCCATTTTTAAAGTTGTTGTAAAAATTGGAGATAGTGAGTTATTTAATAAAAATATAGCTATAAAAAATGGAAATTATAAAGAAAGTAGAATTGCTATACCAAGAGAGTTAGAAGGAAAAGAAGGAACAATAGAAATTACTGAAATTGTTGCACCAGATAAATATGAATTAGATGAAGAAACAAAAACAATAAAATTTAATATAGCAGATGGAAAAATCAAATATACAACTGATAATAATGATATAAAGGTAACAAGTGGTTCATATAATAGTAATGTTTTCCATAGAATTAACGTAGTTTTAAAGAATAAATTGAAAAATTTTGCGTTAATAATAAATAAGGTAGACAAAGATAATAACACAATAAGTTTGAATGGAAGTAGTTTCAGAATAGAAACGACAGGAGATTCTTTAAAGACAATGGACATTACTAACAAAGGAACTAATATTGTTTTCCCAAAAGGCGGAACGAACGAAACAGTAAGGTATAAGATAACAGAAACAAAAGCAGGAAATGGATATAAAAAGTTAGATAAACCTATATTGATAGATGTAACTTTTGATGAATCTGGTAATGTTTCAAATGCAGAAACTGTAGTACAAGAAGGCTATGACTCAAGTAGTGTAGTAGAAATAAATAAAAGTGATAAATTAATAGGATTAAAAATAACAAATAAAGCAAAGAAATATATTAATGGTGTAGAGATTGATGATGATGGCGGAGAAACTATTAATCCAGATAAATATACAATTGTATTTGTAACTAAAGATAAAAATAATACAAATAAAATAATAGATGGTTTATATAATGTAAGTTTAATTGCTTCAAATGGTGTAAGTAAAAACTTTAGCGTAGGAACTAATAGAATTGTAGAATATAATACTTACGGAGATATTGAAATAGGCTTTGAGCAAGTAACTGTAAAAAGTGGATATATATTAGATGGAGAACAAAAAAGCTTAGTAATAAATAGAACAGATGATAATACATTAAGCTTTGTAGAGAAAAATGGAGAATTTGATTATTACATAAATGATACGACTAAAGTTATAACTATAACTAATTATAATGAAACTGATATTGCTCCATTAAATTTAACATTGGAGACAGAGGCTAAATATCAAGGATTAGAATTTGATGTAACATCTGTGATAAATGATAATAAGAGTTTAATTACTAATATAAATGGTATAGCAAGTACATCATTGAATGAACCAGATATTACAAGTGTTGAATATACTATAAAATCAAACAATATGCCTAAGGATTGTATGGATATTCCAGATATAAAAATGGTAATAGACTATGATTCAGATAATTTAATAAAAAGTGCTAAAATAACTGAAGGTCAAAAGAATGCTGAAATAATAGGAGAATATGTAGGAAAAAGATACATAAGAGTAAAGATAAATATAAAAGAGGCTTATGAGGATCCAGAAGATAGCAGCAAAAAGCCTGTTGAAGAAGCACCAAAAGAATACAGATATGATATTATATATGTAAAACAAGATGAACAGGATGGATATATAAGATTAGAAAATGTAGAATTTGAAATAGATATAACAAAAGAAACAGGAACACATAAAATACATAATGTAACAACAAATAAGTTTGGAGTTGCAAAGGATAGATATTTAACAACATATGGTGAAACAAAATATGTATTAAAAGAGTTATCAACTGTTGAAGGTTATGTATTGGACGAGCAACCAAAAACAATTGTTATAGGTAAAACAGATAAAAATGAAGCAAAACTTATTTCTGCATCTGATGGTTTAAATGTTATAATATCAGAAAAAAGTAAACAAATAAAAGTAATATTGAAAAATAAAGTAGATAGTGTTGGAGATGAAAACAATCCAGGATATGCAGGAATTGTAATAGAAAAAACAGATAGTGCAGATTCACTTGTTAAAATACCTAATGTAAATTTTGCTATACAAAGTGAAAACGGAGGTAAGGTATATTCTGCAACAACTAATGATGAAGGTTATACAAAGGTATTAATTCCATTGTTAAAAGAAAATACTGAAAGAACTTATATTATACGCGAAAATACAGTACCTGATGGATATATACAATATACTGGCGATATTAAATTAAAAATAAAATATAATTCAGATGGAATAGAAAGTGCAAGCATTGTAGATGCTGCAACTGATACAAATGGTTCTATAATAGCAACAGTAACAAAAACAGAAGCAAATGAAGTAGGTTTGAGGATTACTAATGAACAAACAGAATATATTCCATCAAAAAATGAATTAAAGCCATATGATGTAAAAATTATAAAAGTAGATGAAAATGATATTGAAATAACAAAACAAGGAGCAAAATTAAAAGTAGATGTATCAAATACAGTTGGGGTAGAAGCTATTACAAAAACAGATGTAACAGATGAAAATGGAATTGTTTCAATAAATGGAATAAATGGTTTTGGTGATATAAGAATTGATATAACAGAATTAGAAGCACCAGAAAATATGAAATTGGAAACTGAAACAAAGTGGATTACATTACATAGA
Organism: uncultured Clostridia bacterium; assembly: GCA_934178555.1. Classification (GTDB taxonomy): domain Bacteria; phylum Bacillota; class Clostridia; order TANB77; family CAG-508; genus CAKPQL01. Next base: position 28,364 of record CAKPQL010000012.1, read on the forward strand.
AGCGAAGAAACTGGAAGTATAACTCATACTGCGTCAAGCGACGTGTTCTATGATATAAACAATTCTGAAAGAATAGTAACCGTATATCTAACTAATAAATTAGATGATAATTTATTTACAATTGTTATGAATAAAATAGATAGCAATGATGAGGGCATTGAAGGAGCAGAATTTGAAGTAACGTTACCAAATGGAGATAAAGTAGAAAGAATAGCATCTATAAAAACAGGTTTTGCTTGTATAACAGATTTAGAGATGCCAGAAGAAGCTGGAACTTATACATACACAATAAAAGAAACAAAGGCTCCAAAAGAATATAAATTACTAAAAGAAGAAATCAATGTAAATATTACATTTGAATTAATAGAAGAAAAAATGTGCATTACAAAAGTAACTAAAGAATCAGATTTTTGTAAATTAATTAATACATCATATATTAATTTAAGTGATGGACATATTAGTAAGTTAAAAACAGAAAATACAACTGGAGAGATAACAACAAAGAATTGTTTTGAGTTAGATATTATAAATGATAAGTTAGAACCAATAAGTTTAGAAATAGAAAAAGTAGATAAAGAAGATAATGATAAAAAGTTAAAGGGTGCTGCTTATAAAATAGAAATAAAAGATGTAGAAGAAGACAAAGTAATAAAAACAATAGATAGTACATTAGATAGTGCTGAAAATGGAATAGTAAGAGTTGACGAGTTAAGAGGTTCTGGAATATTGGAATTTACTATTACAGAAATAAAATATCCTATAGGATATAAAGATGAAAATGATGGTGTTACAATAGTAAAAACTATTAAGATATCAAGAGACCAAATTGATGGAACAATGACAGCAATAGATGGAATAGTACAAGAACAAATAGACAATGAAAATAGAGTAATAAAATTAAAAATAGAAAATGAATTAAAAGATGCAGAGTTTGAATTAAAAATAAATAAAACAGATGAAGAGACAAACGAAAAATTAAGTAATGTTAAGTTTAAAGTAACAGCAGAGAACGAAGCAGGAGAAGCAATAAAAATAGCTATAAAAAATGGAGTAATTTTAGATAGTACAGAAATTACAACAGATAGTGATGGTGTTGCAAATTTAACTGGTATATTGGTTCCAAAACCAGAAGGTGTATATATTTATACAGTAGAAGAAGTTGAAACTATAAAGGGATATAAAACAAATTATGAACCAATAAGAATAAAAATAACAACAGGAATAAATGATGAAGGTCTTTATGGAATATTAAATTCAGAGGTAATAAAAAAAGAAACATTAAAATATCCATTAGAAATAGTGGTAGCAAAAAATAATACAGAATTTAATACAAATAATTTTAAAGAAGATTTAATTGCTCAACTACAAAAAGAAGGCGTTGATATTTCTAATATAAATATAGAAACTGTAAAAAAAGATAAAACATCAAGTAATTCAGCTGATGCAGAAACTATATTAAATACATGGGAACAAGTTGGACAAATAACATATACAGAAAATAATGTAACGTATGATAAATTATGGGAATTTAAAGATCAAAATGTAATATGCAAATATAATACTGATGATCTAACTGGATATGTTTTCCCAGGAGAGGGAGCTCAAGGTATATCACTTGAATATGATGCGACTTCTGAAAACGGTGATGATGATGCTTTTGGTGCAATTATAAGATATAATAAAAATGCAGACGGAACAGTTACAACATATGTATTTTCTCAGGCAAGAGATGTAAGATATAATCCTGCTGATCCATGGGCAAATTATTATGGATTGTATAAAATAGAAAGTAAAGAATTTAAGTATCAAAATATTACATTATTAAAATCATGTTCAAAAGGATGGCTAAAAGATGAATATGCACATTATAAAATTGATGCAACAGGAAATACAATAAAAGTAAGTATGAATGGCGAGGAGATAATAAATTATACTGATACAAGTAATCCTATAGAAAGCGGTAGTTATGGATTCTTTAGCTTTAGTCAAGCAAATACTAAATTTAAAAACATAACTGCAATAACTACAAACTATGATTCTATGTCATATGATACTGTAAACAATGAATATGAGTGGGACAAAGATAGCTTACACTGCGTAATAAATATAAGTGATTTTATGGAAGACCCATTTAATAGTGAAAATATTGATAAAACAGTAAGTAAAAGTATAAATAACGAATTAACTTATATTGGATTAGGTACAGACAATAATAAAAAACAATATTTGAATTATATAGAAAAGAATGACAACAATGGAACTTTTATAGATAATAAAAATTATGATAAGTCAATAGTACAAGTTGCAGAATATATAAATGTATTATTAAATGCAAAAAATAAAATTAAATATCCAAATGTATCAATTTACAAAACTGTTGAAGATATAGCAAAAGAGAAAATAACAGTAGATTTATCTAACGAAAAGATAGAACCTTTTGATGTACAAATAATTGCAAAAGATATTGATAATGAAAACGCAGATTTATCAGGAATATCATATAAAGTAAAAGTAACAAATATTGAAACAAATACTGTAGTAAAAGAAATAGAAAATACTGGACTAACAGAGCAAAATGGAATTTTAAATATAGAAGATATTTCTGGAGTAGGAAAATTCAAAATAGAAATAGAAAGAATAACAGTACCAAATGGATATAAAGAGGATGTTAATAAAAACACAATATTATATATAATAAGAGATGACAAAACAGGAATTATAAATGTAGCACAAGAAAGCAGTGAAAAAAATGCGGAAATAGATAATAAAAATAGAATAGTAAAAATAACAATAGAAAATGAATTAAAAGATGGAGAACTAAATATAACAATAAATAAAGTAAAAGAAGATGGAACTGCTTTACAAGGTGCAACATTTAGTATAATAAAAGTAGAAAATGACAAAACACAAACTAAAGAAGATTTTGGAGTAACTAATGCATTAGGAAAAGTAAGTAAAAAGATAGTTTTACCAAAGACTACAAGAGAATTTACCTATATATTAAAAGAAACAGGAGCACCTAAGGGATATAAAATAGCAGAAGATAATACTATAAAAATAAGTACTGGTATAAGAGATGATGGAAGTTATGGACCAGTAAGTGTAACTTTAAATGATAAAACGCAAAATATAACAAATGATCAATTAGATGTAAAAATAGTAAATGAAGAAATAGAAGGATTTAGGCTAGAGATAACAACAGTAAATAAAGATAATACAGAGCAAAAATTAAGTGGTGCAAAATATAAGATAGTAGTAAAAGATTTAGAAGAAAACAAAGTAATAAAAACGATAGAAAGCACAGAAGTAAGTAATGTATTAGGAAAAATATTAACAGAAGAAATAAAGGGAGTAGGCAACATAGAAATAACAATAGAGCAAATAGCATATCCAAATGGATATAAAGAAGATTCAGCTATAAATAAAACAATAAAAATAAATAGAGATTTGACAGATGGAAAAATTACAGCAGTAGATGGAATAACAGAAGAACAAATAGATAATGATACTAGAATTATAAGAGTACAAGTAGGAAATGAACTAAAAGACGGAGAGTTAACACTAGGAATAGAAAAAACAGATGAAAATGGAGTACATTTACAAGGAGCAGAATTTAGCATAGTAAAATTAGAAAATGGAGTAGAAGGTACTGCAGAAACAATTGGAACAACTAATGCAGAAGGAAAAGTTGAAAAGACAATAGTATTACCAAAAACAAGCTCAGAGTTTGCATATGTATTAAAGGAAACAAAAACACCAAAAGGATATAAAACAGGAGCAAATAGAATAATAACAATAAAAGCAGGAGTAAGGGAAGATGGAAGCTATGGGGCAACAGAAGTTAATGTAAATGGAACAGCAGTAAATGTGTTAGAAGATAAAGCAATTATCAAAGTAGTAAATGAAGAAATAGAAGGATTTAAGCTAGAGATAACAACAGTAAATAAAGATAATACAGAGCAAAAATTAAGTGGTGCAAAATATAAAATAGTAGTAAAAGATGTAGAAGAAAACAAAGTAATAAAAACGATAGAAAGCACAGAAGTAAGTAATGTATTAGGAAAAATACTAACAGAAGAAATAAAGGGAGTAGGCAATATAGAAATAACAATAGAGCAAATAGCATATCCAAATGGATATAAAGAAGATTCAGCTATAAATAAAACAATAAAAATAAATAGAGATTTGACAGATGGAAAAATTACAGCAGTAGATGGAATAACAGAAGAACAAATAGATAATGATACTAGAATTATAAGAGTACAAGTAGGAAATGAACTAAAAGACGGAGAGTTAACACTAGGAATAGAAAAAACAGATGAAAATGGAGTACATTTACAAGGAGCAGAATTTAGCATAGTAAAATTAGAAAATGGAGTAGAAGGTACTGCAGAAACAATTGGAACAACTAATGCAGAAGGAAAAGTTGAAAAGACAATAGTATTACCAAAAACAAGCTCAGAGTTTGCATATGTATTAAAGGAAACAAAAACACCAAAAGGATATAAAACAGGAGCAAATAGAATAATAACAATAAAAGCAGGAGTAAGGGAAGATGGAAGCTATGGGGCAACAGAAGTTAATGTAAATGGAACAGCAGTAAATGTGTTAGAAGATAAAGCAATTATCAAAGTAGTAAATGAAGAAATAGAAGGATTTAAGCTAGAGATAACAACAGTAAATAAAGATAATACAGAGCAAAAATTAAGTGGTGCAAAATATAAAATAGTAGTAAAAGATGTAGAAGAAAACAAAGTAATAAAAACAATAGAAAGCACAGAAGAAAGTGATACATTAGGAAAAATATTAACAGAAGAAATAAAGGGAGTAGGCAACATAGAAATAACAATAGAGCAAATAGCATATTCAAATGGATATAAAGAAGAAAATAATAGCAAGGTAATAAGAATATTAAGAAATCTAACAGACGGAACAATAAGTGCTGTGGATAGTATAACAGATGAGCAAATAGATAATATAGAAAGAATATTAAAAATAGAAATAGAAAATGAACCAAAAGATCCAATATTAGAAGTTGTACTACATAAATTAGATAAAGATAATAATCAACCATTGGCCAATGCAAAATTTAAAATAGGAAAAGAAAATAGTGCAGAAGAAGATATTGAATTATTACCTACAGATGAAAAAGGACAAACAAAATCAATTTTAACTTTACCAAAAGCAGAAGGAACATATAATTACATAATAAAAGAAATAGAATCACCATTAGGATATGTAAAGATTGAAAATGAAATGATATTAAAAGTAAATGTTGTCAAAATGAATAACGGTGCATTTACAGTGAAATCAGTAACGTTTAATGATATATTAAATGAGGTTAATGATGAAAAAACAAATATAGAAGTAAAGAATGAAGTAGTAACTCCTTTTGTAATAGAGTTAATTACACAAGATGATGATAATGAAATGCATGAAGTAATACCAGATGCAAAATATGATATATCAATTAAAAATATTACTATGAATACAGATACAACATTAAAAAATTTAACATCAGATGTACTTGGCAAAATATTAACAAAACAACTTTATGGAGTTGGCGATATTGAAATTAGAATAAGACAAGTTAGTACACCTAAAGAATATATATTAGATCAAGATGAGAAAATAATAAAAATACAAAGAGAACTTACAAACGGAAATATTACTTTAACAAGTACAGATGGAAATAATATAGAAGTTACTGAAATAAATAATGATGGAATAACAGATAAAAAGATACAAATAACTATAACTAATGAAATAATGAAGCCATATGTAGATGTACAAATTAAAAAAGTAGATAAAAATATTATAAAAAATGAACTAAAAGGAGCAATCTTTGAAATAAAATTACCAGATGGAGTTGTTACAGAAGATGGACAAACAACTATAGTAGTAAATATGCTAGAAAAGACGATAGAAGATTTGCAAATTCCATTACCAAAGAGTAGAGGGGAATATGAATATATAATAACAGAATTGCAAGCACCAGCAGGTTATAATAAATTAAATGTGCCAATATCACTAAAAATAACTGTTGAAAAGCAAAAAGGAATATATGTTGCTAAAAAAATGACTGCTAAAAATGAAGGTAGTAGAATGGTAACTGTACAAAATAATGTAATTACCATAGCAAATAAAGTAAGCGATGTAAGAAAATATAACATTGATCTAGAATTCAAGAATTTATCATATAATAAAGATACAGAGTTCAAACTAGAATTACAAGCAGAAACAGGGGAGAATATATTAAGAAATTTAATAGTATCAAAACAGAGTGAAGAAATAGGAAATGTTATGGGAACAGGAGAAGTATTAGTAAACATATATGACATGAAAGAGGATGGACAAATAATAGGAACAGTTAAATATTATAGAAGTTCAGCTACATATGAAATATCTAATATAGAAGTAAATAAATTAGGAAACTATGAAATAGAAGCTGAAGTGATAGAGAGTGAAGCAAATGTAAATGATATAAGAATAACAATAAGAAATATGAGCATAGATGTGCAATCACCAATATATTCAGTTTCTGAAGAGGACAAATTAATATATGGTATAAGCCCAAATACTTCTATTACAGAGTTCTGTAACAATATATCTACAAATCAAAATTATACTATAATAGATGCACAAGGAAATGCAATAGATGAAAAACCATATAAAGCTGGTTTGATGAGTGGAAATATAACTAATAATATATTAGGAACTGGTAGCAAGTTGAAAGTTGGAAATACAACATATACATTAGTTGTAAAAGGTGATACAGACGGAAATGGAAAAATAACAATAACTGATGTAACAAAAATTAATTTGCATATAGTTAATATAAATAAATTAGACGGAATATATGCAATAGCAGCAGATACTAATTTTAACAAAGAGATAAGCATTACAGATTTAGTTCAAGTAAGATTAGCTTTAGTAGGCTTGCTAGAATTATAAAAAAGTACATATTACTTAGCGACGGAATAAATTAAAAAAATGTAAAAGAGTCAGTATAGATGTTTATACTGACTCTTTTGTCGATATATGTATTGTTTTGGCGATGGAAAAAGCTTGACAAATATTAATATAAAATATAATATGTTTTTAAAATATATTATATCAAAGGGTGAAAAATGGAAAAAATAAATTCTGTACAAAAATGGGTACCTTTTGATAATTTTCTAGATAATGGAATTATAAAATTAAAAGATAATACTTATATAAAAATAATAAAAATAATTCCAATAAATTTTAATCTGAAATCTGATTTAGAAAAAGATGCAATTTTAAGTTCTTATAAAATTTTTTTAAAAACATTTAATTCTGATATTCAAATTTTAATTCAAAGTAATAAAGAAAATTTATCAAAACATATTTCCCAAATAAAAAAAGAAAATATTAATCAAAAAAATCAAAATATTTTAAATTTATCTAAAAGATATATTCAATTTATTGAATATTTTAATCAATTAAAAAAATCCTCATCAAAAAATTTTTATATTCTACTAAGGAAAAAACCAGATAATAAAATAAAAGAAATTAATGAATGTATAGAAAAAAATATAATTAATAATTTAAATGATGAATATTTTATATTAAAAGATTGTATTATGCGTTGTGGCAATAGAGTTATTGAAATAGATAATAAAAATGAAAGTAAAAAAATTGTAAAATCTTTCCTATGTTCAAGAAAAAACTTGGAATGGGGGTGAATAAATGGAGAAAAGTAAATATGAAAATGGATTGTTTTTAGAAAAGGATGATATATCACCGGCATATATAAATTTTAAAAATCCAAAGTATGCAGATATAGATAATATGTACTACTCTGGAATAATTATAGTTAATTATTATAGAGAATATCATGAATTAATTTTAAAGAAATTAATTGATACAAATATCAATATGAATATATCTATTTTTTATGAAAAACAAGATACATATAAAACAATTAGGGATTTAACTTATAATATTGGAAATGTTGGAGCAAATATAAAAGATATAAATTCTAGTAGACAAGATATGGAAATTGTTGCATTTACATATAATGATGCAAAATATATTAGAAAAGAAATTCAAATAAATAATGAAGAGTTATATTTTTTGTATATATATGTAAATATTTATTCTGTAAATATACAAGAGTTAGAATATTCAACAAATAAAATAGAGGGATTATTAGAAGGTATGGGATTGCAAACAAAAAGAGCAAATTTTAGACAAGCAGATGTATTGTTAGCTTGTATGCCAACAGGAATAAATAATTCTGTAATAAAAAATGCAGCGCGAAGAAATGTATTAACTAGTGGTTTGGTAAGTACATATCCTTTTATAACTTCATCAATTTTTGATGAAGAGGGAATTTTTATAGGAACAAATATGTATAATGATTCTTTAATTTTTATAGATAGATATAATTCAGAAAAATATAAAAATGCAAATATGTGTGTGTTTGGTACTAGTGGATCACGGAAAATCATTTTATACTAAATTATTAATTCTTAGATATTCAATTTTAAATATTGAGCAATATGTAATAGATCCAGAACGAGAATACATAAATATTGCTAAGTATTTAGATGGAACAGTATTAAAAATAGGTGCAAACTCTAATACATATATTAATGTGATGGATATAAGAGAGGAAAGTATAGAAGAAACAAAAGGGTATTTAGCTACAAAGATAAGTAAATTAATAGGATTTTTTAATTTGATTTTCGGAGAAATAAATGAAGAAGAAAAAGGAGTACTAGAAGAAAAAATAATAGAATGTTATAAGCAAAAAGGTATAACTTTTGATGATAACAGTTTATATAAAACTATGACTGGAAAAAACATACATATAAAACCTGTTTTTAAAGAAAGTTCAGACATGCCTATATTAGAAGATTTATATGAAATATTAAAGAATGATGAAAAAACAAGAAAATTTTATACAAAATTAATTCCATTTGTAAAAGGTTCACTGAGTTTTTTTAATAATCATACTAATGTAGAGTTAAATAATAAACTAATAATAGCTGATGTATATGATTTAGGAGAAGAAAATTTAAAATTTGGTATGTATTTATTTACAGAATTATTTTGGGACAAAATTAAACAAAATAGAAATATAAGAAAAGCTATATATTTGGATGAAGCATGGCGTTTAATAGGAGTAACATCTAATAAAGAGGTTGCAAGTTTTATATATAAAATTTTTAAAACTATAAGGAAATATGGCGGTAGTGCAACAGCGATAACACAAGATGTATCAGATTTGTTTAGTTTGGATGGAGGTGTTTATGGAAAAAGTATTTTAAATAATTCGAGCATAAAATCATTTTTTTCAATGGAAGAAGAAAATATAAATGTATTAGCACAATTTACAAATTTAACAGAGAAAGAAAAGATAGAAATAAAGTCACTAAAAAGAGGAGAAAGTTTAATGTTTGTAGGAGATGAACATATTTTAGCAAAAATAAATTCATCAGATTTTGAAAAAGAAATTATAAAAAAAGGTGATATAAATGAAAAGAATAATAACAGCAATTGGGAATTCATTAATAAATGAAAATTTAAGAAAGACTAATAAATATGTTATACCAATTCCAGATATTCAATATGAGGATGATTTATTAGAATTATTAAAAAATAAAAAAGATATAGATGTATTAATATTAAATATAGAAATAATACAAAAAGAAAAAATATTTGATTATATTAAAAAAATAAAAAAAATAAATGAATTTATGAAAATAATAATATTAATAGAAAAAGAAAATGAAAATATAAATAATTTTTTATTGGCTAATGGCATAAAAGATATTTTTTATGGAAACAACATAACAATATCTGAATTGGAGAAAACAATTAATAAAAATAAAACTACAGAAGAAATATTAACCGAAGAAATAGAAAATTTAAAAGAAATAGTATTAAATAAAAAAATTAAAGAAAGAAAATTAGAAAAAATAAAAAACGTGACATCTACATATATAAATAAATATTTTTCATTAATTAAACGGTAAAAAAAATAAATATAATATTCATTTAAATAAAAGTGAGAAAAATTTAGAAATTCAAGAAACTAAAATAGTTAGTATAATTGGTGCATCTGGAGTAGGTAAAAGTATATTTACAGCTAATTTATCATTAATGTTTGAAAATAAAAAAACATTAATTATAGATTTTGATATTTTAAATAAAAGCATAAAAACAATATTTGGAGTAAAAGAAAAAGTTGCAGAAAAGAAAGAAATTTGGAACGATAATTATTTAGATAATATAATAATAAAAATATCATCTAGTGTGGATTTGATTTCTGGAATAGATATGATTTTTCAAGATGGAAATAAAATAAAAAAAGAAAAAATAATTAATATATTAGATAAATTAAAAAATAAATATAAAATTATATTATTAGACACATCTTCAGAATGTTTTATGGATTATACAAAAGAATTAATAAAATGTAGTGATTTAAGTATATTTTTAGTAGAGGCAAATTTAATAGAATTAAAAAAATCTAAAAAATTATTAGAAATATATACGAATGAATGGGGAGTAAAAAAAGAAAAAATAAATATTATATTTAACAAATATAATAAAAAATCTATAGATAATAATATATTAAATAAATTATTTTACGATTTTCAAATATTGGGTTATTTAAAATTAAATGAAAATTATAATTATATTATAAATAATAATATAAATTATATAAATAAAGAAATAAAAGAAGAATATAAAAAAATAGCAAATAAAATATAATTAAAAATTAAGGAGGAAAATATCATGGAACTATTATTAAATAATAATTTGAATAATAATTTAGATTTATCAGAGAAAATTGGAGAATTACAAAATAAATTCTTAAAAATAAATTGGGGAGAAGCAATAAATAATGCGGTGGATTCAGGATTAAAAATAATTTTACCTGATTTTATAGAAAATGAAATAATAGATATAAAAAATGCATTTATTAAAGGCGGATTAAAAGAAGGTATACAAACTGCAATAGATATAACTATAAATAAAGGGAAAGAAATAATAGGAATATTTACAGGAAATTTAGAAAATATATCACAAGCAGAAGCTATAATAAAAAATGGTGGACTTATAAAAAACGTGGCCAAAATTTTAGAGAGTATAGTAGATAAATTAGTAAAAAATGATTTATTAAAAGAAGGAATTGGTAATTTAATAAAAAGCGGAAAAGATACAATATTAAATTATGCAGAAAAAAATATAGATAAAGTAAATAAGGAGCAAATAAAAAAGATAACAGAAATAGAGACAGCTATAGAAAATTGGGGAAAATATTATAAAGAGCAAAATTTTACGAAGATGCAAAATGAATATAAAAAAATAGAAAACAGAATGGAGAAAATAATGCCTATACAAGAAATAATACAAAAAGCAAAAGAAGTAGAAAATCTACATAATTTAATAAAGAATAATGGTAATAATTTCAATTTATCGGAAGAAGAAATAGAGCTTGCAAAAAAATTGATTTAAGAACTTGCATATTTTCTTACGGTTTAGTATAATACATACAGATTAAGATAAATGAAAAGAGGTAAAAAAATGGATAGACCAGGAGAAAATATAATACAAAGAGACATCGAAAATGAAATGCGTACAGCATATATAGATTATGCAATGAGCGTTATTGTATCACGTGCTTTGCCAGATGTTAGAGATGGATTAAAGCCAGTACATAGAAGAATATTATATGCTATGCATGAAGATGGAATAACAGCAGATAAACCATATAGGAAATGTGCAAATACAGTTGGATCAGTTTTAGGAAGATATCATCCACATGGAGATGCATCTGTATATGATGCAATGGTAAGAATGGCACAAGATTTTTCAATGAGATATCCACTAATAGATGGCCATGGAAACTTTGGATCAATAGATGGTGATTCACCAGCGGCAATGAGGTACACTGAAGCAAGAATGGCAAAAATATCAGATTATATGTTAGCTGATATAGAAAAAAATACTGTAAATTTTATGCCAAACTACGATGATAGATTACAAGAACCAACAGTTCTTCCAGCTAGAATACCAGCTTTGTTAGTAAATGGTTCTTCTGGAATTGCAGTAGGAATGGCAACTAATATACCTCCACATAATTTGAATGAAGTCATAGATGGAATTATAAAGATTATAGATGAAGATGATGTTACAGATGAACAATTAATGGAAATAATAAAAGGACCAGATTTCCCAACAGAGGGAATAATATTGGGAAGAGAAGGAATAAGACAAGCATATACTACAGGAAGAGGTAAAATTACAGTTAGAGCTGAGGCAGAAATTGAAGAGATGAGCGGAAATAGACATAGAATAATTATTACATCATTACCATATCAAGTTAATAAAGCTAGATTACATGAAAATATATCAGCTTTAGTAAGAGATAAAAGAATAGAAGGAATATCAGAAACAAGAGATGAATCAGATAGAAATGACAAAGTAAGAATGGTAATAGAATTAAAAAGAGATGCTAATCCACAAGTAGTTTTAAATCAGTTATATAAAAATACACAAATGCAAGATACTTTTGGAATTATTATGTTAGCATTAGTTAATGGCGAACCAAAAATTTTAACATTAAGACAATGTTTAGATTGTTACTTAGAGCATAGAAAAGAAGTTGTATTAAGAAGAACAAAATTTGATTTAGAAAAAGCAGAAGCAAGAGCACATATATTAGAAGGATTAAGAATTGCAATTGATAATATTGATGAAGTTATAAATATAATTCGTTCTTCATATGATGATGCAAAAGAAAAATTGATGAAGAGATTTGGCTTATCTGAAATTCAAGCTCAAGCAATTTTAGATATGCAATTAAAACGTTTATCAGGATTACAAAGAGAAAAAATTGAAGAAGAATATAATGAATTAATGAAATTAATAGCTTATTATAAAGAAGTTCTAGGTAGTGAAAAATTAGTATTTAATATAATAAAAACTGAATTATTAGAAATTAAAGAAAAATTCGGAGACGAAAGAAAAACCAAAATTATGGCAGCTGAAGGAGAATTTGAAGTAGAAGACTTGATTAAAGAGGAACAATCAGTAATAGCATTGACTCATTTTGGTTATATAAAGAGAATGCCAGTTGATACATATAAGAGTCAAAAACGTGGTGGAAAGGGTATTACAGGTATATCTACTAGGGAAGAAGATTTTGTTAAAGAAATATTTACAGCATCAACGCATGACACTATATTATTCTTTAGCAATAAAGGAAAATTATATAGACTTCGTGGATATGAAGTTCCAGAGGCCGGTAGAACTGCTAGAGGAACTGCAATAGTAAATATGTTAAGTTTAGATGCAGGAGAAAAGATATCTGCAATTATACCTATTCAAAATTTCGCAGAAGGAAAATATTTATTATTTGCGACAAAGAACGGAATAATAAAGAAAACTTCACTTGTTGAATATAATTCTGCAAGAAAAACAGGACTTCAAGCTATAACATTAAAAGAAGATGATGAATTAATAGGTGTTAGACTTACAGATGGAGAAGATAATGTAACATTGGTTACTACTAAAGGAATGTGTATTACATTTGATGAAAAAGATGTAAGACCAATGGGTAGAGTATCACAAGGTGTTATAGGAATAAGGTTAGATGATGGTGATTTTGTAATTGGTATGGAATCAATTATAGCAGGAAGTGAGTCTACATTACTTGCAATTACTGAAAATGGATTTGGAAAAAGAACAGAGCTAGATGAATATAGAGTGCAAGTAAGAGGTGGAAAAGGTGTAATTACTTATAAAATAACACCAAAAACTGGAAATATTATAGGTATAAGAATAGTGGACGAGAAGGATGATATAATGCTTATCACAGATACTGGAACAATAATAAGACTAAATGTTTCAGAAGTAAGTATATTAGGAAGAGCAACACAAGGAGTAACTTTAATGAGAACAAATGAAGGAAAGGTTGTAAGCATAGAAAAAATATCAGACGAAGCAAATGATGAATAATAAAAACATAATGAAAATAAATTTTGTAATTGATATATTAAATTGTATGGGCACGGTAGAACGTGCCCATTGCTTTTGATTTTTTATGGACAGTTAATAAAGCACATTTACAAAGTTTCATTTTTATGTTATTATTTTAACATTGGAAAAATAAGGAGTTGATAAAATGCTAAATGCAAATGGAGTTACTGTAAGGTTTGGAAAAAGGGTATTGTTTGAGGATGTAAATATAAAATTTAATAAGGGAAATTGTTATGGTTTAATTGGAGCTAATGGTGCTGGAAAATCTACATTTTTAAAAGTATTATCCGGAGAAATAGAGCCAAGTAAAGGTGAGGTAACTAAAGAGAAGAGTGAGAGATTATCTGTATTAAAACAAGATCACTTTGCTTTTGAGGAATATACACTTATAGATACAGTAATAATGGGAAATGAAGAATTATATAAAATAATGAAAGAAAAAGATGAGATATATGCTAAACCAGATTTTTCAGAAGAAGATGGAATGAAAGTAGCAAAATTAGAGGAGAGATTTGCTGAATTAGATGGTTGGAATGCGGAATCAGATGCGGCAATATTATTAAATGATTTAGGAATTGATACGGAAAAACATTATAAACTTATGAAGGAAATAGAAGCAAAAGAAAAAGTTAAAGTATTATTAGCGCAAGCTTTATTTGGAAATCCAGATATATTATTATTAGATGAGCCTACAAATGATTTAGATTTAAAAAGTATTAATTGGTTACAAGAGTTTTTAATAAATTTTGAGAATACTGTTATAGTTGTTTCACATGATAGATATTTTTTGAATAAAGTATGTACTCACATTGCAGATGTGGATTTTGGAAAAATAAAAGTATATCCTGGTAACTATGATTTCTGGTATGAGTCTAGTCAATTGGCATTAAAGCAAGCTAAGGAAGCTAATAAAAAGAAAGAGGAAAAAATAAAGGAATTACAAGAATTTATTGCTAGATTTAGTGCAAATGCTTCAAAATCAAAGCAAGCGACATCAAGAAAAAAATCATTAGAAAAAATAGAGTTAGAAGAAATAAGACCATCAAATAGAAAATACCCATATATAGATTTTAAACCAGATAGAGAAGTTGGAAAAGAAGTACTACAGGTTAATAATTTATCTAAAACTATAAATGGAGAAAAAATATTAAATAATGTAACATTTACAGTTAAAAAAGATGATAAAATAGCATTTTTAGCAGATAATGAAATTGCAAAAACTGTTTTGTTTCAAATTTTAACTGGAGAACTAGAACCAGATGAAGGAGAAATAATATGGGGAACAACACTTTCAAATGCATATTTTCCTAAAGATAATAATTATTTATTTAATGTAGATATGACAATTGTAGATTGGCTAAGACAATATTCAAAAGATCCAGATGAAACATTTGTAAGAGGATTTTTGGGAAGAATGTTGTTTTCAGGTGAAGAAGCATTAAAAAAGGTGAATGTACTATCTGGAGGAGAAAAAGTAAGATGTGTTCTAGCAAAAATGATGCTATCTGGTGCAAATTTATTAATGTTTGATGAACCTACAAATCATTTAGATATGGAATCTATAACTTCATTAAATGAAGGAATGAAAAAATTTCCAGGAGTAATATTATTTACATCTCATGACCATCAATTAACTCAAACAGTAGCTAATAAAGTAATTGATTTGAAAAATAATCAAACTATAGTAAGAGAATGTTCATATAATGAATATTTGGAAGTAGAATAAATTTTAATGAGCTTTAAAGGATATAATTTAAAGCTCATTTTTTTTGTTTATATCTTTATTAAATGGGAAAAATAACTATATATAAAAGATGAGGTGATAATAAATTTGTATAGTTATAGAGTAGAGAAAAAAAGTAAATGGAAGAAAGTTTTATTATTTTTAATAATAATTGCTTTGGTATCTTTTTTTAGTATAAAAATTTATGACATATACTTGGGAATAGAAATAAAAAGTTATGGAACAATTGAAAATGCAGAAAAGGAGAATACGTTAATAACTAGCAATTCAAATGAAGATATTACACAAATTTTAGCAAATACAACCCAAAATGTAGTAGGAATATCAAAAATAAAGAAAAATGGAAGTACAATATTTTCATCAACTGCTAATGAGGATGAACTAGGGCTAGGAAGCGGAGTTCTTATATCAGAGAATGGATATATAGTTACTAATTGGCATGTAGCTGGAAATAAATATAGCAGTTGTTATGTTACATTAGAAAGTGGAAAAACGTATAATGGTAATGTTGTATGGGCAGATTCTAATTTGGATTTAGCAATTGTAAAAATAAATGTAAAAGGTTTAAACTATATGAGTTTAGGAGATTCAAGTAGTGTAAAGGTTGGTCAATCGGTATATGCTATTGGAAATCCTATAGGATATGAATTTCAAAGAACTGTAACGGCAGGAATAATTAGCGGAGTAGATAGGACTATTAAGATAGAGGATAACAAAACAGCAGTATATATGGAGGATTTAATTCAAACTGATGCAACAATTAATCCAGGTAATAGTGGAGGTCCATTAATAAATACGAATGGAGAAATGATTGGAATTAATTGTGTAAAAATAACATCTGCAGAAGGAATAGGTTTTGCAATACCGATAAATGTAATAAAACCAATAATCGAAAAATTTATTAATGAGAATAAATTTGAAGAAGCATATATTGGGATATTTGCTTATGATGAAAAAGTAATACCTTATTTAGATGCTTCAATAGAATTTGAAGGAGGAATTTATGTTGCAGAGATATCAGCTGATGGACCAACTAGAAATTCTGGATTAAAGGTAGGAGATATAATAACAAAAATAGATGGTGAAGAAATAAATAAAATGAGTGAACTTAGGAATTATATATATAGAAAATCTCCAAATGATACAGTTACTTTAACAGTACTGAGAAATAAAAAAACAAGTGAAATACAAATAAAACTAGGGCAAAGATAAAAATAACAAAAATCTTCAAAAAATATAAACTTTTTAATTATATTTTTTGAAGATTTTATCATTTATGTATTAATATTATATTTTTTTAAATCTTATATCTTCACCAAAGAATCTACAAATGTTATAGTGACCAACAAACCTAGATACAATTCTTTCATCATAAGTGTCATATAAATTTTTCATATTTAGATTAGTTGATATAATGGTTTTAGTATTATTATTTGCATCGTTTAATAATCTTGTGTTTATTATATTAAATAACTCTGTAGATTTCATACTATTTGTTGTTTCTGTGCCTAAGTCATCAATTATTAATAAATTAGCAGAATATATATGGTCACAGATGTTTTGAGTATTTTTTTTACCAAATCTGTAATCTATAATGGAATCTAGCATTATAGGGGCTGTTTGGTAAAGTACAGTTTTTCCTCTTTTTAAAAGTTCATTTGCTATACAACTAGAAAGAAAGGTCTTTCCAAGTCCTGTATTTCCTGTAAATAATAAGTTCTTTGAATCTGGATTATCAAAATTATTTATAAATTCTTCAGATAATTTTTTTATAATTTTTATATTTTCTCGAGGAGAAATATTAGAATTATATTTTTCTTTATTAATTTCATCAGAATAAATATTAAAATTAAAGTTATCAAAGTTTTCTTTATCTAAATTATAAATATTGGACTTGTTATATTCAATATTTAATAATTTTTGTTTTAAACAACTACACATAACTGTTTGATAATTATTTGTAATATATCCAGTATCGTTACAAATACTACACTCATAATTAGGTTTTAAGTAAGTTTCATCAATATTTAATTTTTTTAATATATTTTTCTGTTTGTTATTTAGAATTTCGATTTCTTGTTTTAGTTTATCTAAATGAGAAGAGTTGTTGTTTGTTAAAATACATTTTGCAGTGGATATTCCTAAGGTGTGAAGTTCGTTTTCAATATTTAACAATTCAGGACATCTATTATATAGTAATTGCTTTCTTGTTTCTAAATCATTTAAAGCTTTTGCGTGTTTTTTTTCATAATCTTTTAATAATTCTTTTATTGTATCATTATTTTCCATTATATACTTCCTTCAAAATAAAGTTAATTTTATAGATTATTAGCATATAAAGAATCTAAGTTATCATAATTTCTTTGTTCATAATTAGAATAACCAGTTTTCTTTGCTAATTCTTTAATGTTATTTGTTTGCTTTTTAAATGTAGCTAAGAATTGCTCAATTTCATTGCTCGTTTTTAAATTTCTATCGTGCCAATCAGAAAGTAATTTGTCTAAATAATCAAAACTAGGATTAGCTTTAGAAGTCGTTTTCTTTAAAGCTAAATCAATAATATTCATATCATAATTAAAATCTACTATCCATTTTTCAACATAAGCTTCTTCATATTGCGTTAATTGTCTTGTAAGTTTTAATTTCTTGGAAATAGATTTCTTTATAGTTACTAATTTTTCTTGACTTTGCTCATAATTTTCTAAATCAGAATAGGTTTTTATATTATTTTTAGACCATGCATCAGCAACAGCTTGAATATAATTTCTATGAAGTGCGGACTTATTAAAGCAGTAATCAAATAGTGTTATCATAACTTGTTCATCGAATCCATATTTTTTAAACCACATTTCTATATCACAATACCAAGAAGGAGACATGATGCCTTGGAAATAGTTGTTGTTTATACTTTCGATTGCTTTAGCTCTATATTGATTTTGGGCATTTTGTTCAATAGCTTTTGGAGATAAAGTAACTTTTGGCGAATATAATTTATGTAATTCGATATCTTGAAGATTATTTACTATATATCCATTTACCTTTTTTGTAATAGCACCTACATTTTCCCAATGTGTACAGGCTTCTTGAATTACTTTTACAGGAATATTTAATGATTTAGATAAATCATTAATTTTTATGTCTTTATTGTATTTAGATAGAAATAGTATATATAAATATACTTTAATGTAATCACCATTTGCTCCAGATAAGTATTCTGTAAAGAATATGTCAGGGATGGGTGTTGTTGAAAAAATAAAAGATGTATCCTTTTGTTCAATCTTCATAGTTTATCTCCTTATCAAAATCGTATTTTGTAAAATTATATCATTTTGATAGAAGATTTACAATAAATCTATTTGTAAAAAATATATAATTTTGGTTTAATAATAAATTTAATTAAATAAACACATATTTGTAAAAGATTTTCATTGTTTACACCTAATATACTAAAGAGAACTATGGGTAAACAAAATACTATAGTAATGGATAATTTAATATGTAAGGGAATTGAGAAAATAGAAGTAATTGCAAAAATCAAATAAATTAAAATTATATTAAAAAATATCGTAGAATAATCTAAAAAGCCTAAAAATTTGTTTTTTAAATTATAATTTTGTGGAAATATAAAATTCAATTATAAACCTCCTCTAAATAATGTTCTTACATTTGTAGCATTAGAATAAATAGTTGTAGAAATACCTCCCATTAATTCTTGAGTGAAATAATTTGCGCGTGAAAGTGCATAAGTTGAGCCTATAAAAATAATTTGTGAAAATAATTGATGAGATGTGAAATCTAAAGAAAATGTTAAGAGTAAGATTAAAGCAACAATACTTTGAACAAATAGTAATGATACAAATGATTTAATATAAGATTTAAAGAAATAAGAAGTTGTTTCATTTAATAGAGACATTAAAGCAAAAGGGAAAAGTAATATAAAAACTTTAATCATTATATATCGTAAAGAATAAGAAAGTATTAAATTAAGAATTCCTATAGAAGAAAATGTTTTAAGAAATCCTTGAATAGAAAAAATATTGAATTCATAAGTGGCATCTGAAATAAAGTAATTTATTTTGCTTTCTAAAGAAGAAAAGCAAATTTCCGAATTAAATAAACTTTCTCCTATAGAGCGAATACACCAAGATATATTAGAATTTAATTCTAATAAAAAGCTACATATATTTTCAGTATAATTTATTAAAATTGAAATAATTATTAGTTTACACACGAATTGATAAGGGGATTGGATTTTAGTTAATACTAAATGTGATAAAATTAATGAAATAATATAATATAAAATAAAACCAAATAATAATGAATTGCAGATAAGTATTAAACCAGATGAGGGCGAAGAGCCTAAAATATTATGTATAAAAGAATCATTTAATGTGTCTGGATTTATAAATATAATATCATCAAGAATTGAATAAATATTTGTATCAAAAGAGGAGAAAAAATTAGAAAATAATGTATTAATAGTTTGCATAACATTTTGGGGCATATTTATAATTGTATCCAAAAAATCACTCCTATTCTGCTACAATTAATAATTTAATTGCCGATAAAATTAAATCAATTGCTAAAATAAAAGCATAAGAAAATAAGGAGCCTCTTATTAATCTTTTTCCAGTTCTAATTTTTTCTTCATCACCAAAACTAAATTTTTTCATAAGAATACCTGTACCTACAGCAACAGCTGCAGCAGGAGTAGAAATGGTAATAATCCAATCTTTAATTTTTGTAAAACTAGAATTTATTGTAGATACTAATTTAGGGTAAGCTGCAAAGGTAATATTGGGGATAAAAAGAATTAATAAAATGGTATAAAAAATAATTTTTGATTTTTTCATATAATCACGACCTTTTAATTAATAATTTTTGTTTTATTGTTGCCTTTTTTATATATTGCAAATTGGTAAATATGATGATTTCGTTTTTTTATGTGACCGAATGTTGTTTTTGCTATTAATTAAATCTTTTTCTAAAAAATAAGGAGTTAAGTTTAATTTTGTTGGTTTTTGAATTTTAGTACCGGTTGATAAAAAAGAAAGACAAGAAAAGGTTTCTAAATTTTGAGTAAAAAAGTTTGTATCATATACATAATCTAACTGAGTATATGTATTAATACTTTCAGATAAATTAGAATCAGCAGAATTTAAAGAATTTGTGAAATAGTTGAATTTAGTGGTTTTAGAATTTTCAGAAATGGTATTAGATATACGAGATTTTTCTTCTTTTCCTATTTGTTTTTGCGCATCCTCAATGGTAAAGATATCATCTGTTCTAAACCAAATTTTATTAATTAAATTTTGCACAATAACTTTAACGCAAGAGGAATCTTTTAATGAATTTTGTAAAGAAGTATAGCTTTGAGTTGCAACAATATTAATGCATTTAGCTTCTCTACTCTGTGAAAAAAAGTCAGAATCTGTAGCAGATACATATTCATGGAATTCATCACTTATAAATGCTGTTATTCTTTTTGGTGTACCTTTAGCTAGCTGAGACATTACTTCAGTTTGAAAATCTAGTTTTAAATAGGTTGCAATAATTTTAGATAAATTTCTATATTCGGAGATGTTCATATTTAAAACTACAATTTTACCTTCTGAAATTAATTGACTAAAACCAAGGAAATTAAGCTCATCTTGAGAAGGAGAAAATGTATTTATAATATCGTAATCAGAAACAAAGGTATTAGTAATTCTAGTAATTTCGGATTTTAATATGGATAATATTCGTGAATCTAAGGAATTAAACTCATTTTCAAAAAATTCTAAAGAAGTTTTTAAATCATATATTTGTTCTTGTGTAAACATACTGTTTTGGAAGTTTTCTCTAAGATTTGAAATTTTCTCAAGATAATAATTAGGTATATTGACTAGTTTATGTATTTCCATAAAAGTGACATAGTTATTATTGTAAATTCTACAAAGTTTAATGCATTCTGTAATTACTTGTTCAGCTTTATCTAACCAGTAAGATTCTGTATTATTGGGAGAAAATAGAGTTAATATAGTTTTTAATCTATTTGCAATAACACTAGGTTTTAAATTTGGTTTGTGTAGAGGGTTATATTTAATATTTCCGCCTAATTCTATAATTACTAAGTCTTTTTCTCTATTGCAGTTCTTGGCATATTGTTTAACTTGAGTATAATAATTACCTTTAACATCAAGAATGAGTAATCCTAATTTTTTATTAATATCATTGCTTTTGTATTCTATAAGTTGTTTGGTTATGGGATACATAAAAGAAGTTGTTTTTCCTGAACCTATAGTACCTGTAACTAGAATGTTTTGAAAGAGACCTTTTTCTGGAATGAATATTTTTTGATTAGAAGCTGATTCTTTTCCAATATATAAATTAAGATCATTGCTATTTAATGATATATTATTACCCTTTTTTATTTTCCTTTTGTTATGAAAAAAATTTGTGAATATTGAATTAGAAATAATGATATATGTAGAAAAATTAAAAAAGATAAAAATAATTTTTAATAAATTCCAAATATTAGGGAATTTTTTGCATATATCAAATGGATTTAGAGAGTATGGAATAATTAGTGATGTAGTTTGAAAAATAGGTAGAAACAAGATAATTGTTAAGGTGAATAACAAACATGAAAGAAGAATGGTAAACAAAATACGTTTGATAAAATATTTCATATAACCTCCAACTAATTATGAATTTTCTTATTTTTTAATTTTAATTTTGAACCTTGCAATGAGTGGAAAATATACATTTCTATAAATGAATAAATAGAATAAAAAACAACAAAAATATTAATAATAAAAGATATGAAAAATAGATGAATTAAATTATTAATTTTAAGACCTCCCTTCTTGTGTAAAAGATAATATTATATAATTTGAAATTTGTCTATACTTTTTGTTAAAAATATGATAAAATATTTAAGTCAAAAAAACTATTTTTTCGACAATTAGGATTATTGAAAGGAGTTTTATTATGATAAATGCAGATACAAAAATAGGAGAACTTTTAGAAATTGCTCCAGAAAAAGCTAATATATTAATCGAAGCAGGTATGCATTGTTTAGGTTGTCCAGCTTCACAAGCAGAAACTTTGGCAGAAGCTTGCGATGTACATGGAATAGATGTTAATGAATTACTTGAAAAACTAAATGCATAAGAAAATATGAATTTTTAATAAAAATTTAAAATAATTTTTAATAAAATATTGACATATGGAAAAAAATGTTGTAATATATATAAGCAACTGTTCGAGAATGGTTGCTTATATAATTGGTGATATGGGCTATTAGCTCAGGTGGTAGAGCACTTGACTTTTAATCAAGTTGTCCCGCGTTCGAGTCGCGGATAGCTCACC
>CAKPQL010000013.1 GCA_934178555.1 uncultured Clostridia bacterium
ACAATTTTGAAAATTCAAATGAATATTTCTTAATATCTCTGCCTCTTAAAATCGGTCGTATAATTTCAGCAGATTTTGGGTCTTCTGCAACAAGTTTATCTTTAATTTCTTTAGAAATAATAAAAGCATCATTATATCCAGTTAAAATTCCTCGATTTATATTAATATCCCATTTAGCTAAAGGAATCCCTTTTGTCTCCATTTTTTTCTTTATACTTCTTTCTATATCAGATAAGATAATCCAATTGTTATCTGTATTAAATTCAGTTATTACTTGATTATGTGTAACGTAGTCGTCTAAATTATTTAAGCAGTTTTCCCTAACTTTGCAAGTTATCATTTTATTGGTTGGTTGATTATTTGTTAAAAATAATATATTTGTATCAACTGTAGCTTCATCAAATACTTTTATACTAGCAAAATCTATTAAAAGTTCTGGATTTAATTCTTTTTCTAGAAACTCTCTTAATTTTTCTCCATATCCTGCTCTTATCCATTTATTAGAAGTTATATAGGCAATAATCCCATTTCTTTTTACAAGTTTTTTTGCTAATTCAAAAAATAAACAATATATATCACCAGTTTTTGTATAAACTTTATACTTCATTTTTTGTAACTTATCAGACTCTTCTCCCATTGATTGTAGCTGCATATATGGAGGATTACCAATAATACAATCAAATCCTAAGAATATTCCATTTTCATCTAAAATTTCTGGATATTGAACAGCCCATTCTAAACTCTTATTATATAGTTTCTCTTCTTGTTCTCTTATTTTATCCTCATCTTCAAATATTGATCTTTGAATTTTAGGATGGATATAAAAATCATCGATATTCTTTATTACTTCTTTTATTTTTATTTTTTCTAACTTATTATCCTCAGATATGTATTTTTTTACACTTTCTTTATATTTTTGTATTATTTTTTTATTTCCGTCAATATCTAATTGTTTTCCTAAATCAACATTTTTTCCTACATTAAAATTTATTCTATTTATTAAAGAATTTCCTGTAACTATATTAATATCTATATTAGGTAGTGTTTGCATTTTACGATTTTTATAATATGCATTTTTTAGTAATTCTATCCATAATCTTAATTGGCATATATATACTGCTTTTCCGTTCAAATCTGCTCCAAATAAACATTTTTCTATTATTATTCTTTTTTCATTAAATAATGTTTCTTGCATTTTCTGAGAAATATTACTATCCTTATTATAACAAAATGGTGTCCCTTGGCCATTTTCTATAATCAAAGTATCATCTTCTATATAGATATTAAAGTCTCTAACAGGTTCATCTGAATTATAATACATTAGTATACCTAATTCATATTTTATAAAAATAATTCTATTTAATAACGATACCAAAAAGTGTCCAGATCCAACAGCTGGATCCAAATATGTAATGTTATTTATAATATTATTTATTTTTTTATATAAATCAATTGTAGCATTGTTTTTTATATAAAATCTTAAATCTTTTATATTTTCAAATTTTAATTTCAGTTCATCACTTATGCAATTTAAAACATTTTTTTCTACTACTTTTTTTGCCATATATTCAGTTATTTGAGATGGTGTATAAACAGATCCATCTTTATACCCATTAATCTTTTCAAATATTAATCCTAGGACAGAAGAATCAATAATATCTTTTGTTCTTTCTTTTACATTATCTTCTATTTCTTTAGAGCTAAAATCATAACAATTTAAAAATTGAATTAAATATTCGATAATAGGCAATGAATTATATTGTTTATTTTTTAAAATAGAGTCAGATTTAAACTCTAAATTATCATTTTTGAGTTCTCCTATATTAATTCCTGATATTTCGATAGATTGACGTTCAAACAAAGCACTATTTAAGTATGGAATAGAAGCAAATTGTTTATAAAAATCATTTGTATTCCTATCTTCTATATTTTTTCCTAAAATATTAAAAAATAAATTTTCTAAATCTTCAAAATCTTTAATTTTTTCTACATCCAGTATATGATATGTTTTTTCATCATTATTAAAACTTATTAACTGACCTTCAAACAATTTTATAAATAATATTCTATCTAACCATATAATTAGTAATTCAAAAGTTTTTTCTATGGCTTTATCGTGAGATTCATCCTCATTATTAACAAATTTATTATATACTTGATATCCAATGGAATTTTTTATATCTTGATCTATTTTTATGAGTTTAACATTATGTTCATTAACTTCCTTTAATCCCATTATATAAAGCAGCTCATTATAAAACTTTCTATTTAATGTATGACTACTAACTTGAAATGTATATTTTTCTCTTAACAAATAAAATTTACTTAAAATTTTATATAACGAAGATAATGTTTTTGAGGAATTATCATTTTTTATTTCTTTCATATCAAAATATACATAATCTATTTTTTCTAAAGCACTTGGATTATCATTTAGATATCTTTTTATATATTCATATATACTTGATGTACTTGATACATTATAATTATTATTTTTAAAATTGTAATAATAATTCTCCAAATCTCCCTTTACTATACTTTCAATTGAATCAGATGAAAATATAAAAAATTTTGCAGAATTAGTGGCAATTAATGTTCTTATTTGTGAATTTAATTTATTTTTTATTTTTTTACCAGTATATTCTCTTGTTTCCTCTAAATAGTAATAAATTAATTCGTGTAATGCTTTCTTGTTTATATTATCTCTATCTAACATTTCATTTTTATTTTGTGGAGTTTTTGTTTCTATCATACAAAGCAACTGTCCATTTTTTGTAATTACACTATCAATATTTCCTTTTGTATTAATATTATATCCATACTCATTGTAAAAATTATTTTCAAAAAATGAATTTACCAATTTTTTAAAATATTCTTCATTCTCTCCCCTTTTAAAAGCTTCATTTACATTATCAGCATATCTATTCAAATTTTCTGAAAACTTTTCTATAATATTTGAATCTATAGATTTTTTATAAAATCTTAAATCTTGTTTTTTCAATGCTTCCTGCAAAGATATTTCACTCATACTTTCACCTCAATTAATTACTCTGGTATCTCCCCTTTGGAGAAGTAAACTATGTGCATTAATTTCTACTTCATTATTTTCTATATATCAATATTATTACTTTTTAATAAAACATTTCTTGATTTACTATCTTCATATCTTGAGATTATTTCACAATCAGCCTTTTCTACATTAACGCTAATTTGTTCAATTATCCTTTTATTTTCTTATTTATAATATATAATGTCTGTATTCTTTTATTTTTTTGATTATCTATTTTCCTAAAATTTATATCTCCATTAATCTGTTGCTTTTCAGCACCATTCTCATCAATTATAGTTCTTGTATCCATATATGATAAAAAGATTTTATAACTAGTATATTGGATTTTATTACACCTATTATTACATTGATTGATGCTTTTGGCGTTGATATAACAATATTAATACTAACTGCTCTTGACCTTTTGGTTAATACTTTTCTATTTTTTTATTTTTATATAACATTTTCTCCATTTAATGCACCTTTTTATTTCCTACGTTCTTTATATCCCCCCCCTAATATATAATTGCATAAAAATTATATAATAATGTTATCGCGAAATTTGTCGAACCATAATAGAAAAAGCAGAAAATTTAATTTTTATTAAACTTTCCACTTTTATTTTTATAATTATATAAAATTATTTTTATGCATAGTTCTTTATTATGTCTTAATATAATTTTAGATTTTTTATATCCCAAAATATATTTTATCTTTTAACTATCTATTTTACACTTCCCATGTACACTATTTTTTATCAATGACACTCCACATTTTCTACAATTTTTTCAACTATTAATTAATCTATTATTTTTCTGCATTCTTCTCTTACAATACATTCATCACATTTAGGATTTTTCGGTCTACAATAAGTTCTTCCAATTTCCCAACATGAAAAATCTATTATTCCAGGAAATTCCGGATTTAATTCTCTAGCTTTATACACCACCATTTTATTATCTGCATTTTTAGGAACAAATCCCATTCTTCTTATTACCCTATTTATATGCACATCAGTTGAAATATCTATACTATAGTAATCTGAAAATTCTATTTTAAATTGTCTAGCTAAAATATTAGCTGTCATAGTTGCTATCTTTAAACCACAGCCATTAAATCTTAATAGTTCATATACAACTTTCGCACTACTTGGCTTATTTTTCCAAATTAATGAAACATCACCATTAAAATCATTTAGTATTCTATGTACCGCATCATAAAATACTTTTGCAGAAACATTATTAAATCTATGTAATTTATTTTTCTCAAACATCTCTATATATTCTTTTAAAGTAATTTTTCCTAGTTCCTTAATGTCAAATGTTCCTAATATTTTATAGATTTTATATGGTATTTGCCATGCGATTTCTGCTTTCATTTGTTTATCCATTAAACACGCTAAGACGAATGCATGAGGATAGTTTTCTAAATCATTTAAAAATCTATTCTCTTCCTCATCATCTAAAAAATGCACAATTTGATTATTTTTTATACTATAAAATCTTTCTTCTCCAATTCTTACAATTAATGGTTTCATCTTTTTCACTTCTTTCCTATTTTTTCGATACAGTTCAAATAAATTAATTGACTTTCCATTTTTTAGCGTAAAACATATATATTGCTCTTGTAATTATTATTTATTCCTTGCACAATTACATAAAAATCAATATCTCTTGTTACTTGTGGCATAGCAATACTCTCCTTATTATACTCCCCCATAAAGTAAAAAACTTTATGCCATTATTTTAGCATAAAGCCTTTTTATCTTTCAGCTATTTATTTTGCACATATTTTACGTTTCCAGTGGGCACTTGTCACACCACTCATATTAATTACAAATTATTATCTAACAATTCCTTCAATTTTACAACTTCATCTTTTGTTAAAGTAATTCCCTTACTCATTCTATCATGATTTTCAGACCAGTCTCTTAAATCATATTTTGGTTCTCTATCATTCCAGCTAACTAAATTTAATTCCTTCTTCCATCCCTTGTCTCCTTCTGACAAAACTCCCAATTGTTCTACTATATCAAACTTTATTTCTGGCATAGCTCCATCTCCTTTTTAATATTATCTCCTTAATCTATCTTTATATATTATACACAATAAACATATAAAAAGTAAACTTTTATTTTCAAAAATGCTCTATTTTATCATATTTAGTATTTCCTGTTTTAACACGTCTACAATTTCTTCCTGTTTTACTTTTTTTATTATCTCACCTTTTTTGAATAGCAATCCTTCTTTTATTCCTCCTGCTATTCCTATATCCGCTTCTCTTGCTTCTCCTGGTCCATTTACCGCACATCCCATCACGGCCACTGTTATGTTTGCTTCTATCGTTTGCAAAAATTCCTCAACTTGTTTTGCTATTGGTATTAAATCTATTTGCGTTCTTCCGCATGTTGGACATGATACTAATACTGGTGAATTAGAATATAGTCCACAATTTTTTAATATTTCTTTAGCTACTTTTACTTCCTTTACAGGATCATCTGATAAAGATACCCTTATTGTGTCTCCTATTCCTTGTCTTAACATACACCCCAATCCAATACTTGATTTTATTGTTCCACTAAAATCTGTTCCACTTTCAGTTACTCCTAAATGTAATGGATAAGGAAATGTTTTTGCAGCTTCTTCATATGCTTCTATACACAAATCTAAATTCGATGCTTTTAGAGATATGGCAATATCTCTAAAGTTCAATTCTTCCAAAATCGCAACATGCCTTGCAGCACTTTCTACCATTGCTTTTGCTGTTGGCTTTTTATATTTTTCTAATAAATCTTTTTCTAATGAACCTGAATTTACTCCTATTCTTATTGGAATATGTTTTTCTTTGCAAGCATCAACAACCATTTTTACTCTATCCTTAGAACCAATATTTCCAGGATTTATTCTTACTTTATCTACTCCTGCATTAATAGCTTCTAATGCTATTCTATAATCAAAATGAATATCTGCAACTATTGGTATATGTATTTTTTCTTTTATCTGCTTTATTGCTTTTGCATCCTCTAAATCCATACATGCAACTCTTATAATTTCACATCCAGCTTTTTCTAATTCTAAAATTTGATTTACAGTTGATTCTACATCTTTTGTTTTTGTATTACACATAGATTGAATTACAACTTTATTTTGTCCTCCTATTTGTACATCCCCAACCATTATCTTTCTTGTATCAGTTCTTTTTAACATAAAAGACCTCCAAATTTATTACATTAATTTATATTTATAATTCTATATCTATATTTATAAAAAATCAAGTTTGCTAATAAAAAGAAACGACCCACGGATAAAATCTCGTGAATCGCTTTTTGTTGCTATTTTGTTTTAGGCATATTAATCATCAAGATACTCAGAAGCGTTAATATTTTCTTCTTTCTCAGGCTTCTCGAAAGTGAACATTGCCACCGTATCTTTAATAATAGTTGGAACTTCTCTTAGGTACCAGCCTTGCTCTTCTTTCGTCCTGATAAGTTCATTTGCCTCAGCCTCAAAACCCGCATCAACAAAAACGGTTGCAACACATGTCAGCATATTCATACTAACATCCTCCTTGTAAAAAATTCATATGTTGTCTCAAAGTCATTTGGAATAAGGAGATAACATAAGTTACTATAATTATATCATATTTTTAACTCTTTATCAAACACACTTATAAAATACAAATTTTAGGTAAAAATATATATCATTAAGAATATAGTAATTTACAGCATTTGCTAGTATCTTTTAATAAAAATATATAGGAGGATTGATTTTTTGGCAAGCAAAATTTCTGATAAATCTAATACTTTTTCCGATAATTTAATCAAAATGTACAATACCCCCTCTCTTCTAAAAAAAGAACAATTTTTAGAAAAGTTTTCTGTAAATCCAAATGGATTATCCTCACATGACGCAGAATTGAATATTTCACAATATGGATTAAACCAGCTAAAACAAGCTAAACAAAAGAAATGGCATAATTGCCTTTTTTCCAGTTTATTTAGTCCATTTAATGGTATTTTAATGGGAATAATTTTTATTTTAATTTATACAGATATCATTCTTTTAGAACCACCAAGTTATGCAAATATAATAGTTATTTTAATATTAATTATTACAAGTACACTCTTAGAATTTTTTGAAGAATTTCGCTCTAACAAAGCTGCCGAAAAACTGAAAGAATTAGTTTCGGCTAATTCAACTGTTATTCGTAATGGTATCGAAATAAAAATACCTATGAAAGAAGTTACTATTGGAGATATCATTGTATTATCCGCCGGCGATATGATTCCAGCTGATTTAAGACTTATAGAATCCAAAGATTTATATGTTAGTCAATCTTCGCTTACCGGTGAATCTGATGCTGTAAAAAAGATAGTTGATACAGAAAATTCATCTATAGAATCAGTTACAGACTTAGATAATATTTGTTTTATGGGGACAAATGTTATAAGTGGCTATGCAAAAGGAGTTGTCTTTGCAATTAGTAATTCCACATATTTAGGGAAAATTGCCCATACCATAAATTCTGGCAAGCCTCAAACCGCATTTCAAAAAGGAATTACAAATGTAGGTAAATTACTTATACGCTTTATGCTATTCATGATTCCTATAACTTTTTTAGTAAATGCATGGAAACATGATACATTAACTGCTTTTACATTTTCTGTTGCTATTGCTATTGGAATTACCCCTTTATTATTACCAGTTATCTTATCCTCTAACTTAGCTAATGGAGCTATTAGAATGTCTAAGAAAAAAACAATTGTAAAAAGACTAGATTCTATTCAAAGCTTTGGCGCAATGAATATTTTATGTACTGATAAGACAGGAACCTTAACAGAAGATAATATTGTTCTAGAAAAGTATTTAGATGTTCAAGGAAATGAAAACCCAAAAATTCTTGAAACAGTATTCTTAAATTCACATTTTCAGACAGGATTAAAAGGAAATATAGATGAAGCAATTATAAAACGAGCCCATTCAGAAGGTTTAAGCGCATTTATAAAATCTTATAAGAAAATTGATGAGATTCCTTTTGATTTTTCACGAAGGAGATTATCTGTAATAGTGTCAGATTTAAACAATAAATATACATTAATTACCAAAGGAGCACTAGAAGAAATACTAAGCATATGTAAATACATGGATTATAATGGTGAAGTTATCCCTATAACTAATGAAAAAAAAGATTATATTAGAAAATTAACTAAAGAATTAAATGAATCTGGTTTAAGAGTTGTTGCAGTAGCATATAAAAATAATATTAATCCTTCAAATGAATTTAGCATAAAGGATGAAAATAATATGATATTAATAGGATTTACTGGTTTTTTAGATCCTCCTAAAGAATCTGCTAAAGAATCTATTGAAAAATTAAACAATAATGGCATTAGAGTTATTGTTCTAACAGGAGATAACGAAGCTGTTACAAAATGTATTTGTTCAAAAGTTGGAATAAATACTACAAGAATAATTACAGGAAACAAATTAGACAAAATGTCTGATACTGCAGTTTTACGCATATTAAGAGACACAAATATTTTTGCAAAACTTTCTCCTATTCAAAAAGCCAGAATTGTAAGACTATTAAAAGAAGCTGGCAATGTTGTAGGATATATGGGTGATGGAATAAATGATGCTCCATCCATTACAAATTCAGAAGTTGGAATTTCCGTTGATACAGCAGTTGACATTGCAAAAGAGACAGCAGATATTATTCTCTTAGAAAAAGACTTAAATGTATTAATTGATGGAGTTAAAGAAGGAAGAAAGACTTTTGGCAATTTACTTAAATATATAAAAATGGCTGTAAGCTTTAACTTTGGCGAAGTATTATCCGTGCTAATTGCAAGTTTACTTTTACCCTTCTTTCCTATAACTCCTATTCAATTGCTAGTTCAAAGTTTACTCTATGATATAGGACAACTTACATTACCTTTTGATAACGTTGATGATGAATATCTTAGGAAACCACAAAATTGGAATATGAAAAGTATAAAGAATTTTATGTTTTTTATGGGGCCAATTAGTTCTATGTTTGACCTAATAGTATTTGCCACCTTGTGGTTTGGATTTAAACTAAGATTACCAGACGCAGCATTATTTCAAACAATATGGTTTTCTTATGGAGTTGTTTCAAATTTAGTAGGACTCCACGTAATACGTACATCAAAAATTCCAATAAAAGAGAGTAATGCATCAAAAATGGTATATTTTTCATCAATTACACTTAGTATTATTGCAATAATATTTCCATTTACATTTTTAGGGAAACTCATTGGATTAGTTGCATTACCTTTAAAATATATTTCAATAATTATATTAACCCCATTATTATATGTAATTGTAGCAATGATTGTAAAAAAGGACTATATAAAAAAACGTGGAGATTGGATATGATAAAAGGGCGTAGTATTACGCCCTCACACCCTTTTATTAAATTTTACTAATATCACTAGAGATTTACATCTCTTTTTTCCATAGACCATGTTTGTTGCAATAAGCATATACTGTTGTTCCTTCTACTCTGCAAAATCTAGCTTCTGCAGTTTGTCCTGGTTTTAAATATACTGTTTTTTCTAAATCACCATTTTCAAATGAAATCCACTCTATATAATGCCCATCCTCCATTACATGATTTACTTTTGCAACTAGTTTATTGTTTTCAACACTTAACTCTGGAACATGTTTTTCAGCCACTTCTTCTACTGAATTTGGTACTAATTCTATCATTTTCTCTCCACAACATGTTATCCCACAATCATCGCATGTGCAATCTTCAATTATTTTCACTAAAGCTCCACATTTCATACATTTTTTTAATTTCATAAAAAGTTCCTCCTTTTGTTTTAATCAGATAATATTCAATATATCTTACTACTTTTTGATACGTCGATTTTGCTAATGTTTATTATCTCCTATTACATTTTTTCTTTTATGTATCTATATATTTCTCCCCAATTATATAATGTTTTAATATATTCATTTTCTTCTAAATCATATGATGGAGCATCTTTTAAATATATTGTTTTTATATTTTCATTAGCAATTGCTTTACAATTTTTATAATAATCATCTATCATTAAATCAATTTTTTCATATTTACAAACTTTTGCCTTATCTTCTACGCCCCAATAATATTTATTAAAAACTTCCAAATCATTATGCTTAAATATTTCTTCTGTAATTTCTATCAATTCTTGTTTAGCACTTCCCCTAGCTGTAATAATTATTAATTCGTGACCTTCTTCCTTAAGTAACTTTAATACAGTTTTTGCACCTGGCATAAAATTAGCATTATTAACTATATATAAATGATATTTTTCAATAAATCTATTAATTTCATCTTCAGTCCAAGAATACCTTTCCTGAAATCTCAATTCTCTATTGTCTTTAATTGTATTTTTCTTTAAATCTAATATTTCATACAGCTCTGAACACACTCTATATAACTTTTCGGAATCAAATATTACTCCATCTAAATCTACGCCAATCTTCATAACATCCCTCCTTTTACAGTTCTTCCCAGAATAATTTTTACATCGGTATTACTAATTTGTTTATTTTACCTTTTATATATTTTTCCAATTTTCCCATAAACTCGTTTGATTCAATTTCTTTATTTGCAACCATTTCCAATCCTTTTTCCCAACTTGCTGTCAATTTAGGATTTAACATATCGGGCATAGAAGAATCAACAACATCAAATATTATTTCTCCCTTATTTGTTGGAGTTATAATTTGTGTTTTACTGTTTATATCAATGTATTTTATTCTCTCTAATTTTTTTATTATTTCAGCTCTTGTTGCACTTGTTCCAATTCCTGTTCCCTTTATTTGTTCCCTTAACTCATCGTCTTCTATTAATTTTCCAGCATTCTCCATAGCTAAGATTATAGAACCTGAGTTATACCTTGTTGGAGGATTAGTTTCAGACTCCTTTAATTCATAATTAACAACTTGTATCTCTTGAGATTTCTTTAAAGTATTTAATATATTTAAATTAGTATTATCCTCTTGCTCATCTTTACCTTCTACTACATTTTTAGGCTGTTTTAGAACTTCTAAGTATCCTAAATTTGTGCATACTTTTCCGCTTGTACTAAATTGTTCATTTTCTACACCTATGGTTACAGACACTTTATTAAACTCTGCTGGTGGATAAAATATACTTAAGAATCTTTTTACAATATTTATATATATATCTTTATGTAATTGTGGTAATTTATCATAATTCTCATAACCTTGGCCTGTTGGAATTATTGCATAGTGGTCTGTTATTTTGCTGTCGTTTACATATTTACTTTTCAAAAGATTTGTAGAGTATTTTTCTTGAACCATTTTATTTATCATTGATTTTATTTCTTCGTTTTGAAATCCTTTGCTAATTCCATTTAGATTTTTAGTAATTTCTTTTGCCACCGCTGTGGATAAAACTCTTGCATCAGTTCTTGGATATGTTACTAGCTTTTTTTCATATAGATTTTGTACAACTTCTAGTGTTTCATCTGGTTTTATTTTAAATTTTTTCGTACATTCATTTTGTAATTCTGCAAGGTTAAAAAGTAATGGTGGATTTTCTTTCTGTTTACTTTTCTTTACTTCAGTTACAATTGCTTTTTTTCCTTGTAATGATAATATAAAATTTTTTGCATCATTTTCTTTCTTAAAACCAGTATCATTGTATAAGAAAGGAGAATTATACATTTGTGAATTATCAGTTACTTTCCATTCAGCCATAAAAGAAGATTCATTATCTCCAAATTTACCTACTACTTTGTAATACTTTGTCTTTATAAAATTTCTAATCTCTCGTTCTCTATTTACTACCATACCTAATACACAAGTCATTACTCTTCCTATTGATATAGAAGCTTTATCCTCATTTATTTGCTTAGCCACTCTTCTTCCATATATTATAGAAAGTAGTCTTGAAAAATTTATGCCAATTAAATAATCCTCTTTTGCTCTTAGATATGCCGAATCAGCAATACTATCGTATTCAGATAAATCCTTTGCATCCTTAATCCCATTTAAAATCGCTTCTTCCGTTTGAGAATCTATCCATACTCTTTTCTTTTCTTTTCCAGCAACACCAACCATTTGGTCTACTAATCTATATATATACTCACCTTCACGTCCAGAGTCAGTGCACACATATATTTTTGATATATCTTCTCTTGTCAATAGACTTTTTACAACATTAAATTGCTTTTCTACTGATGGTATTACTTCATATTTAAACTCTTCTGGAATAAAAGGTAATGTATCTAATCTCCAAAATTTTAAATTTTCATCATATTTTTCTGGATAAGACATTGTAACTAGATGTCCTACACACCATGTAACAACCCATTCCTCTGACTCTAAAAAGCCATCTTTTCTTGTTGTATTTATTTTTAAAACTTTTGCAAATTCCATTGCAACACTTGGCTTTTCTGTTATTAACAAACTCTTTTGCATATTTAATCCCTCATTTAGAAAAAATTATATATTATATAATTTTAAATTGCAAGGAATTTTTTAGTGAACTTTTGGCTACAATTTTTAAAGTTCTTAATTCTTAAAAATATTGCTATATCCCTAGACTATCTTTAATTTTTGTTATATAATAATTTCATTAATTTTACAAACAAGGAGGCTGCCTTATGTCTTATAATTTTAAAGAGATTGAAAAAAAATGGCAAAAAAAATGGGAAGAAGAAGGAACATTTAATGCAAAAGATGATTATACTATGAAAAAATGGTATGGATTAATAGAATTTCCATATCCATCAGGACAAGGACTCCATGTTGGACATCCTCGTAGTTACACAGCACTTGATATAATTGCTAGGAAGAAAAGATTAGAAGGATACAATGTTTTATATCCTATTGGATTTGATGCATTCGGTCTTCCTGCTGAAAACTATGCTATAAAAAATAAAATACATCCAAGTATAATTACAAAGCAAAATATAGACCATTTTAGAGAACAATTAAAAGCATTAGGTTTTTCTTTTGACTGGTCTCGCGAAATAAATACAACAGACCCAAATTATTATAAATGGACTCAATGGATATTCATACAATTATATAAACATGGCTTAGCATATAAAACAACAATGCCTATAAACTATTGTACAGGTTGTAAAGTAGGTTTAGCAAATGAAGAAGTTGTTAACGGCGTTTGTGAAAGATGTGGAAGTCCTGTAGTTCAAAAAGAAAAAAGTCAATGGATGCTAAAAATTACAGAATATGCTCAAAGACTTATTGACGATTTAGATGATTTAGATTTCTTAGAAAAAATTAAATTACAACAAAAAAATTGGATTGGAAGAAGCGAAGGTGCGGAAGTAAAATTCAAATTAGCTAATTGCAATGATGAATATCTTACAGTTTATACAACAAGAGCCGACACTCTATTTGGTGCAACATATATGGTTGTAGCTCCAGAGCACCCAATTATAGAAAAATTTGCAGAAAGAATCACAAATTTAGATGAAGTAAAAGCATATCAAAACCAAGCGAAATTGAAGTCAGATTTTGAAAGAGCTGAACTTTCAAAAGAAAAAACAGGTGTTGAGCTAAAAGGTATTAAAGCAATAAATCCATTAACAGGAAAAGAAATTCCTATTTGGATTTCAGATTATGTTTTAATTACCTATGGTACTGGTGCTATTATGGCTGTTCCTGCACACGATGACAGAGATTGGGAATTTGCAAAGAAATTCAATTTACCTATTATAGAAGTAGTATCAGGAGGAGAAAATGTTTTAGAAAAACCTCATACAGATGTTGCTTCAGGTACTATGATAAATTCAGGTTTCTTAAATGGCCTAGAAGTAAAAGACGCTATAAAAACTTGTATAGATTATCTAGAAGAACATGGAATTGGAAAGAGAAAAGTTAACTTCAAACTTCGTGATTGGGTATTTTCTCGTCAAAGATACTGGGGAGAACCTATCCCTATGGTATATTGTGAAAAATGTGGTTGGCAACCATTAGATGAAAAAGATTTACCTCTTGTATTGCCAGATGTAAAAGACTTTGAACCTGGTGAAAATGGAGAATCTCCTTTAGCAAAGCATACTGAATGGATTAATACAACTTGTCCTCATTGTGGAGGTCCTGCTAAAAGGGAAACAGATACAATGCCTCAATGGGCTGGTTCGTCTTGGTATTTCTTAAGATATATGGATCCACATAATAATGATGCTCTAGCATCTAAAGAAGCATTAGAATATTGGTCTCCAGTTGATTGGTATAACGGAGGAATGGAGCACACAACTTTACACTTACTATATTCTAGATTTTGGCATAAATTCTTATATGATATAGGTGTAGTACCTACAAAGGAACCTTATCAAAAACGTACTTCTCATGGAATGATTTTAGGAAACAATGGAGAAAAAATGTCCAAATCTAGAGGCAATGTTGTAAATCCTGATGATATAGTTAATGAATTTGGTGCAGACACATTTAGAGTTTATGAAATGTTTATTGGTCCGTTTGACCAAGCAGCTCCATGGTCTATGGATAGCATTAGAGGTTGTTATAAATTTTTAGAAAGAGTTTGGAATTTGCAAGATATATTAGTTGATGGAGATACATATTCAAAAGAATTTGAAAAAATGATGCATAAAGCAATAAAGAAAATATCTGCTGATATAGAAGAAATGAAATTTAATACTTCTATCGCAACATTTATGACAATGATTAATGAATTTTACAAGTTAAAACGAATAAATAAAGCAGAATTAGAAACTTTATTAGAATTATTAAATCCATTTGCGCCACATATTACAGAAGAATTATATGAAAAACTAAATCTAGGACATACAATTTCAGATTCAACTTGGCCAAAATATGATGAGGCAAAAACTATCGATGATGAAATTGAAATACCAGTGCAATTTAATGGTAAAGTAAAAGCAACAGTTAAAATACCATTAAATTCAGAAGAAACAACTGTAAAAGAAATTGTTCATAATCAGATAAACGAATTATTAGAAGGAAAAAATATTGTTAAAGAAATATATGTAAAAAATAAAATATACAATATTGTAATAAAATAGATGTTTTAATGGGCATGCTTATAGCATGCCCATTTATTTTTATAAACTTATTCTATCGGTTTTATATTCACACTCGCTAATTTTAATTGAACTACATCAGTTATAGTTATCTTTCCATCTTCATTTATATCTGCTGCTATTTTCTCTATTTCATTAGGCGTTTGAATATGAACACTATACAAATTAGATTTCACCACATCCGTAATACTTATTTGTCCATCTCCATTTATATCACCTTTTACTACTATTGTATATTCCTGTTTTTCTGTTTTTAATTTCATTCCTGTAGATACTAAAGTATCTGCATCAGAAACTACTGTTCCATTTTTATCATTTATTCTATATTCAACATTACATATTATATTAGATTTAAAATCATTTATACTAACTTTTGGTTTTACCCTAGATATATATTTTTGTTCCACATTTATTAAATATTTGTTACTAGATATATTTTCATCTGATGGAGTTGGTGTTGGTTCACTTGTATCTGATACTACCTTTATATCACATTTGGCTGTTATCTCTTTGTTAGATTTCAATTTTACTATTATATATGCGTCTCCTTTTGTTAACCCCTTTATTTTTACAGTTCCAGCAGTTGTTGTATCTATTTCAATATTGTCTGTATATGATACAGATACACTTTTTGATATTGCATTTTCTGGCAATACATTATATTTTACTTCAACAGTTTCCCCTACTTTAACTTCTATACTTGATTTATCCAATTCAATACTGTTTGCGTCACACATTTCGCTTAATTCTGCCTCAACCCATGAATCTTCATAAGATACATAAAATTCTTCTGTTTCTCCAACCTTTTTTACTATATATGCCCCTTTAGAAGAACTTAAATTACTTTTAAATTCATAATTATCATTATATCCAACCACTATAACTTTAGTTAATGTGTCTGTACTAACACTTGCAGCATCTCTTTTATAACAAAATTCCTTATTTTCTGCATCATAATAAGTATCGCTCTTTAAAATTTTACTCATTAAGTATTCTCCGCTTTTTAAAGAGTTTATTGTTTGTTTTATACTAGCTCTTAATGTTTCTACTTCTTCTTGTTTTACATTTTCTGCATATACACCTGTTAAATTTTTCTTATAATAACGAGCTTCTCCATCTATGTATATTTTACATATACCAGATATATTATTTGCTTTTAAAGTTTCTCTATTAAAATCATATTCCTTTACCAAAGTAGCCTTAGATTTTGTTCCTAATAATATTATTGCAAATATAATTATTAAAAGTATTAAATATCTTTTTAAACTTTTCATAATTTATATACCTCCATACTTTATAATTATATCATATATTTTATGTTTATTAAAGGTTTTTTATTGATAAATGCACAAATTATAGGGTGCATATATAAATTTGTTTAAATTCTTGCTTTAACATAACTGCAATTTATATATACACCCATAATTAAAATTTATTCAAAAAGGACACCTAACAGTGTCCTTTCTTATACTAAATATCTTTATATCTTCTATATGCAATATATGATATTAAACTAATAACTAATGCTCCTAATAATACTGGCATAGCATAATCTTCCACACCTGTTTGAGGTAATTTTCCACTTGGAGTTGGTGTTGTTTTTACAACTGGTGTTGGTGTAGTTTTTGCTGTAGGTCTAGTTGTAGGTTTTGCTGATGGTGATGGTGATGGTGATGGTGTAGTAACAATAGTAGGAATATTTCCATCATCTACTTCACTTGGATCTTTTATATTAATACTTAATGTAACTGGTGAAGTATCTATATCATCTGCGCCATTGCTAGCTTGTAACTCTCTTAACATTACAACTGCTTTTCCTAATTGAGCTCCTTCTTTTACTTTTAATGATATTTGCATTATGCTTTGGTTACTTTTTGTTGGAGATGTTGTAAGTACTGAAAACTCATTAGATGATGAATTAAATGTAGGATTTCCCCAATTATTCAATGATGTTATTCCTGATGCTGTACTTGTTATATTTCCTGTTCCATCTGAAGTTATTGGTTCAAATATATTTGTATCATACTCTAATACACCACTTAATCCGTATAAACCTATACTAGAATCAATGTCTGATAAAGAAACTTTTACAATAACAGTTTGACCTGCTGCATAATTTTGTTTATCAGATGTTAATTTTACATTAAAACTATCTGCATATACAAAACTTATATTAGATATAACAATCACTAAAGTTATCAAAATTACTAATAAAATCTTTTTACTTTTCATATCATTACTCCTTTGTATAATTATAATTCTATATTATTATAAACGTTTTTAAAAAATAAATCAACATTTTTTGATATTTTTTATCATAAATTATATTTTTCTTATATTTAAGCTTGCTAAATTTATTATTACTAAGTCGGTTATTGTTACTTTTTTATCATTATTTACATCCGCTGCTTTTAGAAATTCATCCTTTAAACTACTTATATTTGATACATGTAATCTTTCTTTAACTACATCAGTTATAGTTATTTTTCCATCTCCATTTAAGTCACCTAGTACAACCACTTTGTAAGTTTTTTCACTATTTTGTATTTTCATTCCTGTTGCAACGAAATCATCTTGTTTTGCAATTTCATTATTAGAATTATATACATAGTATTCCATATTTGTATAAATATTATTAGTTAATTCGTTTAATTTAGTTTTTGGAGATATACCATATATATATTCATCATCTACTGTAAAATTATTTATTTCAAAATAATTTAATTCATCGTTTTTATATTCTGTAAAAGCTTTTATGCATAAATTTGATTTTGCAGGTATTACTGTGGACGATGACAACTCCATAATATCATCCCAATTTTCTGAATCTATAGAAATATAACTCTGTCCTTTTTCAGCTGTAGCTGTATTCCAATAATATCCGTCTGGATATTCTAATCCCAAATATGATTTACCACTTTCATCTGAAATATATTTTACAATTACAGCAAACTTATCTCCTGTTAACTTTATTGACTTTTCTAAATCCAATGTATAATATCCATTTTTTATTTCCACATTACTTGCCACTTTTTCGAATTTTTTTGGATTTAGCTCTCCACTGCTAGGATTTACATAGACATCACAAGTTATATCTACTAAACTTGACACACTAACTTGAGTTAACCATTCTTTTTGTTCTCTTTGCTTTCTTTCAAATACATTGGCTCCATATATATCATTTTTAGCCGAAATAATATAATTATTTCCTAATTCGTCATATTGATAAATATTATCATAACTTATATCTGTTGTATTAACAATTCCTAAAATATCTTTCTCTATAAAACAATCCTCATAAGAAATATAATATACACCATTATCTCCAAAATTTTCTCCCCATGAATTTAATACAATATATGCTCCTGGTGTACTTGGTCTATACTCTTCATTGAAATTAGTTACAGCATAATTATCATCCCAACCAATAATAGTAATTTGGTGATCTGCAATCAATGATGAATTGTTGCAAAAATATGCTGTTGATTTCATAACCTTGCTTGGATTATTATAATATTTGCTAGCACTTTGAGTAACTCCTCCAACACCATAAGTTTGAGATACTACTCCACCATAATTTATTATGTGTTTTTTTATTTTATCCCTTATTTGTTTTACTTCATTAGATGTATAATTATTATTTAACGAATCTTTATAAATTACATTCCCATTATTATAAGTTTTGTATATTCCAGGAAACCTTACATATTCTTTTACTTGCTTTTGACTTTCTAATCCTTTTATATCAGATAAATTTATTTTATTTGAATTATTTTCAAACGGAAAGTCTTCTTCTAATACCGGTCCTTTTCCACTTGTATATAATCCCAATGCAATTTCAGCAAATCCTCCATCTCCAACTTCTCTGTTAAATGAATCATTATTTTTTCCATCTAAAAAAGTTTTTGATGTTGCATACTCTGTATATCTAGCAGAATACAATGGTGAATCTTTTCCAGTTATTTTTTCTATATTTGATTCCAATATACTATTTATTGAAAATGCCCAACATTGACCTGTTCCTTCTTGGTTTCTAACAGTTATTTTTATATCATCCCTTAAATCATAACTATCATAGTTTGAAATCATTAATTTTGAAGATATTAATGATGATCTTAGTGTACTAATTCTAGAATAATAATTTGCATCGTCATATACACTTATAGCATATTTTCTTGGCATTATATAATTTTGTTTTTCTTCATCAGATAAATTTAACCATTTTTCATATTCATCGGTATAATTTATATTTTCAATCACATCTTCTGTATAAAATGCTAAAGTTTTTGTTCCAATTAATAATACTAGTGTAATAAATATTACAAAAACTATTTTCGTTACACTACTTTTTTTCATTAAATCCTCCTAATATATTTTAAATATATATAACTAATTATAATAATATATTTATATAAATCAACATCATCATTTGCATATCGTTAATAACTATCTAGGGAACTATACTCTATATTGTTTATTATATTTACATTACATTTTATTAGTCCGTGTAATATAATTGTAACATATTCTTAATGAAATTGAAATAGACTTTACATAAAATTACTGTATAATGTAAGTATTATGGAGGGAAATTATGTCTGTTGATTCTATTTTAAAAAAGGAAGGAATTTCAATTGTTCGAAAATTAGATACTCTTGAAGTTAATCGAATCGCTAAAAATATTTCTGATAAAATTAGTAAATCTTTTTCAGAATATCTGATGAATTATGACGATTTATTTTCTTTAATTTCTAGAATTAATATGTATTTAGCCCAAATGCCTTCAGATTCTGCCAGTGCAAAATATTTATACACAAACAATTCTATATATTTTAATGAAAATATAGATTTATCAATATCTGAAAATTCAATATTCGCACTTCATGAATGCATTCATTTCTTACAAGTTCAAAAAAATAAATATGGTAAATTAACAAGACTTGGATTATATGAATTAGGTAATTGGGGAACGGCTATCAACGAAGCTGCCGTTCAGTTAATGGCTTCAACAGCACAAGGTATAGACTTTGAAACTTGTAAATATTACGACATCTATATAAACACTATCAGTCCAGACTGTTATCCTTTGCAATGTGCTTTATTAACAGAAATGTTATATTTTACAGGTACTTACCCACTATACCAAAGTACTTTAAATTCAAACGATATATTTAAAAACACCTTCATCTCATGTTCTAATAAAAAAACATATGATACAATAGAAATTAATTTAGATAAATTACTAAAATTAGAAGATGACTTATATTACTTTTCTATGGAATTATTAAATGCAGAAAAACAAAAAGACATAACATTATTAAATAGACTTATTGCAAACAGAAAAAATGCAATTAAAAAAGTATTTTTTGATACTCAAAATTTAATTATACAAAGTTGCTTTACTCATGAATTTAACACTATATCAACTTTAGAAGATGTCAAAGAATTTCAAAACAAATTATATAATTTTAAAGATATTTTATGCTATTCAGATGATTATAATTTTTATAACGAATTTTATTGTAATACTATGATAGCCTTAGAATCAGTAAGAGAACTTTTAGAAGCAAATGGCAATATGGTTGAATACAGAAATATAAATCAAAGTCTTGCCATAATAGATAATTCATTAAGTTTCATAAAACTGTTTAAAAAATTTATTCAAAAAGTTAAAAAATTATTTTATATTAATAAAGAAAATATCGAAAAAAATTATGCAAAATATTC
This sequence comes from uncultured Clostridia bacterium, assembly GCA_934178555.1. Classification (GTDB taxonomy): domain Bacteria; phylum Bacillota; class Clostridia; order TANB77; family CAG-508; genus CAKPQL01. The sequence goes on from CAKPQL010000013.1 coordinate 20,850, forward strand.
AGATAATAAATAAACTTGGAATATAATCATATTCCAAGTTTATTTTTAACTTCTTTTAAATCTTTCCAAAAGTCCATTTTTTTATTTTCATCTCTAAGTAATGCCGCTGGATGCCATGTTGGCATATATTTTATTTGTTTTTTCTCTACCCATTTTCCCCTACTTGCTGTAATTCCATATTCTTCACCTAAAATATTTTTTAACGCAACACTTCCAAGCAATACAATTATCTTAGGTTGTACTAATATCACTTGACTTCTTAAGTAATCTAAACAAGCTGTAGCCTCATCCTTTTCTGGATTCCTGTTTCCTGGTGGTCTACATTTTACAATATTAGCTATATACACTTCTTCTCGATTTATCCCAATTCCTTCGAATGCCATATTCATTAACTTCCCTGCTTTTCCAACAAAAGGAATGCCTTCTCTGTCCTCGTCCGCTCCGTGGTCCTTCTCCAATAAACATCAACTCAGCATTTCTGTTTCCTGTTCCAACTACAACATTGTTTCTATTATTGCATAATTTACATTTCCTACAATTTTTACATGCTTCTTCTAATTCTTCCCAAGTACTATACATTTCATTGCTCCCTTTATTAGTGCACAATCATGCACTTTATATTTTACTCCACACACTTTTCTAATAATTCTATTTTTATGTCTTTCGTTGTATCAATCTTTGCTTTTGTTCCTATTGGTATTACCGTCTTCTTTTCTGTATGACCAAAATTATTAGATTTTATAATTGGGAATTTATATCTATTCCCCAACACTTGTAACAAAATCTCTTCTAAGCTTGTCCCTGACTCTGTTTCATAATTTCCAACCCATATTCCACAAATCTCATCAAATACTCCATTTTGTTTCATATAGTATAAATAATTGCTTATCATTCCAGCAGGAGATTCTAACCCTAAATCTTCTATGAATAATATTTTTCCATTAAAATTTACACTATATTTTCCACATACCATTCTAGAAACTAAACTTAAATTTCCTCCGATTAATATTCCTGTGCATTCACCTTTATTTATTGTCATATATTTATCCTCAGACTCACCTAACTCTAAGCTACCCTTTTCAAACCTTTTTATAACTTCCCTAAATCCATAATCAGTTTCCCATGTTGTTAATGATTTGAATGTTGGTCCATGAAAAGTAATAAGCCCTGTCTTTTCATATATTGCATTTAGTATACTTGTGCTATCACTAAATCCACATATTATTTTTGGATTATTCTTTATCAATTCATAATCTATATAATCGAACATAGAATTAGAATTAAATCCTCCTGTTGCACAAAATATCATCTTTATATCTTTATCTGCAAACATCAAATTTATATCTTCTGCTTTATGCTCTGGGCTAGCACTATATCCAAAATCATTATCTAATAAATGTTTTCCCATTTTTGTTTTATATCCATTTTCCTCTAATAATTTTATTGAATTATTAATATCTTTCATGCTTTTTTCAGTTACTGGATTTGATGGTGCAATAATTCCTATTATATCACCTTTTTGTAATTTCTTTGGTATCATGTTCTTTACTTCCTTTCATTAATTAATACCTTTGAAATAGTTATGTTTATTTTAGCATAATAATTGCCGTATTTCTACCAGCTAACTTTCCTTCTGTTCTATATGAATGAATTAAGTTAGAATTGCAAACCGTACAAATTTGGCTATCTATTATATTTTCTTCTTTAACTCCCATTTCCATTAGCATCACTTTATTTATCTTCACTGTATCTATATAATATTTCTGTTTTCCTTGCTTTGGTTTACCAACATTTATTATACCGCTTATATGACTAAACTCATTATAAAATTTTTCTTTTACATCATCTTCTACCTCAAAATGGCATTGTCTTATTGTTGGACCTATTGCACAAATTATATCTTTTGGATTACATTTATATACTTCAATCATTCTCTCTATAGATTTTTTAGCAATTTGTTTTACTGTTCCTTGCCATCCAGAATGAATATCTCCAATAACTTTTTTTATTGGATCAAACAAGTAAATTGGTGTGCAATCAGCAAAAGTTAAACTTAAGGCTTTGCTTGGTGCATTAGTTATAAGCCCATCCACATCTATAAGTTCATCTATAAATATTCCTTTTTCATCTTCAACTTTTTTTACTATATTTGTATGTGTTTGATATGGTCTTACTATATTTTTATAATCTATCTCTAACTCATCACATATTATTTTATAATTATTAGCTATAATATCCTTTTTTGCTTCATAGTTACTATTGTCACCAAAGTCTAATGGTTTTAATGTAAAACAATGAGTTAAAATATCTTTATATTCTAGCAATCTTTTAAATTGCAAATATTCAAGTCCATTTTCCTTAATATGAATAATATTTTCATTAGATAAATCTGTCAAATCAGTACCTCCTAAATGAACTTTAAGAACTGTTCCTAAAGTTCATAATTTCTTGGAACTCTATTAGAAATACAACTTAAAATCTCATAATTAATTGTGTTACATGCTTCTGCTAGTTCCTCTAGAGTTATATTCTCATTATCGAATATAACAACTTCATCTCCTATTTTTGCATCTGGCACATCTGTTACATCTATCATAAAGCTATCCATACATACAGTACCAACAATAGGAGCAAATTTACCTCTTACATATACTTTACCTTTATTTGTCAAGGTTCTTCTTATTCCATCTGCATAACCGATTGGTACTGTTGCAATTACAGATTTTCTGCTAGTTGTAAATCTTCTATTATAACTAATATTTGTCCCCTCTTCTACAGCTTTTATAAAAGATATCTTTGATTTCAATTTTGCACTTGGTTTTAGTTTCAACTTATCTTTCATTGATTCTTCTGGATAATATCCATATATACTTATTCCAGGTCTTACTAAATTATAATGTGCCTCAGGATAACATATTATTCCTGCACTATTACATGCATGAATATATTTAGGTGTTATATTTTCTCTTTTTAACTCATTTATTGCAAATTCAAATTTTTCTATTTGTTGCTTTGTATATTCAACTGAACTATCTGCTGATGAAAAGTGAGTATATAACCCTTCTACATTTATATTACTCAACTTTTTTAATTCTTTTACAAAATTAAGAACATCTTTAGGTTTTACCCCAACTCTTCCCATGCCAGTATCAACTTCCACATGAACATTAATAATTTTTTGCTTTTCTTTTGCAGTTTCATTTAAACATTTTGCAAAATCTAGTACTGCAATTCCGGGAGTTAAGTTGTTCTCAACTATATATGGTATTTCTTCTTGTAATGGCTGATTTAAAATCACTATTTGCATTCTAAAATCATTATTTCGCAAATTTACACCTTCTTCTGTTAATGCAACAGCTACAATATCTATACCATTATCTAATAAAACATCTTTTAATCCTATATCCCCTGTCCCATATGCAGTTGCTTTAATTACAGGCATTATTTGTGTTTTTTCTTTTAATTTTGATTTTATACTTTTTAAATTAAAATCTATAGCTTTTAAATCTATGTATAATTTTGTTCCTCGCATATTTTCCTCCTATTGTGCACAATCACTTGGCTCTACATTTTTATTTCTTGCAATGCTACAGTATATTATCCATTCTATCCATACATTCTTCTTTAGATAAATTTCCTATATACTCATACTCATTTTCATTTGCATTAAACCTGCAAATAGATTTATATGAACAATACTCACAAGGAGTACTCTTTGTTTTAGCATCATAACAAGGCTTTATTTCTATTTTCCCTTTAAGAATTTCTCTTGATATCTGTTTAATTAATCGATTAATATACTTCTGCATCTTTTCAAATTCTTCCTTTGTTGCAATACTTGATCTATTTTCACTTACATTTCCATCTTTATCTATATATGCTGGTAAAACACTAGAATATCCCTTATTTAAAGAATTATCCATCATCTTGATGACATTTATATCTGCTAAAATTAATCCTTTCATTTTGAACTGTTTTTTTATTTCCTCTTCAATTTCTTCATCTGTAAGATTTCTATTATTCTTTATAAACGGTTCAATTAAATTAAAATATAGTATTCCAGCAGGCATTACATCTTCAATTCTTGTTATAGCATCCATATATGTAAGTAACTGAATTTGTAATCCAACAACAACTTGATTTAATTCAATATTTTTAGCAGAAGATTTGTAATCTATTATTCTTATATATTTTCCATCAGCATTCTTAGCAATATCTACTCTATCTATCTTTCCTGTTATTTCAACTTTTTTTCCATCCTCTAATTGCAATACTATTGGAGGATACTCCCCACCATTTGAAAAAGACATTTCATTTCCCAATATACTAAAATTGCTTATTGCCAGCTGATAAATAATATATTCTATGGATTTTAAAATAACTTTTTTAAGTTTATTAGTTAAGACAATAAATTTAGGAGTACTCGTAAATATATAATTTTTCTTTAAGTTTAATTTTTCTTCAATTATGTTATTCACAATTTGTCTTACATTCTCTCTCGTAATATCCCTTATATTCATTTCTTTTGATTTTACTGTATCAAAGAACTCATCTATAACTTCATGCATAAAAGACCCTGTATCTACAGCTTGAATTTTATTTGTTTCTTTCTCAGATACGTTTAAACCATATTTTAAATAAAATGAAAATGGACATTTTTTGTATTGTTCTAGCCTTGATACACTGGTTTTTAGAGTATTTCCATATAATCTATCTATATATTCTGATTTTATTTGTTCTGCCTTATTGGTATAGCCAAATCCTTCTATTGCCTTACTAAGTTTATATTTCCAATTTTCGTTTTCCTTATATAAATTATATACATTAAACCAAACATCATCTATCGTTTCTCCATTATTATATGTTCTAATATTAGTTAATAATTCATCAAACGTATTAGATTCAATAATTATCTCTGGGTTCTCAGATATAACATCACTATTTTCAACTAAATTTGGATTAATCTTTTTTATTTTAGATACTATAATTGATGTTCTAAGTGCCTTTGATTCTGTGTCTGATGATGGATATGATAAAAATAATTTTTCCTCTGCTGTAGTAAATGCTTTGTAAATATTGAATTGATCTTCATATAATTGTTCTTTAGTACCTTTTGCTATTTCTATATCATTTTCTTTTAAAATACTTCTGTCTTCATCATTTAGAAATCCTTCGTCTTTATTAACACTTGGAAAAACCCCATCGTTTAACCCTATTATAAATATTGCTTTTACTTTATGACTTCTTGATCTATCTACATCTCCTACAATTACTTCATCTAATGTTGCCGGAATATTTTTTAAGCTACTATTTAAAAATCCTATTTTCATCATTTCTTTATAATTATCAAAACTAATTTGATTATCTCCAAATATCAAAACAATTTCATCTAATAAATCAATTAACAATTTTAAACTAGCTTCATATTCATTTGCCATGTCAATTTCATTTATGCTTTGTAAATATTCTATTTTTACCTTCATCACATCATAAACATTATTTCTAAGTAAAAAATCATATAATTCTTTACTTACTTGCTTTACAGTTTTATTTCTATTAAGCTTATCTCTAAATGAAATTAATGGCTCTACTACAGTTTTTCTAAGACTATTCATTTGTTCTATTTTTTCTTCATCTATCCCATATTTCCAATCATCTTCATACCACTTTTTACCTTTAATTCCATATTTAATGCAATAATTTTCTAATTCGAAAATGCTATTCTTATCTAAACCTAGAAAACCAGTTTTTATATAATTAAATATGCTTTCGTAAGACCAATTGTTAGAAAAAATATCAAATATAGATAATACATATTTTATCAGAACATTTTGACTTAACTCTTTTTCTTCATCAATAAACACCGGAATTTCATATTTTTTAAATATTGCTTTTATTAAAGAAGAATATGTATTTACATTCTTAGTAATAACAGCAACATCTTTAAATCTCATTTTTTTATCTCTAACTAATTTTATTATATTTCTAGCAACATATTCAATTTCAGAATAAGGATTACTTGCCAAGAACAAACTTATATATTCATTCTGCTTATCGTATTTTTCATATTTTACCTCATATATATTTTTTTCTAAATGCTTAAGTTCTTGACTTTTAAATCTATTACCATTTTTTAACTCTATTGGTTCTAAAATTTCTGCATTTGCATCTAATGCACATTTTATTAGTGTCTCTGCAGTTTCTTTGTTCGAGTAAAATATATCTGTATCAGGTAATTTAGGTATATCTATAACATCAGTACACACTGTAACATTGACCTCATTTGCAATTCTTAATAGACTAGTAATTATCATATATTCTTGTTTAGTAAAACCTGCAAATTCATCAATATATATTACAGAATTCTTAAACATCTCACTTTTTTCTATTTTACTTTCTAATATAGTTAATATATCATCTTCATCTACATATTTGTTTTTCATATTTTCTTCATATGCATTATAAATTAAATTAATATCATTCAATTTTGCCAATAAGTATCTATCTTCTATTTTTTTAGTAGTTTCTTCTAACATTCCAACAGAGACATTATGCTTTTTAAAATCTTTAAAAGTTCTCGATACAACAGAAACATTTTCATCTGTATTACCCAAGAATTTTAAATTCTTCTTTTGTTCTTTTAATATACTATGTATAAGCATTGCTTTTCCAGCTTTAGTTAAATGTACAGTATCAATTCCGTCCGTACTTCTGTAAATATTCTATCTGCCATACGATTAAAAGTTATAACTTCTGCATTAATTACACTCTTTGAATTTAATGTTTCTAACAATTTTTGCTCTGCTGTAAAAGAAAATTGTTCTGGAGTAATTATATATATTTTATTATTTTTATCTATATATTCTTTTATTTTGTCAAAGCAATACTGACTTTTTCCTGTTCCAGCTCTGCCATATATTAAACGTAACCCCATATCCAATCTCCTCTATCATAATTTATATCATTATATAAGTTATTCACTACCAAGTCAAATGAAAATATTAAAACTTATTTACATCTATCATTTGACATCACTTATGTATGGTGCTATTATAGCTATGTTCGTTTTATGTACAATTATAATATGTGTATATTTATACATATTACTATTTCCTACAAATATAAAAGGAGGAATATTTATGCCTGGTATGTTGTGCCATTTAATGTTTGCCGAAAAGGTATACCGGAAATTAACTCTATCCTTTAATTTGAATCGGATAGATTTTCTTTCAGGCAATATACTACCTGATTTAGCAGTTGACAAAACAAGTTCTCACTTTCAAATTCATACTCCTATTGTTTGTCTGGCAATACCTAACATTCAAAGAGCACAAAAAGTTCTATTTGCATTGGATAATTCCTTAAGATTCGGTGCATTTTGCCACCTATATTTGGATTATTATTTCATTAAAAATTTTCTTATTCCAAATTTTATTTGGGATATAGATGATATGTTAGTAATAAATCCAAATAACAATTGTAAATGGAGTACTCATGACTTTTTCTCGAATAAAGGACTATATGGAGCTTATACAGAAATTAATCATTTAATTTTGCGAGATGGATATATATCCAACGAACTTTTAAATTCTATTCCCTCTATCTTACCTGAAACTGGTATTACAGCTTTTGACATACGTAATAGTAAAACATGGAGAGAAGAATTAGCTGGTTATCTATCTTGTAAAGCTTCTTATAGCGGAATCCTGTTAGAATATGATACTCTATTAGAATTTATTAATGATGTAGCAAATCAATTTGTCTCTAAGGATATCTCTTTGTTTTTAGCAAATAACCATTAGCACAAATACTATAAAAGCACTTAGAATCAGAACTCTAAGTGCTTTTGCTATATTTTAATGTTCTCATTGCATTTATTATGGCAATTACAGATACTCCTACATCTGCGAATACCGCTTCCCACATTGTAGATATTCCAACGGCTCCAAGTATTAGTACCAATATTTTTATTCCTATTGCAAAAATTATATTTTGTTTCACTATTTTTAAAGTTTTTTTAGAAATATTTATTGCAGTTGATATCTTGGATATTTCATCTGTCATAATAATTGCATCTGCTACTTCTATTGCAGCATCACTGCCAATTCCTCCCATTGCGATTCCTACATCTGCCCTAGCTAGTGAAGGTGCATCATTTATTCCATCTCCTATATATGCAACCTTTTTACCATCTTCTTCATTTTTTAGAATTTCTTCTAATTTTTCAAATTTATCTGTAGGCAATAGCTCTGCATATACTTCATCTATTCCAACTGTTTTCCCTACTGAATTTGCAATTTCAAACTTATCTCCTGTTAACATTATAGTATTTTTTATTCCCATTTTCTTCATATCTTTTATTGCTTTTTGTACATCTTCTTTTATTTCATCTGCAATCACAATATATCCGACATACTTATTTTCTATAGCTACATATACTATAGTTCCAATTTCATCACTCTCTTCAAAATTAATTTTATTTTCCTTCATTAACTTTGAGTTTCCTACCAAAATGTTTTTTTCAAAAACACATGCTTTTACACCTAATCCTGTAATCTCCTCTATTTCTGATATTTTTGACGTATCAATTTCTCCTTTATATTCATTTTTCAATGATACAGAAATAGGATGATTTGAATTATATTCCGCATATGCTGTCATCTCTAGCAATTCATTTTCACTTATATCTATTGCGTTTATTTTTTGAACTTTAAATATGCCTTTGGTAATAGTTCCTGTTTTATCCATTACTATTGTATCAACTTTAGAAATTGCCTCTAAATAATTACTTCCTTTTACCAGTATTCCGGTGCTTTGCAGCTCCACCTATTCCTCCAAAGAAACTTAAAGGAACAGATATAACTAAAGCACAAGGGCATGATATTACTAAAAATGTTAATGCTCTTGCAAACCATATGCTAAAAGAAGATTGTAAAACAATAGGAGGTATTAGAGCTAGCATTATAGCTAATATTACAACTATCGGTGTATAATACCTTGAAAACTTTGTAATAAAGTTTTCAGATTTAGATTTTTTTGCAGTTGCATTTTCAATTAAATCTAAAATTTTACTAACTGTTGATTCCTCATATTTTTTAGTTACTTTTACTTTTAATAATCCATTTTTATTTATGCATCCACTTAATATTTCATTTCCCACTTCAACCCTTCTTGGCACAGATTCTCCTGTTAAAGAAGATGTATCTAACATTGAACTTCCTTCTATTACAATGCCATCTAGTGGAACTTTTTCTCCTGATTTTATCTCTATTATTTCATCTATATCCACTTCATCTGGGTCTACTCTTTCTATTTTTTCATTTCTTAGTACATTTGCATAATCTGGTCTAATATTCATCAAGCTTTGAATTGATTTTCTTGATTTATTAACTGCATAATTCTGAAACAATTCTCCAATTTGATATAATACCATAACTACAACAGCTTCTGAATACTTTTGTGTGCAAAATGCTCCTATTGTAGATATCGTCATAAGAAAATTTTCATCCATCCATTGTTTATTAAAAATATTTTTAACAGCTTTTACAACCACATTTTTTCCTACAAATATATAACTTAAGATATATAATGCTAATCTCAAATACTCATTAATATTATTTAAAATTGTTGCAGTAATTAATAATATAATACTAATGCATATCTTTATTATCTCTTTTTTATTTTTACTCATAAAATACTCCTTTTGTAAAATAAATTAAAATTGTTTTATAGCTACATTAAATTCTTTTTAACTGTACATCTGGTTCTAATTTTTTTACTGTTTTTTGTACCTTTTCTAATATTAATTCACTATTTTCATCTATTACTTCCAATACCATCTTCGTAGTCATAAAACTTACACTAGCACTATTTATCCCTTCTATTTTTGATACTTCATCTTCTATTTTTGCAGCGCAATTTGCACAATCTAATCCCTCTAATATATATTTTACCTTCATAAAAAATCCTCCATTCTATAATTTAATTTATGGTTTATTCCTTAATATGTTCCATACCTTTTTCAAAAATTTCCTTAACATGATAATCAGACAAAGAATAAAAAACCATCTTTCCTTCTCTTCTAAATTTTACCAAGTTATTCTCTCTTAATGTACCTAGTTGATGTGAAATCGCTGATTTAGTCATATTCAACAATATTGCCAAATCGCATACACACATTTCATTTTGATCTAGAGCCCACATAATTTTTGCCCTTGTACTATCACCCAATATTTTAAAAAAATCAGACAAATCATATATATCATTATCATCAGGCATCTGCTTTCTTACCTTCTCTAATATATCATTATGAATAATTTCACAATCGCATTGCTCTACATTTTTTTCCATCACCATCACCTCATTCGATTGAATACTTGTTCAACTGTATTTATTATAATTGAATACATATTCAACTGTCAATAGGATTTTGAAAAATTTTAAAAATTATTTAGCCAATTTTCATTCACAAAATAAAACTTCTTTATTATAAAACAAGAGGCACGCTACATCGTGCCCCTATAATATATTATATTAAAATATTCTTTTATTGTTTTACTAATGCTTTAAATATATTTCCTCTTTCTTCAAAATTCTTAAAATATCCATAGCTTGATGCTGCTGGTGATAGCAAGCATATTGTACCTTTAGCAGTTTTATCTTTAGCTATTTTTACTGCCTGATTTAAATTGTCTACTAAATATACTTTTTTGCCTTTAATCTCATTGGCAATATATTCTCCTGTTTTGGGTAAACAAATAATATTCTCTATCTTATTATTATTCAAATAATCAATTAATTCTTGTAAATTTACACCTCTATCTTTACCTCCTACAATTAATGTATTCACATTTTGTAGAGTTTCAATTGCATTTATCGTAGCTTGTGGTATAGTCGCAATAGAATCATTATAATATTCTATACCATCAAATTTTCCTACATATTCCATTCTATGTTCTAGTGGCATAAATTCATCTATTGCCTGTTTAGTTTTCTTATAATCCAAATTTAAAATAATACTTACCATAAGTACAAACATTATATTATTTAAATTATGATTTCCAAGTATATGTCTTTTATTATCATCTATATATATTACTGAATCTTTATAATAAATTTTATTTCCAACTAATCTTAACTCAACTTCCATATCATTTTTCATTGATACTGGTATTTTTTTTGCATTAGTTAACACTGCCTTTTTACTAATTATTTCATTATCAATATTATATATTGCATAATCAGTCTTTTTCTGATATTTAAAAATATTATATTTCGCATTTACATATGAATCAAGCGATTTATAATGATCTAAATGTTCTTCAAATACATTTAATAAAATTGCAATGTTAGGTGATTTTCTAATATATTCTAATGCATGTGAAGATAACTCTAATACTAAAATAGTATCCTTAGTTATTTCATCAAGATGCTCAAATATTGGTATTCCAATATTGCCTAAAAGAATTGAATTTTTACCATTTTGCTGTAATACATAATTTATTAAAGAGCTAGTTGTACTTTTTCCTTTAGTTCCAGTTATTCCTATTGTATAAATATCTATATAATCTAAAACTAATTCTAATTGACTAGTTATTTTCTGTTCAAACGAAGTAATATCAACATTTTTAAAAGATATTCCTGGTGTTTTAAATATTATATCATATTTATTTACTCGTTTTAAATATTCGTCATTATGAATACATTCTACATTCTTATCTTCTTTTAATTCATCTTCAAAATTTTCTTTTCTATCACAAACAGTAATATGTTTATCTGGAAAATATTTTCTAACAAATGAATATGTTGATTTTCCTTCCACTCCAAAACCCAAAATTAATATTTTTTTATCTTTTAAATATTTTAGTAGTTTACTTAACATTATTCCTCCTCAATCTGCTTATATAGAATATCAGCAAATTCTTTAGGCAAATTATTTTCTTTATTATACTGTTTTATCAATTTATCACTTATTTCTGCTAATTTATAATTTTTTCTATAATACTCTAACATATATGGTAATTTTTTATCTTCTTTTTCTAATTTCAATATAGTTTTAGTTATTGCAAAGTTTATTTCTTCATATGTTCCTACACATTCAAAAGGCTTATTTTTGCCATATCCACATAATTCTATAAAAGTGTTTAGCAATTCTTTCTTTTCAAACATATCCTCTTCAAATATATTTATTAATTTATCTTTATATAAAAATGGACTTAAAATGCAATACACAAATAAGCATTTAGGGCAATTACAACACCACTTCCATGGTATTTGTTTGCTTCCCACATTACAACTTCTAAAGATTTTATGATATTTCTCATTTTTTGCAAATAACATAGCAATCTGTAACTCATTTATCGGTCTTAGCATACTAAAATATTGTACTTCATCTGATAAATATTCCCTTACATATTCTCTAAAATCCTGTTCAAATTCATAACTTTTTGAATACTGATGGTTTATTTTTTCCCCTTCAACATTGCTCTCGTTAGCACTAGATTCATTAGATAGTGCAATATATTTTTTACCTGTTAAATACGCAACCAAATATGATAAAAATGCAAGCATTGCAGAAAAAGGTGTATGACCATTCAAGTATCCTTCACTATTTAATTTCTTAATATTTTCATCTATTATCCTTGATATCTCTATTATTCTATTATTTTCATATCCAGCAATATCAGCACATTTCATTGATGGTTCTTTCGAACCTATAATTAAACAATAATTTTCTTGTTTATGTTCTTTTAATAGTTCTAGGGTAACCGTTGAATCTTTTCCACCACCCACTGGTATAATCGCACCCATCCTATTTAATTTAGAAGCTGCAATATTTTCTTTTTTGCCTTCAATAAATATATTCATCATTTCATCTTGTGTTATTTTTATATTATTTATGTACCTATACTCTCCTAATCCATAATAATATAATTTTTTAAACCATTGTATTTGTTCATTATTCAAATATCCACATTTAACAATCACATTTGTTGGGCAAACACACTTCCAATAGCTAATAAGTTCCACCATACCTAAGTTAAATACTATATATCTTACAAAATCATTATCTACTGATTCAAATTTTATATTCTTTTTTTGGATAACTATTTTTGGTTCAAATCTTGATAAACCTGGTATTTCAAACTCATATTTTATTATAAGAGTATCACTATTTTCTTTTATCTCATATGAATGATATATAAACTCTTTATACTTTTTTCTTAAATCATCAAATTTATATTCCATATGTCCTCCTAAGCAAAAAACATCTTTATATAATATATACTATTTTTTTCATATTGTCTACACCAACCTTGTATTACACTTACAAAAAAACTTTTGTATTTTTTGAATTTTGTAGTTGATTTTTTTTCTATTATATGGTAAAATAGTTGAAGTCAGATTATTCTAGTCTTAGAGGAGGTGCAAAATACATGCCAAATATTAAATCAGCTATAAAAAGAGTTAGTGTTATTGAAAAGAAAACATCACAAAATAATATGATAAAAACTGGATATAGAACAGCTGTAAAAAAAGTAGAAGCAGCTATAGCAGAAGGAAAAGCTGAAGAAGCTAAAAATCTTTTTGTTGATGCAACAAAGAAAATAGATCAAGCTTGCACAAAAGGTGTTATTAAGAAAAACACAGCAGCTAGAAAAAAATCTAATTTAGCAAAAAAAATAAATGCAATAGTTGCATAGAAAAGAAATGTAAATATCATTTAAGATATTTACATTTTTTGTAGTGGTGCATAAAAAGTACCACTTTTTTTCTATTCAAAATCTTCTAGCAAGCTATACAAACTTTCTTTGCCATATGCACGTATTCCACTTTGTAGCTTTTCTAAATCTGTGTTAGGTAAAAACTGTGTTGATATTTCTGTTATATCTGATAGTATCTCATTTTCGTTTTCATCCAATGAATATACTGCTACATATCCATCTTTTTCTTTTATTATATAGTGCTCATTGCATATTCCTTCTTTGGTCTTTTTTAATACAATTTCGTCATTTGAAAATTTTTCAATCTCCCACTCTTTGTATTCTTCAGCAAATTCATCTTTAGTTAAATTTATATATTTCTCACTCACTGTATCTATATCTTTTACAGTATGTCCACAAAAATCATAATATATTTTTGTTATAATCTTTGCATTAGGAGATATCTTCTCTTTCTGCGCATTTGTAGCTTTTATTTGTTCTAAATATTCATATTCCTCCGTGCACTCATCTTCTATAATTTCCTGCTTCGCTATTTCCATATCTTTAGTTTCTTCTTTTATATTTGTAATTTTATATATATACATTCCTGTTAAAATTCCAAATATCACTATTAATATTATTGTTAATACTAACAATCCTTTTTTCATGCTAATCACCTATCTCTAATTTTAATTTATATTACTTATATTATTGGTATAATTTTGAAAAATATACATTTCTCCTCGTTTATTTACTCTTATGCTTATTTCTCCACATAAATCCGTTCTATATATTTTTGCACTTTCTAATCTTGATAAAACATCTGCATTTGGATGCCCAAAATTATTATCTTTTCCAACACCAATTAGTGCAATTTTAGGATTAACTAACTTTATAAAATCTTCTGTTGATGAAGTATTTGAACCATGATGTCCCACTTTCAATACTGTACTTTTTAATATATCTTTACTATATTTCTCAATTAATTTATTTTCCGCTTCTTTTTCAATATCTCCAGTAAATAACATACTAAATTTTTTATAAACCAATTTGGCAACTATCGAATTATTATTTAAATCATCAAAATTCAATTGGTAGGGAGGATATAATACATTTAATTTTACATCTTTCTCTATTGCTATTACATCTCCTTGTTTCACTACTATGATATTTATATTCTTTTCTTTTGCAAGCTGTATAAACTCTTTATATTCTTTACTTATATTAGCTTGCTTAGATATTAATATGTTTTTTACTTTAAGCGTTTCTAATACATACATAAGTCCACCACAATGATCATTATCAAAATGAGAAACCATCATATAATCAATCTTATTTATCCTTCTATCTAATAAATATGGAACTAAAACATTCTTACCTACATCGTAATCTGTTTTAGCACTTCCTCCTCCATCTATTAATATAACTTTATTATACGGAGTAATAATTAAAGTAGAATCCCCCTGTCCAACATCTATAAAATGAATTTCCAGTTCTTTAAACCTAAAATTCTGAATCCATTGTCCAATCAAGCATATACTTAAGACTATAATAATAATTTTTTTAGCTAATTTACGTTTTATATGCTTATCTTTAATTAATCTTGTAGCAATCTCACCACTCAAAAAAATTATTAAGATAAGCACAATATAATATGAAATTATCCAAAGTTTATTTGGAGTTTTTACTATAATCCTTAAAAAGGGTATATGAGATATAAATTTAGATATAAAAACTAATAGATTTATTAAAATTTCTAACATCGGAAACAAATAAATTCCTAAGTTACCAGTTATTAATGAAAGTATTCCAATAAGTATTATACCTGCAAATACAGGAGTTACAATTATTCCAGAAATCAAAAAATTTAAAGACAAGGTATTAAAATTTATAAGCATTATAGGTATAATTAATAATTGTACTGATACAGAAATAACAATCATATTTAATATTAACTCTTTTATTTTATATAGTTTACTTTTTTTATGTTCTTTGCTTAGCCATTTTTGTTTTATTATTTTACTTAGTTTTTCATTTAAAATAACTATTCCTAACGTTCCCAAAAATGAAAGCTGAAATCCTACATTAAAAATATTATATGGGTTATTTATTAGAATTAACAAACACGATATTGCTAAATTATTATAAATATCTGATTTTCTGTAAAGTATCTTTGCTACTAAAGCAATAATTGACATTATACATGCTCGTACTACTGAAGGTGTAAAGTTTGCTAATGTCATAAAAAACACTAACACTATTATTGTAGATATAGCACTAATTTTTTTGCCTGTCTTATTTAATATAATTGTCATTGCTAATATTACATAACTTACGTGTGCCCCTGATACAGCAAGTATATGTGCCATATTGCTATCTTTAAAATATGTATTTATTTCGTTTGAAATTTGGCTTTTTTCCCCTAGTAATATACCTAAAAAAACATTTTTGGCTTCATCTGATAAATTTTTACTTGTTTTTTCCATTATAATATCTCTTACATTATTTGATATCGTATAAATAAAATTACATTCATTTCTTCTTATGACATTTACTTTACCTATGGGCTTTATAATTCCATATATGCCTCCCTGCTTTAAATAATTCCTGTACGAAAAGCCTTTAAAATTTTTGTTATGATCTGGTTTGGTATATTCAGATGAAAGTTCAATATAATCCCCATATTTTAATTTGTTTTCACTTTTCTTCGTATACATCAAAAATTTTATACCTTTACATTTTCTACCTGTTATGCTTTTTACATCTATAATATATTTATTGCCAAATTCCTGCTCTTCTATTTTTGTAACAATACCTTCAACCTTTATTATCTCATCTATTTTATATACCTCTTTGTATTTTCCTTCTAAAAAAGTTACATATATGCATCCAATAATAGAAAATATACAAAATATTGTTATGCCTTTCCTTGATATAATTATTTTTGTAAATCTTATAATCTTCTTACTTAAACACCTATTTAATATAAAAATAAAAACTGTTATACCTAAAAAAATGGCTATACTTAATTTAATAAAGTATAGCCCATAAATTATTCCTAATATATACCCTATGCAGGCAATCAAAATTGGTCTTTTTATCATAAACACTCCTTAATATTAATTGCCCCCATATTTTTATTTCTACACGCCAATTCGTCTTGCTGTTACATATCTTTTAATATATGAATTTTCATTAAGTGATGATATTATTACTCCTGTAGTAGCAGTAGATGCATGAACAAATTGATTATTACCTATGTATATTCCCACATGTCCAATTCCTTTATAGGTTTGATAATTGCTAAAAAATACTAAATCTCCTGGTTGTAAATTAGCTTTTTCCACTGCTACTCCATTATATACTTGATTATCAGCGGTCCTATTTACTTTATATCCTAATTGTCCACATATATAGTATACAAGACCTGAACAATCAAATCCTGATGCTGGACTAGCTCCACCATAAACATATTTATATCCTACATAACTCTTTGCTATTTGTGCAATCTGCTCTCCAACAGCGCTTGCTGTAACAGTATTTTGCACATTTTGTGGTTCTTCTTG
This sequence comes from uncultured Clostridia bacterium, assembly GCA_934178555.1. Classification (GTDB taxonomy): domain Bacteria; phylum Bacillota; class Clostridia; order TANB77; family CAG-508; genus CAKPQL01. The sequence continues at coordinate 38,119 of CAKPQL010000013.1, forward strand.
TTTTGGTGTTTCACTCTCTGTTGATTTTGTTTCTATAACTTCTTCCTTGTCAACAACAGTTGTATTTTGTCTTGTAGTTGAGCTTCTATTTGTAGTTTGTTGCTTAGTATCTGATATTAATCTCTTTGCTATATATACTTCTTTTCCATTTAACATTATTTTATAAAAATCATTCTCTTCACCAATTATAGTAACTTCTGCATTTAATTTCAAAGATGATACCATTTCTGAGCTAGTTGATGCATTTTTTCTTACTATTGCTTCAGTTACATTTACATATCCTTTTTGATTTGTACTTGTAGCAATTTGTTTTGATTCATCAACTGGATTCGTTTGTGTAATTTCTTGTAATACACTAACTCTTATCCATCCATATTGATTATTATATTTTATATATGCAAAATTTCCTGCAATTTCTTCTACAGTTACTGTTGTATTATTCTTAACTGTATTTTTTACACTTGCTGATACTGTTGGTAATATGTATATTTTTGCATCACTATTTGTTACTTTATCACCTAAAGAAATTTGTATATCATTAGATTTATTATCAGTATTATCTGTTGGTTCTTCCGTTTGAACAGGTTCTTGTGTTTGAATAATCGCTGGTGTTTCTTCTACTACTGGTTCTGTGGAAGGTACTGGTGTCGGAGTTGGTGTTGACACTGGAACATTTTCTTCTCCCTGTTTTTTTACAAACTGTTTACTCATATATCCTTCATATGTTCCATTCCATGTATATTTTATTTTATACCATTCTCCTGTTTCTTCTAAAATTTCTACTGATGCAGACTTATTTAATACAGTAACAATATCTGCACTTGTGCTTGGTGACTTTCTTACTCTTACGCCATCTGTTGTTACAGTTCCATTAGTTGCATAAGTATATCTTATACTTACGGCAATAAGCATTATAGCCAAAATAATTATTTTTTTTATATATTTCATATACTAACACTCCTGTTTTTTCTGTTTGTGCCATTATATATTTTTTTACCTTTTTTGTCAATGTATGACAAGCCAAAAAGCCCTATTTTCTAATTTATTCTTCTTATTATTTTCTCACATTTATTATATATTTCTTGTTCTTTACAGCATATTTTTCTATTTTCCATTAATATATTTCCATTTACAATTGTAGTTTCTACATCACTACCCTTGGCATTATAAACAATATCAGCAAAAACATCATTTATAGGTTGCATTAACTCTTTCTCCATATTTAGTATTATTATATCTGCTTTTTTACCCTCCTCTATACTACCAATTTTATCTTCTAATCCTAATGCCTTTGCACCGTTTATAGTTGCCATCTTTATTACTTCGTATGCAGGTAGGTCTTTTGGATTCTCATTTATTCCCTTTTGCAATAAAGCTGTAAACTTCATTGTTTCGAACATATCTAGGTTACTTCCACTACCTTGTCCATCAGTTCCAAGTGATACATTAATTTTTTCTTGTAACATTTTCTTTATCTTTGCTACCCCACATCCTAATTTCAAATTACTTACTGGGCAATGTGATATTGATATATTTTTTAACTCAGCTAATTTTTCAATTTCATTCTCTGTTAATTTTACAGCATGTGCTAATAATACTGGTATACCAGTGAAATATTTCTCTAATACCTCGACTGGGCTATCCACATTATATGCTTTTTTTATATCTTCTACCTCTTTTGAATTTTCACAAAAATGCATATGCACTGGCAAATTATTTTTCTTTGCAAAATTTATAAATTCTTTAGTATCTTCTTCCATTGTTGTATATAGTCCGTGAATACCAGCATTAAATGTTACAAGTTCATTGTTCTTATAATCATTTACTAATTTGCTTAACTCTTTTAATCTTGTAGTAGCGTCACTTCCTCCACTCATTAAAGTTCTAGTTGTCTGCATTCTAACTCCTGTTTCTACGACAGCCCTAATAATATCATCTGTCATAAAATACATATCATTTATTGTAGTACAACCTGTTTTTATCATTTCTATACAAGATAAATATGTCGCATAATATATATCTTCGTTTGTTAGCTTATCCTCCATTGGCCAAATTTTTTCTTCTAACCATTCTTGTAATCCATATCCATCTAGTGTTTCTCTAAATATGCTCATTGGCAGATGAGCATGTGTATTAATAAGACCTGGCATTACTTGCATTTTAGTTGCATTTATTACTTTTATATCATTATCTTGTATATCTATATTTTTTCCTATCTTCTTTATAATAGTATTTTCTATTAATATATCCATATTTTCCAAGTACTTTTCCTTTTTCTCATCCATAGATATTAAATTTGCATTTTTAATTAATATTCTCATACAAACCTCCCAACTTTAATATGCAATCAATTATATCATAAAAGATATAATTAATATACCCAAATCTAGCAAATTATAATAAAACAAGCAAACAACAAAATCCATAATTTATATGCAATTGTAACACCAAATTACAGTACCTTTCATACACAAAAAAAGTGGATATAAAATCCACCTTTTTCATTTACAATATATTAACATTTAAAACTAAGCTAATTCAACAACTGCTCCAGCTTCTGTAAATTTAGCTTTGATTTCTTCAGCTTCTTCTTTGCTAGCTTTTTCTTTAACTGTCTTAGGAGCTCCATCAACTAAATCTTTAGCTTCTTTTAATCCTAATCCTGTTACATCTCTAACAACTTTTATAACTGCTATTTTGTTAGCTCCAGCTTCTTTTAATATTACATCAAATTCTGATTTTTCTTCAGCTGCTCCTGCTGCTGCTCCACCAGCTACTGGTGCTGCAACTGCTGCTGCAGATACTCCATATTTTTCTTCTATTCCTTTTACTAATTCAGATAATTCAATAACTGTTAAGCTATCGATTTCTTCTAATATCTTTGATATTTTTTCTTCCATTTTAAAATCCTCCATTTTTATTTTTATAAATTTATTTGTGTTATAAGTTCACAACCCTAATTATTGTTCCTTTTGTAATTTTACTTGATCCAATGCAACTGCAAGTTTTGAAATATTTCCAAGTAATGCACCAGCAAGTTGTGCAATAAGAACTTCTCTTGATGGAAGTTTTGCTAAAGCAATTATTTCCTCTGTTGGAACTACTTTACCATCAATTATTCCACCTTTAATTTTGTAGAAATCGTTTTCTTTTGAATATTCATATATAGCTTTTGAAGGTGCAAGATAATCTTCATTGTCTAATATTATAGCTGTTGGTCCAACTAATACATCTTCTAATCCTTCAACTCCACATTCTTCCAAAGCTCTTCTTATAATGTTATTCTTCATAACTTTATATTCTGTATTTGAACTTCTTAATTTTGCTCTTAATTCTGTTACATCTGTAACATTGATTCCTCTGTATTCTGTTAAAAGTACGCATTTAGCTGATTTTATTTTTTCTGCTAATGCTGCTACTTCTGCTTGCTTTTGTTTTAAAACTGTTTCGCTTGCCATTATTTCACCTCCTAATAATTTATATAAGTTATATTTTATTTACATATTATAAATAATCACTGACACAATATAATGTATCTATAAATCCTTATATATAATAAATCCTAATTTTAGCCATGGCATAAAATTAGGATTTTCTCCGTTCGCTTTATACCTCGGTAGGACTTAAATGCCTACTGTCTTTGGCTAAAATATTTATTATTAATTAGAAAAATCATAATATTTTTCTTTATTTTTGATTAATATATAATCCAGGTCCCATTGTTGTTGCTATAGAAACACTCTTTATATATTGACCTTTTGCAGCTGCTGGTTTTGCTTTTATTATAGCATCTATAATTGTTTCATAGTTTTCTACTAATTTTTCTGTTCCGAAAGAAACTTTTCCAAAACCTAAGTGAATAATGTTAGTTTTATCTAATCTATATTCAACTTTACCAGATTTTATATCTGATACAGCTTTTGTTACATCCATTGTAACTGTTCCTGATTTAGGGTTTGGCATTAATCCTTTTGGTCCTAATACCTTACCTAATCTTCCTATAACACCCATCATATCTGGTGTAGCAACGATTACATCGTAATCAAACCAATTTTCTTTTTCTATTTTTGGTACTAATTCTTCTGCTCCAACGAAATCAGCTCCAGCAGCTTCAGCCTCTTTTGCTTTATCTCCTTTTGCAAAAACTAAAACCTTTAAAGTTTTACCTGTACCATGTGGAAGAACTACTGTTCCTCTAACTTGTTGATCAGCGTGTTTTGAATCAACACCTAATTTAACATGTAATTCAACTGTTTCGTCAAATTTTCTTTTTGGCATATTTTCAATTAGTTCGATTGCTTCTTTTGCTTCATATAATTTTGATTTATCAACTAGCTTTTCAGCTTCTTGATATATTTTTCCTCTTTTCATATAAATCCTCCTTTGGTATTAACGAAGTTTTATCTTCTCCCAATCTTATTTTTATTAATCAACTACGACTACACCCATAGAACGTGCAGTTCCTGCAACCATACTCATTGCAGTTTCAATTGATGCTGCATTTAAATCAGGCATCTTTTGTTCTGCAATTTGTTTAACTTGTTCCTTTGTTATTTTTGCAACCTTATCTTTATTTGGTTTTCCAGAACCTTTTTCAATTTTAATTGCTTTTTTAATTAAAACTGCAACAGGTGGAACTTTTGTTATAAATTCAAAAGATTTATCTTTGTATACAGTTATAACAACTGGAATTATCATTCCTGGTTGGTTAGCTGTTCTATCATTGAATTCTTTAACAAATTGCATAATATTTACACCACTTGAACCTAATGCTGGACCAACTGGTGGTGCTGGTGTTGCTTTTCCAGCTTCTATTTGTAATTTAATTATATTTGAAATTTCTTTCTCTGCCATTCTCTTTGCACCTCCTTAATGTAAATTTTATATATAAAAAATTATAAACTATATTTTTTCAACTTGTGAAAATTCTAATTCTACTGGAGTTTCTCTTCCAAACATTGAAACAATAACTTTTACTTTATTCTTTTCTTTGTTTATTTCCTGAACAACTCCTATAAATCCTTCTAATGGTCCATTCATAACTTTTACAGAATCATTAACATCATAATCTACCTCTATAATAGCCTCTTCGAATCCCATATTTCTTATTTCATCTGGAGTTAAAGCTATTGGCTCTGTACCTGATCCAACAAATCCTGTAACACCTCTTGTATTTCTAACTATGTACCAAGATTCTTCTGTTACAATCATTTTTATCAAAACATAACCAGGAAAAACTTTCTTTAAATTAGTTTTTCTTTTTCCATCTTTTATTTCTATTTGTTCTTCCATTGGAACAACTATATCAAAGAAAAAGTCATCTAATTCCCTATTTTTTATTGTTTTCTCTAAATCAGTTTTAACTTTATTTTCGTAACCAGAATATGTATGTACAACGTACCACTTTGGTTCATTATCACTATTTACTTGAGACATTTTTTAGCCTCCTTTATTGTTCTGCATCTGGACTAGGTGTAACATTAGTATCGTTACTATCTTGTCCATCAGTTGTATTTTCATTATTAGTATCTTCAGTTGGTGCTGGAGTAGAATTTTCTTCCACAACTGTGTTTTCTTTATTATTTAATGCAGATTTTAATCTGTTTATTCCATGTTTATTTAACATTTCAAAACCTAAATCTAAAACAAAAACTATTGCAGCAGTTATTACAACTATTGTTACAACTGCAATTGTATTATTAACTAGTTGTTTTCCTGTTGGCCAAGTAACTTTTTTTAATTCGGTTTTAAAATCTTTAAAAAAATGTTTCTTTTCTTTATTTATTTTTTTATCATTAGCCATTTGACTCCTCCTAAAATAGCTATTATTTTGTCTCTTTGTGTGTTGTTCTCTTTTTACAGAATTTACAATACTTTACTAACTCTAGTCTATCAGTATTATTTCTTTTGTTTTTACTTGTTGTATAGTTTCTTCTTTTACATTCTGTACATTCAATTGTTATATTTTCTCTTGGTCCTTTTGCTGCCATTTCAGCTCCACCTCCGTTTGTTTTATGCTTTTTAACGATGTGATTTGTCTGTTTTTATTTAAACATTCAAATAGACTATACTACTTTACCATATTTTTCACAATATGTCAATGTTTTTCTTACGGAATTTTAGGTTTTTTTGAATATTAATGGTTTTTATTTTTTCTTTTCTACCGAATATCCAAATTTTCCTATTTTCTTCCCTAATTCATAGTATCCACCATTTGCATAAGCAATTAAATCACATTTACTAATATCAAAAGCTCCTTTTTCGTCTATATATTTTTCGTCTGCATCTATTGATAATACTTCTGCTACAAACATATGATGACTTCCTAATTCTTTTATTTCAATAACTTTACACTCAACTGATACAGGGCTTTCTTCTATTAAAGGACATTTAACAAAATTTCCCTTTTGCTTTGTTAAATGCATTTCTTTAAATTTATCTACTTTTGCACCAGATTTTACTCCACACCAGTCCGTTGCATAAGCTAAATCTTTTGTAGTAAGATTTATAGCAAATTCTCCGTTTTCCTTAATTAAGTTATATGAATATCTTTCAGGTCTAACTGATATATATACAATTGCCGGATTAGTATTTTGTATTCCTGTCCATGCAACAGTCATTATATTAGACTTTTCCATTGTTCCTGATGTTACCATTACAGCAGGTATTGGATATATAAATGTTCCTGGTTTCCACATTGTTTTTCCCACAAAAATCACTCCTTTTAGTTATAAATTATACCATATATTATACTAGCATATCAATAATATTATTACTCAATTTTTTACAAGTCAAAAGCATTGTTTCTTATATATTTTATTGTATACATTAATTATTCTTTAACCTATATATAAAGTAATTTTTTATATAATAAAATAAAGCATACATTAAAAATATAGTATATCTCTAATGTATGCTTTATAAAATATAAAAAAACTGGCGACAACCTATTTTCCCAGCAAGGTAACTCGCAAGTATCTTCGGCATATATGAGCTTAACTTCTGTGTTCGGGATGGGTACAGGTGTTTCCTCATATATCATAATCACCAGAAAAGTTTAGTATGATTCAACACACTGAAAAATATATAGATAAAAAGTAAACAAATATTGTGGTTAAGCCCTCGATATATTAGTATTGGTCAGCTTAATACATTACTGTACTTACACCTCCAACCTATCAACCACGTAGTCTTCATGGTATCTTACTACCTTAACGGTATGGGATATCTTATCTCAGGGTGGGCTTCACACTTAGATGCTTTCAGCGTTTATCCCTTCCATACTTAGCTA
>CAKPQL010000014.1 GCA_934178555.1 uncultured Clostridia bacterium
AAAGGAGTATCTATAGTGATGACAAATCCAGATAGAGCTGATATAAAATCTTTAAATGGATTATCAAATACTTTAAATAGAGGATTACCTATTATAGCGCTTCCAACAACAGCTGGAACCGCTGCAGAAGTAACAATAAACTATGTAATAACAGATGAAGATAGGCAAATAAAAATGGTATGTGTTGATCCAAATGATATTCCAATAATTGCAATAATAGACTCAGAACTTATGGCTTCTATGCCAAAATCACTTGCAGCAGCTACAGGAATGGATGCATTAACACATGCAGTAGAAGGATATATAACTAAAGGACATAATGTAATGTCTGATATGTTTCATATGCAAGCTATAAAAATGATATTTGAGTATTTGCCAGCAGCTGTAAATGATAAAGATAAAAAGGCGATAGAAATGATGGGATATGCACAATATATTGCAGGAATGGGATTTTCAAATGTTGGATTAGGAATAGTACACTCAATGGCACATCAATTAGGTGCAGTTTATGATACACCACATGGAATTGCTAATGCAATGTTACTTCCAGTAGTTATGCGATATAACGGAGAGGTTTGTGCAGATAGATTTAGAGAAATTTTGATAAATATAGGAAGACCAGATGCAGCTAATTTAAATGATCAAGATGTTATAAATACTTTTGTATGGATGTTGTCTGAATTAAGTAAAAAAGTTGGAATTACTCAAACAATAAAAGATTATGGAGCAAAAGAAGAGGATTTTGAAATGTTAGCAGATAAAGCAATGGAAGATCCTTGTAAGCCAGGAAATCCAAGAGAAACAAGCAAAGAACAATTTATAGAATTATATAAAAAAGCAATGTAATAGATAGGGTACGTTATATAAACGTACTCTATTTTATAATATAAGAAAAGCAAAATTAAGTGTTCCATTGATTAGACGAAGTGTAGAACTTGAGAATTTTATGTATATTTGGTATAATATATATAAGTAGGCTATATTTTTGTAAGGGAGTTTTATATGAAAATAGATTTAATTGTACGAAAAGTATTATTAATTGTATTATTGATATTTTTAGGTATAACTATTTATAAAGTTGATATAGTTAAAGCTAATTCTGAAAACGATTTAGAAGAGTCAGATTATATTTATTTGTCTGACATTTCATACGTTGCAGATAAATCGTTTGCAGCAAGTGGGCATGATATTTATTTAGATCAAAACGATTCTAGTGACTTGATTTCTTTAAAGCAAGGAGATCAATCCGTATCATTTATAAAAGGAATATGCGTTTGGGCTACATCAGAAATAGTATATGATTTAAGAGAGTATAAATTTGATTATTTTACATCTTATATAGGCGTTGATATAAGTGAACAAAGTAATTATTTTAATACAGGTGTAAAATTTTATATTTACACATCTGATGATGGTGAAAATTGGAATGAACAATTACAGTCAGATGTTTTTTATGGTTGGAGTCAAACTCAATTTGTTAAAATAGATATTAAAAATGTAAATTATTTAAAATTAGTTGCTGATGATAATAGTGATAGTTGGTGGGCTAACTGGTATGATGAAGCAATTTATGCAGATGCTAAACTAATAAAAGAAGGGTATAGAGAAGATAATACAACAGTTGATTTTATTAAAACTGTTGATGAATATGATGAGATTATTAAAACACATTATAGCGAAGATATAAGCGGTGAATATGAACTTGTTTTATTGCAAAGAGAATTTGTAAGTAATGTTGGATATGAGGTATTGCAAGCTATTGCAAAATATGATGATAGCTATAAAGATACGGTTTTGTGGTTAATGAAAGATGTTGAAAATCTTCGTCTTTATTTAGCAGGAGGTAAACCTGAGGGAACTTACCTTAACTCTATAAAGGTTCTTACAAAATTGTATACTACATATAAAGATAGCGATTTAATAAATGAAACTGTAACTAAAAATGGTACTGCTTTTAAAAATTTGTATCGTAATATGATTTTTTCTATTTCATTAACGCATTCTGGTAATGTATATTTATGGATAGACGGTAAGTCACATTCTGACCCTATAACTCGTTATGAAATTTATAAAAAGCTATATCAAGAGGAGTTAATACAAAGCAAAATATTTGAGGCACTTACTGTAGAAGAAATGCGTTGGGTAATGAATACTGTTATTGATGATGAAGAAATAGAATGGTTAAATAATTACGTTAGAAATGTTAAAAATGGTGCTACGGGTCCATATAGTTATATTAAGTACACTTTCGATTATAACTATAATTTGGATAAGTATTATGATTCAGCTAACTATAATATTTGGAATGACAAATATAATTTGTCAGAATACAATATAACTTATGAAAAAGGTCAACCTAAATTGTGGATTGTTTTTGAGGAAGGTGCTGTTTGTGGAGGACTTTCTAAAACAGGCTCTTGTATATGGGGAGCATATAATGGGTTACCTAATACTTGTGTAAGTCAGCCAGGACATTGTGCTTATATTTATTATAGCCAAGATGAGGATGGAAATGGTATGTGGGGACTTGGAAATGATGTTTTTGGTTGGGGAAAATCCGGAAAAACAGAACATTTAAATGTAAGAATGATGAATGAATGGGGAACAGGTAGTTATACAAGTGGATGGAATGCTTCTTACATCCTTTTGGCACAAGCTGCTCAAAATGAGTATGACAAATATGAAGAATCTGAAGAAATACTTATGCTTGCAAAAGTTTATGAAAATGATCCCCAAAAATTAGAAGAAATATATCGTAGAGCTTTAAAAGTTGAAAAAATTAATTTTGATGCTTGGCTTGGTTTAGTAAATCTTTATTTGAATGATGAAAATAAAACAGAAAAAGAGTGTTATGAATTAGCAGAAGAAATAGCAGAAACTTTAACATATTATCCACGACCAATGTATGATTTGCTAACATTGTTATCACCTAAGTTTGAATCAGCAGCATATTCTACTAAATATACTTTGTTAAAAACTAAAACTTTAACTCTAGCAAAAAATGCAACAAGCGATGAAACTATACAAGTAACAGCTGTTAAACAAGTTGCTCAAACTCTTTTAGGAGATTTTGATGCTAATATTGCTACTTTTTCATTTGATGGAGAAAATGCTGGAGCTATTGTTCTTTCTAGTTTGTATGGAGATTCAGAAGTTACATGGGACTACAGTTTAGATGGTGGAAAAACATGGAATCAGACAAGTGAACACATACAAAAATTATCAAGTGAAGAACTTGCTTTTATAACAGCGGAAAATGATATTAAGGTTCATATAATGGGGGTTGATTATTCAGAAGAAAATGTTTTTATAATAGATATAAAAATATCTGAGGGATTACCAGGGGATTTATATGCTAATGATTTAGAAAACAAAATTATAGGTGCAACAAATTATATGGAATGGAAATTTAATGAAGAGGATGAATGGACTTCATATAGTAAAGAAGAACCAGATTTAACTGAAAACAAAAAGATAATAGTTAGAGCGGGAGCTACGGGAAACTGTTTGGCAAGTACTGAAACTGTAACTTATAATTTTTGTGAAGATAACCAATTAGATACTAGAAAATATATTCGAATTTCTCATTTGTCAATCGAAGATGTATCTTCAGAGGAGCCAGGACATAATGGTTCTGCTAGTATGGCTATAGATGGAAATATAAATACAAGATGGCATACTAATTGGAATGGCAATGATACAAATAGATATATTGTTATAAAATTAGATGAGCCAGTTTATTTGTCAGCACTAGAATATGTACCAATTCAAGGCACAACTCCAAAAAATGGTATGATTAAAGATGCAATTTTATATGTAAGTTCTGATGGCCAAAATTGGATTCAAATAGCAAATGAAACTGGATGGCTAAGTGATTCTAAAACCAAATCAATTGAACTTGAAGAATCTGTTCAAGCACAATATATTAAATTATCTACTACTGTATGTTATTCTCAAAGTGGAGGTATAGCCAATTATACGACTGCTGCTATGATTAATTTATATGAAGATATAACTAAAAAGTATAAATTTACATCTGATGTATATAAAATAGAAGAAAAATATATTTCTAGAATTGTAGTAGGCACAACTGTTAATAAGTTTAAACAAAATATAGAAACTGAACAAAACATGATATTTGTAGATAAGGCTGGAAAAGTGTTAGAAGAAGACGATGTTCTTGCAACAGGAATGACATTGAAGGTAGGAGAGAATACACAGTATACATTAATAGTAATTGGTGATATAGATGGTAATGGAAAAATATCAATTACAGATTTGGTTAGGCTAAAACTTTTTTCTGTAAGCATATTAATTCCGGATGAAATAGAGAAGATTGCTTCAGATATGAATGGAGATGGAAAAATAAGTATAACTGATTTAGTGCAATTAAAGCTGATACAAGTAGGTATAACCAATTAAAGATGTTGTTAATAAATGATATATAATAATTTAGAGCAAAAAGGGCTAGTTAGTTACTACTAGTCTTTTTTTGTATTATTTTGTAGAAATTTTGCGTATTTCTAACAAAACTGATAAAATGTGTGATATAGTATTTTATAGGCAGAATATGTACAGTGATATTATTAAAAGAGATAAGATAAGAGTAATATGAAGCAGTTATACGAGGTGATTAAATGATATATTTAGATGTAGAAAAGAAAATTGAAAGGTTAAGAGAGCAATTATATAATAGTATAGACAGAAATGGATTAAATGCAAAAGAGACACAAAGAATCAACAAAGAAATAGAGAAACTGATGAACGAATATTACAAGAAACAAGAGAAATACGTCAAAGATAATGAAAAGAAATAAATTAAATTTGATAATGAAGTTATTTTATAATGGCTCTTTTTTTACCATTTTACTATAATTACTATACCATAAAATTGCACGAAATTCAAGACTTGTAATTTATACTAAGACGATACATTAAATATATAGTTGCAACGATATTTATGTAAAAAAGGTGTGATTTAAAAATGGAAGAAAAAAATATGACAGCACTTGTCAGTTGTTTTGCAAGAGCATATCATAACAAAAATAGTAATATAAAAATTTATGAAGATAATTTATCTGGACAGATTTTATCAAAAGAGGAATATGAGAATATTTCAAAGAGTATGAATAATGGAATAAAATTTTTTAATCCAAAATTTATAGGAAATAGTGATGAAGCAGTTAAATGGATTGTAAATAATAATTTAGCACCATCTATTTTGGCAAGAAGCTCTTTTACAGCTAAGTCGATACAAAGAGATAAAAGAATATAACAATTCCATATTTTGGTCTTATGATTTAAAGAATTATAGAAAGTCAAATTGGTGGGGGAAAACAGCAAGTACAAATATAAAAGATAAAATTACAATAAGAACGGCTAATACTATGAAAAAAATATTAGAAATATGTAAGAGATAAATTACTATTTGCTAATTTGTTAAAAATAGGGTAATTAACTTATTAAATTACTAAATGCTACTAAAAGTAGCATAAAAAATCTAAATGTAAAATACTTTTGCTTGTTTATATACAGAAAATGAGTAAAATGATGTTAAGGAGAGTGATAAAAATGTTATTTAACGAAAAATTAAAAATGTTACGAAAAGAAAATAATTTAACACAAGAGAAACTTGCAGAAAAATTAAATGTATCCAGACAAGCAATAACAAAGTGGGAAAATAATGAAGGAACACCAGATATTGAAAATTTAAAACAGATTAGTATATTATTTGATACAACAATCGATGAATTAGTAAAGGATGAGAAAAATATTACGATTGGAGTTAAAGAAAAATATACGTATATACAAGAACTAGAAATAAATCATACAAAACATTTTGATATTAACATTAGTGCAAGTAATGAAGTAAATATTAAGCCGAATGTTGAAGAAAAGGTTAAAATAGAACTATTATCAAACGAAGAAGAAAATTTGATTGGAAATTTTAATATCAAGTTTGATGATTTATATAATAGATTAGATATTGGTATTAAAGGAAAGAAGCAAACAAAAGATATAATTATGAATATATATTTGCCAGAAAAATATATAAATCATATAGAATTGAAGTCAAAAATAAAACGCTTGAATATAGCTAATATAGAATTTAAAAAACTAGAATATGATGGTGAGTTAAAGTATTTGAACGTTAGAAATTCAAAAGGAGAAATTGCACTAAATACAACTAAATGTGATATAGAAGCAAATTATGATAAATTAGATGGAATATTAGAAATAAATACAATAAATTCAACAGCAAGGATAGAATTGCCAAAAGGTACAGAGTATAAAACTGTTTTGAAAGGTATAAGAAATGAATTTATTGATACAATTAATACTGAAGACGCGCAAAATGTAATTGAATTAAATGGAATTAACAGTAAATTAATGGTTATTGAATATTAATTAAAAGGAATTTTAAAATATAGAAATGGAATAAAAATAGTAATTTAAGGGGGATTGTTATGAATTTGATTTTTAGTATTATGGGTTTAGTTGGTGGAATATTATGCTGCATTGGGGATCTATTCTTCGATTTAAAAGGAAAAGGGAATGAAAAATTAGGAACATCAAAAAATATTGATAGCAATTAGAGCAAAATGGCTGAATGGAGATTTGGAGTATCTATTTTATTTGCTATGTTTGGAGTAATACTGTTAGGATTTGGGTTTTATGCTATAGCAGATATAATTAGAGAAAACAACTTGATATTATCTAATTTAATTTTAATAACAGGATTTATTGGTTGTGTAGGTGGTTTATTTATTCATTCTTTGTTATGCATTCAAGCAGTTATTTATAAGCGAATTACTGATAATGGTAAAATGAATTTTGAACTTGCTGATAACACATTGGAAGGTTTTTATAAAGCTATAATGTTACCATTTATGCTAATATATTGTGTACTAATGATTGCAGATATATGTATTGCAGTAGCAGTATTAAATGGATCATTAGGTGTACCTAAGTGGATGGCTTTATTAAATTCAATAGTATTTTTGATTATCGGTATTGTGTTTAGAAAAATTAATCCTGATAAATTTCAGGATCTTCCAGGTATTATAATGTCAAGTTTAGGACTAGCTATGATAGGTGTGATTGGAATAGCAGCGTATTTAATTTAATAACAAATTACGATTTGTCTAGGAGGTACCAATGAGTAAGTACGAGCCATTATGGAAGTATTTAAAAGATAATAATAAAGAAAATTACAAATTATCTTATGAGAAAATTAAAAACATTATAGGACTTGAAATAGACCATTCATTTTTAACTTATAAGAAAGAAGCAAAAGAATTTGGATATGAAGTTGGTAAAATATCTATGAAAGAAAAAACAGTAATTTTCAATAAGATATAACGACAAATTACAAGTTATTGTAGTGACAAAATAAGTATATATGTTACTATGTTGTTGGAGGGGAGATATATGGAAAAGAAAATAAAGGAATTGATTGTAATCTAAGTAACTTGAAATTTACTAAAATTTATGGAATTGCATATTACTTAAATAACTATATCAGTTTGCCTAATGCAAATATAGAATTGCGTATAGAAGGTTCTTGGGTAAACATAAAAAACAACAGATATGAGTTATTATATAGCAGAGGTAACATTATGCTATATTAAGAATTAAATTAATTGAGAAATGTTAAAAAATAGGAGAATAAAAAATATGGAAACTGATTAAAGAATAGCAAAGCTGAAAGATAACGTTAAGTCTAATCAACATAGATTAAATGAAAATGACGAACAAATTAAAGAATTAAAAAATGTACATATAGCTTTAACAAAAGTAACAGACAAAGTTAATAATGTAGAAAAAGATGTATCAGAAATGAAAAAAAGACATAAAAGATATCAAAGAAAAACCTGCGAAAAAAGGGGATAATCTAACAAAAACAATAATAACTCGGAATTGCAACTGCAGTTCTGGGTTATTTTTTAGCAAAATTAGGAATGCAGGGAGAGGTAAATTAATATGGATATAACAGTATTAACACAATTTTTTAGTATAGTAGCAGGTATTTGCTTATGCGTGGGATATGTTATAAAAAATAGATTTGATTTTATACCAAATAAGTATATACCTCTTATTATGCTAGTATTAGTGACTTTGATAAATGTACTAATAAATGAATCAACAGGAATAACAGCAGAAGTATTTTTAACAGGTATGTTCAGTGGATTAGCTTCAACTGGATTACACGAGATGTTTAAAAATTTAATAAACAAGGAGGAATAGTATATGTTAAGTATAAGGCAAAGACAAGTTAACTTGCAGTTTTTAAATTATTATAAAAGTAATGTAGATGGCATAGAAGGTGCAAAAACCAAACAGGCATATAAAGATTTTCAAAAAGATTTTAATTTGACCGTAGATGGTATTTATGGAATTAATACGAATAATAAGCTAATAGAAGTAATAAAATCAATTCAGAGCCAAATTGGCGCGAATGTAGACGGATTGGTAGGGAACAACACAATAATAAAATGCAAAGATTATCAGAAAAATAACGGATTATTTGAAGACGGAATTTGTGGTGTTAATACTAGAGCAAAATTAAATTCTAGTAAAAATACCGAGTTGACATGGGATGAAATTAAATATTTCAAAAAGTCAGAATTTAATTGCAAGTGTGGATGTGGATTAAATAATATAGACTTAAAATTAGTCAAGATATTAGATGAAATAAGAGAGCATTTTGAAAAGCTAATGACTATTACGTGTGGAACACGTTGCCAAAAATATAACGATAGTTTAAGAGGCAGTATAAAAAATAGCAAGCATGTTAGAGGAAAGGCTGCAGATATATGGATATCAGGCATACCTAAATCAAAATTATTAGCTAAATGTAAAGAATATGTGGCAAATGGTAGAGCGACATATACGTATGCAAATGAAAGCAATATGAAGTATGCAGTACATATAGATATAAAGTAAATAAAAATGGGCAACTGCAAAAGTTGCTTAGAATAATGCAAACATAACAAAAACCAACAACCATAAGTGATTGTTGGTTTTGAATATAGCTTGTAATTATCTCTTAGAGAATTGTGGTGCTTTTCTTGCTTTTTTAAGACCGTATTTTTTTCTTTCTTTCATTCTAGCATCTCTTGTTAAGAATCCGCTTGCTTTTAATACTGGTCTGTATTCTCCATTAGCTTCAAGTAATGCTCTTGATATACCATGTCTAATTGCACCTGCTTGACCGCTAATTCCACCACCAATTACTTTACAAATAACATCATATTTGTCTGATGTGTTAGAAGCAACTAAAGGTTGTTTAACTATAACTTTTAATGTTTCTACACCAAAATATTCATCTAAATCTTTTCCGTTAACAGTAATTTTTCCATTACCATTAACTAATCTAACTCTTGCTATTGATTTTTTTCTTCTACCTGTTCCAAAGAAAACTATATTTTCAGCTGATTTTTTTGCTGTTCTTGGCATTATAAAACCTCTCCTCTCTTATAATTAAAATTCCCAAATTTCAGGCTTTTGTGCTTGGTTTTCGTGTTCGCTTCCAGCATAAACTCTTAATTTAGTAATCATTTGTCTTCCTAAAGAGTTATGTGGTAACATACCTTTTACAGCAAGCATCATAGCTTTTTCAGGATTATTGTCCATAACTACTCTTGCAGTAGTTTCTTTCATTCCACCAATATATCCAGAATGATGTCTATATACTTTTTGATCTAATTTTTTTCCTGTTAAAACAACATCTTTACAATTTAATATAATTACATGATCACCAGTATCTATATTAGGTGTAAATGTTGGTTTATGTTTTCCTCTTAATAATTTTGCAGCTTCAGTAGCAACTCTACCTAATGGTTTATTTGCTGCATCGATTATATACCATTTTCTTTGTATATCACTTTTTTTTGCACTATATGTAGTATTGTTCATGGTAATAAATACCCTCCATTCATAAATAAAATATTAAATATTACAATAACTAAACTACCGGGGAGAAGTTTAAATATTGTATATATTTTCATAAAATACTATAATATTCTAATACAAATTCACATAAAAGTCAACGGATAGTAATATATTTTTTTATAAAACTGTAAATTTTCTATGTGTGATTAATAAAAGGATAATTTTTGTAACCAATAATGTGCACCTCTAATATACTAGTGTATGGAGGTGTTTTATTTGGGACTAACAGGCAACTCTACAGGAAAAAGAATTTTAAATGAAGATATAGAAAAATTAAAAAATAATTGTAACTATACTATTGCTATAGCAGGAAATCCTAATGTAGGAAAAAGCACAATATTTAACTCATTAACTCGGAATGAAACAGCATACTGGAAATTGGCCACGGAAAGACTGTTGCCAATGCAAGCGGAGTTTGCAAATATAATAATAAACAATTTTTGTTAATTGATATTCCTGGTACATATTCATTAATGTCAAGTTCAGAGGAAGAGGAAATTGCAAGAGATTATATATGCTTTGAAAATCCAGATTGTACAATAGTTGTAGTTGATGCAACGTGCTTGGAAAGAAACTTGAATTTAGTATATCAAATATTAGAAATTACTACCAAAGTTGTGGTTTGTGTTAATCTTTTAGATGAAGCGAAAAAAAAGGGAATAAATATAGATTTAAAAGAATTGGAAAGGCATCTGCAAGTGCCAGTAGTAGGTACAATAGCAAGAAAGAAGAAAACATTAAAGAAATTAATGGATAAAGTAGAAGAAGTATCTCAAAAAAAGATTGAATATAAAAAAATACAGTATTATGGATGTATAGAAGAGTGTGTTAAAGAGATTGAACCAGAAGTAAAGAAAATATTAAAGAATAATACTTTTAAAAATACTAGGTGGATTTCACTAAAGTTATTAGATAGAAATGAAAAAATAATAAAATCCATAGAAAAGCATTTAAAAGTAAAAATCTTAAATAAAACAATAAAGGAAAAGTTAGAAAAGATAGATAAGAAACTTAAAGAGAAAAATATAAGCAATTCAGATATAAAGGATAATTTGGTATCATCTATATTGTTTAATGCAGAAAACATATGTACAGATGTAATACAGTATGATAATGAAAATTATAATAAAAGAGATAGAAAAATAGATAAAATACTTACGTCAAAAAAATTTGGAATACCAATAATGTTATTATTTTTAGTAGGAATTTTGTGGATAACTATAACGGGAGCAAATTACCCATCCCAGTTATTGTCAAACTTGTTTGCCAATATTGAGGTAGGATTAGTAAATTTATTAGATAAAATAAATTTACCACAATGGTTAATGGGAATACTAATAGATGGAATATATAAAACTCTAACTTGGGTAATTGCAGTAATGTTACCGCCAATGGCAATATTTTTTCCATTGTTTACTATATTAGAAGATTTAGGATATTTACCAAGAATATCATTCAATTTAGATAATTATTTTAAAAAAGCATGCACAACAGGAAAACAGGCATTAACTATGTGCATGGGATTTGGTTGCAATGCGGCAGGAGTGGTTGGATGTAGAATAATAGATTCTCCCAGAGAAAGAATGATAGCTATGCTTACCAATAGTTTTGTACCATGTAATGGAAGATTTCCTTTTTTAATAGCAATATCAAGTATTTTTATAGGTGGAATGTTTATTGCACCTTGGAATGGCATAGTATCAACGTTAGTAGTTGTAGGAATAGTAGTGTTTGGAATATTTACAACTTTATTGGTATCAAAAATATTATCTAAAACTATATTAAAAGGAATGCCATCATCATATATATTAGAATTGCCACCTTATAGAAAACCACAAATAGGAAAAGTTATAGTAAGATCAATATTTGATAGAACTTTGTTTGTGTTAGGTAGAGCGGCTGTAATAGCGATACCAGCAGGTGTAATAATATGGATATGTGCAAATGTACAAATAAGTGGTGTAAATGTATTAACACATATTGCTAATTTTTTAGAACCATTTGCTAATTTAATGGGATTAGATGGATATATACTTTCGGCATTCATTTTAGCATTGCCAGCTAACGAAATAGTGTTACCAATAATACTTATGTGTTATATGAGTACAGGAGTAATGGTAAATGTAGAGGATCTAAATAGTATAGGTAATATATTAATACAAAATGGTTGGACTATAATTACAGCAATAAATGTAATGCTATTTAGTTTATTACATTTTCCATGTAGTACTACATTACTAACAATAAAAAAAGAAACTGGTAGTATAAAATGGATGGCATTAGCTTTTATAATTCCAACAGTATGTGGAATAGCAATGTGTATAATTACAAATGGAATATATAATTTAATTATTTAAAACTTATATTGTTAAAGAGGTAAGATACTCTATGTATTATGATAAAAACTATATATTGATTTTTTATAGTTGTAATAGTAAAATATGTAATATGAAGAACATGAAATTGGGAGAAAGATATGAATATTTTTGAAACGATAGATATTAATATATATAGTGCATTATTTAAGATGATTACACCAATTAATACATACATAATGATTGGAATAAGTTTTTTAGGTTCTGCAAAAGCACTAATAGCAATAACAATAATTTTATTATTACTATTAAAAAATAAAAGGAATTCAAAATATATAACTATAAATTTAACATTTGTATTTTTAATGAACAGACTTATAAAATATATAGTGAAAAGACCAAGACCACAAGAATTGGCATTAGTAATAGAGAATGGATATAGTTTTCCAAGTGCACATTCAATGGTAAGTTTTGCTTTTTATGGTTTTATAATTTATTTAATAATGAGAAGTAATGTTGGTAAAAAAAACAAAATAGTAATTACAGCTTTATTGTCTCTAATTGTAGTATTGATAGGAATTAGTAGAGTATATCTAGGTGTACATTATGCAACAGACGTGCTAGGAGGATTTTTAATAGGATTGATATACCTAGTGATATTTATAAAGTTTGTATATAAGAAGAATCTATTTGTAAAAAAGAAGTAAGGGTCGCAATGATGCGACCCCAAAACATATAATAAATAAGGAGAATTTTATGGAATATAAAACAGTATTAATAATAATAGGATATATATTATGTATAAATTTAATAGGATTTGTTGCAATGTATATTGATAAAAAAAGGGCTAAAAGAAATGAATGGAGAATAAAAGAGGGAACATTAATATCTATAGCACTATTAGGTGGAGGAATTGGTGGAATGATAGGAATGTATAAATTTAGACATAAAACTAAAAAGCTAAAATTTACAGTAGGATTTCCAACTGTAGTAATTACACAGATTGTATTAATAATCTATTGCTTAATTGCCAATCCGTTTCAAATGTAAGAGAGAGTAAACAAAGCAAAATCAACATACGAACAGGCATACAGTACACATAACTAATAAAAATAATAAATAAAAAGTTTTCATAAAATGGTAACAAAAGTAAATTGTTAATAAATGTAAAACCTATAACCCACAAATAAAAGTTATTAACAAAGTTATCCACAGTTTCCACAATTTTTACACAAAAACATAAATGTAAACGATTTTGGATTACATAATACGTAAAATGTAATAAAACAGAAACTATTTTGTAATATTTTTGAAACAAAGTGGAAATAAATTTGAAAAATACTACAAAAATATTACAATAGCATGAATATAAAAAATAATGGACTATCTTTTTGCTTAAATGTATGGTATAATATAAAATGTAAGTATATTAAAACCATCGAACCTTAAAGGAGGTA
The DNA here is from genome assembly GCA_934178555.1 of uncultured Clostridia bacterium. Lineage (GTDB taxonomy): Bacteria > Bacillota > Clostridia > TANB77 > CAG-508 > CAKPQL01. The sequence goes on from CAKPQL010000014.1 coordinate 13,727, forward strand.
TTATTATGTTGGCAGACGATAGATGTGGTGGATGTGCTAAAGAGAATAGACCGTGTCAGTATAAGGGACGTGCAAGTTCTCGGAGAAGGTGCTCTCATTACGAAGCAAAATTAAATATTTACAAGAAGAAAGACAACAAGGCAGAGTATGTGGACTGGTTTAACAGGCATATGAATAAGCCAAAACGGTAAATGATGGTTAAGGGACTCGGGGTAATCTCGGGTCTTCTTTTTTGCTATTATTTTGTTCATATATTACAAATGAACTTTATGGTAAATTTTATTGACTTATAATACTTTTTTGATATAATATATTAGATGTTTGGAGGGATATAAATGGTAGAAAAAACAATGGATAAAATAGTTTCCTTATGTAAAAATAGAGGATTTGTATATCCTGGTTCTGAAATTTACGGTGGATTAGCAAATTCTTGGGATTACGGACCACTTGGGGCAGAACTTAAAAAAAATATTAAGGATATGTGGTGGAAAAAATTTATTGTAGAAAATAGATATAATGTTGGAATTGATGCTGCAATTATGATGAATCCGCAAGTTTGGGTAACAACAGGACACGTTGGAGGATTTTCAGATCCATTAATAGATTGTAAAGCTTGCAAAACTAGACATAGAGCAGATAAGCTAATTGAAGAGTGGGGATTCAAAAACGGAAAGGATATTTCAGGTTTGGATGGATGGACTAATGAACAATTAGTTGAATACATAAAAGAGAATAATATTGTTTGTCCAAATTGCGGTAAGCAAGATTTTACAGAGATAAGAAAGTTTAATTTAATGTTCAAAACATTTATGGGAGTTACTGAAGATGCAAAATCAGAAGTTTATTTAAGACCAGAAACGGCACAAGGTATGTTTGTTGATTTTAAAAATGTACTTCGTACTACTAGAAGAAAAATGCCTATGGGAATTGGTCAGATGGGACGTTCTTTTAGAAATGAAATTACTCCTGGTAATTTTATATTTAGAACGAGAGAATTTGAACAAATGGAACTTGAATTTTTCTGTAAACCTGGAACAGATTTAGAATGGTATGAATATTGGAAAAAATTCTGTAAAGATTGGCTTATAAATTTAGGAATAAAAGAAGAAAATTTAAGACTTCGTGAACATTCTAAGGAAGAACTTTCTTTCTATAGCAAAGGAACTACAGATATAGAATTTTTATTCCCATTTGGTTGGGGAGAATTATGGGGAATTGCAGATAGAACAGATTACGATTTATCAAGGCATATGGAAGCATCTAAAGAAGATTTAACATATTTAGATACTGAAACAAACGAAAGATATGTGCCATATTGCGTAGAACCTGCTGTTGGTGTTGATAGAATATTTTTAGCAATGATATGTAATGCTTATGATGAGCAAGAAATTGCAGAAGGCGATACAAGAACTGTTCTTCATTTACATCCTACTCTTGCGCCATATAAAGTAGCAATATTACCACTTTCTAAAAAATTAAGCGAAAAGGCTGATGAAATATATACAAAATTATCTAAAAAGTTTATGTGTGATTATGATGAAGCAGGAAGTATAGGAAAAAGGTATAGAAGAGAAGATGAAATTGGTACACCATATTGTGTAACAGTAGATTTTGAAACAGAGAATGATGAAAGTGTAACAATAAGAGATAGAGATACTATGGAACAGGTAAGAGTGAAGATAGACGAATTAGAAAAATGGATAGCAGAAAAAATAACAGTTTAAAAAAATTTATGGGGCACGTTGTAACGGGCCCCATATTTATACATATTCTTTAAATTTTATTCTTCGTTATAGTTCTTTGTTAATGTGTTTAATAATTCTGGATATATTTGTGTTGCATTTTGTTTCCAATTTTCTGCAATTTTTTTTGCTTGTTCTCTAGAACCTGCAAAAGTAGTTATTTCGAATAAAGTTCTGTTATTTTCAACAATTTTACATTTTACACTGTAGTCTGTTTCGGAATGAGGAATAAAGTCAGCAGTAATAGAAAGAGTGTTTTCTATTTCTTCTAAATTATCTTTAAATTCGTTATCTACTCTAAACTTAGTGATACCAGGTATTATATCTTTAACTAATTCTAATGTTTCTTTTCCCGTAGGTGTTAGCTCATAAACATTTTCATTAAATTCATTATCATAGTTAATAATATATTTATTTTCAAGCAAATCTAATAAAAACTGTTGAAAGTAAAAATAGTTCATATTATCAATGCTTAGAACTAATTGCAAAAGAGCATCATTAGAAATAGGTTTATTTACTTTATCTAAAATATATAAAATTAAAGCTTTATTTTCAGCTAAAGTTTCATTATCAGAAGATAATTTCACTTGGAATGCCTCCCTTAATATTAATATGTTAATAAAAATTATAACATACAATAAATAAAAATGAAATACAAATATGCGAATATAAAACTAAAAGTATGTAATTAAGCTATGAATTGTCTTATTTTGCGGGATTTTGTCGATGAAAAAATCTTTACATATGTCGTAAAATGTTGTAAAATTAATTTGAATTAATTCAAATACAATTTTAAATTTCTAAAAAATTTATTCTAAAAATCTTAAGATTTCCAAAAAATGTTATTAAAATAGTTTAGATGCTGAACTTAATTTATATCTATCTTTTACAGTTTTTATAGTTTTATTCCTAGTGTTAAGGTTTAACACTGCTGTATATTGTTAATTTAACAATATGAATTAGTACAGTACTCTAAACTATAAAACTTACTAGGAGGAACTAAGTGTGATTAATTATACAAAAAAGAATGTATTAATAATTACACTTACAATAACAATACTAATATATGTAGTTATAAGTGTAATTTGGTCTAATATTAATAAAAATATGACTGTAAATAATACCGTAGAAAAAGTAATAACTCAAGATACACAAGAGAATGTAGAACCTAAGAAAAATAAAAATTATATTTGGCAAATACAAATTCCAGTAATAGAACTTGTTGCTGATATATCAGAGGGCACAACGCCTAATGTAATTGCAAAATATGTGGGACATTTTAGCAAAACTAGTACATTAAATGGAAATATTGGATTGGCTGCACATAACAGAGGATATGATGTAGAAAGTTATTTTAAAAATATAAAAAACTTACAATTAGGTGATGAAATAATATACCAAAAAGATGAAGAAATAAAAAAGTATAAAGTTATAAAAAACATAATAATAGATGAAACAGATTGGACATATCTGCAAAGTACTAATGACAATAGAATAACATTAATAACGTGTGTAGAAGATAAGCCAGAATATAGAAGATGTGTTCAGGCAGTTGAACTTTAGTAAAATAATTAGCATATTGCTGATTTAACAGGAAAGGAAATAACAGAAATGAGAAAAATAGTTAAACCAATGATTTTAGTATTAATTATATTACAAATACTTAGTATATCATCATCTACTTTTGCAGTAGAAACAGGAGATAATGTTTTGCTATATTCTAAAGAAAAATTAGATGATATTGAAATGAATTATTATGGTCAGGATATAGTTGCTTATTATACGGTATATAGTAAAGACGGAATAGAGTATCCAGCATATTGTGTAAATTATGAATATGGTGGTGTTACAGATAATAAATCATATAATGTCCAAATTACAGAGGAGTATAACAATATAGATGTATGGAAAGCAATTATAAATGGATATCCGTTTAAAAGTGCAACAGAACTTGGATGTGCAAACGACCAAGAAGCATATGCTGCAACCAAACAAGCAGTATTTTGTATGCTATATAATAGAGATTTAAAATGGTATACTTATAAAGGCGAAGCTGGAAAAAGAACTTATGAAGCTATGAAAAAAATTGTTGAAATAGCTAGATCTTCTAACCAGACTCCAACTAGTACGCAAATAGGTATAAATGAAGAAGAATGGAAAATAGATGAAATAGATAATAATTTTTTATCTAAAAAAATAACATTAGATTGTGAAACAGAAATTTCTAGATTTAGTGTAACTTTAGAGGGAAATATACCAGATGGAACTAGTATAGTGGACTTAAAAAATAATAGATTAACAGAATTTAAAAACTGTAAAGAGTTTAAAATATTAGTACCTTTAAAAAGTTTAAAAACCAAAGACGAATTTATAGTAAATGTACAAGGAAAAGTAAATTCATATCCAATGTATTATGGAAAAGCACCATCTACTAATATGCAAAGTTATGTATTAACAGCAGGAATAGTAAAGCAAGAATTATCAACAAAATTAGTAGAATACCCAGAGAATAAGACTAAAATAATAATAAAAAAACAAGGTGAAGGAGAAAATGTTTTACAAGGAGTAAAATTTAATATATTAGATGCTAATAAAAACATAATATTCGAAAATATAAAAACAAATGAGTATGGAATTATTGAAATAGATAATATGATACCAGGAATATATTATCTACAAGAGGTAGAAACAGTAGAAGGATATGAATTGAATGATACAATAATAGAATTTAGTATAGGTTTAGACGAAGAAAAAGAAATTGTTGTTCAAAATAACAAAATACCAGAAATACCAGATGAACCAGAAATCCTCCAAACACCAACTGCTCCAGAACCTCCTAAATTGCCACGAACGGGTTGGTAGAATGATTTAGCAAAATTAGTAAAAAAAGTAAGGATAGATTTTAAAGTCTATCCTTATGTTTGTTTTCTAGGAATTTTTGTTGATATATTGCATATTTTCTAATTGTTGGCAATTTCAACAATCCGTGTGGAAAGGTGCTATTCATATAATGAATTAAATATGGTATGGGGAAAAAATGCTTTTCAAATTAGTAAAAATATTATATAATAGAATAATATGAAGAATTTTAAACATTTGTAGGAGGAGTCCAAATAATGAAAATAGGATTTGTATCATTAGGTTGTTCTAAAAATTTAGTAGATACAGAAATGATGATAGGATTATTTAAAAATAATAATTATGAAATAGTGAATAACCCTAAAGATGCGGAAATAATACTTATTAATACATGTGGTTTTATAGAGTCTGCTAAAGAAGAGGGAATAAATACAATATTAGAGATGAGTGAATACAAAAAGAATGGCAAATGCAGATATATAATCGTTACTGGATGTTTGGTACAAAGATATAAAAAGGAATTAGAGAAAGCTTTGCCAGAAGTAGATTTGTTTATGAGTATTGATGAATATGAAGATATGTGGAATAAGGTAGAAAAAACAATAAATGTTAAAGAAGAAAAAACCACGAATTGTTTAGATTACATGGAAAGAGTTGTAACTACAGGAAATACAACTGCATATTTGAAAATTGCAGAAGGGTGTAGTAACAGATGTACATATTGTGCAATACCTTACATAAGAGGTCCATATATTAGCAGAAAAATAGAGGATATACTTGATGAAGCAAAAATATTAGCTAAAAAGGGAATTAAAGAAATAATAGTAATTGCTCAAGATACTACAAAATATGGAATTGATATTTATGGAGAATCAAAATTAGTTAAATTATTAAGTAAATTAAGTGAATTTAAAGAGTTTAAGTGGATTAGATTTTTATATGCATATCCTGAAACTATTACAGAAGAGCTTATAGAATTAGTAAAAAATAATCCTAAGATATGTAAGTATTTTGATATACCAATTCAACATATATCAAATAATGTATTAAAAAGAATGAATAGGAAAAGTGACAGCACATCAATACGAAATTTAATAAGTAAGATAAGAAGAGAAATACCTGATGTAGTAATAAGAACTTCTTTAATAGTAGGATTTCCTGGTGAAACTGAAGAAGATTTTAGTAAGTTATATGAATTTGTTAATGAAGCTAAATTTGATAGATTAGGTACATTTATGTATTCTAAAGAAGATGGAACACCAGCAGCCAGATTAAAAGAACAAATACATCATATGACTAAAAAAAGTAGATACAACAAAATAATGGCATTGCAACAACAAATATCAAATGAAAAATTAGAAAAATATATAAATAGAAAATTGGATGTATTGATTGAAGGAAAAACATTTGATGGAAAATATTACATAGGTAGAAGTGAATATGATGTACCTGATATGGATGGTATAGTATATATAAAAAATAGTAAAAATGCAGAAATAGGAAGCTTTGTTAAATGTATAATAACAAATACAAGAGAATATGATTTGATTGCAGACTTTGAAAAATAGGTGATTTAAGTGAAAATAAAAGATATGGCAGAAGAAATAAAAAAGCAAATGCCCAAAGATTTAAATGAGTTAGAAATGTTGAGATACATATATATTTACATAGGAAAAAGGAAAAGTTTTGATCCTCGATATTATTTTGGAAATAGCGAAACAAGAAATAAAATATATAGATTAGCCAGTCAAAAAATTCGTGATGAAAACTTTTTAGTGGAAAATAAAGAATTAATATGTACTTCGATTTCTAATACATTAAGATTAGTTGCAAAAGAATTTGGAATAGAATTAGCGTTGCAAAAGGATGAAAAAGGTGTTGGAGCACATATGTATAATTTAGCAAAATTAAAAGATGGAAGAGTGATAAAACTAGATTTACAAAGGGATTTGGGTGATATACATATAGGACATATAACAAGAAATTTTGGAGACCTGGAAGTGTTTTGCAATTGCATAAGTGATGAAGAATTAGAAAAAATTGATGAAAAAATAGGATATAAAAAAGAAAATTATAAAGGAAATAATATAGCTATATTAAGAAAGCAAACACAAAATATGAAAGTTTTAGATGCTATAAGATTTGTATTAAATTCGGATAAATTTAATACTGTTTTAAAGGAAGCGGAAGGATATATAGAATTATTAGATTATGTGAAAACAGCATTACAATATTGCACAGGCGAAATAAATCCTCCAGTTATTAATTGCTATAGAGATGAGAATATTAATAAGCAAGCATTAGATAAAAGGCAATATTCAATGTGTATATATGCTGAGAAAGGAAATGACTTTAACATATATTTGTTTAAGAAAAAAGAGAGAAGATTTGTGGAAGTAACACCAGAAAGAATGATACGATTAGTGAATGAAGGACTTAAAATAGAAAATAAATCACACAATTCTAAGAAACTAATAAAAAGAATAAATCATACTTCATTAGAAAGATAGTTATATTGACACTATTAAAAATAAATGTAATAATATACATATTATATTATTTAAGAAAGAGGTCCTAGATGGAAATAGAAAAAGCAAAATCTATAATAGAAGCAATGTTATTTGCTGCAGGAAGAGAAGTAAAACAAGAAGAAATAATGTCTGTATTAGAAATAGGAGCAGAGGATTTGGAAAAGATAGTACATTCATTACAAAATGAATATACTAATCAAAATAGAGGAATTGAAATTATAAAAATGAATAATTGTTATCAATTAACAACTAAGAAAGAATATTATGATTATATTTATCCTTTGTTTGATAATAGAGCAAAACCAACGATATCTACAGCTGCAATGGAAACATTATCAATAATAGCATATAATCCCAAAATAACAAGAGCACAGATAGAAGCCATAAGAGGGGTTAGCGTAGACGGAACAATTTATAAGTTACTAGAATTTGGATTAATTGAAGATGCTGGAAAACTTGACATACCAGGTAAACCCACAGGATATAGGACAACAAACCAATTCTTAAAAATGTTTGGATTAACATCATTAGACGAACTGCCGGAACTTCCTCGTTATAGAATAGATGAAAATGAACAAATAGTGATAGATGACTTAGTAGAAAATAATGAAAATAATATAGAAAACAATACAATAAAAGATTAAAATATTTTGGAGGTTTTTATGAGTAATAAAGATAATAATTTTGTAAAAGATATAACAAATATAGAAGAAGATTTTGCTAAATGGTATACTGATATAGTTTTAAAAGCAGATTTAGCAGATTATACAGATACAAAAGGTTGTATAGCAATAAAGCCATATGGATATGGAATATGGGAGAACATACAAAAATATACAGATGCTAAATTTAAAAAACTAGGCGTAAAAAATATTTATTTACCAGTGTTGATACCAGAAAGCTTGTTAAATAAGGAAAAAGACCATGTTGAAGGATTTGCACCAGAAGTTGCTTGGGTAACAATAGGTGGTGAAGAAAAGCTAGAGGAAAAGTTGTGCATAAGACCAACTTCAGAAACAATGTTTTCAACAATGTTTTCAAAGTGGTTAAATTCATGGAGAGATTTACCTATAGTGACAAATCAATGGTGTAATGTACTAAGATGGGAAAAAGAAACAAGACCATTTTTGCGTTCAAGAGAATTTTTATGGCAAGAAGGTCATACTGTACATGAAACAGCAGAAGAAGCACAAGAATTAACATTAAAAATGTTAGATGTATATAAAGAAGTAATAGAAGAACTACTTGCAATTCCTGTATTACAAGGAAGGAAAACACCAAAAGAACAATTTGCGGGAGCTGTTGCAACATATACAGTTGAAACATTAATGCATGATGGAAGAGCTTTACAAGCTGGAACATCACATTATTTTGGACAAAATTTTACTAAACCATTTAATGTAAAATTTCAAAATAGAGATGGAAAAGAAGAATATGCATATCAAACTTCATGGGGATCTAGTACTAGATTAATTGGTGCAGTTATAATGGCTCATGGAGATAATAGAGGTTTAAAATTGCCTCCAAAGGTTGCGCCAATACAAGTTGTTGTTGTTCCAATAGCACAACATAAAGAAGGTGTATCTGAAAAAGCAACAGACTTATTTAATAAATTGAATGAAAAGTACAGAGCACATATTGATTTAAGAGATAACTGTTCACCAGGATATAAATTCAATGATTGGGAAATGAGAGGAATACCAGTAAGAGTTGAAATTGGACCAAGAGATATAGAAAATGGTGTAGCAATGCTTGTAAGAAGAGATACATTAGAAAAGCAAGAAGTGAAATTAGAAGAATTAGAACAAAAAGTAGGCGAATTATTAGAAGAAATACAAAAAAATATGTTTAATATGTGTAAAGAGAGATTAGACCAAAGAACAAGTGTGGCAACAAATTTAGATGAATTTGTAAAGAAAATAAATGAAAATCAAGGATATATAAAAACAATGTGGTGTGGAGATGTTGAATGTGAAAATAAAATTAAAGAATTAACAGGAGCACATTCAAGATGTATACCATTTAATCAAGAAAAATTAGGAGATAAGTGTGTTTGTTGCGGAAAACCAGCAAATACGATGGTAGTTTGGGGAAGACAATATTAATTTTATAGGAGAAAATTACATATGAGTAAGAAATCAAATATTGTATCTAAAATAAGTTCATTAATGTTTATAATATTTGTGATATTATCACTAATAGTTTTACATAGAGTATATAAAACACATTATTTTAATGATTTTTATAAAGCAGAAGAAAAATTAAATACAACAAAATTTACTAGAGATAGTGAAGTAAAATATTCAGATACATATAGTTATAAATTAGAGTCTGAGGAGTATAATGATGCGATGTTTTATAAAACAGTTAATGTAGAAAAAGATACTTCATATAAAGTTACTTGTATGGTAAAAACTGAAAATGTAATGCCTGAAAAGGAGGTTTCTCGGTTCTGGTGCACAGATTTGTTTATCTAATACGGTTTATTCCTCAAAGAGCATAACTGGAACACATGATTGGCAGAAATTAGAATTTGTGTTTAATTCTAGAAATAATGATACTGTAGACATTGGATTTAGATTAGGAGGAAATGCTGAAAACTGCAAAGGTATTGCTTGGTTTTCAGATTTTAAATTGGAAAAGGGCAAAGTAACAACAGATACTAATTGGAATATGGTATGTTTTATATGCAAAAATGTTGATGTTATGATAGAACAAAGTGGACAAATGAATGAATTGAAATTTTCTATGAGCGATGAAGATGTTGAAACTATGAAAGATAATATGTCTAGACTAAAGAATTCGTGTTATTCTTTATCAAATGGAAAGATGTCAATTGATTATAAAATTATAGAAATAAACGAGCCAATTACTTCTATTTCTTATGATAAAAGTCATGGATATTATATTGATCCGATAAATGTTAGGGATTTAATAGATTCTTATGTACAACAAGATGATTATGATCATATTTTTATAGCAGTCAGATTAGGTGATATGACAAACGAAATACCAGTATATGATTGGATAGGGCTTGGCGGAATGGATTACTATGGAATAGGATTTTCCAATATAAGATTACCTAATGATAGTAGTAAAAGCTATGCATATAGATACAACCCTTATCTAAATACATTTCCAGAAGAGGTTTTTTTGCATGAGTTTTTACATTCCTTAGAAAGAAATTTAATAGAGTATGGATATGATATTCCGGCATTGCACGATAATGAAAAATATGGATATAAGAACCAATCATTAATTGGACTAAGAAATTGGTATAAAGATTATATGACAGGAAAAATATGGGATGATATAAATCATAAATATATAGGATTAGACGAAATTGTATATAAATTGAAACCATCACATAAAAGTGACTTTAGCAATGCGGAGCAAATAGAGTTTGTAAAAGAACCTCAAAATATAACAGATGACATTGGTGCAATAGTGAAAACAATATCAAAAGCAATTATGGAAATAAAGAATAAATAGTATATGTAATTATTGTAGGGCAAATCGATTTATTTGTCTGCAAGATAAGGGGAGAATCGTATGAAATTATCAGATTTTAATTATGAATTACCAGAAGAACTAATAGCACAACATCCATATGATAAAAGAGATGAAGCAAGACTTATGGTATTAAATAAAAAAGAACAAACAATAGAAAATAAGGTGTTTAGAGATGTTATTGATTACTTAGAACCAGGAGATTGTTTAGTAATAAATGACACAAAGGTAATTCCTGCAAGATTATATGGGGTAAAAGATAAAACTGGAGCTAAAGTAGAATTTTTATTATTAAAGGAATTGGAAAAAGATATTTGGGAAGTTATGGTAAGACCAGGAAGAAAGTTGTTACCAGGTGTAAAAGTAGTTTTTGGAGATGGAATATTAGAAGCAGAGATATTAGAAATGCTAGATGGAGGAAATAGAAAAGTAAAATTTACATATCAAGGAATTTTTAATGAAATATTAGATAAAATTGGACTAATGCCACTACCACCTTATATAAAAGAAAGTTTGAAAGAAAAAGATAAATATCAAACAGTATATGCAAGAGATATTGGCTCAAGTGCTGCACCAACAGCCGGATTACATTTTACAGAAGAGTTATTAGAAAAGATACAAAAAAAAGGTATTATAATAGCTAAAGTAACATTACATGTTGGAATTGGAACATTTAGACCAGTAAAAGTAGAAAACATTGAAGAACATAAAATGCATAGTGAGCATTTTTATATAAAACAAGAAGATGTAGAAAAAATAAATAATGCTAAAAAGAATGGAAAAAGAGTAATAGCAGTTGGAACCACATCTTGTAGAGTGCTTGAAAGTATAGCAGATGAAAATGGATATGTAAAACAAATAGAAACAGATACAAGTATATTTATATATCCAGGTTACAAATTTAAATGTATTGATGCATTAATTACAAATTTCCATTTGCCAGAATCAACATTGATAATGTTAGTGTCTGCGTTGGCTGGAAGAGAGTATATAATGAAAGCATACAATAAAGCTGTTGAAGAAAAATACAAATTCTTTAGTTTTGGAGATGCGATGTTAATATATTAAAGATAGGAGAATTTAAAATGGGACAAGCGGTAACATATGAATTATTACACGAATGCAAACAGACTGGAGCAAGAAGAGGAATAATACATACTCCACATGGAGATATACAAACACCAGTATTTATGCCTGTAGGTACACAAGCAACAGTTAAATCATTGACACCAGAAGAATTAAAAGATGAAGTAAAAGCACAGATAATATTATCTAACACATATCATTTATATCTAAGACCAGGAAATAAATTAGTAAAAGAAGCTGGTGGATTGCATAAATTTATGAATTGGGATAGACCCATATTAACAGATAGTGGTGGATTTCAAGTCTTTAGCTTAGGAGATTTACGAACTATACATGAAGAAGGAGTAGAATTCAAATCACATCTAGATGGAAGTAAACATTTCTTTTCACCAGAATCAGTAATGGAGATAGAAGAAGATTTAGGTGCTGATATTATGATGGCATTTGATGAATGTTGCCCATATCCATCAACTTATGAATACACTAAACAATCTATGGAAAGAACAACAAGATGGGCTTTAAGATGTAAGCAAGCACATACAACTACAGACAAACAAGCGTTATTTGGAATTATACAAGGTGGTTTTTACAAAGATTTAAGAAAACAAAGTGCTAAAGATTTAATAGATTTAGATTTGCCTGGATATGCAATTGGTGGAATTAGTGTAGGAGAACCTAAAGAAAAATTTTTAGAGATATTAAATTATACAACTCCATTAATGCCAAAGGATAAACCAAGATATTTGATGGGAGTAGGAACGCCAGATTATTTAATAGAAGCAGTTTTAAGTGGTATAGATATGTGTGATTGTGTATTACCAACAAGAATTGCTAGAAATGGAACGGCGTTAACTTCAAAGGGAAAATTGGTTGTAAGAAATGCAACATACGAAAAAGATTGGGGACCATTGGATGATGAATGTGATTGCTATACTTGCAAAAATTATACAAGAGCATATATTAGGCATTTAGTCAAAGTGAATGAAATATTAGGTGCTAGACTTTTATCGATACATAACTTGAGATTCTTGACTAATCTAATGGAAAAGGTTAAAATAGAAATAGAGAGAGACAATTTATTAAATTTCAAAAATGAATTTTATAAAAAGTACGGATATACCAAAGAATAGGAGGAATTGCTATGCAAATAAGTAGTCTAGGAACTAATAATCATGAGCCAGAAAAAACAAATTTAAAAAAATATGTGTTAATAGCATTAATAGCTTCAGTTGTATTATTAGTAATTGTACTTATATGTATTGTTTTATTTAGTAACATGAAGCCTAAGACTTTAACATTATTAGTAGATGGACAAGCAAAAGAATTTTCACAGGATACATTTATAATAGATAATAACAATAATATATACGTATCATTAAAAGATATAGCAAGTTTAATAGGTTATAGATACTATAATGGAGGTTATCAACAATTTACTGAAGATAATACAATGTGTTATCTAGAATGTAGTGATGAGGTAGTTACCTATGAATTAAAGAGCTATAATATGTATAAAACACCAAATGATGGAGAAATACAATATTCAGAATTTACAATGACTGAACCAGTAAAAAGATCTAACGATAAATTATATGTTATTTCAACAGGTTTGGCAGTAGGATGTAATGTATCTTTTTCATATAATAAAGATACAATGCAAATAACAATAAATACACTTCCAGGGTTATACAAGGCATATAATGATAAAATCATTGCTGGAGATTATACAGATGTAAATAATTTAAGTGAGGTATTTACTAATAAAAAAGCTATATTATATGGAATGCTTGTTGTAGGAAGTGCAAACAAATATGGAGTTATTTCAGTAGATGGAAGCAAAACATATATCGGTACAAAATATGATGAAATGGAATTCGTTGAGAATTCTCAAGAATTTTTTGTAAAAGTTAAAGAAAAATATGGTGTTATAACAAAAGATGGAGAAACAAAAATAGGAATAGATTATGATAAAGTTTCTTTATTAGACAATGTAAATAATTTATATTATGTAGAAAACAATGGATATAAAGGTGTATTAAATAGAAGAGGAAGAATATTAGGAAATTTATATGTAGAGTATAATGAAATAGGAGTTAATACAGCATTGTTTCCATCAAATGATATAAAAAATTCAAAATTATTGTACGATAATTGCATACCAGTAAAAAAAGGAGATAAATGGGGAATGTTTGATGTAACAGGAAGCCAAATTTCGAATTTTAACTGGGACAGTTTAGGATATATTGATAGTACTGCAAATGGAAAAAGGTCAAAAAATATTTTATTAGTAGAATATGGAAATATATCTGGTATAGTAGTTAGTAAAGATGGAAAATATGGAATGATTAATGCTGTAGGAGAATTATTAATACCTTGTGTATTTGATAAAATATATTCAGAAATATCAGCAGGAGAAGAAATATACTATATGGAATTTGAAGGAAAAACTACAGAATTAGTGACATATTTAAAAGACAAGGGGATAAAAGTAGAAGAAACAAATAAGGACGATAATGGAATGATAGATTTAAATGCTACACCAACACCAAACTTAGATTTGGAGACACCAAATATCATACAGAAAACACCAAGTCCTAGTCCTGTACCATCACCTACAGATGATAACCTTACAGAAATAGAAACATAAAAGAATTAAGGATATTAATAAAATTAAATATCAGTTGAATGGAGTATAAGGGAGTATTAAAAAATACGCCCTTATTTTTATGCCATCATACATTCAACATTATGTAAATTTTATGAAACTAAAAAAAACATATATAAAACTAAAAAATACTATTTTTTATATATGTTTTTTTATTATATGTATATAAAAGTTAAGAATTAAAAAAATATAATATAAAATAAAGTCATCGAAGGACAAATTACTAAATTATAAATATACATTAATAGGAGGGACTTTATGATAGAAAAAATTTGTAATTACTTGACTAAGAAAATTAGACAAAATTCTCCTGACATAGATGATGAAAGAGCTGAAGTAATAAATTATGGATTACAATTAATAATTGGAGAAGTTCCTAAGACTTTTATAATGATACTTATAGCATATCTGCTTGGAATTTTAAAATTGTCAATAATATCGTTTTTAGTAATAATGCCATATAGAATGTTCGCAGGAGGATTTCATTTAAAAACACATATTGGATGCATATTAGGAACAACATTATTTTATTGTGGAAATGTAATCTTAAGTCAAGCAATAGTACTAGAAGCATTTGTAAAACAATTAGTAGTAATACTAATATGGATATTTAGTATATGCATGATAAAATTATATGCGCCAGCAGATACAGAAAATGTACCGATAATTAGTAAAAAAGATAGATATAAAAAACAAGTTATGTCATATATAACAATGACTGTTACTTTAATAGTAGGACTATTTGTAAAAGACAATATAATATCAAATATGTTGATATTTGGTGTATTAATAGAAACTTTATGTATAACAAGATTTATGTATAAGATTACTAAAAATAAATATGGATATGAAGAATACTATAAGAATGAATTACAACAGATTTAAAGTTAATAAAAAGTATTAGACCGGTAAATACTTTTATTATAAAAAACAAAAGAGGGGGAGTTTTTATGTTAAAATTCTTAACAAAATTAGCAGAAAAATATGCAAAATCAACAAATAGTGCTTGCGTAATATGGAGTTGGATGCATCAACCTAAAATGCCAGCAAGTTTAATGAAAAAAGATTAATATTTATACCTGTTTATAAGTTACATAAAAATATGGCAAAGCTAATAACTTTGCCATATTTTTGTAATATATAAATTAGAAATATATTTCTAATTGTTGCTTAAACATTTTATCATCCTTTGTTGTAAATAAATTTAAGTTATTATTTTTCTTTAGAATTTGCCTTACTTCCCATAAACCAAGACCAGTATTATTAGGTTTTGTAGTATAAGATTTTTCAAATATTTTATCTAAATTAATATCTTTGTTTAAATATGTATTTTCTATAATAAGTAAATCTCTGTGGTGTGCTGTATCTTTTCTCATAGTTACATTAATAAGTTTTTCATCACATTCTAAAGTTGCTTCTATTGCATTATCTAAAAGTATTCCCATTATTCTTGTAAGCTCATAAATTTTAACTTTTAATGTATTTAAGTCTAAGAATATTTCTAAATTTATTTTTATACCAAGTTCATCTGCTTTATGATATTTAGAAGCAAGTATGCTATATATTGCAGGATTATTTATAACTTCTGGGCTTAAAGTAGTTAGGTTATTAACTCTTTGGCAGTCGTCTAAAAGTTGAGAATAATATTTCTTTAACCCTTCCATATCATTAGTTGTAATATATCCACCAATTGCTTGAACAATATTATTAAAATCATGTTTAAAAGCTCTTATATTATCATGTAAAATAGTTAAACTTTTATTAACTAATTTTTCTCCTTCCAAGTCTCTAGATGTTTCTTCTAGTTTTATAGTCCTAGATAAACTATAAAAACTTATGAAAAAGTAAACTAAAACTGAAATAGTACTGAAAAGAGTTAGATAAATAGGAAGAATATTATTGTAATACATTTGAATATAAAATTGAATAAATATAATAAGTATACCAAATATATAATTTAGTAGCAAAATGTTTTTATTGCTTTTCTTTAATGTTTCTATAAAATTTATGTTTATGTTACACTTTTTTAGTACTATATAAATTATAAATGATAAAAGCTGAACTAATAAAGAAAAACTAATTCTATATATAGGTGTGGTATTTGCAATTTCCATAGCAATATTAAAAAATGCTTTATATAATTCTGATAATTGATAAGTTAATAAAAATGAAATTATGTATGGAATAATTTCTGCAACTATTGCTTTTAGTAAATTAACTTTGAATATAAATATAACTAATATAGGAAATGATAATATATTTATAACTGTATTAAAAGGTGATGGGATAAATAAATTAGCAATAATTGCTATTATAGAGAATGTAAAAACAAAAGCTAATTTTTGTTTTTTATTAGACTTAATGTTTAATATAGTTGTAAATAATAACATTGTTACATAAGCTTCTAAAAATGCTAAAGGAATATTAAGTATTTTTATTAATTCCACATTTTCAGTGGTTAGTGCATTCCAAATTATTTGTAGTGTTTCCATGATTTAAGACCTCCATTAAATTTATTTTATATTTTGGACCAATTGAACAAGTTGACGAATTGTCAAATTGTATTGTATTGTTATCTGTATTGATATTAGAAATTTTGTTGATATTTGCAATATAAGATTTATGGCATCTAACAAAGTTTTCTGGCAGACAACTTTCAATTTTATTAAAAGAACTATAAACTTCATAAGATTTTTCCTTAGTGCAGTAAACTAATTTCATACCTTGCTTTTTTATACAATATAAATCATCTTGATTAATCATATTAGAAGAATTACCAATATTAACGTATTTTTTTAAATTGCATTTTGTATCTTCAAATAGACGTATAACAGTTTCTTCCAGTCTTTCAATAGTAATGGGTTTTGCTAAATAATCAAAAGTTTTGAATTTATATGCCATCATAATATATTCTAAATGAGCAGTGGTAAAAATTAGGTATGCATTTTTATTATTTATACGTATTTGAGAAGCTAAATCTAAACCTGATATATTAGATTTAAAATCTATATCTAGTATGTATACATCCAGGTTATGGTCTTTAGAGTATGTTAAAATATCATTGGGGTTGGTGGTTGTAAAAGCAATTTTACCATCTAAATTATTATTTATAAAAATAGATTCTAACATTTTAGAAATTTTGCTTAAAATGTTTGAATTATCATCGCAAATTACAAACCTCAACATATTTTTATCCTCCGTACTAAATTATGTAAAAATATTTATGAAATTTATTTATATATAAGAAAGTTTAATCCAAAATTTAGTTAATGTCAATATAAAAAAACAGCGAAATAAAAGCTATTACCAAAGAATAGCAATCAATAAGTAAACATATACAAATAGGTTTGCAAAAATATAATAGTTACGAAATATTTGTCAAAAAATATGCGCTATAAATTAGTGCAAGTTCAAATAGCCGTAAACAAATATGAAAAAAAGCTTGCAATATTAAAAAATGTGTAGTAAAATAATTAAGTATAAAAATTACCTTATACTTAGCATAAAGAATTATCCGACGTATGTTCAGTTTAAGGCATATTAAATTAATAGGAGGAAAAAATAATGACAAAGGAAAGAAAACAAGAAATTATTAATCAATTCAAAAGAGAAGAAAATGACACTGGTTCATCAGAGGTTCAAATTGCTTTATTAACAGAAAGAATCAATGAATTAACAGAACATTTAAAAGTGCATAAAAAAGATAACCATTCAAGACGTGGATTATTACAAATGGTTGGAAAAAGAAGAAATTTATTAAATTACTTAGCTAAAAAAGATTTAAATAAATATAGAGAAGTAGTTGAAAAATTAAACTTAAGAAAGTAAAAAAATTGGGATAGGTGTATGGCTTTTATTAGTTGTCCCTATCCTTTTTGCTTAATATAATTGTTAATATTTTGGAATAATGTATAGATGTGATTGCTTACGAAGGCTTTCAATGAGATGAATGTCTTCGTAAGTGATTAATCTAAACAAATATTCCAAAAAATATATATTTTAGGAGGATTTTTATGTTTAAAACTTATTCAATGGAACTAGCAGGAAGGACATTAACAATCGAAACAGGGAAAATGGCTGGATTAGCTAATGGAAGTGTACTTGTAAAATATGGAGAGACACAAGTGTTAGTAAATGTTACAGCATCTAAAGAACCAAAAGAAGGAATAGACTTTTTCCCATTATCAGTAGATTATCAAGAAAGATTATATGCTGTGGGAAAAATACCAGGAAGCTTTACTAAGAGAGAGGGAAAACCTACTGATAAAGCAATATTAGTATCAAGAGTAATAGATAGACCAATACGTCCGTTATTTCCAAAAGATTTTAGAAATGATGTATGCGTAGAAGCATTAGTATTATCAGTAGAACCAGATAATTCACCAGAAATATGTGCAATGATAGGTTCATCTGCGGCTCTTTCAATATCAGATATACCATTTGGAGGACCAACAGGTTCTGTAAGTGTAGGTTATGTTGATGATAAAATTGTTATAAATCCTACATTAGAACAAAGAGAAAAAAGTAGATTAAATTTAACTGTTGCAGGAACAATGGAAAAAATAGCAATGATAGAAGCTGGAGCAGACGAAATACCAGATGCAACTATGCTAGAAGCAATAAAAGCTGCACATGTAGAAATTAAAAAAATATGTGAGTTCATATCTAAAATAAAAGCAGAAATAGGAAAACCAAAATTTGAATATAAATCTTTTGCAGTAGACGAAGAGTTCTACAAAGAAATAGAAGAAAACTTTAAAGAAAGAATGTACAATGATGTACAAGCTGTAGATAAAGAAGTAAGAGATAAAAATATAGATATGATAACAGAAGACGTAACAAAATATATTGCAGAGAAATATGGAGAAGAAGAGGCTGAATCTAGAAAACAAGACATAGCAGATAGTATATACAAATTAGAGAAAAAATGTGTAAGAGAAATGATATATAATGAGCATAAAAGGCCAGATGGAAGAAAAATAGATGAAATTAGACCTTTATCATGTGAAGTTGGATTATTGCCAAGAGCTCATGGAAGTGCATTATTTACTAGAGGACAAACTCAAGTTTTATCAGTTGCAACATTGGGAATGACGAGTGAAGAACAAATATTAGATGGATTAGATGAAGAGGAATCAAAAAGATATATACATCATTATAACTTCCCAGGATATAGTGTTGGAGAAGCTAAACCATCTAGAGGACCAGGAAGAAGAGAAATTGGGCATGGTGCTTTAGCAGAAAGAGCTTTAGTTCCAGTAATACCTTCTACAGAAGAATTTCCATATACAATAAGAGTGGTATCAGAAGTTTTAAGTTCAAACGGTTCAACATCACAGGCAAGTATATGTGGAAGTACTTTGGCATTAATGGATGCTGGTGTTCCAATAAAAAATCCAGTAGCAGGAATTTCAACAGGATTAGTAACAGATCCAGAAGATGATACAAAATATGTTATGCTTACAGATATTCAAGGATTAGAAGATTTCTTTGGAGATATGGATTTTAAAGTTGGTGGAACAAAAAATGGAATTACAGCAATACAAGTAGATATAAAAGTGGATGGACTATCATATAATGTAATAGAAGAAGCTTTTGCAAGAACAAAGAAAGCAAGAGAATATATATTAGATGAAATAATGTTAAAGCAAATAGCAAAACCAAGAGAAGAAATATCAAAATATGCACCAAAAATTATATCAATTAATATAAATCCAGATAAAATTAGAGATGTTATAGGAACAGGCGGAAAAGTTATAAACAAAATAATTGCACAAACAGGTGTAAAAATGGACATAGAAGAAGATGGAAAAGTTTGTATTTATTCAGCTGATAGTGAAGGTGCAAAAAAAGCATTAAAAATGGTAGAGGATATTACAAGAGAAATAGAAGTAGATGGTATATATACAGGAACAGTAACTAAAATTATGCCATTTGGTGCTTTTGTAGATATCGGTGGAGGAAAAGAAGGATTATTACACATTTCAAAAATATCAAAAGAAAGAATTGAACATGTTGAAGATGTGCTACATGTTGGAGATGAAGTAACAGTAAAAGTATATGAAATAGATTCACAGGGAAGAATAAACTTAACTAAAAAGGATATAGAAGGACAAGAAAATTAAGAAATGTGTTGAATTTTGCCGAATAAGATAGTATAATAAAATAGTATTAAATTTATAAAAACTAATATAAAAGAGAGGTAAAATTAATGGAATATCTATACATGCTTCAACAAGCATTAGTTTGGATTATAACTATATTTTGGGTATATCAAATAATGGTAAGTGTGTGCTCACTTATAAAATTAAAAGAAAAACCTTTACTAATAAATAAACAACATAAATTTATGGCTATTATACCAGCTCATAATGAGGAACATGTTATAAAAAATTTAGTAGATAGTTTACAAAAACAGAATTATCCAAAAGAGTTGTTAGATATATATGTAATTGCAGATAATTGCACAGATAATACTGCACAAATAGCTAGAGATGCAGGAGCAATAGTGTTTGAAAGATTTGATGAAGAAAAGAAGACAAAGGGCTATGCTTTACAATGGTTTTTATCACAAAAAATAGAAGAAAATGCTGATTATGATGCAATGTTTATATTTGACGCTGATAATATAGTAGATGAAAACTTTACAAAGGCAATGAACAAGAAACTTTGTCAAGGTGAAGAAGTTGTTCAAGGATATAGAGATATAAAAAATCCTACGGATAGTTGGATTACAGCAGGATATGCTATATTTTATTGGACAATGCATAGATTTTATCATTTAGCAAGATATAACTTGGGATTATCTCCACTATTAAATGGTACAGGTTTTATGGTTAAATTTGATCTTATAAAACAACAAGGTGGATGGAATACAAAAACTCTTACAGAGGATATAGAGTATTCATTAATAAATATTGCAAAAGGTAGAAAATTAGGTTGGGCAACAGATGCAATAGTATATGATGAACAACCGGTTGAATTTAGCCAATCATGGAAACAAAGAACAAGATGGACAGTTGGACATTTGCAATGTATGAAATTGTATACAAAGGATTTAGCAAAAGGTATAAAAGAGAATAAAACATTAATGAATTTTGATGGATTCTTATATATATTGGGAATACCAATGATGCTTATAACATTTTTATTATTATTTGTTAATTTGGTAATTTATTTAGCAAGCGGAATGACTACAGCAGCTTTATTATGGAATTATGCAAGATATTTAGGGGCAACATTCTTAATGCCAATAGCAACAGCAGTTTTAATTTTAGCATTAGATAAAAGACCAATTAGACCTATGATAAAAGGACTATTATGTTATCCTATATTTATGGGTTCATGGATAATAATAAATATAAAATCTTTAATAAAACCAGATACAAGATGGGAAAAAATAGATCACGTAAGAGATGTAAAAATAAACGAAGTAGTATAGCTTGAAAAATAATTTAAAGAACATATGAATATGGCAGAAGATAATTGCTTCTGTCATATTTAATATAAATATATATTAAATAGAAAGGGATTAAACATGTTAATAGATCCAAGAATTGTAATACTTGACCCCAAAATTAAAGTATATGCATTTGTGGGACCTTCTGGTACAGGTAAAAGCTATAGAGCACAAATGGTTGCAAGTGAAAAAGGCGTTAATTTTATAATAGATGATGGACTGCTTATAAAAGATAATGAAGTAGTTGCCGGAAGTTCTGCTAAGAAAGCTCCTACAAAAATAGAAACTGTAAAGAAAGCATTGTTTACGCGACCAGAGGAGCAATTAGAAATAAAAAAAACGTTAAGGAAGTTAAAAGCAGATAGTATATTAATTTTGGGTACTTCAGATGGAATGGTACAAAAAATTCAAGAAAACTTGGGATTACCAAAAATTTCTGAGACAATATATATAAATGATGTAGCGACAGAAGAAGAAATGCAAACAGCAAGAAGAATTAGACAAACAGAAGGAAAACATGTAATACCAGTACCAACTTTTGAAATAAAAAAAGATTTTTCAGGGTATCTTTTAGATCCTTTACAAATATTTAAGTCTAAAGGAAAAAATTCAAAACCATACATATCTGAAAAATCAATCATAAGACCAACTTTTAGCTATTTAGGAAATTTTCAGATATCTGATAATGTTTTTAGGCAGATAATAGAATATCTTGCAGGAAAAACTCCAGCAATATATCAGGCAAATAAAATACGAATAAACAATTATCCAGAAGGAATGTGCATATATTTAGAAGTTGTTATAGTATATGGATATAATATATTACAGGAATTACATGATTTTAAACAGAAATGTAAAAGAGAAATAGAAAGATTAACAACAATGAATGTGGAATCTATAGATATAGTGGCAAAAGGAATACAGATGCCAGAGCAAAAGTAAGAATGAATAATTATTAGATAAATAATGTAATATATACAACTCTCCTAAAATATAATGGTAACAAATTATATTTTGAAGGGGAGTTTTATTGTGATTGTATTAAGAAAAAAGAGAATAATATTAATATTTACATGTGTGCTGGTATCAGTATGTTTGTTTAATATAGTACCACATTTAGAAAATAATACTGCTGTACCAACAGTTTCTTTGCCTGTTAGTAATAAAGTGATTGTACTAGATGCGGGGCACGGAAGTCCTGATGGTGGAGCAGAAAGTGCCAATGGACTTCATGAAGATGATATAAATCTTGCAATAACTTTAAAAGTTCAAAGTTTATTAGAACAAAGTGGGGCAACAGTAATTTTAACAAGGTCAGATGAAAATGGAATATATGATTTAGATAAGAAAACATTAAAAGAGAAAAAAGTGTCAGATATAAAAAATAGAGTAAAAATAGGAAATGAATCAAGTGCAAATATATTTGTATCTATACACCTAAATAAAATACCACAAAGTCAATATTGGGGATGGCAGACATTTTATAGAAAAGATGATGAACAAAGTAAAAAAATAGCAGATAGTATACAGAGCTCATTAAAAACTACGATACAAAGGGAGAATGACAGAGTGGCATTGGGAATAGATAATATATATATAGTAAAAAACGTTACAATTCCAATAGGAATAGTAGAATGTGGATTTTTGTCAAATCCAGAAGAAGAACAATTATTAAAACAAGAAGAGTATCAAGATAAATTAGCTTGGGGAATCTACACAGGAATAATGGATTATTTTTACAATTGATTGCTTTTATGTGTAAAAAATGACATAAATCACAAGATAAAAATGTGGCGTTGGCGACATAATGCTATTGAGTGATAACTTTTGGAGTAGGTTTTATTGCCTACTCCTTTTTCTATTTTATTCGTAATTTAATTGTTATAAAAAATAAAAAAATGTTGCTAAAAATCTTTTTTTAATATATTATAGTATCGTATTTTATAAAAAGAGAGTTGATATACGTGTATTTAAAAAGAATGGAATTGCAAGGATTCAAATCATTTGCAGATAAAACTACATTAGAATTTATGCCAGGAATAACGGCTGTAATAGGCCCTAACGGTTCTGGAAAAAGTAATATATCAGATGCTATTCGTTGGGTTTTAGGAGAGCAAAGTATGAAATCTTTAAGAGGGGCTAAATCTGAAGATATAATCTTTGCAGGAACTCAAAATAGAAAATCTTTAGGGTTTGCAGAAGTTTCTATTGTTATAGATAATACAGATGGCAAGCTTCCAATAGAATATTCTGAAGTTACTGTAACCAGAAGAATATATAGAAGTGGCGAAACAGGATATTACATAAACAAAGCACCTTGTAGATTAAAAGATATACTAGAATTATTTATGGATACTGGAATTGGGAAAGACGGTTATTCTATAATTGGACAAGGAAAAATAGATGAGATATTAAGTAATAAATCAGAGGACAGAAGAAATATATTCGAAGAAGCAGCAGGTATTGTAAAATATAGGGTTCGTAAGGTAGATTCTGAGAAAAAACTAGAGCAAACCAAGGTAAATTTATTAAGAATAAATGATATATTATCAGAAATAGAAGGAACAATTGAGCCATTAAAAATCCAAGCAGAAAAGGCAAAAAAATTTTTAGATTTAAGAGAAGAACTAAAAGGTATAGAAATAGGGTTATTCTTGCATAACATAGATATGTATAAGCAAAAAATAGAAGAAGTTGCAAAAGATATAGAGATAATGAGTAGTCAATGTGAAAATGAAGAGAAGGCGTTGCAGGATAAGCAACAATTAAAAGAGCAATTAAAAGTAGAAGTTGATGAATTAATTAACAAAATAGAAGAAATGCAAAACTTATCTTTTGAAAGTACAAATAAAATAGAAAAATTAAATTCAGAAATAAGTGTGGCACAAAATAGAATTCAAAATAATAAAGAAAATTATGAAAGATATGCAGTAGAAATAGATGAAATAAATGAAAGAATTCAAAAATTAGAAGAAGAAAAGCAAGCTAAAATTCAGAAAAAAACTAATTTGTTTTCAAATAAGGAAAAGTTTCAAAAAGAACTAGAAGAAAAGGAAAAAGCCTTAGCCGAAATAACTTCAAAATTATCAGAACAAGAGACTAAAATTGAGGGCAAAAAGAAAATTGTACAAGACAATATAGACATAAGATATGAAAAATTAGCGGATATAAATACACAAAAAATTAATTATGAAAATTATGAGAAACGCGAAACCACAGTAAAAGCAGAGATTCAAACAACAATATCAGAGTTAGATCAAAATAGATTGTCAAAAGAAGAAATATCTAAAACATTTTATGAAATAGAAGGTAAGAAAAACAATATAACAAAAGAACTAAATAAAATAAGTGAAGAGACTAATAAAAGAACTAAGAAAATTGAAGAATTTGACACGAATATTAATAATCTATTATCTGAAAGTAGGATAAAAGAATCAAGATTAAAATTCTTAATAGAAACAGAAAAGGAAAAAGAAGGATATACAAAATCTGTAAAATCATTATTATTAGATTGCGAAAAAGATGTTTCATTGAATAAAGGTGTTCATGGTGTACTTGCAAACCTAATATCTGCACCAAAAGAATACGAGACAGCTATAGAATTTGCTCTAGGTGGAGTACTACAAAATATAGTAACAGACAAGGAAGAGGATGCTAAAAAATTAGTAGAACATTTAAGAAAGTATAACTTAGGTAGGGCATCTTTTTTACCAATATCTTCAGTAAAAGGAAGAAAACTGGACAAGCTTATAAAAAATGCTTTAAGTGGAGTAATTGGAATTGCATCAGACTTAGTAAGTTACGATAAAAGATATGATGGAATAGTTCAAAACTTATTAGGAAGAACAGTAATTGTGGATACAATGGATACAGGAATTGCACTTGCAAAACAAAATGGATATTCATTTAAAATAGTTACATTAAAAGGAGATATGATAAATCCATCTGGTGCAATATCTGGAGGTTCAGTTGCAACTAAAACAGTAAGTATTTTAGGAAGAGCAAATGAAATTGAGGCTTTAGAAAAAGAAATAAAATCAATAGAGAAAAAATTAGAGAAAATAAAATTAGAAAAACAACAATATTTATTAGAAAATGAAGGCATAATAGAGAAAACAAAAGAATTGGAAAGAGAATTGCAAGAAATAGATATTGTATATGCAACAGAAAAGCAGAAAGTATTATTTGTAGAGCAAAATGTATTAAAATTGGAAACTAAATTAGCTTCTTTAAAAGATGAATTGAAAGAATTGCAAACAAAGAAAGAAGAAAATGTTAAATTAAAAGAACAAATAGAAGAAGAAATTTCAAAAATAGATGAAGAAAATGAAAAGCTAAATGTAGAAATAAATAGCTTTGCAGAGATAAATTCAGACAATCAAAAATATGTAGATGATTTGAATTTTGATATTACAAACTTAAAAATTTCTGTTTCATCTTTTGATGAAAGTGAAAGCTCAATAGACGAGATGGTTGCAAGAATAGATGAAGACATAAAAAATAACAAATTAAGTATAGAAAATAAAACCACTGATAGAGAAAAAATTGTAGAAGATAATAAAGAATTAGAAATAAGAATAGAAGAAATAACAAAAGAAATAGAAAATGTAAAACAAGAAGTACAAACAAGTGGAAGTAGAGTTGAAGAATTAAAAAATTCTAGAACAGAGAAAAACAAACGATTAGAAGATACAGAAGAAGCAATAAAAGATCAATTTAAAATTATTGATGATTTAAAAGACCAAGTTTCTAAATTAGAATTAAAGAAATCTAAAACAGATATAGAATTGGAACAGGTTGTTAACAAAATGTGGGAGGAATATGAAGTAACTCCAAACAATGCAAAAGAATATGCAAAACCAACAAATGTAGCATTAGTAACTAAAAGAGTAAATGAATTGAGAAATGATATAAAATCATTAGGAAGTATAAATATAGATTCAATAGAAGAATATAAACAAACTAAAGAAAGATATGACTTTATGTGTGAGCAAAGACTTGATTTAGAAAATACAAGTGCTAAACTTAGAAAAGTAATACAAGAAATGACTAATATAATGAAAGAACAGTTTTCAAAACAATTTAAAATAATAAATAAAAACTTTGGAGAGGTATTTAAAGAATTATTTGGTGGAGGAAAAGCTGAGTTAAAATTGGCTGATGAAAACAATATTTTAGAATGTGGAATAGATATAGAAGTTCAGCCACCAGGAAAAAAATTACAAAATATGATGTTATTATCTGGAGGAGAAAGAGCTTTTACTGCAATAGCACTACTTTTTGCAATACTAAAAATAAATCCATCACCATTTTGTGTACTAGATGAAATTGAAGCAGCACTTGATGATGTAAATGTATACAGATATGCAGAATACTTGAAGAAATTTACAGAACATACGCAATTTTTAGTAATAACACATAGAAAAGGAACAATGGAAGCAGCCGATACGGTTTATGGAATAACAATGGAAGAAAATGGAATAAGTAAATTATTATCAATGAAATTAAAATAAAAAACATTTTAGGAGATTTTAAATAAGAAAATGAGTATATTCTGAGTCTTCTGGCTAAAAAAACAGGTTAGGTAATTGACAATACTTAATCTGTTTTTCTATATACTCTTGTTTTTTGTGCAAAATACAAAGTGTATAAAAAAACGGATTGCATACCATGCAATCCATACATATAGATTTAATTTTCATCAACTATTGCTTTACAAATTAATCCTTTCTCATCATATTCAAAACTTACAGAATACGTACTAGAGTTTTTTATCTTAGTTGCATCCATAGAGCTTTCTCCATTAATAACCAATTGAA
This sequence comes from uncultured Clostridia bacterium, assembly GCA_934178555.1. GTDB lineage: Bacteria > Bacillota > Clostridia > TANB77 > CAG-508 > CAKPQL01. The sequence goes on from CAKPQL010000014.1 coordinate 41,398, forward strand.
CTTTACCTATGTTACTATTTTCATTTGATGATTTAATAGATGCTATTAGAGATTTTACTTGAACACCTTTTACATTTTTTCCAAGATACATATCAAAGTTTGAATTAAATACTGATTTTTCTTGTTCACTCATTGTTTTATAAGAATTATCTGTAGTTGTTTCATTTTTATTAGAATTTTCATTATTTGTATCCTCATTATTAATAGAAGCACAACCAGTTAAAATAAACAAAATTAATATTAAAGTAAGTATACTTAAAAATATTTTTTTTCTCATGTGAAGATCAATCCTTTCTCAAATTTTATAATATTATATATTACTACTAGTAATAAATCAATACATTAAATAAATAGTCTACATATACCTATGTAGGTTAGTCAATCATTTGTCACAAATTATTTAAAATAAATACTTTGAGCACCTATATTGCAAATAACGATTCT
>CAKPQL010000015.1 GCA_934178555.1 uncultured Clostridia bacterium
ACTAATGAACTTACTAACAATAAGGTAGTAAGGAGTCAAAATGGAGCAAATTATATTTCCGTTACCAGTTAGAACAACGGAACAAATGTATAATGATATTAAGACAGCTGATAAAAATTCTGCAATTAGTCTTAATTATATCAAAAGAATTATAAGTAAATACGAAATTCCTTATGCAACTTCTGGAAATAAGAAAATGTATAATGAGAAATTAGTATTTGAATATATCAATAGAGAATTATCATTTACAGAAGAAAAAACTACAACGATTGTTCCTGCAAAAGTTAGAAAACAAATATAATTTTATCTCTCTTCTATTTCTGAATTGGTGTAAGTATTTAGGAATAGAAAGAGAGGTGCAAATAAAATGGTTATAGTAGCTGAAGATGGTATGAAAGCATTACAGAAAAAATCAAAAGAAATGAAAGATTTAATAGAAACAACATTTGAAGCAGCAAAAGGATGTAGCAATACAGAAGATTTAATGTGTAATCTAATGAAAAGTTATGTTGCACTTGTTGAACTAGAAAAATCAATTACGAAACTGTAATAATTGTAATATTATCAAAATTATAAAATAATGTTCGTTTCTTTTCTAATATCTAATAAGATAAAGAAACGGAAACACTATCAATATCAACAAATACAAGCCATAAAAGTATAAAAAAGATATTCAAAGATACTAGTAATTATTTACATAATATGGTAAAATAATTGTGGTAGTAAAAGTGTTAAAGTGCTACTGTACCAAAGAGAAAGGAGTTTTTATACAATATGGCAAGTATTAGAGAAAGAGCAAAAGGAAGTTATGAAATTACAGTTTATGACGGTTATAATATAAGTGGAAAAAAGTTAAGACATACAAAAACAATAACAGTAGATCCAAACTTAACAACAAAGCAAAAAGAAAAATTATTACAAAAGGAAACATACGAATTTGAGCAACAAGTAAAAGCTGGGTTATATCTAAAAGGAAATATACGATTTAAAGATTTTGCTGATAAATGGTTACACGATTATGCAAAAAAGAAATTATCTCCTACAACACTTGATAGATATATTACTTTACTTGACAGAATCAATGAAGCAATAGGACATATCAAGCTAGAAGATTTAAGACCTAACCATTTAATGAATTTCTATGATAATCTAGCAGAAAAGCAGATGAGCAATGTTCCTATTAGAAATGAGAAAGGGGAAATTGTTGGTTATAAAAATCTTGCACCTAAAACTATACTGCACCACCATAGGCTTATATCAAGTATATTAACAAAAGCAGTACAATGGCAAATTATAAGAGAAAATGTAGCAAGTCGTGTAGAACCACCAAAAGTTCCAAAACACGAAAGTCCGTATCTTGATGAAATACAAGCAAAGGAATTGATAAAACTATTAGAAAATGAACCAATGCAGTATAAGACAGCTATAACCTTACTAATCTATACAGGTTTAAGACGTGGCGAATTACTAGGGCTAGAGTGGAAAGATATTGATTACAAAAACAAAACAATGAATATTGTGAGAAGTTCTGCGTATGTCAATAGAAAAGGCATGATAACAAAAGATACTAAAAATTTGAGTTCTACAAGAATAATAGATTTGTCTGACAGTGCTATCATTTTATTAAAGAGTTACCAAAAATGGCAAAGTGAAAAACGTCTTGCAATGGGCGACCAATGGCATAATACTGATAGATTATTTACACAAGCAAACGGCTTACCAATGAATGCTGATACGATAGGACAATGGTTTAAGAAATTCATTAGTAAAACCGACTTACCACAAGTAACCTTACATAGTTTAAGACATACTAACGCAACACTCATGATAGCAAGTGGAGCAGATATTCGTTCTGTTTCTGGTAGGTTAGGACATAGCAATACCTCTACTACATTAAATATATATTCACATTTCATACAATCAAGAAATAGGGAAATTGCTGATAAACTACAACAGATGTTAGGCTAACAGTTAGAGTAAGACAAGTAGTCGGCGTAAATAGTATGTAGTAAACAAAATCATATAATTATAAAATGGGCTAAACTTCTGTGTTAGCCTGTTTTTTATGTTTTTAGTGGACGGCAAATAACGGCAAAATGATAAAAAACATTAAAATCCATAAATTGTTATAGAAAATAAAAATGCCAGTAACCATTGTGATTACTGACTTTCATTGGTTGCGGGGGGTAGACTCGAACTACCGACCTTTGGGTTATGAGCCCAACGAGCTGCCAACTGCTCCACCCCGCGATATATTAAAATTTTCTTGACTACCATTCCATTTATTATATGTCATTTTTTATAGAAATATTACCTTTGGACGTCAAATGGACGGCAAGAACAATTTTTGAATGTACTTTTGAGAAAATTACAAACTCTGTAATGCTTGTATTCTCTCGCTCACGGGGTGGTTGTAATAGTTGTTAGCTATTTCAGACTTCTGGGTTATGAGCCCAACGAGCTGCCAACTGCTCCACCCCGCGATTTGCATAAATAATTATACTTTTTTATATGGATAATGTCAATACTTTTTTCCTAAAAAGTAAAATTATATATAATATATTATGAAAGAATTATAAAAATATGCATAAATTTTACATTATTTTATAAATCTAATAATATATTTATAAATGGAGGGGGAAAGGTATGATTAAAAAAATAGAATTGCCATATCCAATAGATGCATTGGAGCCATACTACAGTGCTGAAACTTTATTAATTCACTATAATACTTTGTATACAGGATATGTAGATAATACAAACAAAGTAGAGGAAAAATTACAAAAAGCAAGGCAAACAGGTGATTTTGAAAATATTAAATGTTTAGAAAAGGATTTAAGTTTTTTTGGATCAGGAGCAATATTACATCAATTATTTTTTGAAAATATTGGGCCTGCAATTCCTACAAGTCCTAGTATAGAATTAATGAATAGAATAAAAAAGGATTTTGGAACTTATGATATATTTAAAAAACAATTTACAGAAGCTAGCAAAAATGTAGAGGCATCAGGATGGGGAATACTGGCGTGGGTTCCGAATTTTAGTAAATTGGAAATATTACAGTGTGAGAAACATCAAAATTTAACTCTATGGGGTTGTATACCTATATTGGTACTAGATATGTGGGAACACTCATACTTTTTACAATATAAGGCTAATAGAGCAGAATATATAAATGCCTTTTGGAATATTGTGAATTGGAATATCGTAAATAAAAGATTTAATGCAATATAATTTTTAAATTGATAAAACAAGTAATAAATGTTATAATAATCAAAAAATTAAAAGGAGAATAATATGGAAGAGTTAAAAATTTTATGGAAAGATAGAAAGAGACCTATTTTTGGTTTACCTTTGTCATTTACTAAATATAAATTATTGGAGGATAAATTATTAATTGATTCAGGAATACTTTCTATAAAACAAGAAGAAATAAGACTATATAGAATAATGGATATTACATTAAAAAAAAGTATATGGCAAAGAATATTTGGAGTAGGAACAATTCATTGCTGTTCAGCTGATAAATCAACTCCGGAGTTTGATATAAAAGATATAAAAAATGCATTTGAAGTAAAAGAATTATTATCTAATAAAATAGAAGAACAAAGAGACAAAAAAAGAGTTTCTGGTAGAGAGTTCTTTGATGATGTAGATGATGAAATTCATGAGTAGGGAGTAAAAATTATGAAAAAAGAAAAATCATGTGGATGTGTAATAGTTGATGATAATAAGGTTTTATTAGTAAAACATAATGCTGGACATTGGGATTTCCCTAAAGGACATATTGAGAATAACGAAACAGAGGAACAAACTGCTTTAAGGGAAGTAAAAGAAGAAACTAACATAGATGTAGTAATAATACCAGGGTATAGATATACAATAGAATATAGCCCAAAAGAGAATGTATTAAAAGAAGTGGTGTTTTTTTTAGCAAATAAGATATCAGATGAACTAAAACCACAAGAAAGTGAAATAAGTGATATTAGATGGGTTGAAGTTAATGAAGCTATTGAGCAGATTACTTATGATGATTCAAAAAATATATTACGAAAAATAATAAAAGAGGTATTACCACATTTTAAGAAAATTTAATATATATTGGTATGCTACTATGCAATAAATAATATAAGGGCACATATTTATGTGCCCTTATATTATTTATTGTATTATTAAAAATTATTTAAGAATTTATTTAAAATATTTAATGTAATGATTTTTGTTTTATTATCTATATCTAAAGTTGGGTTGTATTCAACTAAGTCTATAGATCTTACTAAATTTTTTTTCTTTATAATTGTTTGTACCATTAAATATGCTTCATCAAGATTTATTCCATTTACTGCAGGAATTGATACTCCTGGTGCAATTTTTGGATCAATTAAGTCAACATCATAACTTATATGTATTCCTTGCGTATTTGCACTAGCTATTTCAAAAGCTTTTCTTGTTATAACATCAGCACCATAAGTTTTTACATCTTCTGTTGAAAATATAGTAACACCGGCTTCTTTTAAGTTTTCAAGTTCAAGAGGATCAATATCTCTTGCACCAACTATAACTGTATTTTGTGGACTATAGAAATTGCCAGAATGAAAATCTGCTAAATATCTTTTTTCGTAATTTGTAATTACAGCAAGAGGTAAACCGTGAATATTGCCTGAAATTGTAGTATCAAAGGTATTAAAATCTCCATGCGAATCAAACCAAATTATACCCATACTATGATATTTTTTTATAGAAGCAAGAGCTGTAGCAATTGCTAAACTATGGTCGCCACCAATACTTATTGGAATTTTTTGATTATCTAAACTTGCAGAGACCAAATTATATAATTGTTCATTAAATTTATTTATTTCCACTAAATTCTTTTTTTTATTGTCATTACCTGTTTCTTTTATAACATCATTATACTGTAATGTAAAAATATTATTAATATTACTATTTACTAAATTTTTTGTTAATTCTATTGGAGCAAGATGTGCTCCGTTAACGTGTACACCTAAATCTGTACAAGCATTGATTATATCTATGTGTTTCATAAATTCCTCCAATCTAAATATGAACAAGTATATCACGTAAGGAAGATATAATCAAGATAAAAAAATAGGCAACCAACCGGTTGCCATTAAGTGTGAGATAAAATGATTTACCACTTGAACATTAAAGTGGAGCTACCATTTTCTCTTAAGATAAATCCTTTGAAATGCAATTCAAAAACTACCTCCGGATACAACTGATCTTTTGCTATATCCAAAATATATTGGTAATTATCACCTGTAGGAGGATGAGATAAAATCTCGTTTATTTTTTGCATTTGCATATCATAGATTGTATCTGCCATAAAAGTCCACTCCTTATAAAGTATATGATTAATAATATCATATATAGCTTAAAAAATCAAATTTAACAGATAATCATTTCTTCACGACCAGCACCTGTACCAATAAATTTTACAGGGACACCAACAAACTCTTCAATTCTTTTTAGGTAAGCTTTTGCATTTTCAGGAAGGTCTTCTCTAGATTTTATTTTTGATATATCACCAAAATTTCCATCAAATTCTTCATAAACTGGTGAACATTCTTTTATATACTCTACATTAGTAGAATAGTGTGTAGTTATCTCACCATTATGATTATATCCTACACAAGCTTTTATTTTAGGTAATTTTCCTATTGTATCCATATGATTAATTGCAAGTCCTGTTATACCATTTAGTCTAACAACATATTTTAATGCAACTAAATCTAACCAGCCACATCTTCTAGGTCTTTTTGTAGTAGTACCATATTCATGACCTAATTCACGAATTGTATCTCCAATTTCATTATTTTGTTCTGTTAAAAATGGACCTTCGCCAACTTTAGAAGCATAGGCTTTTAGTACACCATAAACTTCACCAATGTCTTTAGCACCAACTCCTGTACCTGTACAAATTCCACCAATAGTTGGATTTGAAGAAGTTACAAATGGATAAGTACCAAAATCTATATCAAGTAGTGTAGCTTGTGCTCCTTCACAAAGAATTTTTTTGCCTTCATCTAAATAGTCATGTAATAAGTTTACAGTATCTACAACGTGAGGTGCTAATATTTTTGCATATTCTTTATATTCTTTTATAACAGAGTCTGCATCTAATGTTTCGTATCCATAAGTTTCGAAAATTTTATTTTTGTTAGCAATATTTCTACGAGCTAATTCATCAAACTTTGGAGATATAAAATCTTCTACTCTTATACCACATCTTTCGTATTTGTCACAATATGTAGGACCAATACCTCGTGCAGTTGTACCAATTTTGTTTTGACCTCTATTTTGCTCTAAGAGTTTATCCATCATAATATGGTAAGGCAAAACAATATGAGCTTTAGTGCTAATGTATAAGTTATCTACAGATATACCATTAGCCTCAAGCTCATTCATTTCTTCTATTAAAATTTTAGGATCTACAACTACTCCGTTACCTATTATTGCTTTTGTATTTTTATTTAGTATTCCAGAAGGTATCAAATGAAATGCATATTTTTTACCATTTACGTTTATAGTATGGCCTGCATTACTACCACCTGAACATCTAACAGCTACATCTGATTTTGTAGCAAGGTAATCTATAATTTTACCTTTTCCTTCATCACCAAAAAAAGTGCCTAAAACAACATCAACTTTTGACATAAAAACCTCCTTCTGACAAAAAAATGTCATACTTTTGTTAGAACATTATTATTATACTAAGAATATCAAGAATGTCAAGCAATTAAAGAGTATTTGTTATAAAAAGATAAATATGTGTACAAAATAAGTGTAATAAAATATATAATGATAGGGATGAATTTATGGAATATAATGAATTAATAAAAATATGTGTAACGTCGTTAGGATCTTTAATAATATTGTTTATATTAACAAAACTAATAGGTAATAGAGAAATGTCACAACTAAATATGTTTGACTATATAAATAGCATAACAATAGGTTCTATTGCTGCGGAAATGGCTACTGCCCTAGAAGATTTTTTACAACCATTAGTAGCTATGGTAGTGTATGCATTAGCTACCATACTAATTTCTTATGTAAGCTGTAAATCTGTAAGATTGCAAAGAATAATAACTGGTAAAACAAAAATCTTATTGGACAATGGAAAAATATATAGTAAAAATTTTAGTAAGGCAAGATTGGAAATAAATGAGTTTTTGACACAATGCAGAAGTCAAGGGTATTTTAATATAAACGATATACAAACAGCTATATTAGAGACTAATGGAAAAGTAAGCATATTGCCTAAAAGTGGAATAAAACCTGTTACACCTGATGATTTGCAAATACAAGTAAAACAAGAACAATTAAATACAAACATAATTTTAGATGGAACTATATTAAAAGAAAATTTAAAGAATGTGGGAAAAACAGAAGAGTGGCTATATAAAGAAATTGATAAACAAGGTAGGTTTAAACTAAAAAATATTTTCTTAGCAACTATTGATGAAAATGATAGGTTGAGCATATATGTAAAAATAAATAAATCAAATAAACACGATGCATTTGAATAATAAAAAAGCAAACGGTACTTAAAGCGTACCGTTTGTTATAAACTATTTTATATTATTCATCAAGACAAGCAATATAAGGTAAATTTCTATATTTATTATCTAAGTCAAAACCATAACCTACAATAAATTTATTAGGTACAGTAAATCCAACATAATCAGCTTTTATATCAATTACTCTTCTTTCTGGCTTATCTGCTAAAGTACATATTTTAATAGAATTAGGATTTTTATGTTTTAAATATTTTACAAGAAAATCCATTGTTCTTCCTGTATCGATTATATCTTCAACAATTAAAACGTCTTTTCCCTCTATAGAATTTCTTAAGTCATTAACAATTCTTACTTTTCCACTACTTTCTGTTTTATCGTCATAGCTAGACAATTCAATAAATTCATATTTAATAGTGTTTTTAATTTTTAATGTTAAATTAACTGTAAAAAAGCAAGCTCCTCTCATAACACAAATAACTGTAATTTCTTTTCCAGCATAATCCTTTTCAATTTGTTCTGCTAATTCAGAAAGTTTGTTTTCAATTTGCTCTTTAGTAATAAAAACTTTAAAATCATTTAATTCCATAACTTTTCTCCTTAAAAAAATAATTATATTATATATAATAACACAAAAAACTACTTTTTTCTATATATTTCTACATAAAATATTTTTTAATTTATACTTTTAATGTACAAATAAATAATGTATAATAATTAAGATAAAAGGAGGAATTTCCATGTTAGAGAATGTACAATTACTTGCACATAGTTCTATAAGAATTGCAAAGGATATAGTAATATACATAGATCCTTTTAAAATTAAAAAAACATATAATGATGCAGACTACATATTTTGTACACATCCGCATTTTGATCACTTTTCTATAGAAGATATAAAAAAGGTTATTACAGAAAATACAAAAATTATAACAGTTGAAGAAACAAAAGAGCAATTATTATCTATAGGCTTTAAAAAAGAAGAGATTATTATAGTAAAGCCTAATATGAAGTATAAAATTGGGGAGTTAAATTTCAATACTATTAGTGCATATAATTTAAAAAAAGATTTTCATCCTAAAAAGAGCGAATGGGTAGGGTATAACATAAATATAAATAATTATTGGTATTATATTTCTGGTGATACAGATAACATAAAGGAAGCCCAAAAAGTAAAATGTGATGTAGCGTTTTTACCAGTTGGAGGTACTTACACTATGAACTATAAAGAAGCAGCTGATTTGGCAAATAAAATAATGCCAAAAGTCGCAATACCAACACATTATGGAAGTTTAGTTGGATCGAGAGATGATGCAAAGTTATTTGCAAGTAACTTGAATACTAAAATAGATTGTGAAATAATGATTTAGGAAAGGAAATGATTAATGTGAAATTAAATGTTGTATTAGTTGAACCAGAAATACCACAAAATACTGGTAATATAGCTAGAACATGTGCTGCAATTGGTGCTAAGTTACATTTAGTAAAACCATTAGGCTTTGAGATATCAGATAAATACTTAAAAAGAGCAGGATTAGACTATTGGGATAAATTAGAAATAGAAGAACATGAAAACTTTGAAAAATTCTTAAATAAATATAAGCCAGAAGAGAACAATATGTTTTTTGTTACAACAAAAGGAAAAAAAGTATACTCAGATGTGGACTATTCTGAAATGGAAGAGGTTTTTGTTTTGTTCGGCAAAGAAACCAAAGGGTTACCAGAAGACATTTTGAAAAAATATTTTGACAATGCAATAAGAATTCCAATGAGAGAACATTTACGTTCACTTAATTTATCTAATTCAGTTGCAATTGTTGTTTATGATATACTAAGACAAGTTGACTTTGATGGATTAGAAGAGTCAAGCAAATATTTTGAACTTTAAGGATTATCCTTAAAGTTCATTAATCAAAATAGGAGGAGACAAATGAAAACAATAAATGAAATATTAGCAGAAGAATTAAATATAAAACAAACACAGGTAGAAAATACAATAAAATTAATAGATGAAGGAAATACAATACCATTTATAGCACGTTATAGAAAAGAAGTAACGGGAAATTTAAGTGATGAAATTTTAAGAAATTTTAATGAGAGATTAACATATTTAAGAAACTTGGAAACTAGAAGACAAGAGATAAGTAGAATTATAGAAGAACAAGGTAAGTTAACAGATGAATTAATTAATTCTATACAAGAAGCTAATACGCTAGCAGAATTAGAAGATCTATATAGACCATTTAAACAAAAAAAGAGAACAAGAGCAATTATTGCTAAAGAACGTGGATTGGAACCTTTGAGCCAGATAATTTATGAGCAAGTTGAAAAGAAAGATATATACGAAATAGCAAAAGAATATATAAATGAAGATAAACAAGTGAATACAGCAGAAGAGGCGATTGCTGGTGCTTTAGATATTATTGCAGAAATAATTTCTGATGAACCAAAATATAGAAAAATAATAAAAAGTATGTGTTTTAGAGAAGCAATAATTTCGACAAAAGCTACAAAAGAAGAAAAATCTCCTTATGAAATGTATTATGATTTTAGTGAAGGAATATTAAGAATACCTAGTCATAGAATTTTAGCAATAAATAGAGGAGAAAATGAAGGCTTCTTAAAAGTAAAAATAGAAAAGCCAGAAGAAAAAATATTACAAATGATAGAAAATAGTGTAATAAAAGATAATGATACACAATATGTAAAAATGCTAAAAGACACAATTTTAGATGCATATAAAAGATTGATAGAACCATCAATAGAAAGAGAAATAAGAACAGAGTTAACGGAACGTTCTGAAGAGAAGGCGATAAAAGTATTTGGACAAAATGCAAAACAGTTATTACTTCAGCCACCAATTAAGGGAATGAATGTAATAGGTTTTGATCCAGCATATAGAACTGGTTGTAAAATTGCTGTAATAGATAGTACAGGCAAATTTTTAGATTATACAACAATATATCCAACAGAGCCACAAAATGATATAGAAGGCTCAAAAAAAGTATTATTAAACTTAATTAAAAAATATAATATAGGAATTATAGCAATAGGAAATGGAACAGCCTCAAGGGAATCAGAAAGTTTTGTCTCTGATGTAATAAAAGAAGCGGGCCACGATGTTGTATATGCAATTGTAAGTGAAGCTGGAGCATCAGTATATTCTGCATCAAAACTTGCAACAGAGGAATATCCAGATATAAATGTTTCAATAAGAGGAGCAATATCAATAGCAAGAAGATTGCAAGATCCATTAGCAGAACTAGTAAAAATAGATCCTAAATCAATTGGTGTTGGTCAATATCAGCATGATGTTAATCAAAAAAAATTGGGAGAAAGTTTAACAGGAGTAGTAGAAGATGCAGTAAATTCAGTTGGAGTAGATGTAAATACTGCAACACCATCACTTTTAGCATATGTGTCAGGAATAAATTCAAGTATAGCAAAAAATATAGTAAAATATAGAGATGAAAATGGAGAACTAAAAGAAAGAAAACAGTTAATGAAAGTGCCAAAATTAGGAAAAGTAGCATATGAACAATGTGCTGGATTTATAAGAATATTTGGAGGAAAAAATCCATTAGAAACAACAGCAGTTCATCCAGAAAGCTATGATAAGGCAGAAGAGTTATTAAGAATATTAGGTTATAGCAAAGAGGATATAACAGACAAAGAAAAAATTGCGAAAATAAGAGAAAGTTTACAAAATGTAAATATAGAAAAAACAGCAAAACAATTAGAAATAGGAGAACCTACATTAAAGGATATTGTGTCAGAACTTTCAAAACCAGGAAGAGATCCAAGAGAAGAATTACCTAAACCAATATTAAGAAGTGATGTATTGAAATTCGAAGACTTAAGAGAAGGAATGGTGTTAACAGGTACTGTAAGAAACGTAATAGATTTTGGAGCATTTGTTGATATTGGTGTAAAACATGATGGATTAGTACATATATCTCAGTTAAGTGATAAATATATAAAAAATCCATCAGAAGTAGTATCTGTAGGAGATATAGTTAAAGTAAAGGTATTAGCAATAGATAAAGATAGACAAAAAGTAAGTTTAACGATGAAAATGTAAAATGTGGTAATTTTGGCGTTTGGCAAATAATGAAATTAAACCATATATTAAACAATAAACTAAAACGAAAATTACAATAATTATAACTAGCCCAGGAAATGTGCTGTTCCAATCAAGGGCTAGTTCTTTTATTAAAAATATAGTGATTATCACAGAACAGGCAGGCTTTAAAATCCAATTTATATAATCAAATCTAAATTTTGTAGTTTTCTTTAATTGATATAAACTAACACAAAAGTTTAATATTTCACTAATAAATATAACATAGACATATCCCATAATACCTTTAATAGGAAGAAATACGCAAATAAATGATATGCTTACAAATAAATCCAAAATATTGCAAAGCATAATACCAACTTGTTTATTTAATCCTTTTAAAATACAATCTATAATATTATCTAAGTAAATAAATAAAACAATAGGACATAATATTTTTATAAAAAAAGTAACTTCAGAATTACCGTAAATAAAGAAGCTAATTTCATAAGAAAAATTTGAGAAAATGCCAAAAACACAGAAAGCAAATGCAAATGCAATCTTAAAAATAATAGATATGCTTTTATTTATTTTATCAAAATCTTTTTTTTCATAAAAATATGTTATTTCTGGTACTAACAAATTACTGAAGGCGTTTATAAAAACGGAAGGAAACATAAAAATAGGCATAGCCATTCCACTAATTATTCCATATTGAGATAGAGATTCTGAACAAGATAAACCAGATTGCTCTAGTTTTATTGGGATAAGCATTTGCTTTAATGTTGATAGTCCAGATTTTATGTAAGAAGTAAGTGCTACAGGAGTGCATATATTAAAAAATCGTTTTACACAACTTGTATTAAAGCGGTATAAAGCCAATTTATTTGTATCGTTAATATAAAGTAAATACAAATATATAAAATATATTATTTCAGAGATGAAATCTCCAATAATTAATGTAAGACAAATATAGTCTAGTCCTTTATTAATAAAAAAACTTAAAAGAAAAGTAATAGCTAATATTTTTGCAATTGTTTCTAATACCTGTGCAGAAGCACTTTTATACATCTTTCTCACAGCACAAAAATATCCATTTATACTAGAAGACATAGATATAAAAGGCAATGCAAATGAAATGAAATATATAGTTATAGGTTTAATTTTGTTATGTAGCCAGTAAATACATATAGTTTTTGCAAGTAGTATAAATAGGATGCTTGTAACAATGCCAAGACCTAAAGCAATTTTTAAACATTGTTTGCTAACATGCTTCAAATTACAATTTGGCTCATTGGCTAATTTTTCGGATATAATTTTCATAGTGGCAAGATTTACGCCAGAACTTGAAAAAGTGATTGCAAGAATATAAACAGACATAACTAAACTGAAAGCACCGACTGCTTCTGTCCCAACTTTATTAGAAATATATATATTAAAGGACATACTAATAGTATTAATTAGTATAGATGTGATAGATATAATAATGCCATTTATAATAAACTTTTTAATTCTAGACAATGAAATCACCTGCATAAAATATATGCTGTAATAAAAAATAAAGAACAACCTTAAAATTTAGGTTGTTCTTCACGTATTTTGTTGGCGGTATCTTCAGTAATGTAATTGTGTTCTAACATAGCATTTATTACTTGATTTTGGCGTTGAATACATAAATCCATATTTGCAGTAGGTGCATAAATACTAGGTGCATTTGGAACTCCTGCCAATAATACACATTCATATAAAGTAAGGTCTTTTGGCTCTTTATTGAAATATCCTTTTGAAGCCTGTCCTAAACCATAATATCCATCACCAAAATAAGAAGTATTAATATATAATTCCAAAATCTTTTCTTTTGAAAGATTTTTTTCTAAGTAAGAAGACATAAAAACTTCTGCAATTTTTCTATCTAAATCTTTTTCTTGCGTAAAATACATATTTTTTGATAACTGCTGAGTAATGGTACTTCCACCTTGTAAAAGAGATTGACTCGTAACATTAACGATAATAGCTCTTGCAAGAGCTATAAAATCAATTCCCTTATGTTCAAAGAATCTATGATCTTCAACTGCTACAAGAGCATTTATATAGTCTTTTGGAATTTCTTCATAATACACATAATATTTATTGTTAGATTTAATTAAATTAATTTTGCTATTTAAGTCCATATCAGTTAAGGCTGATTTATACATGTTGTATCCTCTAAAAGTAATAAAAGCGAAAATTAAAATAACTAAAATAGTTAAAATAATAATAAAATTTCTAAATAATTTAAAAAATGATTTCATAATAATCCTTCCTAAATTCAATTAAATATATTATAATGTTTTTAATATAAAAAAACAATTAAAATAAAATTTTTTAAAAAATATTTTATATAATCAGAAGCACATATATTAAATTAAGTGTTTTCATAAAACAAATAAAGGTGAATATGCTAAAAAGGATGTATTTTTAGAAATTACAGTACCAAATATAGGAAAAGTAATAAAAAATTACTATCCAATAATAAAATTATATAAAGTAGAGAAAAGTTTGATAAGAATTTAAGGCAAAATTTTTCACATGGAAAAATATGTGCATATTAATGTAATAATAAAAGGAGGAGTTTTTATGAAATATAATTATGAACCAAGAGGTGTTTGTTCTAGGAAAATGGAAATAGAAATGGATGGAGATATAATAAAGAGTGTAAAAATAATAGGTGGATGTGCAGGTAACACTGTTGGAGTGTCAAGACTTGTAGAAGGCATGCACATAGATGATGCAATTAAAAGAATGAAAGGAATACCTTGTGGAAATAAGGGAACATCATGTCCAGATCAATTGGCAACAGCATTGGAACAGATAAAAGAAAAAATGAATAAATAGGAATATTTTTAGTACAAGTATCATAAGATATATTATGTAAAAATAACCTGAATTTGACATATATTCTAAAAAATGGTATAATGAAAAAGTCAGTGAAAGGAGAAAAATATTCTTATGATGAAAATAAAAAAAATACCTAATTCAATAAAAAGAATAATATTTATAGTTGTAATATTAATATTCTTTTTAGGGGTAGGTGTAATAGCAGGAAATTTAAAACCAATAAATAGCATAAAAATAGCTTTTTCTAATAATCATGAAATAAATGTATTAACAACAAAGAATACAGTTGACGAAATACTAAAGGAAAATCATATAGAAATTTTAGATGACGAGATTGTAGTACCTAGTTTAGAAACACAAATAAATGAAAATACTACAATAAAAATATCAAAAAAATCAGAAATTAATGCAATAGCTAGTTTGGCCTCAAAGGGAGAAAATATATCTCTAGAGGAATTATTAAATTCATATTCTCCAATACTAGAAAAAATAGTAGTAGAGAGAGTAGACATACCATATGAAACAATAACAAAAGATGTTTCAAATGGAAATTCTGATACTACAGAAAAAATACTTAAAGCTGGAGTAAATGGAATAAAAGAAATAACATATAAAGTAAAATATCAAAATGAAGTTGAAATAGAAAGACAAGAAATTTCATCTAATGTAATAAAAGAGCCTATAAACAAAATAGTTCAAGTTCAAAAAAAGGTAGTTACTACATCAAGAAGTTCAGGATATAGAGTTTCAGCGGCTTCTGTTACAACAACTAGAAGTAATTTATCAAGCAAAGTTGCAGGGATTGATCCTATAGTAACAACATTAAATGCTTCTGCATATTGTGCATGTTACAAATGTTGTGGTAAAACAAACGGTATAACGGCATCAGGAGCAAAGGCAAGCCCTTGGTATACTGTAGCGGCTGGTAAGGGATATCCAATAGGAACAATAATATATATACCATCTTTAAGTTATACAGCAAATGGCGGATGGTTTGTAGTGCAAGATAGAGGTGGAGCAATATCAAATAACAAGTTAGACTTATTTGTTAGCAGCCATGGAGAAGCACTACAATTTGGAAGAAGAAATTTACAATGTTATATATATATGGTTTAATTAGAAATCAAGGAACACCATAAGTTATTTAACTTATGGTGTTATTTTGTGTTTTTTAACAATTTGCTTTATAAATCAATACTTTTTTTAGTAAAAACATTGTTTTTTTCGACAATTTATAATAAAATACTGTACATAATATGAAAACAAATAAAACATAAGATAAAATATATAAAAAATATATCACAAGTTGTAAAAAACTTTTTCTATATAGGGTACTAAAAATGACAAATATTTTGAAATTGTAGTATTAGAATACCTATAAAAGAAAAAGTAAGAGGTGGTAAGGATGTTTCAAAATATAGCACAAGATTATGACGAATATGAAATCCAGGATGTTGAACAGGAAAATAAAAAACAAAGTAGATTTAAGATAAAAGATTTATTAGGTGTACAAAATATTGTATTATATGTGATATCTTTTTTTGCTTCTATGGTTAGCTTTGAAGGTGAAATGGCACCATTTGGACTAGCTATTTTTGCTGCAGCATGTAGTAATGGAATTCCATCTGGAATAATATTTTTAATAAATGGAATGGCAGTATTATTGGGGTTTGGAGTAAATGCTTTTTTAACATATTTATTAACAGGACTAATTTTTATAGCAGAAATACTTATAATAAAACCTAAAGTAGTAAATGAAAACAGAAATGAAAAACAAAAGTTGGGAGCTAGTCTATTTATTGCAACTGCATTAGTTCAATCAGCAAAAATGTTTTTTGGTGTGTTTTTAATATATGATTTATTAGTAAGTATAATGTTGGGAATTGTTACATACATATTTTATAAAATATTTTCTAACTCTTTGATTGTTATAATGGATTTTAAAATAAAAAAGGCGTTTTCAATAGAAGAAGTAATAGGAGCAAGTTTACTTTTGTCTATTGCTGTATCCGCATTTAGTGGATTTAAAGTTTTTGACCTTTCTGTTACTAATATATTTAGCATAATGTTTGTTTTAATATTAGGATGGAAAAATGGAATGTTGGTTGGAGCAACATCTGGTATTACAATTGGAGTTGTATTAGGAATAATAAATTCTACAGAACCAATATTACTTGCTGCATATGCTTTAGCAGGAATGGTGGCTGGAATATTAAATAAATTAGGAAAAATTGGTGTAATAGTTGGCTTTATAGCAGGAAATGCAATTATTGCATATACATTAAACGGAAATATAGCACCAGTCATATTATTAAAAGAAATATTAGTTGCTTCACTTGGGTTATTATTAATACCAAAAAATGTTAGCATAGATATTGAAGATTTATTAGGTAAAAATAAGTTATTACCAATTACT
Source organism: uncultured Clostridia bacterium (assembly GCA_934178555.1). Classification (GTDB taxonomy): domain Bacteria; phylum Bacillota; class Clostridia; order TANB77; family CAG-508; genus CAKPQL01. The sequence goes on from CAKPQL010000015.1 coordinate 16,892, forward strand.
AATAATAATCAATTAGATGGACAAGTAGAAACTATACAAAAATTAAATAGTATGTCGGAAACAATATCAGAAATTGCAAAGAGTTATGATGAAGCAGCAGCTACTGTAGAAGAAGAGTTCGAAGATGTAAAACAAAAAAATGTATTCAAAGCAGAATTGATAAATAATATGGATAATTATTCAGAAAACATATTATACGATGATATTGTTGATTTAGAAGAAGGAATTCTAGATAAAATATATGAAAAATTAGAAATAGAAGAAGAGATAAACAAAGAGGATTTAATAAAAATATTTGAAGAATCTAATAGTTTTATTGTAGGCTTAGATGATGAAGTAATGGCACCAACATTAAATAAAGATATTTTAGATGTAGTTAAGGTAATAAATGATACATATAAAATAAATAAATTGAATTTGATATGGAATAAAAAGATGCAAGATAACAAAAAGAACTTATCACATCAGCTAAATGGGGTATCACAAGCAATATCTTCACTTGCGGATAACATTTCAGAAGAGCCAAAAGAAGAAAATACTTCTAAATTTATGATACAAGTAGGTACATCTAGAACTACAAAACATGAAAGTGAAGTGTCAGGAGATAGTAGTTGCCAATCTAAATTACATGATGGGAAATATATGATAGCCATAAGTGATGGAATGGGTTCTGGCAAAGAAGCAAAAAAAAGTAGCGGAACAGCAATAAAGATGCTAGAAAGATTATTAACTTCTGGGTTTGATAAAGATATTTCGTTAGGACTAATAAATTCTACAATTTCATTAAACTGTAAAGAGGATATGTTTTCAACATTAGATATAGGTATAATAGACTTAGTTAAAGGTAATATAGAATTTATAAAAAACGGAGCTGCACCAAGCTATATAAAACATGGAAAGAAAGTAGAAATAATAAAATCTTTATCACTTCCAGCAGGAATATTGGATAACGTAGATTTGGTTGTTTACGATAAAGACATAAATGATGGCGATATAATTGTAATGTGTAGTGATGGAATAATAGAATCAAACACAGAATATAACAACAAAGAAGTATGGTTAAAAGATGTGTTAGAAAATATAGAAACAGATAATGTTCAAAAGATTGCTGATATTATAATAGCTGAAGCAATAGATAATGGGTATGGTATTGCAAAAGATGATATGACTGTATTTGTTATAAAAGTAAATGAGATAAAATAATGTAAGGGGCACGTAGCGTGCCCTAATTTTATTATCATGTCGAATTTTGTTGTACGATTTTTCTTGATAAATAATAAAATATAGTGTATAACTAAAATAATTTAATTCAAAAAAATTTTTTTCTAATTAAAATTCCAATAAAACAAAACAATTTAATATAAGGAGGCATAAATGTTATCCATAGTAAAAAGTATGGGATTACACGGACTTGAAGGTTATTTAATAGAAGTTCAAGTTGATGTTTCTTCTGGATTGCCTGCATGGGAAGTTGTAGGACTACCGGATATTAGCGTAAAAGAAGCAAAAGAAAGGGTAAAAGCTGCAATTAAAAATTCAGATATAGAATTTCCAAGCAGAAGAATACTTGTGAATTTAGCTCCAGCTAATACAAAGAAAGAAGGTTCTTTATTTGATTTACCAATTGCTATAGGAATATTAATTGCAACAGAAATTATTGAAAATACTAATATAAACAACTTTATTTTTATAGGTGAATTATCCTTGAATGGAAACTTAAATAAAGTAAAAGGAATTTTACCAATGTGTATAGAGGCAAGTCGACTGGGAATAAAAAATGTAATATTACCAGAAGAAAATGCCAAAGAAGCCGCAATAGTTAAAGATATAAATGTAATACCAGCAAAGAATTTAAAGCAAGTAATAACTTTCTTAAATGGAACAGAACAAATTAAAACCGAAAAGGTAGATATATCAGATTTATTTAAAAGTAATCAGCAATATGTAGTAGATTTTTCTGATGTTAAAGGGCAAGAAAATATTAAAAGAGCATTAGAGATTTCGGCAGCAGGTGGACATAATTGCTTGCTAATAGGCAGTCCTCGGCTCACGGAAAGACTATGATGGCAAGAAGATTACCTACAATATTGCCAGACTTAAGTTTTGATGAAGCATTAGAAATAACGAAAATACATAGTATAGCAGGAACTTTACCTAGTAATGTCCCACTAATTACAACTAGACCTTTTAGAGCACCACATCATACAGTGTCGGCTGTTTCTTTAGCTGGAGGTGGAAAAATACCTAAGCCAGGGGAAATAAGTTTAGCACATTTTGGAGTACTATTTTTAGATGAACTACCTGAATTTGCCAAAAGTACATTAGAGGTTTTGCGAGTTCCTTTGGAGGATGGAGAAGTAACTATTAGCAGAGTAAATGCAAGTTTAACATATCCTGCAAAAGTAGTATTAATAGCAAGCATGAATCCATGTCCGTGCGGATACTATCGGTTCAAAAGAAAAAGAATGTAATTGTACACCTCAACAAATTACAAAATACATGGGAAAAATAAGTGGACCATTATTAGATAGAATAGATATTCATATAGAAGTAACTCCTGTTAAATATGATAAATTAAAATCTGATGTGAAACCTGAAAGCTCTGAACAAATAAAGGCAAGAGTAGACAAAGCAAGAAAGATACAGCTAGAAAGATATAAAAATAATAAAATATTTTCTAATTCAGAATTGACACCTAAATTAATAGAAAAATATTGTCAATTAGATGAAAATGGTAAAAAAATATTAGAAAATGCCTTTAAAAAATTAGGTTTAAGCGCAAGAGCTTATGGGAGAATATTAAAAGTTTCTAGAACAATAGCAGATTTAGCAGGAGAAGAAAGAATATTATCACAACATATTGCAGAGGCAATTCAATATAGAAATTTAGATAGAAAATATTGGGGGAAATAAATGAAAATAAAAGAAATAAAGTATAATGATGATAGGTATCCAAAATTATTAAGAAATATAAAAGAACCACCAGAAAAATTATATGTTCTAGGAAGTACAGAAATATTAAATAAGCCAGGGATTGCTATAATAGGTTCTAGAAAGTGCACAGAGGCTGGAAAAAAGATAGCAAGAAATTTTGCAAGTAAATTGTCAAGTGTAGGAATATGCATAAATAGTGGGATGGCTATAGGAATAGATACTCAAGCACACTTAGGAGCTCTTAGTCAAACTGGCAATACAGTGGCTGTACTAGGATGTGGATTGAACAATATCTATCCGAAAGAAAATGAAGAATTATTTTATAAAATTATAAATAATGGCGGAGCTATAATTAGTGAATATGAGAAAAATGTACAACCAGAATCAAAAAGATTTATACAGAGAAATAGAATAGTTAGTGGTATGTCTATTGGGGTTTTGGTAATAGAAGCTGCATATAGAAGCGGAACAAGTATTACTGCGCAGTTTGCAAAAAGAGAAAAAAAGCCAATTTTTTGCATACCACATGATATAAGTGATAAATTAGGAATTGGAACAAATAGATTATTGCAGAGAGGTGCAAAATGTGTAGTATCTATAAATGATATATTAAAAGAATATGATTTTTTAAGGGAATTAAATACAAATTGTGTAAAGCATAATAATGAAGGAAAAATAGATATAGATATTAATGTTATTCCTAAGGAATATGTAGAAATATATAAATGTTTAAAAGATGAACCCATAGATATAAATTATATATGCAAAAATACAAAAATGAACGTAAATGAAATAAGCGCTGGATTAACTATATTAGAATTAGAGGGATATATTAATCAATTACCAGGAAACAAATTTGTAAAGGTAGGTTAAATATGTATAAAGCCCATATTGTTGGAAAAACAGGAGAAGATATTGCAACAGAATATTTATTAAAAAATGGATATAATATAATCGAAAGAAATTTTTATTGCAAAATAGGAGAGATAGATATAATAGCTTTAAAAAATAAATATTTAATTTTCGTGGAAGTAAAAACTAGAACTAATGCTAATTATGGCACACCATCAGAAGCGGTTACAAAGAAAAAATTAAAAAACTTGTATAGAACAGCAAAATTTTATGTATATACAAGAAATTTACAAAATGAACTTATTAGGTTTGATGCAATAGAAGTGTATATTCAACAATCAGATTACAAAATAAATCATATTAAACAAATAATATAAAAATATTAACATTTGTATAAAATTGTGCTATAATATGACAAGATGTGCCAAACACACAAGTAAAACATTTCAGGAGGGATATATAATGAAAATAGCATTTTTTGATACAAAAGAATATGATAGAAAGGTTTTTGATAAATATAATGAGAAATATGGATATGATATTACATATTTTGAGTCAAAGTTAAATTCAGAAACAGCAATGTTAACAAAAGGGTATGATGTAGTTTGTATTTTTGTAAATGATAATGCAGATAAAAATACTTTAAAAATATTAGAGGATAATGGAGTTAAATGTCTTGCACTAAGATGTGCTGGATTTAATAATGTTGATTTAGAAAATAAGGGAAAATTAAGAGTTGTTAGAGTTCCTCAATATTCACCATATTCAGTTGCAGAGCATGCGGTAGCATTATTATTAAATATAAATAGAAAAATATATAAATCATATCAACGTACAAAAAAATACAATTTTTCTATAGATGGACTATTAGGTTTTGATGTACATGGAAAAACAGTTGGAGTAATAGGAACAGGAAAAATAGGAAAAGTATTCATAGAAATAATGAATGGATTTGGTGCAAATGTTATAGCATATGATTTATTTAAGGATGAAGAGGCAGAAAAAAGGTTAGGATTTAAGTATGTAGAGTTAAATGAATTATACAAGGAATCAGATATAATATCTTTACATTGTCCATTGACAAAAGAAACAGAAAAAATAATAGATAAAAATAGTATAGAAAAAATGAAACAAGGAGTTATCATAATAAACTGTAGCAGAGGAAAACTAATTAATACAGATGATTTAATAGAAGAATTAGAAACAGGAAAAATAGGTGGAGTTGGACTTGACGTGTATGAAGACGAAGAAGAATATTTTTTAAGAGATATGTCTAATGTATATAAAAGAGACAAAGATTTATCAATTTTATTGTCTATGCCAAATGTACTTATTACATCACATCAGGCATTCTTTACACAAGAAGCCATAAACAAAATTGCAAACGATACATTAGAAAATATAACGAAAGTAATAAATAATCAAGAATGCGAAAATGAATTGAAATAGTAAAAAACAAGGTATGCTTTAAGTTAAGTATACCTTGTTATTGCATATATGCCATTCCTTGATATAAATTTTTTTCTTTTAATAATTTATCCAATCCGTTAAGAATCCACTTTTTATGAAGATTCCAATCAGGAGCTAAAAGCAAATCTTTAGGAGCATCACCAGAAATCCTATGAATTATAATATCTGGATGTATATGAGTTAATATATATGCAAGAGTTTCTAAATAGAAGTCTAAACTTATAGGAGTATATTTTTTATTCTTATACATATCTGCTAAAATAGTATTTTTTATAATATAGCAAGAATGTATTTTTAATCCTTGGATATGATGCTTATTTAAAAAATCAACGGTGTTAGCGATATCTTTATTGCTTTCATTTGGGAGTCCTACTATAATATGTGTTACTACATCAATATTATATTTATTTAAAAGAGAGACCGCTTTAGTAAATTCACTACTGTTATAACCTCTGTTAAGTAATTTCGCAGTATTATCATTCGCAGTTTGAAGACCAAGTTCAACCCATACATAATATTTATTAGAATAACTTTTTAATAATTTAACGATATCTTCATTTATGCAATCTGGTCTAGTAGCAATTGCTAATGCTACGATTTTTTTGTTTATTAGAGCAGCATCATATTTTTTCTTTAAATTTTCTATAGTATCGTAAGTATTAGTAAAATTTTGAAAATATGCAATAAATTTATTTGCTCTTTTAGATTTATAACTATTAAAATAATTTTTTACTTGTTCTGTAATATTGTTAGCGGATTTTATATGCTCACCAGAACCTTTTTCACTGCAAAAAATACATCCTCCGAATCCACGAGTACCATCTCTGTTTGGACAAGTAAAGCCGCCATCAATGCATATTTTTAATGTTCGTTCTCCAAATTTATCTTTTAAAAAATTGTTTAAATGTTTATATTTTTCTATATTTTCCATAATGTAAGTAGTATAACAAAAAAAGAATTAATATGCAAATAAGATAAATAAAAAAATGATAAAACATTGATATTTCAACATTTTATCATTTTCCTTTTTGGAGGCGCCACCCGGATTTGAACCGGGGAATCAGAGTTTTGCAGACTCGTGCCTTACCACTTGGCTATAGCGCCATTAAAATATTATATAATAATATATGCAATAAAAAATTAAAAGTGAACACTATTTAAAAATTTTTAACTAAATAAAAATTTGGAGCGGGAAACGGGGCTCAAACCCGCGACCTATGCCTTGGCAAGGCATCGCTCTATCAACTGAGCTATTCCCGCAAATCAAGTATTAATATAATAACAAAAAAAGTAATAAAAGTCAATATAAAAAGAAAAATAAATTGAATACTTATATTGTAAGTGTAGCGTTAATGTGATATAGTTATCAAGTAAAATAAAGGGGAGTTATATCATGGCTGAAGAAAAGAGGTTAAAATACAAATTTAACATTATAGCTTTTTTATTAATTGCTATATTTTGTATATCAAATGTATCGGTAACATTAGAAAATGACACATTTTATACAATAAAAGTTGGAGAACAAATAGTTAATAATGGACTTACAATGCAAGATACTTTTTCATGGCATGAGAATTTACCATATGAATATCCTCATTGGGCTTATGATGTAATTATATATTTTATTTACAATATAGGTGGATTTTTGGGAATATATTTATCTACAATAGTATTTGGAATAATTTTAGGATGGTGCATTTATAAAGTAAACTTAAATATTACAAAAAATGCTATAACCTCATTATTAGTAACAATAATATCAATAATATCTATTAGGAATTTTATAACTGCAAGAGCACAATTGATAACATATATAATGTTTATTGTTACAATTTATTGTATAGAAAAATTTTTAGAAAGAAAGAAGAAAAAGTATGCTATAGGATTAATAATAATATCAATAATAATAGCGAATATACATGTAGCAGTGTGGCCATTTTTCTTTGTTTTATTTTTACCATATATAGCTGAAGATATAGTTTACAGAATAATACATATATTCAAATTAAAATCTAAAAGATATTCTAATATAGATAAAGAAAAAATAAATGAGTTACAGACATCTATTGAAAAAACAGAAATAAAAAAAGATGATGAACTTAACAATTTATATAAAATAACAATTAGTAAAAATGATAATATAAAATATTTAATATTAATAATGATCATATGTATATTTACTGGCTTATTAACACCTTTAAAAGATACCCCATATACATATTTGTATAGAACTATGAAAGGAAATTCAACTGAATATATAACAGAACATTTGCCAACGATTTTAATACAAGAAAAAAGATTTTTAGTTTTAGTATTATCTTATATTGGTTTACTAATATTTACAAAAGTAAAAATAAAATTAAGTGATTTGTTTATGCTGGGAGGATTATTTTTACTTTCATTAATAGGTAGAAGACATATTGCATTATTTGTTATAATAAATTCTATAGTATTAAACAGATTAATATGTAGCATTATCGAAAAACATAATAAAAATTTTATAATGACAATGGAGAAGAATGTTACAAATTATATTGGAGCAACATTGATTATATCAATGGCGCTAATTATTAATTGTAACCAATTAGAGAAAATTTCAAAACAACCGATAATAGATGAAACAGCTTATCCAGTAAAAGCTTCAGAGTTTATTTTAAATAATATTGATTTAAAGAGTGCAAAATTATATAATAGTTATAATTATGGAAGTTATTTAATTTTTAAGAATATTCCAGTATTTATTGATTCAAGGTGTGATTTATATACACCAGAAATAAATGGCGGAAAAGATATATTTACAGATTATATAAATATAAGTTCTTTAAAGGAAGACTATATTCCAAAATTTGAAGAGTATGGAATAACTCATGTGATTTTAAAAAATAGTGATCAACTTAAAAGTGTAATAAGAATGGATAAAAACTATAAAATAATTTATGAAGATAAAGACTTTTGTTTGTATGAACATATATAGAGGAGATAAATTATGAAAAAAAGATATATACGAATGAGTATAGTAATTTTATTATTAATAATAATTGACCAACTTACAAAGCAATTGGCTATTAATAACAAAATTTCAATGCTAGCTAATGTAGAAATGGAATATGTAAAAAATTATGGTGGAGCTTTCGGAATAGGAGGAAACAGCACTTTATTTTTTATATTAGTTAATATTGTGGTATTAGGCATAATAATAAAATTTATATATTCTCAAAAGGATAGAGTAGATAAAAAAACATTAGCTAGCTTTACAATGATATTAGCCGGAGGAATTGGAAATCTTATAGATAGAGTGTTTAGAGGTTGCGTTGTTGATTTTATAGATATAAGTAATTTGTTTAAATTTCCTGTATTTAATATAGCTGATATATATATTGTAATAGGGTGGATTATGCTATTTATATCCATAACAATATATTGGTATAAAGAAGTAAGAGTAATTAACAAATAAGGAGGAAAATTCTTGAAGCAGTTTATTATAGATAGTAACGAAGAAAAAAATAGATTAGACAAAGTAATAAGCGGTTTAGATAATACAATATCAAGAACTGCTGTAAAAAGATTAATAGATGAAGATAAAATAACTGTAAATGGAAAAAAAGAGAAACCATCATATGAAGTAAAAAATGGAGATATTATAGAAATAGAGGAAGAAATACCTTGTGAATCACATATTACAGCACAAGATATTCCTATTGATATAATATACGAAGATAATGATATACTTGTAATAAATAAACCTAAGGGAATGGTTGTACATCCTGGAAACGGAAATCCAGATGGAACACTTGCAAATGCTATTATGGGAATATGTGGAGATTCCCTTTCAGGTATAGGTGGAAGAATAAGACCTGGAATAATACACAGATTGGACAAGGATACTTCAGGAGTAATAGTAGTAGCAAAAAATGATAAAGCACATATTGATATCAGTAATCAAATAAAAAATAGAGAAACTTCAAAAAAATATATAGCACTAGTAAGAGGGATAATAAAAGAAGAAGAAGCTACAATAAATATGCCAATAGGCAGAAGCACAAAAGATAGAAAAAAAATGGCAGTTAGAAAAGATGGAAAAGAAGCTGTAACTCATTTTAAAGTGCTAAAGAGGTATAATGAATATACTTTATTAGAATTAAAAATAGATACGGGTAGAACTCATCAAATTAGAGTCCATATGGCTGAAATAGGGCATCCAGTAGTTGGAGATTATGTATATTCAAATGGAAAAAATCCTTTTAATGTTGTAGGACAAATGTTACATTCAAAAAGAATAGAATTTGTACATCCAACAACAAAAAGAAAAGTTGAATTTGAAGCACCTTTACCACAGTATTTTGAAAATATATTAAAAATATTAGATGAAGATTAAAACAACTCCGGTACAATAAAGTACCGGAAAATCTATATAAACCTTTTACGATAAACGTAAAAGAGAATTAAAAACTACATAATATAATATGTAAACTTTTAAATTTTGATACAATATGTTGTTATGGGGGATGCAATCATGGAAGAAAGATTACAAAAATATTTAGCAGAATGTGGCATAGCATCAAGAAGAAAGTGTGAAGAATATATTGCACAAGGTAAGGTAAAAGTAAACGGTAAAATTGTTATAGAACTTGGGAAAAAAATAAATGAAAATATAGATATTGTAGAATTCAATGGAAAACTAGTGAAAAAGGAGAATAAATCAAAGGTATATATACTTTTAAATAAACCAATAGGATATGTAACAACAACTGATGAACAATTTGGTAGAGAAAAAGTATTAGATTTAGTAAAAACAGATAGAAGGCTTGTACCAGTTGGAAGATTAGATATGTATACATCTGGAGCTTTAATACTGACAGATGATGGAGACTTTGTTTATAAAGTTACACATCCAAAACACGAAATAGAAAAAACATATATTGCTACAGTACATGGAGAAGTATCAGAAGAAGAGATGGATAAATTAAGAAACGGAGTAACTATAGAAGATTATACTACTTCAAAAGCTAAAGTGAAAAAAATACAATATAATATAGATAAAAAGCAAACAAGATTAGCTATAGTGATACATGAAGGAAAAAATAGGCAAGTCAGAAAAATGTGTGAAGCAATAGGGAAAAAAGTAATTGCACTACATAGAAGTAAAATAGGAAATATAGAAGTAAAAGATATTCCTATAGGAAAATGGAGGTATTTAACAGATAAAGAAGTAAAAGATATATTAGGTGAATAATAATATTACAATATTGTGATAAAAGTTTTTAGAAAAGCATTTTTATACAAAATTACAAAAGAAAAGGAGAAAAGTATGATTTACCAAAGAATATTACCAGAGGGATGGTATGATGAAGAAATTTCATATAATATGGAGCAAATAAATAATGCGTGGCAAAATGGAGAAATAATGCAAGGAAGAGTTATGAAATGTGATTCAAGTTATAATTTGCACATTAATTTAGGAAATAATATCGAAGGGATTATTCCAAGAGACGAAGTGGAAGCAGTGAGCATAAATGATATTGGATTTCCAAAACCTAATATATGTACAAGCAAGCTAAACAAATATGTTCAATTCAGAGTGAAAAATATAGATAATGACAAAGTAATATTGTCAAGGAAAAGCGTTGGAAAAGAAGTAATAAGGTGGATAAACAGTGAGGTACAAGTTGGAGATGTAGTAAATGGAATAATAAAAAATATAAGACCTTATGGAGTTTTTGTAGAAGTTGGCGGTGGAATTGTTCGGTCTATTACACATAGAAGATATATCTGTCGCAAGAATAAAAAGTCCAACAGAACGATTTAATATTGGACAAAAAGTAAAAGTTATGATAAAATCTATTGATAAAAAAATGAATAGAGTAGAATTAACATATAAAGAATTGTTGGGTACATGGGAAGAAAATATAAAAGAATACAAAGAGGGCTCAACAGTTAGTGGAATTGCTAGGGAAACAGAAAAAACTAAAAATGGTATTTTTGTTGAATTAAAACCAAATTTAGTAGGATTGGCAGAGTATAAAGAAAACATCGAATATGGTACAGCGTTAAATGTATATATAAAGAAAATAATACCAGAAAAGAAAAAAATAAAGTTAATAATTGTATAAAATAACAATACAATCATTAAATGGTAAATTGTTATATTTATATTTATTATATAATCTAAATTTATTTTATATAAGGAGGATGACTATGGTAGAAGATAGCGAAATAAAAGCTCAAACATCACCATTTGCAATAAGGGAAGGAGAAGTAAAAACATTTGATGGTAAAGATGGCTATGTATCAATTAACCAAATTATACATAAAATCAATGTAGGACATATTGTAGATGTTCATTTCAAAATACTAGAGTTAGTAAATGAATTTGAATTTATAACTTCTAGACAATTGTTTCAATTACTTGAATATAAAGGAATAGATATAAAATCACAAGATAAGTTAAATAATAAATTAGAACAATTAGTAAAATCTAAGATATTAACAAGATATTATTTTACATCAGAAGAAGGAAAATGCATATATAGAATTTATTGCTTGGAAAAAATGGGAAAATATTTATTAGAGTCAAGAGGTATAGAAACTAAGTGGCAACCTACTGATAATACTAAACCAGTAGGAATGATTAAAAAAAGATTAGCAGGAAATCAAATAATATTAGCATATTTAAGAAAAGTAAAATCTTATGATGGATATACAGTAAAACCAAGTATAACAGCGAAAAAAGCAGGAAAACAATTTAAAGCAGCAGCAGGAATAAAGTTAACTAAGAATAAAAAATCTATAGAATTAATATTTGAAGTAGTTAGAAGAGATGAAGAATGGAAGAAAAATCTAGTGGATAGAATTAGATTGTATAAAGATTTTTATGAAAGTTTTATACCATTTGATTCTGGATTTGAAACGAAACCACAATTGATTTTAGTATGTGAAGATGACAAGCATACAGTAGAAGTTTTTAAAGAAATTGTAACAAATAGTATGGAAATACCAGGAATGAATTTACTATTTACAACAGATTTAAGACAAAACGATGAAAGTATATCAAAAAGTTTAACTGAATTTAAAATGGATGAAAAAACTAAAAAATACAAAATGGAACAAATCGAATTAAAATTGTTAGAAGGATAATGAGTAAAATAAAAAATATATAATAAAAAATCTCTCAATTAATTGAGAGATTTTTTATTAATTGTTATTATTAGGTTTTCCTAAATTAAAACTTATTGCATCTTCATTATCGAATAAATATTTAGAATCTGTTATATCTGTTTGAATTGGATCTACATCTGCTTCACCAGCCATATCAAAATCTATATTTTTTGGATTAAATTTAAATGGTTTATTATTTCTTTTATCACTTGAATCTGAACTATCTATGCCAGGAGTAAATTTAGAAAAATTATATATTTTAACATCTTTTTTTTCTTTATATTTAGATTCAATGAAATCAACAAATCCAGAGCCTGCAACATTTTTACCGCCCAAATCTTTGGTTTTATAGGCTACTTGTTTGAATTTTAATGCTTGAATTTGGCCAGGTTTTAAATTTTCTTTCCAATCCCATTTAACACTTTTGAAATTAGCATCATAACTTGTTTGATCTGTATGGTAATCATTAACAAATTTCCACTCTCTATGATCACCAATTTCTTTAGACCACCAAGCATTATCTTCTGGTGTGTTGTTTCCGAATACCATTTTAGTAGTACAGTTTGCAAGTAATGTTTGTCTAAACCTTGAAGAGTCATCACCAAATTGACCAATATTTTGTGCAGAAACTATAGTTCCTACTCTATATTTTCTATACAATGTAAATAAGGCTTCTGTAGATTTACAAACAAAATCAGGAAATTCATCAATATATAAAAAGTGAGGAATTCTTGTTTTTTCAACACCTGGTCTGTTAAGTATAGAATATTGCATTAATAATATACAGAATAAACCAAAAGCTTTGTGCGCAGTAGCACCTAAATCTCCACGACGAGTGCAAACTAAATTTATTTGACCCTTTGATAAAACTTTATCAAAATCTATATTATTAGTTCTATTACACAAAATATTTTTTACACCAGGATAACGTAAAAGATTATCTAACTCAGTAATTGCTGAATAAACAAAACGTTCTGTATCTGGTCTACCAGCACTATCTTTATAAAAGTTTTTTTCAAAATATCCTATTTGTAAGTTATATTCTTCGGCTAATTCTGGTATAGATTTCATTTGCTCACACATTTCTTCAACTAAATCAAAGTTATTTAACATCTTTAACAAATCTTCTAAGTTAGGAAGTAATCCTTCATGAAGAATAGGATACATTACCTTTAATAGCAATACCAAATTTTCAACAGCTTGTGTTGTAACATTTTCCATAAATGTTTCTTCTTCATGAGGGTGATTAGTTGCATACATACCTTTTAATATAGAAGATATTAATATAGCTGCTCTAGGTGCATGAGTATGTATAAATGGATTCAATCCAATCGAATTAGGATTTGATGGATCAATAATATTTACTGGAATATTAAAGTTCTTTGCAACTTCTACAACGTGACTGGTTGATTCATAGTCAGGAGAAATTGCAGTAAATCCTAAATTTTTGTAAACTATATTTGAACCATTTGCATCATAAATTAATTTATGCATATAGGCTTTATACAATTTTTCTTTATAAGGATTTGGTGTAATCATATTTAAGTCAAAATTATTATTTATATAATCATTATCATATGGACAGTTTAATGTGGCAATGCCAGTTTTTAGAGCTGTATAAGCCATTTCTTTAGAAGCTTCTCTAAAGAAAAATTTTCTTTCCAAATCTCTTACCATCATTGGTTCAAAAACCATTGATGTTTTTCCTGTACCAGAAACACCAACAACAAGAGTGGCTTCAAATCTTCTTGATTCTGGAATTTTTACAGCTTTATTAGTAAGTCTATCTGTACATATTTTGATTTCACAAGTATATGGACCAACTTTTTCACTATTATCAGCTAAGCTAATACCCTTGTAATCCCAAATAGATTTTTTGATGTCCAAAGTATCATTAACAGTGAAAAATAAAAATTTGAATATAGGATGAAAAGTGGTAAGTGGTATATATAATGCTATTGAAGTTAATGCCGGTGGTATTAAGTCAGAAAAATTAATAATAATTTCTGAATAGTTAGGTAAAGAAAACATAAATAACCAACAAGCTTCATTTAGCCATGTAACTACCATTGATATTCCTATAATATATAATGCAATACAATAAACATAAAAAAATGTTACTTTTAAATTATTGTTTGAATATATAAACTTTGAACCATAAGAAAGTAAAAATGCAAAAACAGGAAATGCCATTGCTATTGTATATTTAATAGGACCCCAATATGAAACTGGAACTCCTGTAAAAAATATGAAACACATTTCCATAAACCTATCTACACATATATACAATGTAATAAGAGATAGTATATATGTAAAAAAAGTATTTCTATCGGTTTTTAATATTTTTAAAAATTTATCTATATATTTCAATTAGTTCACCACTTTCAAAAATAAAATTATACATATATATTATCCTATAAAAAAGGCAAAAAAACAAGACTTTTTAATAAAAAACTATATATTAAATAAGAAAAAATAATAAAATTAATACTTTTAATACTTTTTTAGAAAAAAAGTGAGGTAATACTTGAATTATAAAAATAATATTAATATAATATATAAACATTTACTAGATATAGAAAGGATTAAAAAATGCAAAGGGTAAAAAAAGGAGTAAAAAAAGAAACCTTTATTCAAGGAATATTAGCATTATTATTTTCACAAATAATAATCAAACTTTTAGGATTAATTTATAAATTATATTTGACTAATAAAGAGGGGTTTGGAGATGCTGGAAATGCTATATATGGTAGTGGATATCAAATATATGCATTATTATTAACACTGTCATCTATAGGTGTGCCAGGCGCAATTGCAAAAATGATTTCTGAAAAAGTTGCGGTAGGAGATAATAGAGGTGCTCATAGAATATTTAAAATATCATTAATAACATTCGGATTAATAGGTTTAACAGGAACTTGTGTTATGTTTTTTGGAGCAAAATACATATCAAATGTATTGCTACAGATACCAGAAGCAGAATTAACCATGATTGCATTGGCTCCAGCTATATTTTTCGTATCAATAGCTTCAGTAATAAGGGGATATTTTAACGGAAGAGAAACAATGAAAGCAACTGCTAATTCTCAAACATTAGAACAAGTATTTAAAACATTTTTTACAGTAGTGTTTGTTGAAATAATTGCAATTTTTACTAAAGCAGATACTACATTGATGGCAGCGGGCGCAACAATTGCAACAACTTTAGCAACTTTTTTAAGTTTTGGATATTTGTATTTATATTATCGTACAATGAAAAAAAATGTATGGAGAGATATAAATGCTTCAGTAAAAAGTGATAATGAAAGTATAAAAAAAGTTTTAAAGAAAATATTAGTAGTTTCAATTCCAATAACAATAACAGCACTACTATCAACAATAAATAAAAATATAGATGCCTTTACTGTAGTTGGAGGACTAAAAACATTCATTACAGATGAAGCGAGAGCAAAAGAATTATATGGAATAATTAGTGGAAAAGTGGATACACTAACGTCATTACCATTATCTTTCAATGTAGCATTTTCAACAGCCTTAGTACCAGCAGTTTCATCAGCAATAGCTATGAAAAATACCAAAATGGCATCACAAAAAATATCATTTACAATATTAGCAACTATTCTTTTAGGTATTCCTGCAACAGTAGGAATGATTGTTTTTGCAGAACCTATATTAAAATTACTATTTCCAATGCAACCAGAAGGAACACTTGTACTACAAATTACTTCCCTAACGATAATAACAGTTGCATTAGTTCAAACAATTAATGCTGCGTTACAAGGAATTGGAAGAATTAATGTCCCTGCAATAGCTTTAACTATAGGGGTTATTATAAAATTTATATGTAATATAACGTTAGTTCCTAATCCTAATTTTGGAATATTAGGTGCTGCAATAGGAACTGTTTTATGTTATATAGTTGCTGATATTATTGCGTTTATTGTATTGAAAAAAAGTATAAAAATAGAAACAAGGCTAACCAAATTTATAATAAAACCAATATTAGCATCAGCTATAATGGCAATAATATCATATGGATTGTACATTAATATAATTAATATTGTAGGAGGTAAACTTGCAACATTAATATCATTAGTAATAGCTGTAATAGTATACGGATTATCTGTAGCTGTTTTAAAAATTTTAACGAAAGAAGAAATTTTAATGCTACCATTAGGCGAAAAAATATATAAAATTCTTAATAAACTTAAAATTTATAGTTAAGAAAAAAGACTGATAAATAGCTACTTTCATGAAAAACTAAACTTAAAAACCTAGAGAATAAAGAACTTTACAAAAAAATAAACAAAAAAAGAAGGATTTTGGCTAACTTTGGCGAATTAATATTGTAATGTGGATATAAATCTACATATAACAAATCTTATTAGGAGGTAATATTAAATGAACAAAGCTGAATTAATCGCAGCAATAGCTGCAAAAACAGGAGAAACAAAAAAAAGTGCTGAAGCATCAGTTAATGCATTTGTAGATGTTGTTACATCAGCATTAGCAAAAGGAGATAAAATACAATTAGTAGGATTCGGTTCTTTTGAAGTAAGAAAAAGAGCAGCTAGAAAAGGAAGAAACCCACAAACTAAAGAAGAAATAAAAATACCTGCATCTAAAGCTCCAGTATTCAAAGCTGGTAAAGCATTAAAAGATTTAGTTAATAAAAAATAAGAATTTTAATAAATAATGAATTCATGGAGGATATAGGAAACTATATCCTTTTTTTTGCGTGAAAATTATGGAAAATATTTACTTTTATCCCATAAAGTGATAAAATATATTATGTATATTATTATTTTGGAGGGAATTATATGAAAAATAAAATGATAAAGGGAATAAAAAAAGTAGAAGGTTTAAATTTAAAATTAGAAAGAGTTGGTGAAGACTTACGTAAAGCTATAATAAATAACTCAAAAAAACAAAAAGAATTATTACAAGAATATAAAAAGATACAACAAAAAATACAAAGTGAAGAAGAAAAGATAAATGATTTAAAAAGAGCTCAAGAAGAAAAAGAAAAAGAAATAAAGAGAAAAGAGGAAGAAGAATATAGAGAGATTGAACAAAAAGAAGAAGAAATAAAAAGAGATATTGTAGAAAATAAAGATGAAAAACTAGAAAAAATGGTAAAAAAACAGGAAAAAATTGATGACAAATTAAAAAAATTAGAATATGATAGAGAATATTACATACAAACGTTAAATTATCTAAGTGTAGAACTACCTAAAGCAGAAGAGAGATTTTCTAATGCTAAAAACAATGGAGTTGTACAAGAATTAGTGGAAGCAAGCGAAAAATTAGAACATATGAAAAGAGAAAAAATTGAAGCAGATAAAAAACTTGATAAAACTAATGCTAGATTATCTATGGCAATGTTAATAAAAATAGTATTAAATGATAGAAGCATTGAAAAAATAAAAAAGGTAATAGAAAAGTATAACGAAAATGCTAAAGAATATGGTTTAGAACCTGTGGATTTAGAACAGTTTGTAAAGGAACGAGAGTCTTTTAATCAATTAAAAAATATAAGAAAAGAACAACAAGGCAAATATTATAAAGATAAGTATATGGAAACTCTTGAGAATAACTTAAAAGAAGGAAAAGCAAAAGAGGCTAATGGAGAAAATATAAAAGATGATAATTTAGAAAGAATAAAAACATTAGATGATAAACAAAGAAAACAAATAGAATTAGAATCTGAACAACGCCTAAAAGACAAAAGAAGAAACTCTTTTCCAGTGAAAACTATAAAAAATATAGGAAAAGGAATTGCTAAAGCAGCTGGCACTGTGGTTGGAGCAACGATATTAACTGCTAAATTTGTAGGAAAAAGTGCAAAAAAATTATGGAATAAGATAAGACGAGGAACAAATGACGGATTAACAGGTGTAAACAAATTAATGTTAGATGGAACTACAAAATTAAGAGAAAAATTAGAAAAAGATGCTAAAATTTATGACAATAGAAGAGAAAAACTTATTGAAAGTATGAAAGCTGGAGTAGATGAAAATAAAGCTGTAGAAAATAGTAATGAAAAAAGTGAACAACAATCAAAAGATAATCAACAAAATTTAGAAAAATAATATGAGAGGAGGGACTTATGAGCAAAAAAATAAGTATCATAGGCTACTGGGGATATATTCCGGCAAAGATTGCTAAAAAAGGTATTAATATTTTAGATAAACAAATGCAAAAAAACGATAATAAAATAGATGAAATAGACAATGAAACAGAACGTGATCAAGATATAATAAATGAACTTGCACAGAAAACTGACAAAGAATCTCGAAGACAATGGAAATCTGAATATGGGAAAAATATTAATACGGTAAAAAGATTAGAGAAATCTAATGATATTTTAGACGGAATTAGAGTTGCAGGTGAAAAGATAATATATAAACCAGTAAATCAGTTGGTAGCAAAACGTATACGAACAGAGAAAGAGATAGCAAATTTGCAAAATACAAAAAAACAAATAGAAGATAGACAAGAAGAAATAAAACAGGAAATGTTAAAAACAAATAGAATAGAAGTGAAGGATGATTTAAAGAAAGAGCTGACAAAATCACAAAATAAATTAAACAAAATTACAAAACAAATATCAAAATTAAATATAAAATTAAGTAAAATTCTTCAAAAAATTGCTAAAATGCAAGAGATTATAGATGATGAGTTTGATATGGAAGAAGAATATAATATGCAAATAGAAGAAACACAACAGGGAAAAGAAAACTTAAAAGAAGAAGCAAGCTCAGAAAAAGAAATGTTAAAAGAAAATCCCCAAAAAGAAAGTGGGAAAAAGGTAGCAGTAAGAGCAGTGGCAAATGATAGCCCTGAAAAAGAAAGTGGGAAAAAAGTAGCAGTAAGAGCAGTGGCAAAAGATGGTCCTGAAAAAGAAAGTGGGAAAAAAGTAGCAGTAAGAGCAGTGGCAAAAGATAGTCCTGAAAAAGAAGATGCGGAAAAAGAAGTAGCAGTAAGCTCTGTGGAAAAAGATAGTCCTGAAAAAGAAGATGCGGAAAAAGAAGTAGCAGTAAGATCTGTGACAAAAGAGAATTCTGAAAAAAAGGATGCAGAAAAAGCAACAGTAGATAAAAATTCAGAAAAAGAGAATACAGATGAAGAAAAACAAGTAAAAAAAGAAAGTATATTTCAAAAAATAAAAACTGTTGGTAAAAATATTGCTACTAAAGTTTCTGGGACAATAAAATATGTAGGTAGAAAAATTAAAAATGTTTGGAATAAATTTGCAAGTAAAGTCAATTTAGAATTTTCGAATATAAATAATGCGATGTTAGAAAGTGCAAAAAAATCAGAAGAAAAATTAGCAAAAAATATTCAAACATTTGAAGAAAAAAGAAAAAATTTATTAAATGAGTTAAATGTAGAAAACGAAGTTAAAATACCAGATGAATTTGATTCAAAAACAGAAGAACGTACTACTACAGTTGATAAAGAAAAAGATGATTAATTGCAAAGAATGAAGAAATATTTTAATCAAGAATATCTCTAAATACCTTACGGAAATCAATAAAAATCACTTGACACAATAAGAAAAAAATGGTAAAATATAAAGCACTGTTGTAAATATTCAACAGTGCTTTAATTATTTACGAATAACCGTAGATAAAAGCAATTTATTATATATTTTTTATGGAGGTGAAAAAATTGCCAACAATCAATCAATTAGTAAGAAAAGGTAGAAAAACAAGTACAACAAAATCAACTGCACCAGCTTTACAAAAAGGTTACAACTCAAAATTAAAAAGACAAACAAATAACAGAGCACCACAAAAAAGAGGTGTATGTACAGTTGTAAAAACAGTAACACCTAAAAAGCCAAACTCAGCATTAAGAAAAGTAGCAAGGGTTAGACTTTCTAATGGTTATGAAGTAACATCTTATATCCCAGGTATAGGACACAATTTACAAGAGCATAGCGTTGTTCTTATAAGAGGTGGAAGGGTAAAAGATTTACCAGGTGTTAGATACCACATAATTAGAGGTACTTTAGATACAGCTGGTGTTAAAGACAGAATGCAAGCTAGATCTAAATACGGAGCAAAAAAGCCAAAAGCTTAAGATTAAAAAATTAGTGCTAAAAAATATATAATAATTTGTTTAAACTACAAACTATAAATATAAATAATAGCACTATGCGGGAAAGTAAAACTTTCCAGAGTAACTTTAGATATTTTTTAATATCTACCATAATAATAAAAAAGGAGTGAAGAATAGTGCCTAGAAGAGGATATATTGCAAAAAGAGATGTTTTACCAGATCCAATATATAATAGCAAAGTTGTTACAAAGTTAGTAAACAATGTAATGCTAGATGGTAAAAAAACAGTTGCTCAAAAAATAGTATATGGCGCGTTTGACATAATAAAAGAAAAAGAACAAAAAGATCCATTAGAAGTTTTTGAAGCAGCTTTAAATAATATAATGCCAGTTCTTGAAGTTAAAGCAAGAAGAGTTGGAGGAGCAACATACCAAGTTCCTATGGAAATAAGACCAGAAAGAAGACAAACTTTAGGTTTAAGATGGTTAGTCGTTTATGCTAGAAACAGACATGAAAAAACAATGGCAGAAAAATTAGCAGGAGAAATAACTGATGCAATAGCTGGTAACGGTGGAGCATTTAAGAGAAAAGAAGAAATGCATAGAATGGCTGAAGCTAATAAAGCTTTTGCACACTACAAATGGTAAAAAATTGAAAAATAGGAGGAAAAAAGGATGGCTGGTAGAGCATATTCATTAGAAAAAACAAGAAATATAGGAATAATGGCCCACATTGATGCTGGAAAAACTACTACTACTGAAAGAATTTTATTCTATACAGGTATAAACCATAAAATAGGTGAAGTTCATGAAGGTGCTGCTACAATGGACTGGATGGAACAAGAACAAGAAAGAGGTATTACAATTACATCTGCAGCAACAACATGTTTTTGGATGAATAACAGAATCAATATAATTGATACACCAGGACACGTAGATTTTACAGTAGAAGTTGAAAGATCTTTAAGAGTATTAGATGGTTCAGTTTTAGTTTTAGCAGCAAGAAGTGGTGTTCAACCTCAATCAGAAACAGTTTGGAGACAAGCTGATAAATATCATGTACCAAGAATGGCATATGTAAACAAAATGGATATGACTGGTGCTGATTTTTATGCATGCGTTGAGCAAATGAAATCAAGATTAAATGCAAACGCTATTCCAATCGAATTACCAATAGGAGCTGAAGATAATTTCCAAGGTATAGTAGATTTAGTAAAAATGAGAGCATTTGTTCATAAAGATGATTTAGGAAAAGTAATTGAAGAAACAGATATACCTGCAGATTTACAAGAAGCTGCAAACAAATATAGATCTGAAATGATTGAAGCAGCTGCTGAACAAGATGATGAATTAATGATGAAATACTTAGACGAAGGAGAATTATCAGAAGATGAAATAAGACTTGGTCTAAGAAAAGGAACAATAGCAAATACAATAGTTCCTGTAACATGTGGTTCATCATATAAAAATAAAGGTGTACAAGAATTATTGGATGCAATAGTTTATTATATGCCATCACCATTAGATATACCACATATAAAAGGTGTAACACCAGATGGTGAAGAAACAGAGAGAGTAACAGGAGATGATCAACCATTTGCAGCATTAGCATTTAAAATTGCTACAGATCCATTTGTTGGAAAACTTTGTTTCTTTAGAGTATATTCTGGTACATTAGAGGCAGGATCTACAGTATTAAATGCAAATAAAGATAAAAAAGACAGAGTAGGAAGAATCCTTCAAATGCATGCTAACCATAGAGAAGACATAGAGAAAGTATATGCTGGAGATATAGCAGCAGCAGTTGGATTAAAAGAAGTAACAACAGGAGATACTTTATGTGATATGGAACATCCTGTTATACTAGAATCAATGGAATTCCCAGAGCCTGTTATAGATATAGCAATAGAGCCAAAAGATAAAGTTGCACAAGAAAAAATGGCTATAGCATTATCAAAACTTGCAGAAGAAGATCCAACATTTAAAACATATACAGACCATGATAGTGGTCAAACAATTATAGCTGGAATGGGTGAATTACACCTAGATATAATTGTAGATAGATTAAAGAGGGAATTCAAGGTTGAATGTAATGTAGGTAAACCACAAGTTGCTTACAAAGAAACAATAAGAAATGCAGTTAGAGTAGAAGGAAAATTCATTCGTCAATCTGGTGGTCGTGGACAATATGGCCATGTATGGCTAGAGATGGAACCATTAGAGCCAGGTTCAGGAATTCAATTTGAGAGCAAAATCGTTGGTGGTGTTGTTCCAAAAGAATATGTAAAACCAGTTGAAGAAGGAATAAGAGAAGCTGCAGAAAGTGGAATTTTAGCTGGATATCCAGTTATAGACTTTAAAGCAACATTAGTAGATGGTTCTTACCACGATGTTGACTCTTCAGAAATGGCATTCAAAATAGCTGGTTCTATGGCTTTTAAAGAGGGATGTAAAAAAGCAAAATCAGTTATATTAGAGCCAATAATGAAAGTTGAAATAACAGTTCCAGAAGAATATATGGGAGATGTTATAGGAGATATAAACTCAAGACGTGGAAGAATGGAAGGTATGGAAGCAAGAAATGGTTCTCAAATAATAAGAGGATTTATTCCATTATCTGAAATGTTTGGATACGCTACAGATTTACGTTCAAAAACACAAGGAAGAGGAACATATGCAATGGAACCAAGTCATTACGAAGAAGTTCCAAAATCTGTATTTGAAGCAATAGTAGCAAGCAGAACTAAAAAAGAAGATTAATTAAATAAAACACTTGCAATTTTTATGAAAATATTATAAAATAGCAGTGCTTATAAATAGTTATCAAATTTAAAAAATAAAATAAATTAAAAAATAAGGAGGAATTCAAAAATGGCAAAAGCTAAATTTGAAAGAACAAAACCACATGTTAACATTGGTACAATTGGTCACGTTGACCACGGAAAAACAACAACAACAGCAGCTATTACAAAATGGTTAGGATTATTAGGAAAAGCTCAATA
>CAKPQL010000016.1 GCA_934178555.1 uncultured Clostridia bacterium
TTGGCCCCTTGGTCAAGCGGTTAAGACGCAGCCCTCTCAAGGCTGAATCATGGGTTCGATTCCCGTAGGGGTCACCACAAGCTAAATACACATAGGAGGATTTTATAATGGAGATAGTAAAAAACGTAGGAATTGTAATTTATGTAATTGTATGTATAGCATTAATAGTATTAGTTATGAAACAATCAAAGGAAGATGAGGGTGCATCATCTACAATTATGGGAAATTCAACAAATAGTTTCTATGAAAAAAATAAAGGTAGAACTAAAGAAGGAAAGATGAAAAGAGGAACAATTATATTAGGTGTTGTTTTTATAGTACTTACAGTTGTTTTATCAATAGTGTATGCAATGTAATAATTTAATTCAAATAATAAATGAGGGCAGAGTAAAAAATACACTGCCCTTTTATTGTTAATAGGCTGTATGTATTTTGATTAATAATATACTATTAAAAATTTTGCGGAGGTAAAATGAAAAAAGCAAGACAAATTATAGGAACATTTAGAGCCAATGAAAAGGGATATGGCTTTGTAATGGTAGATAATCTAGAAGAGGATATATTTATTGCAGGAAAAAATGCAAATAGTAGTTTAGATGGAGATACTGTAGAAGTAGAAATTATACAGCACAAAGAGAATAATAAAAGAGCAGAAGGAAAGATATTAAAAGTTATAAAAAGAGCCAAAAAAGAGGTAATTGGTACTTTCCAAAAGAGTAGAAATTTTGGATTTGTTGTTCCAGATGATAAAAAAATAACTACAGATATATTTATTTCAAAAAAGCATTATGGTAAGGCAAAGAACAATCAAAAAGTAGTAGCTGAGATAATAAAATACCCAAGCAAAGGTAAAAATGCAGAAGGAATAATAACAGAAATAATAGGAAACAGAGATGAGGCTGGCGTAGATATGATGAGCGTAATAAAAGAATATATTTTGCCATATGAGTTTCCTAAAGAGTTGGATGAAGAACTTAAATATATAAAAGATACAATAGATGAATCAGATATAAAAAATAGAGTAGATTTTAGAAACGAAGAAATATTTACAATAGATGGAGAAGACGCAAAAGATTTAGATGATGCAATTAGTATAAATAAAAATGCTAATGGTACTTTTACATTAGGAGTGCATATAGCAGACGTTAGTAATTATGTAAAAGAAGGTAGTTTGTTAAATAAAGAAGCTATAGAAAGAGGCACAAGTGTATATATGTTTGATAGAGTTATACCAATGTTGCCGACTAAATTATCTAATGGAATATGTAGTTTAAATCAAGGTGTAGACAGATTTACATTATCTATTATAATGGAGATAGATGATAAAGGAAAAGTAATTACATCTAAAGTATGTAAAGGAGTAATAAAAGTTACAAGAAGAATGACATATACAAACGTAACTAAAATATTAGAAAACTCTGATGAAGAAGTATGCAAAGAATACAATGCTTATATAGACAAGTTTAAACTAATGGAAGAATTAGCTAATATATTAAAGCAAAAAAGAAAACAGGCAGGTTATTTGGATTTGAATATACCAGAAAGTAAAATAACGTTAAATGAAGATGGAATTGCAATAGATGTAAGAAAATATGATGTTACAGTTGCAAATGAGATAATAGAACAATTTATGCTAACAGCAAATGAACAAATTGCAGAAAAATTCTATTGGTTAAATGCTCCATTTATATATAGAGTTCATGAAGTACCGGATATAGATAAAATAAAGGAATTAAATAAGTTTTTATATAATTTAGGATATAAAATAAAAGCAAGTAAGGATAATATACATCCAAAAGCTTTTGCAGAGATTCTAGATAAAATTAAGGGGACAGACGAAGAGAGAGTTATATCTAATTTAATTTTAAGAACTTTAAAATTAGCAAGATATGAAGATGAAAATCAGGGACATTTTGGAATTGCAAGTAAATATTATTGTCATTTTACATCTCCTATAAGAAGATATCCTGATTTATTTATCCATAGAGTTATTTCTAAATATTTAAGTAGTAACTATAATGTAGATGAGAAGATAATAGAAAAATATTCAGAGCAGGCTAAAAAATATGCAAAGACTTCTACTGATAGAGAAAAGATTGCCACTACAGCTGAACGTGAAGCAGAAGACATAAAAAAGGCAGAGTATATGCAAGATAAAATAGGAAAAATTTATGATGGTGTTATATCAAGTATCACGCAATTCGGAATATTTGTGGAGCTAAGTAATACTATAGAGGGAATGGTAAGATTTGAAAATTTAGGTGATGAGTATTATATTTACAATGAAGAAAATAAAACTTTAATTGGAGAACATACAAAAGAAGTATTAAAAATAGGTCAAAAAATGACAATACAAGTAATAGAAGCAGATAAGTTTTCAAGACGTATTAGTTTTGCAAGATACAAGGAAGAATAATAAGTTTATTGCAAAAATATATTGAGTTTGTATTTATGTGTTAACTATAAATAATAGTAAAAAAAGAAAGGAAGAAAAAATGTTGAAACTGGAAAATGTAACAAAGAGCTATAAAACAGGAGACTTTGAGCAACAAGCCTTAAAGGGAGTTAGCTTAGAATTTAGAGAAAATGAATTTGTAGCAATATTAGGACCAAGTGGTAGTGGTAAAACAACATTATTGAATATTATAGGTGGCTTAGATAGATATGATTCAGGAGATTTAATTATAAATGGAAAATCTACAAAAAAATTTAAGGATAAAGATTGGGATGCGTATAGAAATAATTGTATAGGATTTATTTTTCAGAGTTATAACCTAATTAATCATATTAGTGTTTTAGCAAATGTAGAAATGTGTATGACATTAAGTGGAGTACCTTCTGGTGAAAAAAAGAAACGAGCATTAGAAGTGCTAGATAGAGTAGGATTAAAAGACCACGCACATAAAAAACCAAATCAATTATCTGGTGGTCAAATGCAAAGAGTTGCAATAGCAAGAGCATTAGTAAATAATCCGGATATTATTCTTGCAGATGAGCCAACAGGTGCATTGGACTCAGAAACTAGTGTACAAATAATGGAATTAATAAAAGAAATTGCAAAAGACAAATTAGTAATAATGGTAACACACAATCCAGAACTTGCAAAAAATTATGCGACAAGAATAGTGGAATTTAAAGATGGTAATTTAATTAGTGATTCAAATCCTATATCTGAGAAAGAAGAAAAAATAAATAATTATAGATTAAAAAAGACATCTATGAATTTCTTTTCAGCCTTACACTTGTCACTTTCTAATATTATTACTAAAAAAGGAAGAACATTGCTTACTGCATTTGCATCTAGTATTGGTATTATAGGAATTTCACTTATATTATCGTTATCAAATGGATTTGATATACAAATTGATAAATTTGAAAAAGATACATTATGCCAAATGCCAATTGTTATAACAGAACAGGCTATGAGTGTTAGCACAGAAGATATGATGACTATGACTGGAGAGGACACAGATGAAAAATCATATCCAGATGAACAAGTAATTTATCCATTAACAACATTTCAAGATATGATTCATACAAATAATATTACTAAAGAATATAAAGATTATATAGACAAACTTAATCCAGATTGGATTGGTGGAATAAGCTATATGAGAGCAACTAAGTTAAATGTTTTAACTAATGTAAATGGAAAGATAAAATTGTTAGATGATAGCAAATTGTTTTTTCCATTACCAGAACAAATAGATAGAAATAGAACAGATACAATAATAGAAGATAATTTCGAATTAATATATGGAAGTATGCCACAAAATAAAGAAGATTTGTTACTATTAATAGATACTAAAAACAGATTAAATAGTACAATGTTTGAAGTGTTAGGATATACATCAGAAGATACAATAAGTTTTGAAGAAATAGTTGGAAAAGAATTTAAAGTTGTTTTAAATGATGATTTATATAAAAATATGGGCAATTATTTTGTTATGAACACAAATTATGATGAATTATATAATAGTGAGAATTGTATAACATTAAAAGTAAGTGGAATTATAAGAGGAAAAGAGGGTAATACATTTGCTCAATATAGCGGAAATGGATTTACATATAAAGAAGAATTAATGACTTATTTAATAGAGAAAAACAGTAATTCTGCAGTTGTAAAGACACAACAAGAGAAGGATTATAATGTTTTAACAGGAGAAAAAATTGATTTAACAACAGAAGAGGGAATAAACATAAAAGAAAATATGCTTAGTTATTTAGGAGATGATAAAACTCCTGCGGTTATACAAATATATCCTAAAAACTTTAATACTAAAACTGATATATTGAAATATTTAGATAAATATAATGAAGGAAAATCAGATGATGATAAAATTTTATATACAGATTATGCAGAAACTATTACAAAATTATCTGGCAATATAATGGATGCAATTACAGTGGTACTTATAGCATTTTCTGCAATATCATTAGTAGTATCTTCAATAATGATTGCTATTATAACATACATATCGGTACTTGAAAGAATCAAAGAAATTGGTATATTAAGAGCGATAGGTGCTAGAAAAAAGGATATAACAAGAGTGTTTAATGCAGAAACATTTATAATTGGAGTTTGCTCAGGTGTAATAGGAATTGGCATAGCTTGGCTTTTATTAATTCCTACAAATTCTGTTTTGAAAAATTTAACAAATTTAGATAATGTTGCTCAAATGAATCCAATGCATGCTTTAATATTAGTTGCAATAAGTGTTATTTTAACTCTTATTGGAGGATTTATACCAGCTAAAATGGCTGCAAAAAAAGACCCAGTAAATGCATTAAGAACAGAATAATACTTGTAAAAAATAAATAAAAATGGTAATATATTGTATATGAATTTTAATTATAATGTACAATAACATATAAATAAAAAATTTGCCATATTTTTAAATGTATTTATATATTATTGTACTAATACAAATTTTATATAAGGGAGAATTATATTGGAAACAGAAAGAATATACAGTGAATTGATTAAAAAAATAGAATCAAACCAAATATTCAAAAATGAACCAATGAAAAAACATACCTCATTTAAAATTGGTGGAAATGCAGATTTATATTTAAAATTAGAAAAAATAGAAGATATAAAATATGTTGTGCAATTTTCAATAGAAAATGAGATACCTTTACTAATAGTAGGAAATGGAAGTAACTTATTAGTAAAAGATAATGGCATAAGAGGAATTGTTTTAAAACCAGATATAAAAACGATGGATTTACAAGAACTTGAAGATAAAATATGCATAACCGTGGGAGCAGGAGTGCCATTGCCAAAACTTGCAATAGAGATGGGAAAAAAAGGCTACACAGGTTTAGAATTTGCAGCAGGGATTCCAGGAACTGTTGGTGGAGCAATAAGAATGAATGCTGGGGCATATGGAAGTGAAATGAAAAATGTGGTAGTAAGTACTACATATATGGACTTAAATGGAGATATAAAAATAATTAATAATAGAGAGCATGAATTTGACTATAGAACTAGTGTGTTTGCAAAGAACAAATACATAATATTAAGTACAAAAATAGAATTACAAAAAGGAAATTTAAAGGAAATAGAGCAAAAAATGTCTGACAATATGAAATCAAGAAAAGAGAAGCAGCCGTTAGATATGCCAAGTGCAGGAAGTACTTTTAAAAGAAAAGAAGGAATTATTACGGCAAAACTAATAGACGAAGCTGGATTAAAAGGATTTTCTATTGGAGGAGCTATGGTTTCAGAGAAACATGCAGGCTTTGTCGTAAACAAAGGAAATGCTACAGCAAATGATGTCTTAAAATTGGTAAAGTATGTTCAAGATACACTATATAATAAATTTAATGTAAAAATAGAATTAGAAATAGAAATTATGGGGGAATAGCAAAATGAAAGGTTTTTTTAAATGGTTTAAAGGAAGTACTAAAATAAAGAGATGGTTGTTAGTAATAATTGTAGGTATTGCTCTAGCATGTTATGGCTTTTCTCAAATATTAGTTACTACCGAAATTTCATCAATTAAACAAATTGCTAATATTATAATATCATTTGTAATAGGTTTTATATTAGTAGTTTTAGGTTTAGTATTTATGCAAAAGAGAACACTGGAGATATTAGTAGAAGCAAATCAAAGAAATAATGATATAAATATAAACTCATTAATATTTAACAAAAATGTTTATGAGAAGGGACCTAAAGTTGTTGTAATAGGTGGAGGAACAGGATTAAATACAATATTAAGAGGAATAAAAAAATATACAAATAATATTACTGCAATTGTTACAGTGTCTGATTATGGAGAGATTGCAACAGATTCAAGAAAAGAACTAGCTTTAAAGCCAATAGAAGATATAAAGTCAAGTATGATATCACTTGCAAATCATGAAGAAAATATGGATGCATTGCTAAATTATAAGTTTGAGTATGGAAAACTAGCCAATTTATCTTTTGGAGATATATATTTATCTGCAATGCAAAATGTATATGGAGATTTCACAAATAGTATAGAAAAATCAAGTAAAGTTTTAAGAATGGTAGGAAGAGTTTTACCTGTAACTTTAGATGAGATGCAAATATGTGCAGAATTAAAAGATGGAACAATAGTAAAAGAAAAAGATAAAATTTCAGAAACAGTATATGAGAAAGTAACGAAAATAGAAAGAATATATATAACACCATCAAATTGTAGACCTGCTCCAGGTGTATTAGAAGCTATAGCAGAGGCTGATGCAATAATTATAGGACCAGGTAATTTATATACAAATGTAATACCTAATTTACTTGTAAAAAATGTTGCAAAAACAATAAAAGAAAGTAAGGCAATCAAATTTTATATAAGCAATATAATGACAGAACCTGGACAAACAGATAACTATTCAGTGGCTGATCATATACAAGCTATAACAGACCATACTAGAGAAAATATAATAGATTATTGTATTGGAAATGCAGGAGAAATAGTTCCAGAATATGTTAGAAAATATAATAAACAAGGTTCTGATGTTGTAGATTTAGATACTTCAAAAATAAGAAGTCTAGGTGTAAATGTAATAAAGAAAGATATTGTAAAAATAGAAAATGGATATATAAGACATAATACAGAGGAAATTGCTAAAACAATAATGGAATTTATATGCAATGATTTAAAATTCAAGAATAAACAAACAGAAACACAATATGTATTATTAAATACAAGATTAAGAGATAGGAAAAGAATAGATAAAAAGAATAAAAAATCAAGAAGTAAACAAAAAAATAGTGCAATAATAAATGTAATGAATAATTTTAAAGGAAAAGGAAAAGGAAAAAGAACAAGAAGAGCAAGCAAATTCCAAAATAAATATAAAGATAGAATAGAATCAATAAAACATACAGAGGATAATATGATAGAAAATAGGAAAAGATACGAAGATACACAATCAAAATAAAGATATTGCAAAATTGGTAGGGGTACGGTATACCGTACCCCTTACCAAAAAATGGAGGTACATATGATAAAAAATAAAGAATTATCGGAATTGATAAATAAAGAATGGATAATAACAAATGGATTAGGAGGATATGCTTCATCTACTATTTCTGGAACTAATACCAGAAAATATCATGGACTATTGGTGGCTCCACTTACACCTCCAGCTAGAAGACATTTAATATTATCTAAGGTAGATGAAAGTATAGTAATAAATGGGATAAATTATAATTTATATACAAATATGTGTAAAAATTATATATCTGATGGGTATAAATATTTAGTAGACTTTAAAAAGGAATATGTACCAACATTTTATTTTGATGTAAATGGTGTAAAAATAGAAAAAACTGTATGTATGAAATACAGGGAAAATACTGTATGCATTTTATATAAAGTAAAGGCAAGTAAGGAGAAAGTAAAATTAAATTTAGCACCTATTGTAAATTTTAGAGATTTTCATTGTATGAATTCGGACCATAATTTTGTTGCAAAGCAAAGCATAAACAATACAAAGGTGAAAGTAGTAATAGATAGAAAGTCTGAATATCCAATTTATATGAAATGTTCAGAAGGAAATTATGTAGAACATTTTAATGATAACTTTAGAAATATGTATTATATAGAAGAGGAAAAAAGAGGTTTTTATCCAGAAGAAAATCATTGTGTTACAGGAGTTTACACAATAGATATAGAACCTAATACAGAAAAGAATATAACTTTTGTATGCTCTTTGGAAGAAAATATAGATGAAGTAAGTGCAGAAAAAGTTATTGAAAGCGAAATAAAAAGGTTAGATAAAATAATTGATAATACTCAATTATTAAGAAATAATGATGTATGTGATAAAAAGCAAGATGAGAAGAATAAAACTATAAAAGATTTAGTAATAGCAACGGATAATTTTATTGTATTTAGACCAAGTTTTGTACTACATACGGTAATAGCAGGGTATCCTTGGTTTTTAGATTGGGGAAGAGATGCATTAATTTCTTTCGAAGGGTTATTATTAGTAACAAAAAGATTTGAAATAGCAAAAGAAGTACTAATGACTTTTGTAAAGAATATCAAATATGGGTTAGTACCAAATGGATATTCTGGATTTGATAATAGACCTTTGTATAATAGTGTAGATAGTTCTTTATTATTATTTGAACAAGTAAAGAAATATATAAAATATACTGGTGAGTATGAATTTGTAAAAGAAAATTTGTATAAAATACTGATACAAATAGTTGATTGCTATCAAAATGGAATAGATGTAGATAACAATAATATATATGTTGATAAAGATTATTTGTTAGTGTCTGGAACAGAGACTACTCAAAATACGTGGATGGATGCAAAATATGGAGATTATGCAGTAACACCAAGAAACGGAAAAGCTGTAGAAATTAATGCTATGTGGTATAATGCATTAAAAATACTAGAAGAATTAAGCAAAATATTTGGATATGAAAAGGAAGCAAAAAAATATGCCAAAATAGCTAAGTTAACTAAAACTTCATTCAATGAAAAGTTTTACAATAAAAGTAAAAAATGTTTGTATGATGTTTTAGGAGATGGTAAAATAAGACCAAATCAATTATATGCTTTAAGTTTATCATATCCAATAATTGATGCAAATTCAGATATTGCAAAAGATATTATAAATACGGTAAATAAAAAATTGCTTAATAAGTACGGATTAAAGACTCTTGCCAAAGGAGAAGAAGGGTATAGAGAAGTGTATGAGGGAAATGCATACCAAAGGGATACAAGCTATCATCAAGGAATAACATGGGTGTGGTTATTAGGACTATATTATGATGCTCTAAAAAACATGGTAAATATTGAAACTAATAAAGAAGAGAAGAAAAGATTACAAGAAAATTTAGATAAATTTATAGAAAATACATATAAAATATTTAAAAAAGATTTATACAATCAAGGAATGATAGGAAGTATATCAGAATTGTATGATTCAAAAACACCACAATTGCCTAAAGGAGCACCAGCACAAGCTTGGAGTGTAGCAGAAGTATTAAGGATAATTTTGTGATATTATTATTTGTTTAAATTATGAACTAAAGTAGGGAATATTATAAATTACAAAAAGTGGAGGATAAAATGCGAATATTAGGAATAGATCCAGGTTTTGCAATAACACGGATATAGTATAATAGATTATGAAGGAAATAAATTTAAATTAATAGATAGTGGAGCAATAACAACAGAGGCAGGAATTTCTTTTCCATATAGATTAACTAAAATATATGATGATTTATCAATGATAATAGATAAATATAAACCAGAGGCAATGTCAGTAGAAGAATTATTTTTTAATCAAAATATAAAAACTGCAATAAATGTTGCACAAGCAAGAGGAATAGTTCTTACAGTAGGATGTAAAAAAGATGTTCCAACCTATGAATATACTCCATTGCAAGTAAAACAAGCTGTTGTAGGGTATGGACGAGCAGATAAAATGCAAGTACAAAGAATGGTAAAAGCAATTTTAAAAGTAGATAAATTACCAAAATTGGATGATATAACAGATAGTATGGCAATTGCAATATGTCATGCACATTCTGCAAAATATAGTACAAAATTGTAAGTTCTATAATGTAAAAAAATTAGGAGTTAGCATTTTAGACAACTCGAAGGAGAATAATAATGAAAATAGAAGAACTAGAAGTGGATTTGAAACAGGGTAATTTAAAAAGTATATATCTATTATATGGTGAAGAAGCATTTTTATTAGAAACATCATTAAAAAGAATAAAAAATAATTTTGGTGAACTAACAAAAGGAATTAACTATATTTTATTAGACGAAACAAATATTCAAAATATAATATCAGATATAGAAACGCCAGCATTTGGGTACAATAAGAAACTAATAATTGCAAAAAATACAAATTTGTTTAAAAAAGCGAAAAAGTCTTCCACAGCAAAAGATAATGATTTTGAAAGTAAATTAGCAAAATACATAAATGAAAATATAGAATTGATAAAAGAGTCAGTTGTATTACTATTTATTGAAGAGACAGCAGAAAAAAACAAATTGTTTGAGGCAATAGATAAAAATGGGGTTGTATGCAATTTTGAAAGATTAAAACCTATGCAAATAGTGAAAAGATTAAAAGCTATATGTAATGCTTATAAAGTAGATGTAACAGAACAGAATTTGCAATTGTTAATAGAATACTGTGGAACTAATATGCAAGATTTAATAAATGAAATAAGAAAATTAATTGAATATGCTGGAAATGGTGGAAAAATAGAAAAAGAAGACATAGAGGTATTAGCAATAAAGCAAATAGATGCAATAATATTTGATTTAACTGATAACTTAGGTAAAAAAGACATAAAAAAAGCAATAGAGGTTTTAGATGGACTTATATATAATAAAGAGCCAATTCAAAAAATATTAATAACATTATATAATCATTTTAAAAAACTTTATATAGTGAAATTGGCAGCAAGATATAATAAAGATTTAGCACAAAGCATGAATCTAAAACCAAATCAAATGTTTTTAACAACGAAATATAAGAAACAAGCAGAATATTTTGAAGAAGTGGAATTAAGAAAAATAATAGCAGAACTTATAAATCTAGATAAAAACTATAAAATAGGGCAAATAGATTTGAATATAGGATTAAAATCAATATTATGCAATTATTGTAGTGAATAGGTACACATTTATTGATATAAAATAAATTAAAAAAACTATTGTAAAATAAAACATATTAGTATATATTTATAGTAATATATTGCAAATGCTGTAGGGGTCGACGTTCCGACGACCCGTAAATAAAACAAAGGAGAAATAAACTATGATAAACGCTAGAACCCTTGGTACTGTACACACACACACACACACACACATTATGTAGCCTAGTGAATAAAAATAAAGAAAAACATAGATGAAACACAATGTTCTATGTGTATTTTTAATACGCATAAAATATTGTGTTTTTTTAATATCACAAAATATCGCATTGTAAAATACAAAACAAAAAATTTGCCAAAACCTTAAACGCGGCAAAATATGAAAAGGATAGAATTGTATTGTTACGATAGCAAATGTATCTACTGTTCTGATATGTAAAAGCGGTTTTTCAATTTTTTGTTTTGCGTTTTACATACTTAACGTGTTGTAAAAATTGTAGGGGTCGGCGTCCTCGACGACCCGATAACCGATCCAACTAACACAAATAGAATAATATTAAAAATAATAAATGATAAAAATCAAGATCCAATAAAAGCATATGGAAGTTATAATAGAAAAACAGGGAAAATAGAAATACAAGTAACATATGCAACTTATGGAATAAGTAAAATAATAGATGAAGAGAAAAACGAATTATACTTAAAAAAAGAAAATGGAGTAATAAAAACAGATACAGGAGAAAAGGTATTAGAAAATATTAAAAATTCATTTGAGATAATAGATAATAAAAATAATAAAAAATATTTAGAAATATATATTCCAGGAATATATGTAAATTTATATACAGATGGAACACTAGCATTTTGTTCTACAGAAAAATTAATTAAAGGGAAAGAGTTATTAAAATCTTATGGAAATATAATAAATTCAAGTGAAAATAATTTTCCAAAATGGTATGAAGATAGAACAAATATAACACAAGTTCAGTTTGTTGACAAAATAGAGCCAACATATATAAATTATTGGTTTAATGAGTGTACAAATTTAACAACGATTAAGGATATAAATAACTTATGTACAGATTATGTACAAGGAATGAAACAAACTTTTTGTGGTGTGAACTTAACTTCACTAGATTTAAGTGGCTTTAATACAAGTAATGTAACTGATATGACATGGATGTTTGGTGGATGTAAAAACTTAATAAACTTAAATATAAGTAATTTTGATACAAAAAATGTAACGAATATGTGTCGTATGTTTGAAGGTTGTGAAAGTTTAACAAGTTTAGATTTAAGTAGTTTTAATACAATAAATGTAACAGATATGTCATCTATGTTTGAAGATTGTAAAAAATTAACAAGTTTAGATTTAAGTAGTTTTAATACAAGTAATGTAACAAATATGTCATCGATGTTTAGAGGTTGTAATAACATTACAAGCTTGAATTTGGAACGTTTTAATACTAGTAAAGTAACTAGCATGAGAAGTATGTTTCATCATTGTTTTAATTTAAAAAGTGTTAGTTTAATAAGTTTTGATACTAGAAAAGTAACGGATATGAGTTGTATGTTTTATAATTGTTATAGTTTAACAAGTTTATATTTAGATAGTTTTAATACGGTAGCTGTTAAGAATATGTATTGGATGTTTTATAATGCTTACAAATTGAAATATATATATGTAGGATCAAATTGGACAACTTCTAATGCAGACACTACAGATATGTTTAAAGGTTGTGGAACTACTATGGTGAGTCAAAGATAGCAAGATTAAATATAATATAAAGTTAACAGAAAAATGTACAAAAAAGGCACACATTAAGTGTGCCTTTAAAATTATTTATACAGTCATATATTTATTAATATAAAAATCAGTAAGTTTCATATATTTCGTTGTTTGCTGATTATGAATTTTATTTATATATTCATGTGGGTTTAAAGTTAAATCATTATTGCTTTTTCCAATTACGTAAACAGCAATATTAGAACAATGATCTGAAATCCTTTCTAAGTTAGCCAATAGCTCTAGAAATATAACACCACATTCTATAGAATAAGTAGGCTTATTAAGTTTAGTTATATAATTAGATTTTATATTATATTCAAGCATATCGATAACTTCTTCAAGGGGTTCTATTTTTTTTGCTATATCATAATCGTTATTTATGAAAGCGGTCACAGCCATTGTGCATATTTCTTCAACGGCATTTAGCATAGAATTGAATGAATGCATAGTAGATTCAGAAAAGCTTAAATTTTCTGAATGTAATTTTTCAGAGCTTTCTAATAAATTAGTGCAGTGATCTGAAATCCTTTCAAATTCGGAAGAAATATGTATAATAGAGGTTATATTTTTTATTTCATTATCATCTAAATAATTATCTTTTAGCTTAATAATATAATTATTTAATACATCATCTATATTATCAATAGTATTTTCTCGTTCTGCTATACTTTTTACAATATTGTCATCAAATTTAAAAAAGAGTGATTTAGCATCCATAAAATTTTCTTTTGCGTATTCTCCCATTTTTATTGCAATTTTTTTTATTTGTTCGATAGCTAATCCAGGCACTGCAATCAATCTATCATCTAATACGTCTAGTTCATTAGCTGGAACAATATTTTCATTAGATTTTATAGTTGCAAATGCTAATTTTTCAAGTAATCCAACAAAAGGTATAAATAATATTGTTATTGATACATTAAATAATGTATGAAAATTAGCTATTCCGCTGGTATCTATTGGTAATTTCCAAAATGAAAATCCATATAAATATTGTATTGAGTAAATAACAGAAAGAAATACAACACAACCAATAATGTTGAAATATAAATGTACAAGAGCTATTCGTTTGGCATTTTTGTTTGCATTAATACTAGACATAATAGGTGTTATACAAGTTCCAATATTTTGACCAATTATAATAGGTATTGCAGAAGAATAAGTAATTGCACCAGTTGAAGAAAGCGCTTGTAATATACCAACAGAAGCAGAGGAACTTTGGATTATTGCGGTAACAATGGCACCTATCAATACGCCGAATATTGGATTAGAGAACATTTTAAATAAATTTGTAAAAGCACTATAATTTTTTAAAGGTTCAACAGCACTTTCCATTGAGAACATACCGGTAAATAAAATACCAATACCTAAACAAATACTACCTATATTTTTTTGTTTATCTTTTTTGCAGGCCATAAATAATATAATTCCAATAATAGCAATAATAGGGGCAAGTGTAGTAGGACTAAATAGTGCAAGTAAAGAATTTGAAGAAGAAGATAAATTATTTAACCTAAGTATTTGAGCAGTAATAGTAGTACCAATATTAGCACCCATAATTAATCCAATAGCAGACTTAAATTTTAAGATTCTAGCATTAACTAAACCAACGATAATAACAGTTGTGGCAGAGGAACTTTGTATAATTCCAGTAACTAATGCACCAAATAAAATGCTTTTAAATATATTTCCAGTTAATTTTTCTAGAATTTTTTCTATTTTCCCAGTGGATAATTTTTCTAAGCTAGAAGAAAGTAAATTCATTCCAAACAAAAATAATGCTAATCCACCACCTAATTTAACAATCATACCAAACAAATCTATTGCGCTCAAAAAACACACCGTCCTTAAAATAAATTTACCAGAAAAATTATAACATAACAAAACAAAAAATCAACAATATTCGACAACAAAAATGTCTGAATAAAACAAAAAAAGCAAACAAATGTATTGACAAAAATAATTCAAAATGGTATTATTTATACGAACAAAAATTTGAACAAATACAAAAATGTGATAAGTATATAGAGATGATAAAGTGCAGGGGGAGTAAGGATGATAAATACACTACATATAAAAAATATAGGAATTATAAACGAAATATTTATAGATTTAAATAAGGGGTTTAATGTACTTACAGGGGAAACAGGAGCTGGAAAAACCTTAATAATAGATTCATTAGAAATCTTAGCAGGAGGAAGATTTTCCAAAGAAATGATTAGAATGGGACAAAATTATTCATTTGTAGAGATGCAAATAACTTTAGGTAATGAAGAAGTAATCATATCAAGAGAGATAAATGTAAATGGAAAAAATATGTGCAAAATAAATGGTAGAATGGTTACTGTAAATGAGTTAAAAAAATTTATGAATAAAGTAATAGATATTCATGGACAACATGATAATCAATATATTTTAGATGTAGCAAGTCATATAAAATATCTAGATGAATTTTCAAAAGATGAAATTGGTGAAATAAAAAAGGAATATGTAACTTTATATGACAGATATTTAACAATAAAGGAAGAATTATCAAAAAATTATGGTGATGATAAAGAAAAACAAAGAAAACTAGATTTGTTAAAATATCAAGTTAATGAAATAGAGGAAGCTAAATTAAAGGAAAATGAGGAAGAGGAATTAGAAGAAATACGTAAGATAATGTTAAATACAGAAAAAATTTCTGAAAACTTAAATCAAGCAGATATGCAAATTGGACTTAATGCAATAGAAGCTATAAATACTGCAATAAAAAGTCTAGAAAAAATAGAAAATTTAGATACCAAGTATACCAAAACATTAGAAACACTTAAAGAGGCTTATTATAATATAGAAGAGGTTGCAAGGGACATAAATGACTATAAAGAAATGATTTATTTTGATGATGATAAAAGAAACGAAGTAGAAACAAGGCTAGATATTATATATTCATTAAAAAGAAAATATGGAAATAATATAGCTGAAATATTAGAATATAAAGAGAACATATTATGCCAGATTTTAGAAATAGAAAACTTAGAAGAATATAATCAAAAATTAAAAAAACAATTAAAAGAGATAGAAGACCAGATGAATAAATTAGCTAAACAGATGCACGAAATTAGAATAAAAAATGCGGAGAAGTTGGATAAAAAAATAAATAATGAATTAGAAGAATTAGAAATGAAAAATGCAAAATTCAAAGTAAATATAGAATATAGTGAAATTTGTAACTATTCAATAAATGGACTAGATAAAATAGAATTCTATATTTCTACAAATTTAGATGAACAATTTAAGCCATTAATTAAAATTGCTTCTGGTGGAGAAATGTCAAGAATAATGCTTGCAATAAAAACGGTTCTTGCAGATGTAGATGATATAGAAACATTAGTATTTGATGAGATAGATACAGGAATTAGTGGAGTGGCAGCTAAAAGTGTAGCAGAGAAAATGAAATTAATATCTAAAAAACATCAGGTATTGTGCATAACACATTTAGCATCAATTGCAGCAAAAGGGGATTATAATTATTACATAAGTAAAGATATAATAGATGGAAAAATGCAAACAAGTATTAAATTATTAAATGAAAATGAAACTATAGAAGAAATTGCAAGAATTGCAAGTGGAGATATAACAGAGATTTCATTACAGCATGCTAGAAAATTGAGAATAGCATAGTTTGACATAATCTAATAATTGAGGTATAATAAAAACATCCTTATAGAAAGGAGGTATTGGAAGAGATGGCCAGTCTTACCAATACTGAAATTAAACTCATCAAATCTTGTGGAGGACTTCCATTAGATGACGAGTTTAGAACGATTCGGTTTGACAAAGTATCTTCTAAACCGAGTCGTGAATGCAAGAAGCTTTTGACTGGTAAGGGATATAAAATCTCAAATAAGTCAGGAGCCAATTTCTTTCCGTATATGGATTATGTATTAACAGAAGAATCTGAAAATGCATGATTCCATAGTAAGAGGAGGGCAATAGTCCTCCTCCGATTTTTATTATAATACAAATGTTTAAAATTATTTTTCTTTATCTTTTTTCTTTGTTAAATCTAAAAATGGATAAAGTTTTTTTAATGTTTCATCTGATGAAAGCTTTTCCATTTGACAGTTCCTAGAGACCCACATTTGTGGTATATTATAGCCTATTCTAAATTCGCCATTATCATATTTTTTTTGTATAGTTTTAGGATCTAAACCTTTATAATTAATATGCTTAGCAGTTCCTGTATTGGCTTCTATTGCTACTGCTATAGTTTTGAATTGACATTCGAATAATGGAAATGAGTTTTCGTCTACTCCAAATTTTTCAGAAATTTCTTTGCTAGTTTCATTGTTTATAGCAAAAACTCTATGTTTTGCTTTATAACCATTTGGTTTATTATGATTTTTTTCCTTTGTTGCAATAGTTCTTTTATTAATTTCAGACAATAAAAAGTCTACTTCTTTTTCGGTGGCACCAATAAATTCCATAGCAAATACATCATTTAGTGCTTTTTTTTCATCATTGGTTAAAGCACTTTCAGGAGATTTTATTCTAGCTCTAAATTCAACGAAATCTGAAATTTTACCTTTTTCTTTTAATTCTGTTAGCATATCGTTAAAATAATACATAATTGATTTAAAAGCTTCTTTTTGAACAGCTACGAAATCTTGGTAAATTTCTAACTTCTTTGAATCATTAATTATATGTTCTTGTTTGTTTTTTATAATATTAGCTTCGTTTTCTGAAATTTGAATTCCATTAACAAAAGATTTTCTTTTTTCTGAAATTGATTTGTCCATAATACATTCCCCTTTCAATATATAATTAATTATAGTATATTTATTTGAATTTGTAAAATATTATATAAAAAAAGGCTTCACATTTAGAAAAATCAAAGAAATTTAACCTTTTTACTACAAAAAATGTGAATCTTATTATGCAAAAAAATGCTACTGTTTTCAATCTTACGAATGAATCAGTAGCACATGTTAGAACTTAACCTGCCTGTGGAAGTGCTCTGTACATTGCGCCAGTACCTTCGAATACATAGTACTCAGAGCCATCAGGTAATTTGTAATAGGTAAGTCCTAATTCTTTGGGGTCTTTGTTGTCGAGCTTCAATTCTGAAGCCGAAAACAGTTTTTTGAATGCCTGGGTTTTTGATGTGTTGCTCATAAAAATGACCTCCATTAATAAAAATTTATATAATCATTATAACACAAATTCGTAAAAAAATCAAATTTATATGCTATAAAAGACTAGAATTTAGCGACTTTATTCGACATAAAGACACAAAAAATAAACTATTTACATTTTACTAATAATTATATAAAATAATGTAAACAATAAAATGCAGGAGAGTGATTATTATGTTAAAACATATAGCTTCAAATGAATATGAACAAGAAGTATTAAATTATAAAGGAAAAGTATTAGTAGATTTTTTTGCTAGTTGGTGTGGACCTTGTCAGATGTTAACACCAATTTTAGAAAAAATATCTGAAGAAGAAAACGGTGTGAAAATAGTAAAAATAAACATAGATGAAGAAACAAAACTAGCAGTAGATAACGGAGTAGAAGTTGTACCAACAATGATTTTATATGATAATGGCAAGATTATAAAAAGATTAGAAGGGTATAGAGATGAAGAAGAGTTAAAGAAAATAATTCTATGATTTATTTTAAGGTAGGAGGATGGTGTAATGAAGGGATATATATTTAATAGTGATAGAGAATATGCAAATAAAATATTGGATGGAGTATACAGAAAGGGAGGGCATTGTCCTTGTAGAGTAGAGGTAGATGATACTACATTGTGCCCATGTGATGATTTTGTTCAAAAAGGAATATGCAAATGTAATTTGTATATTCCTTTGAATGAGAATTAAATATAAATGATGTTCCATACAAGAGAGATAAATAATAAATGTACGGGGTAGAAAATATAAAGGAAATACTTTATTTTTTTACCTTGTTTCTTATTATACAAATTTATAAAGATTAGAGAATATAGTGTGAAAATACAATACAAAATGTATATATAGGAATTACCATATCTAATTATATAGTTTGCATACTTAATTATAGTACATAAAATAAAGGATATGTTCATAAATATTATATTGTTTTTAAATATGTAAAATAATATAATTATAAAAACACCATAAAAACCATAATCACAATGTGTGATTTCTGCAATGAATGCAATAGCAATACTTAGTGCTACAGATAGTATTTTGTTTGACAGTTTATCATATATAATTATACAAATTAAACCTAATAATAGTGTAAAAAAGATATTAAGAGCAAATCCTTTTGAAATTAAATCATGAAAAAGCATAAAAGGATACTGAGAGATAAGTGCAAAAATAAATAACCTGAACATGTATTTTTTTAAATTTTTAGTATAACAATATCCTTCACTTATTTGAAATGCAAAAATAGGAAATGATATCCTTCCAATAAAATTATAAAATGACATTTTACCATGATGTACAAGATAGCCAACATGGTCAATAAACATTGTGATACAAGCTATAATTTTTAATAAAAAACTAGACATTTTATATTCACCGCCATTAATAATAAACTAACTATAGCATAAAAAATATAAATAGTCTAGAAAAATAAAATACAAAAGAATTATTTCTTTTGTATTTTAGAAAATTTAATATTTTTGATAGTATTTAATCTATAAGCTTGGCATATTGTGCAATCATTACACAAATAAACTCTGTTATTGAAAATAAGTTTTAAGGTATTAATAAATTCATCTTCATTATCTATAAGATGTATAAAAATTTTTTTAGGCAATAACGTAAGTAGGGTATTTAGCGCATAGTCATTTGAGGAAAATGAAATATCCGATAGGTATTTTGCTTCGAAAACGTGGTCATTTATATTTATTGTTTCACCATTTTCATTGAGCAGAATAGATTCTTGATTTATATAAACTAAGTGAACTTTATCAACTTCACTTGGTTTAGAGTTGATATATAGTTTTAATAAATCTACAAATTCATCATATTCACGTTCTACAAGAAATTGGTTAACACTAAAATCAATAGCATTATCTAGAATACTCATATAGTCTTTTAATCTAAAATTAATGAAACCATCCAAAATCATTGATTTGTTATAAAGAATATATTTAAGAAAAGATATAAACACTAAATCTTTTCTATTGGAAAATTCTGAATTTTCATCGTTATTTAGAGTATATTGACATATATTACTAATTTTCTTTTTTTCTAAATCATTAAAATAAAAGTAATTAGAATTTAGAATTCTTTTTATAATATTAGGTTCGCATAAATTAATTAGTATATTTGACAATACTTCTGCTAACTTAGAATAAAACAATTCTATGGAGTTTCCTCTGTAATGTATAATTACGTTTTTATAATTTTTAAAAGTATTCTGAGACAAATAAATATCATTTAGTTCAATATTTTCTAAATTATTTAGTAGAGTATTTATAATATTAACATTGTTAGTTTTAATACATATAGAATTAATCAATTTAAAAACTCCTCTCGCATATATGTAATAGTATCTACTAAATATAAATAGATATACATATTTTATTCTGCAAAAGGAGTTTTTGAAACTTATCCTTAATAATAAATCATATAATCAATATCTTCAAAGATTTTATCTTTTTCGTAAATATCATTTAAAAATTTTTTATCTACATTATCATTTTTTAATTGATAATATAATTTAGTAAATCTTCCAATATGGTCTTTTATACGTTTTTTTGCATAGTCAACCATTGTTCCATTAGTGATAATAAATAGCCAATCACTGCTTTGGGCTAATAATAATTCTCTAGCACATTGATTTAATGCAAATTTCTTTAATTCATTTTGCTCATCAGGGAAGAGATGAGCTAATTCAACCATTCGATCTCCAGCTTTATGCAAATGCCTATGTGCGTAATCATTAGTTGGATTTAGCCAAACTTCGCTGTATCCATTTGCACCCCAACTAGAGCGACAAGGGGAACATACTTGAATATCAGGATATTTGTCTATGTATTCACCTGGAGTTATCAATTTAAAATTGCAATCATCATAATATATTTTTTTAAACAAAACATATAACCAATATGGACCTTCGTACCACCAATGTCCATAAAGCTCAGCATCATAAGGACACACGACAATTGGAGGTGTATCCATAACTGAAGACAATTCATTTATTTGAGAAACTCTACAATCAAAGAAATGACCAGCTTGTTTTTCTGCCGAATCCATTGCCCATCTAGGATTATAGTAATCTTTGAAATCACTTTTAGAAGTGATTCTATAATATTTTATTCCGGTATCAACTCTGGCGCCGTTTGAGGCTATATATGGCTTTATATAATCATAATCTGCATCGTAGCCAATATCTCTATAAAATTCTCTATAATTAAAATCACCTGGGTAACCATTTATAGAACTCCAAACTTGTCTGGAAGTATCTATATCACGTCCAAAAGCAACAATTCCTTCTGGAGAAACTATAGGAGCAAAGGTTCCATAAACAGGAGTAGGGTCTGCATATAAAATACCATGAGATTCT
This sequence comes from uncultured Clostridia bacterium, assembly GCA_934178555.1. Lineage (GTDB taxonomy): Bacteria > Bacillota > Clostridia > TANB77 > CAG-508 > CAKPQL01. Next base: position 21,450 of record CAKPQL010000016.1, read on the forward strand.
GTAATGATATATTCTATACCGAATTCTTTTAAATATTTATCTGCTTCTGGCACATAACCACATTCTGGTAACCAAATTCCGCGAGGAGCTCTACCAAAATACTTTTGGTAAGTTTGTACACCGATAGCAATTTGGGCTTTGACTGTCTTTTCATTTACATATAGGATAGGAAAATATCCATGAGTTGCGCCACAAGTAATAATTTCAAGAACTCCAATATCCTGAAAATATTTAAATCCATTTATTAAATTGCATTTATATACATCTTTAAATATATGCAAATCATTGCTATATCTATCAAAATAATATTTTGATAAAGCATTTAGTCTTTTGTCAGAGGCGGTTCTCTTCAATTCCTTTTCGCATAATTCTATATGAGATTTTAAATATTTAATATATCTCTTTTGCAAAAGTGGACTTGCAAGCATTGAAAGAAGAGGAGGAGTCATAGACATTGTAATTCTAAAGTCAACTTTTTCTTCTTCTAATTTTTTAAAATTAATTAATAATGGAATATAAGTTTCGGAAATTGCTTCAAACAACCATCTTTCTTCTAAATAATCTTCACTTTCTGGGTGATGAACAAATGGCAAATGAGCATGTAGAATAAAACTTACATATCCTTTTGGTTCTTTATTATTCATTATAATCTCCGATCTATATTTGGAATATGAGTTTTAAAATTAATAATTTTTAGTAAATGATAACACACATAAATTATTTAAACGTAGATGTAGGGTTACCAGAAGATGGATTATTAATTTCAAATCCGTTAATAACATTTTCGTTACCATAAAGTTTGCTATATAATTTTTGATATGCATCGTGTATAGTGTAAATCTTACCGATTTTTGTAATAAAAGACATATTTGCTATATTCTTAGAATGAGTAATATTGTTTTTTACATTTCTAAAATAAACAGTGTTTGCTTGCTTTTCAAACAAAATGTGGTCATTAGGACTTTCTATTATGTTAGAAGAGGTAACATACATATAATTATTTGGAATATAATAATTTTGAGACTTTGATCGACGACCTAATTCTATAGTGTATTTACATTTAGAGTCGTTTACATCTAAATACCAGCAATTAGCAAAATCATTTATTTCAACTTCGAATGTATAATTCATTGAATCATTATGAACTATCAATACAGGTTTTGTATTATTGAAAAATTCATTACCAAATTTTTTTATATAATTGTTTCTATCTTCGTCAGAAATATCCCAATAAATAAATAATTTTTTTGGAGTTTGAGCCAAAATTTTTACAACTGTTTCATTATATCTATATGGCAAATCATAATATTCTAATATTGGTGTTGCTTTTTTTGAAGATTTTGTTGATTTCTTTTTTTGTGTAGCAACATTTGATTTTGTTTTTACAGTTTGTAAGGAAGATTTTTTAGATGAGGTAGTTTTAGATTTTGTAGTCGTTTTTTTTGAAGATGCTGTTTTGCTTGAAGTAGTTTTTTTAGGAATAGATTCTGTAGTTGATTTTTTTACAGCACTTTTTTTAGAAGTAGATGATTTTTTATCACTACTATTAGAACTTGTTTTTTTAGTTTTTGAAACTTGTTTTATTTTATCTGTTTCATTGTTTACGGCATCTTTTGTTTTTCTTGGCATTAAAAATTCCTCCTTAGTAAGTTAAAAAAGCATTGATACTCCATAAAAATATAAAGTAGTCAAATGCAAATAAATTCTCTAAAATATATTATATCAAATTATGAATAAATTCAATAGAAAAATATTAAAAAAAATATATTTTTTTGTAAATATTTATTTACTTTTGTAAAATTATCTTATACAATGTAAATATAATTTTAAAATCACAAAAGAAAATGACGAAAGGGGCTAAAAACATGAAAATATTGATGCTTACATGGGAATATCCACCAAGAATTGTTGGGGGGATTGCAAGAGTAGTAAATGATTTATCTAAAAGATTAATTAAAGATGGACATGATGTATATGTTATTACATATAAAGATGGAGATGCACCTGAATTTGAAAATGATAAGGGCGTTAAAGTATATAGAGTTAACAACTATATTATAAATCCTAATAATTTTATAGATTGGATTATGCAATTAAACTTTAATATGATTGCAAAAGCAAATGAAATTATTGCTAAAGAAGGAAATTTTGATGTAATACATGCGCATGATTGGTTAGTTGCTTATTCGGCAAAAACATTAAAAAATTCTTACGGAACTCCTATTGTATCTACAATACATGCTACAGAAGCCGGAAGAAATAGTGGAATTCATAATGAAGTACAAAGATATATAAATGATACAGAATGGTTATTAACATATGAATCTTCAGAGGTAATAGTTAATAGCAATTTTATGAAAAATGATATACAAAGATTATTTGGGTTACCTTTCGAAAAAATAAATGTGGTTCCTAATGGAATAAATTTAACTAATTTTAATGGTATAGAAAGAGATTATGAATTTAGAAGACAATATGCAGCAGATAATGAAAAAATAATTCTATTTATGGGAAGGTTGGTTTATGAAAAAGGTGTGCAACACTTAATTTCTGCTATGCCAAAAATACTAGACGGATATCATGATGCTAAATTAATTATTGCTGGAAAGGGTGGAATACTAGACGAATTAAAAGCACAAGTTGATTCAATGGGATTAGGAAATAAAGTGTATTTTACGGGATACTTAAATCAAAAACAAGTGTGCAAAATGTATAAATGTGCTGATGTATCAGTGTTCCCAAGCACATATGAACCATTTGGGATAGTTGCACTAGAGGCAATGCTTGCAGGAGTTCCAACAGTAGTTTCTGATGTTGGTGGATTAAACGAAATAGTAGCTCATGGAGTAGATGGAATGAAGAGTTATGCAGGAAATCCTAATTCACTTGCAGATTCTATATTAGCATTATTATTAAATCCAGCATTATGTGATAGTGTTACTAAAAAAGCAAAAGCAAAAGTAAAAGAAGAATATAATTGGGCAAAAATTGCTCAAGATACACATTTTATATATCAAAAAGCTATTTGCGAAACAATGGCTGAACGTCAAGCAAATCAAATAGCACAGGAGAAAGCTAAAAAGACTAAAAAAGCTAAAAATACAGAAGGGGAAATAGCAAATCTTTTAGCTTTCAAAAAAAGACAGGCATATGCATAAAAATATTGAATAGTATGGGCGTAATTGGTGATGATAATTATAATAAATACCGAATTACGCCCTCTTAAACGGAAAATTTTATATATCAAATATTTATTAGGAGGAAAATAAAATGTACGTATATGATAAAGCAAATGAATTAGCAAGAAGTTTACAAGAAAGCAAAGAATACATAGAATATAAAAAAGCAAAGGAAGAGGTAAAAGCAATTCCAGGAATGAAAGAAAAAATAGATGAATTTGAGAAGATAAGATATGAAACTCAATTATTATCAATACAAGGAGAACAACAAAATGAGGAAAAAATGAAAAAATTACAAGAATTATATCAAATACTAATGCAAAATCCAAAAATAAAAGATTATTTTGATGTAGAAGTTAGATTTAATGTAATGCTAGCAGACATAAACAAAATAATAGGTGAAGCGGTAAAAGATGTATTACAATAATTATATATTTTTTACAAAAGAAAGGATTAATATGGAATATATAATAATAATTTTAATATCAATAGTTTTTATACTGCTTTTGAAATTAATATTTGGCATAAAGATATCAAACTTGAAAAATTATAAAGAAAATGAAAAATTAACTCAAATATCTGATAAATTTCCAAAGAATATAGAACTAACAGAAGAAATGTTAAAAAAATTAAATAATGAAAAAGTACAAATAAAAGAAAATTCAGATTCAGAAACAAGCTTGTATATAGCATTAACTAATACAATATTAATTTCTACAAAGAAAAATACTTGTGCTAGAATTCAAACAATAGCACATGAATGCGCACACTCTATTCAAAATAAAACTATACATATATCTAATTTTATAATATCAAACATATATATAATTTATTTTTTGCTAATTTCAATATTAACAATATTTAATCGTATAAGTAATCCACTATTATATCTATGTATATTTGCGATACTTGGTTTTATACAGTTTGCGATAAGATCATATTTAGAGATAGATGCAATGACAAAAGCAAAATATATAGCAAAAGAATATATGGAAGAAAAGAAGATAATATCACAAGAAGAAATAAATGAGTTGTGCAAAGAATTTGATAAAATAAACAAAATGGCTATACCTTTTTATGTATGGAATTTGTTTGCAAAAAATATGATAAAATTAATAATATATGCAATGATTGCAATTATATAAATAATATGGGTTGATGTTACGCATCGACCCATATTATTATATAAAAGGATATTGTCAAAATAAAAATGATATGATAACATATATTCAATTTTGATATCAATAAATTAATTCAAAGGCAAATCTGCCTAAATTTTTTCCAAGTAATTAGAAAATAAACATAAGAAAGAAGTGATGTTTATAGAATTATTAAATCCTAAAAATGATTATGTATTCAAAAGAATATTTGGTCATGTAGGGAATGAAAATATTACAAAACAAATGCTAAGTACAATTTTAAACAAGACAATAAATAATATAAAGTTAGATGAAAGCACAATACTAGAAAAAGATTTATTAGATGACAAAATAGGAATAGTGGATATACACGCAAAAATAGATGAAAGAATAGATGTAGATATAGAACTACAAGTTGTAAATCAAAAAGATATAGAAAAAAGAATACTATTTTATTGGAGTAAAATGTATACCAAAGGAATTAGTTCGGGAGATGATTATAGTAAATTACATAAAACAATAGCAATATTAATATCAAATTTTGAATTAAATAAATTAAAAGAAATACCAAAGTTCTATACTAAGTGGCAAATAAGAGAAGAAAAATACACTTCTGTCATATTGACAGACATGCTAGAATTGTATATACTAGAAATACCAAAGGCAGTAAAAATTAAAGAGAGTGCAGAAAAAGAAATAAAGCCATGGTTGGATTTTTTAGAAAATCCAAAAGATATGGAGATGGTAGGAATGAGTAATAAAAATGAAATAGCCATAAAAGAAGCAAAAAAAGTGCTAGAAAAAATAAGTGAAGATGAACACGAAAGATACTTAGCAGAACTACGAGAAAAATACATAAGAGACCAAAAAGCAATAGAAGCATTTGGTTATGATAGTGGACTAGAAGATGGACTAAAAAAAGGAATAGAACAAGGATTACAAGATGGATTGAGAAGAGGAGTAGAACAAGGGCTACAGGATGGACTAAAAAGAGGAATGGAACAGGGATTACAAGATGGAATTAAACAAGGTAAACAAGAAATAGCAAAAGAAATGTTAAAGCAAAATGTTAGCATAGATTTTATAATATCAGTTACAGGTTTAACTAAAGAAGAATTAGAAGAACTTAAATAAAATAAAAATCTAAAAATATTTATTGATATCAAAATTTATTAATATAAATTTAAAAAATATATTGTAAACCAAAACATATTAGTATATATTTATAATGTAGATTATAAAGAAAAATGCAAATAAAGGAGAATTAAAATTATGACAAATGCTAGAACCCCTGGTACTGTACACACACACACACACACACACACACACACACAATATATACTATTAAATAGAGAATTATATAAAACATAGATAAAAACACAATTTATTTATGTGTATTTTTGATACGCATAAAATATTGTGTCTTTTTTTATTTGAAAAATAAATTTATATAAAATAAAGGAGGAAAAACATGAGAAAAAAACTAACACTAATAGCATTAATGATGATAAATTTAATTTGTATAACTGCAGGAGGTGTACAAGCAAACTTTCAAAGTTCACCTAATGTAAAAGCGAAAACAAATACTTTAACCAATTGGATGCTTCAAGTAAGACAAATGGAAGCATCAGGTCAAGTAATGGGATTAAAAGAAACTTTGCGCTCAACAACATTGGATAGTGCTCAAAACTTGGAGGGGACTTTATCAAATAAAATAGATGTACACTTACAAAAGAATACAGAGTATGGAGCGATGCTAATACTTGCAGTATCAGATTATGGAAAACAAGGCAATGGTACTACAGGGAGTGATTATATAAATAGATCGACTTATGGTCTGGCAACGACAACAGGAAATATATCAGGGGTGTATGGAATCGGATCTTGTTCAGAATAGTTATCTGCTGGAATACCTAGTTATTTTAACACTAAATTGAATGCTATAGGAAGTACAAATTCGGCATTTTATCAAGATAAATATGGAAATGCATATTCTGCAGAAGAAATAGGAAAAATAGGGGATGCAATGTTTGAAACCAAAGGTTGGCAGAACGGTCAAGCAAGAGAAGTTTCTAAAACATTTCCAGCTCTTACACGTGGAGGGTATGGTACAAGCACAACGGACGGCAGACCATTTACTTATTTTGCATATTATGTTGAAAGTGGCAATTATAGTGCTCGAGCATGCATTGTAAATGGAAATGGTTTTTAAAGTGATTAAGAAAGAAAAAAACTAATGAAACAAGCAAAAAGAAAATTAACTAACAAAATAAAACTAATAATAGTAGTATCAATTATACTACTATTATTAGTCATACTTTTTGCAAATAGAAACAAGATACTAAAGTTAAATCAAATGGCTGGAGTTGGCTATAATGTAACAATAAACCAAATTACAATAGATATAAGTAATGTTATAACTTCTACACCTAATGTACCGGTATTAGGTGCAGGAATGATACCGATTAAATGGAACGAAAATGCAGGTGTTTGGAAAATAACAACCCCAAATGACTCAAATTGGTATGATTATTCTAGTGGAAAATATGCCAATATAATGCTAAGCGACGGAAAATATGCTTCAGAGTTAACCAGAGGAAAAGAAACAGCTATTGTAGGAGCACAAGTTCAAGAAACAGATTTAGGTTCGATATTTACATGGGTACCAAGGTTAATGTATAAAGAAAGTAATATAGAATTTCTAAAAAATACGTGTATGGTAGAATATGATTGGATAACTCCAAGCTGTTTTACTTATGCTAAACAAGGATTAAATGAATTAGATTTAGCTTTTACTGGAATGTGGGTTTCAAAACAAACAGATACATTGTCAACAATGTCTACTAAAACAAATCAAATGAATATAGAAGATAATGTATATGGGTTAATAAAAAACGAAAAAATATCTGTAATAACAAACGAGGGAAAAACAGTAATAGAAAAACTTAACTTAAAATGTGGAGATATAAAAAATGAAACAAGATTAACAAATTTACAGAGTGGAGAATATAAACAAGTGATAAAAATACTAAATACGAATATGTATGCAAAAATGACAACACAGCATGATATATCTGCAGGAACAATAATTTTTAAAACAATATATAAAGAAAATGATATAAGATGTGTTGTAGATGAAGATGGAAATATTTTAAATGCAACTACTAGTGGAAATGCAACTTATGATATAGATATAGATAAAGAACAATACATATTTTATGTTATAGATAATGAAGGAAATATAAAAAAGCATGCATTAATGTATGTACCAGTTGGAAAACCAGATTTAACAGGATTTGATAAGAATAGTACATTCTATGTAACATATGATGCGAATGGAAACGAAACAAGTGTTATACCAATAGGAGAAGAGGTTCCAACAAATTGGTATGATTATGATAATCAAATATGGGCAAATATTGTTGTAAGAAACAACGAAAAAGAAGCATATTTTGTGTGGATTCCGAGATATGAGTATATGCTAGATAGTACAAATGAAAGGTCAAGGGTTATTTTAATACCAAAATCAAAAACAACAGCAGATAGCGGATATCAAATATCGGAGGCATTTATATGGAATGGTACACAAATTTCAGGTTACTGGATGAGCAAATATCAATTGGGAACATAAAAATTAGGGTATATTGCCCTAATTTTTTTGGTATCTATGAAAATTTAACTTTTTAATTGGTATATTGCATATTGTAGGAAACGGCGTTTTCTATAACTTACTACTTTTTTGTAAAATATGTTAAAAAGACTTTAAAAAAAATATAAAATAATGTAAAATATATAATAAATTGTATATTTTAGGAGAAGTGTATGAAAAAAAAGTGGGAATTTTATGAAGCAGATGAAAATAAAATTAATGAATTGAGCGAAAAATATAATATATCAAAAATATTAGCAAGAGTTCTTGTAAATAGAAATATAATTGATAATGATGAAATAAGTATTTTTCTAAATCCTACTAGAAATGATTTCCATGACCCATATTTAATGCCGGATATGAAAAAAGCAGTAGATAGAATTGAAAAAGCAATTAATAATAAAGAAAAAATAATAATATATGGAGATTATGATGTTGACGGAATAACAAGCATAACTGTATTAAAGAGATTTTTAGAAAAAAGAGGAATTGAAGTTGACTATTATGTCCCAAACAGATTACAAGAGGGATATGGGTTAAACAAAGATGCTATACAAAAAATAGCCGAAGATGGACATAAATTAATGATAACTGTAGATTGTGGAATATCTGGAATAGAAGAAGTAGAATATAGTAATAGTCTAGGAATAGAAACAATAATAACAGATCATCATGAGCCATTAGATAAATTACCTAATGCTATTGCTGTTGTAGATGCAAAGAGAAAAGACAATGAATATCCATTTAGAGGATTGGCCGGAGTTGGAGTTGTATTTAAGCTAATTCAGGCTATTGGAATGAGATTGAACTTAGATGAAAAAGAATACCTAAAATATTTAGATGTTGTATGTGTTGGGACAATATCTGATATAGTACCTTTGGTAGATGAAAACAGAGTTATTGCAAAGTTAGGACTAAAACTTATTCAAGTTACAAGAAATATTGGATTAAAATCATTATTAAAAATAACTGGGTACAAAAATATAAATTCTATGGCGGTATCTTTTGGAATTGCACCAAGAATAAATGCTTGTGGAAGAATGGGGTTCCAAGGAGAAGCGTTAAAGCTGTTTTTAACAGATAATATTGTACAAGCAGAGGAAATAACAGAAAAGTTAAATAAATACAATTTAGAAAGACAAGAAAAAGAAAGAAAAATATTTGAAGAGGCAATAGAAAAACTGCAAAATATAGATATGAATACAATTAATACAATTGTATTAGCTGGAAATGGGTGGCATCATGGCGTTATAGGAATAGTTGCATCAAAATTAACAGAAAAGTTTTTTAAACCAACAATATTATTGTCTTATGAAGATGATATTGTTAAAGGGTCTGGTAGAAGTATTCCAGGATTTGATTTACATTCAGCCTTATGTGGTACAAGCCAGTATTTAGAAAAATACGGCGGACACGAAATGGCGGTTGGTTTATCTTTAAAAAAGGAAAATTTAGAAAAATTTAAAGAAGCATTTGAAAAAATAGCAGAAGAAAAACATATAAGAGAAATATTACCTATAATATATATAGATGGACAAATAACTTCAGAAGATATGAATAGAGAAACCGTTGAAGAATTAAATAAATTGGAACCTTTTGGAGAAGCAAACAAAACACCTATATTTTTATATAAAAGTTTAAAGATTGATTCTATAAGAGCTTTATCAGAAGGAAAGCATTTAAAAATTACCTTAAAAGACAATAATGTATTAATAAATGCTATAGGATTTAATATGGGAAATTTGGTAGATGAATATTTGATAGGAGATAAAGTTGATGTAATAGGAAACTTAGAAACAAACACATATAATGGAATAGAAACAATACAGATTAATTTAAAAGATATAAGAAAGTCAATATAATTAATTTTAACCATTTTAATTGCTAATAAAGTTTAAAGGTAGCTCGTAAAGCAAAGACTAGTGATTTAATTTCAAAAAAATATGAAAATATTAATAAACAAGGGGATAGAAGATGTCAGAAAACAAAAAAATAACTATAGATGATGTAGTTAATTTAATGAAAAAGAATAATAGAAAATCAGATTCCAAATTGATTATGAAAGCATACAATTATGCTAAAGAGTTTCATGGAGACCAACTAAGAAAATCTGGAGAACCATATATTATTCATCCTATTAATGTGGCTTACATATTAGCAACAATAGGTTTGGATGATACTACTATTTGTGCTGCACTACTTCATGATGTTGTAGAAGATACAAAAGTAACAAAAGAAGATATGGAAAAAGAGTTTGGTAAAGAAATAACATCAATGGTTGATGGAGTTACAAAACTTAGTGCAATTCAATATACTTCTGCAAAGGAGCGACAAGTAGAAGATTATAGAAAAATGTTTTTAGCTATGGGAAAGGATATAAGAGTAATACTTATAAAACTTGCAGATAGACTTCATAATATGAGAACATTGAAATATTTAACAAGAGATAGGCAAATCGCGATATCAGAAGAAACAATAAATTTATATGCTCCACTTGCCAATAGACTAGGTATGTATTCTCTAAAATGGGAGCTAGAAGATTTGTCTTTTAAATATTTACAACCAGAAGAATATAGAGAAATTGTTGAAGGGTTAGACAAAAAACGTGAAGAACGATTAATGTTCATAGAAAAAATAATGGATGAAATAAGAAAAGAGTTAAAACTTCAACATATAGATGCAGAAATTACAGGTAGAGCAAAACATTTATATAGTATATATAGAAAGATGAAAAGGGATAATAAGAGCTTGGACCAAATATACGATTTGTTTGCTTTACGAATACTTGTAAAAACAGTAAAGGACTGTTATGCGGCTTTAGGAGTAGTACATGATTTGTACAATCCAATGCCTGGAAGATTTAAAGATTATATATCTGTACCAAAAGCAAATATGTATCAATCATTGCACACAACATTAATTGGACCAAAAGGAACTCCGTTTGAAGTACAAATACGTACATGGGATATGCATAGAGTTGCTGAATTCGGTATTGCTGCACATTGGGCGTATAAAGAAGCCAATAAAAATAAAAAAACAACAGTAGTTGTGCAAGATGATAAATTGTCATGGATTAGGGAAACTTTAGAATGGCAAAAAGATATGCAGGATCCAGACGAATTTTTGAATACACTAAAAACTGAATTGTTTGAAGATGAAGTTTATGTATTTACTCCAAAGGGAGATATAAAAGTGTTACCTAAAGGAGCTACACCTATTGATTTTGCATATAATATACATGCTGAAGTTGGTCATAAAATGGTAGGATGCAAAATCAATAGTAAAATGATGCCGATTGTTACTAAATTAAATAATGGAGATATAGTGGAAGTAGTGACTTCGGATACTTCTAAGGGACCTAGTAGAGATTGGCTAAAATTTGTAAAAAGTACTACAGCAAGAAATAGAATATTACAATGGTTTAAGAAAACTCAAAGAGAAGAAAATATAGTAAAAGGAAAAGAACTAATAGATAAAGAGATAAAAAGAATAGGAATGAGTCATTCAGATTTATTTAAACCAGAATGGGTACAAGTTGCTCTTGATAGATATAAATATAATTCATTAGATGATATGTTTGCAAGTGTAGGGTTTGGAGCAATATCTCCAGTAAAAATTATAGCAAGAATATTAGAAGAATATAGAAAAGAACACAAAGAAGAACAGATAGAAGAAAAAATCGAAGAATTATCAAAAACAAAGACTAATCAAAATAAAAATTCTAAAACTGGTATTGTTGTAAAAGGAATAGATAATTGTTTAGTAAAATTATCAAAATGTTGTAATCCTCTTCCAGGAGATAGCATAATAGGATATATAACTAAAGGAAGAGGTGTTTCAGTTCATAGAAGTGACTGCATAAATGTAAAAGATTTGTTATCAGAAGAAGGCAGAATAATAGATGTAGCTTGGTATAATGAAGTAAAAGCTTCTTATAATGTTGCAATAGAAGTATTATCTAATGATAGAAATGGATTGTTAGCAGATATAATAAAAGAATTATCTAATGCAAAAGTTGATTTAATAGAAGTTAATAGTAAGGTTAATAAGAACAAAACTGTTACAACAGAGTTAACAGTTGAATTAGAAAATCTAGATGAATTGAACAAAGCATTAAAAGCACTAAGAAAAATTGATAGTGTATATGAAGTAAGAAGAAGAAAGTAAAATATATAGGGGAGCGGAATCCTCGACGATCCGAAAAAATTGGGAGGAATAGAAATGATACTAAAGAGAATAAAAATAAGTAATGTTTTGAGTGATGAAACAAATTGCTATATAATAGTAGATGAAGATACTAAAGAAACTATGGTTATTGATCCTGCTGGTGAATGTGACAAAATAGAAGAAATGTTAAAAACATTAGAAGCTAAATTAAAATATATAGTGCTGACACATTGTCATGGAGACCATACAGGAGCAGTAGAACAATTAAAAAATGATATGGGAGGAAAAGTATTAATTCATAGAATAGAAGAAGAGGGGATAAACAATCCCAATATAAATATGACAGAGTACATGGGAATGCAGAACACAAATATAAAAGTTGATTCAAGATTAAATGATGGGGATTTGATACATATTGGAAAAATAGAATTTAAAGTGATACACACTCCAGGGCATACTAAAGGGGGAATATGCTTATATTCTGAAGAATTTAAAATGTTGTTTTCTGGAGATACTGTTTTTAGAAGAACTTGGGGAAGAACAGATTTGCCTACTGGTTCGTTTGTGGACATAATACGTTCGATAACAAATAAACTAATGATATTGCCGGAAGATACTATAATATATCCTGGACATGGTAAAAGTACAATGGTAAAAGAAGAAGAATCCATTTACTTGGATTTAAAAGAAGGAAAAGACTAAAATTGAAAATGTAGGAGGATTTTTATGATACAAAAACCAAAAGGAACAAGGGACATATTGCCAGAAGAAAGCTATAAATGGCAGTATATAGAATCAAAAATACAAAAATTGTTTAAAAACTATGGATATAAAGAAATAAGGGTGCCTGTATTTGAAAATACAGAATTATTCCAAAGAGGAGTTGGAGATACTACTGATGTAGTACAAAAAGAAATGTATACTTTCGAAGATAAAGGCGGAAGAAGTATAACATTAAGACCAGAAGGAACAGCTGGTGTTGTAAGGGCGTACATAGAAAATGGGATGGCATCAATGCCATCACCTGTAAAGGTATATTATAATATGGCTATGTATAGATATGAAAATGTACAAAAAGGAAGACTTAGAGAGTTTCATCAAATTGGGGCAGAAGTATTTGGTACTTCATCATATATGGCAGATGTAGAAAGCATAACAATGGCAAATGAAATATTTAAAATTTTAAATATTCCAAACATTGAACTAACAATAAATAGTATAGGGTGTCCAACATGTAGGGCAGTATATCAACAAGAACTAAAAAAGTTTTTTGCAGATAAAATTAATCAATATTGTTATACATGCCAAACAAGATTTGAAAAGAATCCTATGAGGATATTAGATTGCAAAGAAGAAAAATGTAAGGCATTGAATCAAGGAGCACCTGTAATATTAGATTACCTATGTGATGAATGTAGAGAACATTTTGAAAATGTAAAAAAACTATTAACGGAAATAGGTATAGAATATAAAGTAGATCCTAGAATAGTTAGAGGATTGGATTATTATACTAAAACCGTATTTGAATTTATATCAAAAACAGAAGGATATACAGTGCTTGGAGGAGGGAGATATGACGGATTAATAAAAGAAATTGGTGGAAATGATACTCCGGCATTAGGGTTTGCTATAGGAATGGAAAGACTTTTAGAAATATATGAAAAATATAATAAAGACAATATAATAAAACCAGAAATGCCTAAGATTTATATAGCGCAGATAGGAGAAAATGCTAATATAATGGCAACAAAATTAGTGAAACAATTGAGACAAAAAGAAATAAATGCACAAAAGGATGTTACAGAAAAAAGCATAAAAGCGCAATTCAAATATGCGGATAAAATAAATGCAGAATATGTATTAACAATAGGAGAAGATGAAATAAGAAATAACAAGGCTAAATTAAAGAAGATGGAAACAGGAGAAGAAACAGAAACAGAATTAAATGTTGAAGATATAATAAGAAATATAGGAGAATAGAATATAACCAATAAAGGGACATTTTGCAACATGTTCCTTTAATATTTACTATAAATTACCAACAAAAAAACTATTGACTTTTGACCGATTTTTATGCTAATATATATAAGAACTTAGGAATTAAACAAGCAATAAAAATAATTTTAGAAATATTAAAAAAACTATTGACTTGTATAATGAATAGTGCTAAAATAACAATTGCTTGATGAACAGGTTACATTATATTTTATGAATTTGAATTAGTAAAATGTAAAAAAACTTAGAAACAATGCATCAAAATTACTAATTTTTATTTTTTGCTCAAAAAGTTCAAAAAAAATAAAAAAATTCGAAAAATATGTTGACAAATGTTTTGACAAGTAGTATAATGAAAAACGTTCCGTTCCTAAGAGAATAGAACATAAAAAAGTACATTGAAAAGTAAACAATAAATCCTTTAAGAGACCAAGCGGTAATACAAAGTATTGCCAAATAATTTA
>CAKPQL010000017.1 GCA_934178555.1 uncultured Clostridia bacterium
AAAGAGTTAATGGATGCTGTTGATAGCTATATACCAACTCCAGATAGACCAACAGACCAACCATTCTTAATGCCAGTAGAAGACGTATTTACAATAACAGGTAGAGGAACAGTTGCTACAGGTAGAGTAGAAAGAGGAACAATAAAAGTTTCTGAAGAAGTTGAAATAGTTGGATTACAAAAAGAAATACCTAAGACAGTTGTTACAGGTGTTGAAATGTTCAGAAAATTATTAGACCAAGCAGAAGCTGGAGATAACATAGGAGTTCTATTAAGAGGAATTCAAAGAAATGAAATCGAAAGAGGTCAAGTTTTAGCAAAACCAGGAACAATTCATCCACATACAAAATTCAAAGCAGAAGTATATATCTTAACAAAAGAAGAAGGTGGAAGACATACACCATTCTTCAATGGATATAGACCACAATTCTATTTCAGAACAACAGACGTTACAGGTGTTATTGATTTACCAGCAGGTACAGAAATGGTAATGCCAGGTGATAACATCTCTATGACAATCGAATTAATCACACCAATAGCTATAGAAAAAGGATTAAGATTTGCTATTCGTGAAGGTGGTAGAACAGTTGGTTCTGGTATAGTTTCAGAAATAATTGAGTAATACTATATTACAAAAAACGTAATTGGATTTTCCAATTACGTTTTTTTTGTTTATAATAAAAAATGTTTTTTAATATCTTGTACAATGAAGAAAAATAAACTAATGTCACATTGACAGAGTGAATGGTACATTTTTTTGTAGAAGTTATACAGAATACAAAAAAAGTTACACTGGTTGGTCAAATTAATGAAAAACTATTGATTTTTTATATATATAATAATAGAATAGATACATATTGCTAGAATATAATAAAAGTAACATAGAAAGGAGCCGTAATAATGATTATTTTACTAGATGCAATGGGAGGAGATAATGCTCCAGAAGCAACAATAAAGGGTGCTATAAAAGCAATAAAAGAAATAGATTCTGAAATTATATTAATAGGAAATGAAAATATTATAAACAAAAAAATAAAAGAGTTATATAATAAAGAAAACATATCAGAAATATCTAATAAAATAAAAATACATAATACTACAGAAACAATAGATATGGAAGATATACCAACACTTGCTATAAAACATAAAAAAGATTCTTCAATGGTAGTAGGATTTAATTTATTAAAAGAAGGTAAAGGAGATGTGTTTATATCTGCTGGAAATTCTGGAGCATTATTAACAGGTGCAACATTATTAGTAGGTAGAATAAAAGGAATAGATAGACCAGCTTTAGCACCTATATTACCATCATACAAAAAAAGTGTTATGCTAATGGATGCTGGTGCTAATACAAATTGCAAAGTAATAAATTTAGTTCAATTCGCACAGATGTCTAATGTTTATTTAAAAAACGTATGTGGAATTGAAAATCCAAAAATAGGATTGCTAAATATAGGAACAGAGGAAACAAAGGGAAATGATTTAGTAAAAGAGGCATATCAAAAATTAAAGGAAGATGCCGAAACACTTGGAATAAACTTTGTAGGAAATGTAGAAGGAAGAGATGCTTTTACAGGTAAAATAGATGCAGTTATTACAGATGGATTTACAGGTAATGTGTTTTTAAAAACAGTAGAAGGATTTGGAAAATTAGTAAAGAAGTCACTAATGGAGAGTATAAAGAAAAATATATTATCTATGTTGAGTTCTGTTCCAGCACTACCAGCAATAAAAAGATTTGCAAAAACTATGGATTACAAGGAATATGGTGGAGCATTATTTTTAGGAGTGAAAAAACCAGTTGTAAAAGCACATGGAAGTAGCGATGAAAAACTATTTTATTATACTATAAAACAAGCAGAGAATTTTGCCAAAAGTGGAGCGATTGATAAATTAGTAGAACAATTTGAAAAAAATTAATTTATGTATTGACTTTTTATAGTATATATATTATTTTAATGTTATTAATATTGTAAATATATATAAACGCAAAAAGCGTTCGAATATGAAGGGGAGGTGAACTTATATAATGAGTTCAGAAGAAGTTTTCGAAAAGGTAAAAGAAATAATAGTAGAACAACTAGGTGTTGATGAAGCAGCCGTTACATTAGAAGCATCTTTTATAGATGATTTAGGAGCTGATTCTCTAGATATAGTTGAACTTGTAATGGCTTTAGAAGAAGAATTTGATATGGAAATACCAGATGCTGATGCTGAAAAAGTTGTTACAGTAAATGATGTTGTTGAATACATAAAAGAAAATGTATAGAAATAACAAAAATTTTATAGAGATTTATGAGTGGATTTTTTATATCCGCTCTTTTTTTATTTCAATTATATTACATTTATATACAATATATTGAAAAAAACAACAAATTATGTTACAAATATAATAGCTATAATTATATTCATATATATAAATAATGCCAAAAAGGAAAAGATAGAATATGAAAAACAAAAGAGGAATAGTTAATTTCATAATAAACAGTACAATTGCCATAATAACAATTATTATAGTTTTTCTTATAACAGCTTTAGCTGTAATATATGTTAAGACTAATAAGAATACTATGGAAATAGCTGATTTTATGGGATATAAACCTATAATATGC
This sequence comes from uncultured Clostridia bacterium, assembly GCA_934178555.1. Lineage (GTDB taxonomy): Bacteria > Bacillota > Clostridia > TANB77 > CAG-508 > CAKPQL01. The sequence continues at coordinate 2,612 of CAKPQL010000017.1, forward strand.
ATTTCGAACTCAATGGAAGACGAATTTCAAGTAGGAGATATTATTATTAATAAAAAGGTCCCTGAAAATGAAATAAATATAGGAGACATAATAACTTTTAACGAAAATGGAACAGTAATAATGCATAGAGTAAAAGAAATAAAATATGATGAAAACGGTAATATAGGTTATATTACTAAGGGAGATAGTAATAATACGATTGATGAAAATATAGTAAAATATACTGATGTAGAAGGAAAATATTATTATATGATACCTAAAATAGGAAACTTAATATTAATGTTACAAAAACCGCAAGGTTTTTTGATAGCTCTTTTTATTCCTATGGCAATATTAGTGATTTGTTATAAAATAATACTTAGCAGAAAAGAACTAAAAGAATTAAGAAAAAGTAAGTTACTAAAAAGGTTGCAAGAAAAGGAAATTGCAAACAATAATTTTTAACAAATGATAAGGAGGAAATAAAATGGGAAAACATATTCGAAAAAATAAAAAATTGGCAAAGTTATTGTTTCTAATATACATACTTTTTATGTTAAGCATAATTTTAACAAATGGGTTTGCCAAATTTAGAACTGCATATGCTAGCAAATCAACTGCACAGATTGCAAGACCAATTATAAATGTAGTAACAGATACATTAACAATAGAAGATTTGCATAATGAAGAATATGAGTGGAATTTTATTGTAAACAATTACAATAGTGTAGATGAGATTAATCAAGTAGAATTATCATATAAAATCAAAATAGATATGAAAGAGTTAGTAAATGTAGAATATAAACTATATAAAATAGATGAAGAAACTAAAACAGAATTACAATTGGTTGATGGAACAACTGAGCAAGAATTTGAATTGCCTTATGAAAGTATGAAAGAAGATAAATACTGTTTAATAATTAAAACTGCAGATGGAATAAGTACTGAAAGTATACAAAGTAATATAATTATAAATGTTTCTGCAACTCAGAAAATATAGGTAATGAAGAGGTTATATATGAAAAATACAAAAGATAATGTATTGTCAATATCTAACAATTTAGATATTGCATATAAACTAATAAAAGAATTGAAAAAAGAACTAGATAGTGATGGAGAATATATAAAATCAAAAGGTAAAATAAATGATATAATAAATGAATTATCAAATGTACTAGAAGAATCAACGGATGAACAATCAAACAAAATAGAAAATAAACAAGAAAAAGAGAGAAAAATTTTACTGATATCTAGTAAAACTGGAAAGGTAATATTACCATACGCTGAAGAAGACATTGAAAGATATATTAAATATGGGAAATATGAAACGAAAGACCAAGTGATAGAAAATGAATATACTATTTCATTAGACAAATATAAAAATGAATCATTAGCTAGAGTAAAAGAAGGATATAAGTTAGCAAGAAAAAAAGAAAGAAAAAGTATTAATGAAAGTATTAAATATGCAATTAACTTATTATTTGAAAGGAGATTACATCCAGCAATAATAACAGCATGTAATTCAATAGATGAATTAGATATATACCTAGCATGCTTAGATGAAAATGTACCAGGATTATTTGATTTTTTTGATATTATATTTGAATATCCACCAATAGAGGTTAAAGAAAGATAGAATGAACACATTCTATCTTTCTTTAATATGTATATATAAGGGTGATAAATATGATTATAGAATTTACTAAAATGCAGGGGTTAGGAAATGATTATATATACATAAATTTTATAGAGCATGAATTTAAAGAAATATATGAAAATATTCCTAAAATTTGTGATAGACATTTTGGAATTGGAGCTGATGGAGTAATATTAATATTAAAAAGTAAAACTGCAGATTTTAAAATGAGAATATTTAATGCAGATGGAAGCGAAGCACAAATGTGTGGCAATGGAATAAGATGTGTTGGAAAATATTTATATGATAACAAAATTACTAGAAAACTGGAATTAAATATAGAAACTGCATGTGGAATAAAAAAATTGAAATTAGAAGAAAAAAATGGAGTTGTAGAGAATGTACAGGTAGATATGGGAGAACCAAATTTTAAGAGTATGAAGAATGAGTTAAATATAAGAATAGAAAATGAAGATATGAAATTAAAGTGCGTATCAATGGGAAATCCACATGCTGTAACAACAGTAGAAGATTTAGATGAAATGAATATAGAAAATTATGGACCTATAATAGAAAATGATACTAATTTTCCAGAAAGAACAAATGTTGAATTTGTAGAGATATTAGATGAGAATAATATAAAAATGAGAGTATGGGAAAGAGGTGCAAAGGAAACTTTAGCATGTGGAACAGGAGCATGTGCAAGCGTTGTTATATGTAATATAAGTGGGTACACCAATAGACTTGTAAATGTGTATCTTTTAGGAGGCACATTAACTATATATTGGAATGAAATTGATAACCATGTATATATGAAAGGACCTGCACAAACTGTTTTTAAAGGTATGATTGAAATATAATATATTCTTTATATAAAAAACTTTGAACTTAGTAAATTAATATATGAGAAACAATGTAAAAGTTGTTCCTAAAATTGTATAAGGAGGTTTTTTGTGAATATAAATGAAAATTTTTTAAAATTACAAGATAACTATTTGTTTTCAATAATTGCCAAAAAGGTAAAAGCATTTGAGGAAAGTAATCCATCAAAGAAAATAATAAGAATGGGAATTGGAGATGTAACAAAGCCAATAGCAGAAGAAGTGATAAAAAATATGCACAAAGCTGTTGATGATATGGGAGACATATCAACGTTTAAAGGATATCCACCAGAACAAGGATACAAATTCTTAAAAGAAAAGATAATACAAAATGATTATAGGAAAAGAAATATTGATATAAGTGAAGATGAAATATTTATATCTGACGGTGCCAAAAGTGATACTGGAAATATTGTAGATATATTTGGTTTAGACAATATAGTAGCAATAACCAATCCAGTATATCCAGTTTATATGGATAGTAATATAATGGCTGGAAGAAAAGATAAAATAATATATATTCCTATGAATGAAGAAAATAAATTTGTTCCAGAATTACCACAAAAGAAGGTAGATATAATATATTTATGTTTTCCTAATAATCCTACAGGAACTACCATAACAAAAACAGAATTAAAGAAGTGGATTGATTATGCACTAGAAAATAAATCAATTATATTATATGATGCTGCATATGAAGCATACATAAGTGAAAAAAATATTGCTCATAGTGTATATGAAATAGAAGGAGCAAAAAAAGTTGCGATAGAATTTAAAAGTTTCTCAAAAACAGCAGGATTCACAGGTATAAGATGTGGATATACAGTTGTACCAAAAGAATTGGTAGGATATACAAAGAAAAAAGAGAAAGTAATATTAAATCAATTATGGTCTAGAAGGCAAAGTACCAAATTTAATGGGGTATCATACATAAGTCAGAAAGCTGCAGAAGCAGTATATTCAGAAGAAGGTCAAAAACAAATAAACGAAAATATAAAGTATTATATGCATAATGCAAAAATAATAAGAGAGGGATTAATAAATATAGGATATTCAGTATATGGAGGGATTAATGCACCATATATATGGATGAAAACACCAAAAGAATTAAACTCTTGGGAATTTTTTGAGTATTTATTAAATGAAAAAGGAATAGTAGGAACCCCAGGAAGTGGATTTGGAACCAGTGGAGAGGGGTATTTTAGATTATCTGCATTTGGTAATAGAGATGATATTGTAGAAGGAATATCTAGATTAAATATATAAAATAATAAAAAACTATTTCCTAGATGAGAAAAATATGGTATAATAAATGTAATATTGTGATACAAGGAGGGGAGTAGATTTGATTCAGATATTAGTTTGTGATAAAGTATATGTTACACCAGAAATGAGAAGAAAAAAAATATTATATAAGATATATTTTATATTATCTATCATTTTGGTCATTTCTTTATTCACATATTATATATATGCTGAATATGATAGAAACAAAAGCGAAGAAGTATCACAAGAAATCTTAAGTAACCTTCATTTAGAAACAGTAGAAACAACTGCAAGTGGAGAAGATAGAGTATCAGTTGAAGATAATGTAATAGTAGTAGTATTAAATGATAATTCAGAAGAAGAAATAAACGTAGACGATTTAATTGCTTCTGCGGAAGAACAAATAGAAGAAAATGAAACTAGTAATTTAGCTGCTATTCCAAAGTTATATAAAGCAGGTGACGGAACTGAGTATTATGTAATAGCAGTAATCACAATACCAAAATTAGGTATACAATATCCAGTATTATCTACATGGAGTAATGAACTTTTAAAAAATGCTACATGTAAATATAGAGGTCCAGATCAACCTAACACAGAAGGAAACTTCTGTATAATAGGACACAATTATAGAAATAATTCATTCTTTAGTAAATTAGATACATTGCAAATAAAAGATATAATACAAATACAAGATATGTCTGGAAAAATTGTAGAATATATGATATATGATAAATATGTAGTAGATCCAGAAGATTTATCTTGTACAAATCAAAATACAAATGGTAAAAAAGAAATAACATTAATTACTTGTTATGACAATGGAAAACGAAGAACTGTAATAAAAGCAACAGCTATAGAATAAAAATAACAAAATTATGCTTTCCTTCATAAAATATAAAGAGTATATTTTATGGAGGATTTTTTTATGGCGAAAATATTAGTATATAATAATGATAATAATAGAATGGAAGTGTATTATAGAGGTGATAAAGAAGCTATGCCATATAATGCAAATAGAACATTGACGGTAAGAGAATTCAAGGGAACAAGTAATAGTAATACTTTGTGGACAACAAAAAGAACAATGCAAAGTTGGAATAGTCAAAGATATTTGTATGGCGGACCTATTCCAGTAGGATATGCATTTAGAAGAAGTTTCGAAGGCGGACATGGATTACAATCGCAACATTATGCTGGAGTTGCCTTTGATGTTGGGCAAACTTTAACTCAGGCTCAGAGGAATAGAATAAGAGAAGTAGCAATAAATTCAGGAGTATGGAATTACGTTGAACCAGCATATTTAACTCCGAATTGGGTACATTTTGATGATAGAAATAAAAATGCTGCCTGTGGAGGGAATGCAGGATATCCATTAATAAAACAGGGATCAAAAGGAGTTTATGTATTAGTTGCACAAGATGGATTAAATACATTAGGATACAGAACAGGAGGACTAGATGGAATCTTTGGAACACAAACGAAAAATGGAGTTATAGCATATCAAAGGAGTAAAGGACTTTCAGCAGATGGAATTGTTGGTTGCAATACATGGAGATCTCTGCAAGAAGATGTTGTGGGAAAAGGTAGAACATCTACAACAATCGATTAATAATTTTGAATGAATATTAAATTTAAAATATTGTAATGGGTTGTATAATATGCTAAAATAAAAGTGTAATATTAGGATGAAAGGATTTATATAGTTATATATAAATTTTAGGTAGATACAATGGATAAAAGTGAGTTAGTAGAGTTAGTATATGAATATGTAGAAAAAAATAAATATGATAAAAGGTTTATCCCATTTATTCAGTCATATATATCAAAATGCGTTCAAGAATATAAATGGGATAAAAAAATCCTAAGCGAAAAATTAAATGAATACACTAATCAAATAAAAAATATAAAATTTTTGAACATAGGAAAACAGAGAATCCTTGTGGATGTAGAAAATAGAAGTATTATATTGGATGAAAGAATAAAATATAATATGGAAGATTATACATTAGATGAGTATATAGAAGCTTCATATAATGAGCAAAATAAAATTTTAAAAACAAATATTAATTATGACGCAAATGATGCATCTAATAAAAGATTAAGAAATGAAATTAAACAAACGTTTAAGATATATAATAGAAAATTAATGGAAGATAAAGTTATATTTGAAATAATAAATTTAGTACAACAGAAAAATTATGATAAAAAATTTATTCCATTTATAAAAGAATATTTCTTACGTAGTGCTGAAATTTATAATTGGAATAGAGATGAACTAGAGAAAAAAATTAACAATTTTAAAAACAATGTAGATAGAATAGAATTGGTAAAGTTAAAAAATAAATGTGCAGAATTTAATCCAAAAGAGAAAAAAATATATATTAATAAAAATTTACTTACATACACAAATGATATTATCATAAAAAACATATTTAGAGAGCAAGGTTTTGCAACTAATTATACAATAATAGAAAATAAAGCATACGAAAACGGATTATACACGAACGGTGAATTAAATAATAAAGAAAAATCCATGAATGAATATGCTGAAGAAGTTGCAGCAAATTATTTAACAGGACGAGTGCCATATTCAAATGAACTATATACAACATGTCGTGTTAGTCAAAAAGAAAGAAAAGACTATAATAGCAAAACATCTTATGTTGGATCAATGATGGCTGCTGCCTTTGGAATAAATGAATTTGAATTTGCCATACTAAAAGATAAAGGACGCGCAAGATTTGATGAGTATTTTAGAGCAAAATTTGAATATTTAGATACCAAAACTTACATAGAAGAATTTTTTAAAATTGTTTATAATATAGAAAACGCTAAAGAAAGTATTTTTTCAACAAAAGAAATATCTCAAGAATATGCAAAGATGTATAATTTGGCAGTGAAAATTTTAAATGAAAAAACAAAATATGAAAGTGATAAATTAACAAAAGATGAACTAAAAAATTATAAAATTAAGACAAACTATATGAAACATAAAATTGCAGATACATTAAAACAAGCAATAAGAAACCAATCATTAGAAAAAAGAGTCATAAATGAAAATATAGAAAATAAAGAAGTAATAAAAAAATATTCTAGAATATCAAAGTTGGCACAATATAAATTTAAAAAGGTAGCAAAACAATTATACTCTGAAAATGATACTTTATTCGATAATCGAGAGTTAGAATTACTAATAATAACAGAATTCAAATTTCCTTTGATAGGAAAGATATATAGTGCATTTAACAAGCAAAAGTACCCTTTATTAATAAACTCAAATGAAAATTTTGATTGTTTAGATGAAGAGGAGATAAAAGCAAGAAAAGATATGTTAAAAAACAGTGAAATAATAATACCACAAAAAGAAATATTTGAATTTAAGGAAAAATTAAATTCAGTACCAGATGAAAATAAATTAATCTAAGTACTTGAAAATAGCTATTTACCAGTCAATAGGTAAGTAGCTGTTTTTTTTTAATAAAAATAAAAATAAAAAAAATTTATAAAAACACTTGCAAAATAAAATGTTATATATTAAAATGTAACTGAAGTGGAGAAAAGTGGTATAAAGTGGTGACAAAGTGGAGGAGGTGAAACGAAAGTGTTAATCGGTGAATATGAACATTCAGTTGATAGTAAGGGAAGATTAATAATGCCTTCTAAGCTAAGAGACGAAATCGGATACAAATTTATAGTAACAAAAGGATTAGATGGTTGTTTATTTGTGTTTCCACAAAAAGAATGGGAAATATTCCAAGAAAAATTAAGAGCACTTCCTGTTTCAGATAAAAATGCAAGAAACTTTACTAGATTTTTCTTCGCAGGTGCAATTGAATGCGAAATAGACAAGCAAGGTAGATTTCTAGTTAGTAGTAATTTAAGAGAATTTGCTAGTCTAGATAAAGATGTAGTAATAATAGGTATGAATTCGAGATTAGAAATTTGGAGTAAAGAAAAATGGCAACAATGTGATGAAAATATATCAGCAGATGAAATTGCAGAACATATGACAAATTTAGGTATATAACTTGAAAAAAGTTTATATAGATTTTACAAAAGATAAAAATTTTAATTTACAAATGAATACAACTTTTAATAAATGTTGTAAAAGTACTAAAGAAAATTAAAGTGCAAGTGCACAAAAGAAAAATACCAAAGATAAAAATAAAAAGTACAAAAGAAAAATTTAAAAAATTATTTTAACAAAAGAAAAACAGAAAAACACATAAGATTTAGAAAATACAAAAGCTTTAAAATTGCATAAGAAAAAATATAAAGATACTAATGCCAAATTTTAAGGTACAAACGAATTAAAGTTACATAAGAAAATTTAATATAAGCTAAAAGCATGAGACAGTTGGTATAATTATTTTACCAACTGTTTATGCTATATTTAGAAACGAGATGGAAATATGGGAGAAGATATCTTAAAATTTAACCATGTATCTGTGTTATTAAATGAATGCATAGAAAATTTGAATATAAAAGCAGATGGAATATATGTAGATGGAACTTTGGGTGGAGCAGGTCACAGTTATGAAATAGCAAAAAAACTATCTAACAAAGGAAAACTAATAGGAATTGACAGAGATACAGAAGCATTACAAGCTGCAAAACAAAAGCTGAAAGAATTTTCTAATATTGAGTATGTACATGGAAATCACGATGATATAAAGAGTATATTAGAACAATTAAATATAGATAAAGTAGATGGAATTTTACTAGATTTAGGTATGTCATCATATCAAATAGACGAAACCAAAAGAGGCTTTAGTTACATGACAGACTCAAAATTGGATATGAGAATGGATACAACACAAGAACTAGATGCTACAATTGTTGTAAATAATTATAAAGAAGAAGATTTAGCAAGAATATTATACGAATATGGAGAAGAAAAATTCTCACGTCAAATAGCTAGAAATATATGTGAATATAGAAAAAACAAAAAAATAGAAACAACTACTCAGTTAGTAGAGATAATAGAAAAGAGCATACCAAATTATGCAAAAGATGGCAAAGGACATCCGGCAAAGAAAACTTTTCAGGCAATACGAATAGAGGTAAATAATGAAATAGAGCCATTATATAATACGGTAATAAATTGTATAAAAGTATTAAAACCAAGAGGAAGATTATGCATAATTACATTTCATTCATTAGAAGATAGAGCTGTAAAAATGGCATATTCTGATGCACTTGGAAGATGTACATGCCCTAAAGATTTACCATATTGTATATGCAATAAAGAAGTTTTAGGAAAAATAATAACTAAAAAACCAATTTTGCCAACAGAACAAGAAATAGAAAAAAATTCAAGAAGCAAAAGTGCAAAATTACGTGTATTTGAGAGAATTTAACAGAATATATTGCAAATTTAGTATAGAATGAATATTAAAAAATAGATATAAACAAAAATTAATAAAAAGGAGGTGTATATAATGGCAAAAAATTATAATATGTATAATTATGGAACTAGTCCAAGAAAATTGCAGCCAGAGTATACACCACCAAAAAAGGTTAAGACAAATAAATTACCGAATAATACAAAAATAAAAGAAGACAAAAAAAATAATAAAAAATTACAAGAGCAGAAAAAGAAGAAACAGCAACGAAAAATAATGTTTTATATAAGCATAGGTTTTGTAATTTTATTTGCGATAAGTTATAGAAATTCACAAATAGACGAAACATTTTCACAAGTACAAAAATTACAAGGAGATTTAGCAACTATAGAGAAAGAAAATGAGCAATTAAAAGTAAATATTGAAAGCGGTTCAAACTTAAACAATCTAGAACAGTCAGCTAAAGAGCTGTTGGGTATGCAGAAATTAAGCAATAAACAGTCAGTATATGTAAGTTTGCCTAAAGTAGACTATATAGAAGGAACTCAAAAAGAAGAAACAAACAAAGAAGGTTTTTTAGAAAGCATAACTAAGAACTTATTGAATATATTTTAAAAGATTAGTATAAAAAATACTAATCTTTTTTCTTTTATAAAAATGGTTGGATAGCAAAACTATTTGAGATATTTTAAAAGAGTTTTAACAAAAAATAGCAGGAGGTCAAGTATGGTAAATACAGATATTGCTCAAAAAAGAAGAATGAGAAATGCTTTATTTATAAGTCTTTTAATATTTAGTTTGTTAATAACAAGAATTGGATGGATACAATTTGTGCAAGGATCGGAATTACAAACTATGGCATACTTGCAACAGAACTTAAATAGAAAGATAAATCCTAAAAGAGGGACTATTTATGATGCTACAGGAGTTACATTAGCTGTTAGTGCAACAGTTGAAACAGTTACGGTAAATCCTGTTAATATTAGTAATGAAGATAAAGAAAAGGTTGCAAGAGCCTTGGCAAATATATTTGAATTAGATTATGAAACCATACTAAAGAAAGTAAAGAAAAAAACTTCAATAGAAACAATTATAAGGAAAGCGAACAAAGAAAAAACAGATGAATTAAGAAAATGGATGAATGACAACAATATATTAACAGGAATAAATATAGATGAAGACACAAAAAGATATTATCCATATAATAATTTGGCTTCGAATATTATTGGATTTACAGGAAGCGACAACCAAGGACTTGATGGGATAGAAGCAAAGTTTGATAAAGAGTTAAAAGGAACTCAAGGGCAAATATTAAAGACTACAGATGCACAAGGAGCTGATATAGTTGGCGAGGGAGAAAGCTATATTGCGGCAGTAGATGGGAATGATTTGGTACTATCTATAGATATGACAATACAATCTATTGTAGAGAAGTATCTAAAAGAAGCATGCATTGATAATGTTTGCACAGATGGAGGAAATATTGTCATAATGAATCCAAAAACTGGAGACATATTGGCAATGGCAACATATCCAGATTATAACTTAAATACCCCATATGAACCGAATACAGATGAACTAAAGCAAAGCTGGGATGGCATGGAATCAGCAGACAAAACAGCTGCATTACAAAAAATGTGGAGAAACAAAGCAATTACCGATGGATATGAACCAGGTTCTACGTTTAAATTAATAACAGCATCTGCTGCAATAGAAGAAGGAATAACAGATATAGACAATAAAGGAGAATTTTGTTGTACCGGTTCAATAGAAATTGCTGGTGTAAGAATAAAATGTTGGAGATATTATAGGCCACATGGAGCTCAGAGTCTAAGGGAAGCACTAATGAATTCTTGTAATCCTGTTTTTATAGGTTTGCGGTCAAAAAATTGGAATTGAAAAATACTATGACTACCTTGAAAAATTTGGGTTATTAAAAATTACTGGAGTTGATTTGCCAGGAGAAGCTTCAGGAATATTTTTAAAAGAAGAAAAGGTTGGACCAGTAGAACTTGCTACAATATCATTTGGTCAAAGATTTGAAATAACTCCATTACAAATGGTAACTGCAGTGTCTGCAATAGCAAATGGTGGAACTCTTATGAAACCAAGAATTGTAAAGCAAATAATAGATAGTAAAACTGGAGAACAGACAGAAGTACCAGTTGAAGAAAAAGGTAGAGTAATATCAAAAGAGACATCAGAAAAAGTATTAAGCATGATGAAAAGTGTTGTAGCAGAAGGAACAGGAAAAAATGCACAAGTTGTAGGATATTCTATAGGCGGTAAAACAGGAACTTCCGAAGATGGTGTAAACACTAACAAATACGTCACATCATTTGTTGGTGTAGCACCAATAGAAGATCCAGAAGTAGTAATATTAATTACATTATACAATCCAACGGGGCAAGGAGGACATCAAGGAGGAGGAGTAGCGGCACCAATTGCATCACAAGTTCTAGGTGAAGTATTACCATATTTAGAGGTTGTAAAGCAGGAACAAGAAGAGGCTGGAATGGTAACAGTGCCTAATATTATAGGTATGAATCTTTCAGATGCAAAAAAAGTTTTAAAGGAGACTGGATTAGAATATGATATAAAAAGTACTAATGAAGAAATTGATATACCAAATGCAGTGATATCAGATCAGTTACCAAAACAAGGAATATCAATAAAATCAGGGACAAAAATAATAATATATTTAGACTAAAATTTGGAATATAAAATTTAGAAAAAAACTATACAAAAGAAAAAAATAGATATATAATAAACTAGTTGAAATATACAAGTTAGATTATCTTAAAAATGAATTTTTGGATAAGTGGAGGTTGACTATGGAATTAAAGAAAGTATTAAGTGGAATAGAAGGTTTAAAAGCAAAAGGAAATTTAGATATAGATATAAAAAAGATAGAGAGTGATTCTAAAAAAATATCAGAAGGAGATATGTTTGTAGCAATAGAAGGGTTTGATAAAGATGGTCATGAATATATAGATGAAGCAGTAAAAAATGGTGCAAAAGTAATCGTAATTCAGGAAGGAAGTAAAATTTTAAAAGAAAAATTAAATGATGATATAACAGTAATAATGGGAAAAGACACAAGAGAATTATTAGCAAAAATTGCTTGTAACTTTTATAATAATCCATCTAGAAAATTCAAATTAATAGGAATAACAGGAACAAAGGGAAAAACAACAACTTCATATATGCTAAAAGCAATATTAGAAAAGCAAGGACAAAAAGTAGGAATGATAGGAACTATTGCAAATTATATTGGAGATGAAAAAATATCAGACAGTGCAAGAACAACTCCAGAAAGCATAGAATTGCAAAGTATATTATCAAAAATGGCAAGTGAAAATGTTGATACAGTTATAATGGAGGTATCTTCACAAAGTTTAAAATTAAATAGAGTAGATGGTTGTGATTTTGATATAGGAATATTTACTAATTTTTCAAAAGACCACATAAGTGAAAAAGAACATATTGATATGGAAGACTATTATAATTCAAAAGTTAAATTGTTTACAATGTGTAAGACAGCATATATAAATACAGACGATTTCTATGTTGCTAAATTAAAACATATGGATTTACCATGCGAAATAAAAACATATGGTATAGATAATATAGCAGATTTAATTGCAAAAGATATAACAGTTACAAATGTTACATCAGATTTTAAAGTGAAAATCGGAATGAGAAATGAGAGAATAAAAGTTAGCATACCTGGTAGATATAGTGTATACAATTCATTAGCTGCTATAAGTGTTGCCTTAAAATTTGGAATAGATGCAGAAAAAATAAAAGAAGCATTAGGAAACATATATGTTCCAGGCAGAAGTGAAATTGTACCAAATAAAAAGGGCCTTACAATAATGATTGATTATGCTCATACACCTGAAAGTTTAGAAAATATATTACAAACAGTGAAATCTTATACAAGAGGAAGAGTTATTTCTGTATTTGGTTGTGGAGGAGATAGAGATAAAACTAAAAGAGCCATAATGGGTGAAATATCAGGAAAAATTGCGGATTTTACAATAATAACTTCAGATAATCCAAGAACAGAAAACCCAAAAGAAATAATAGAACAAATTGAAGAAGGAATAAAAAAGGCAAATGATAAATACACAACAATAGTAGATAGAAAAGAAGCTATAAAATATGCAATAAGTATGGCTACTAAAGCAGATATAATAGTATTAGCAGGAAAAGGACATGAGACATATCAAGAAATAAATGGAGAGAGACATCATTTAGATGAAAGAGAAATAATAAAACAAATAATAAAATAGTATAACTATAGTTCAAAATATAAAATAAAAATCTGCAAAAGACTTAAACGCGATAAATTAGAAAAATATATATGTTTATTATTAAAATAAAAATAGATGAGACAGTTATAAATAGTGGAAGCGGTTTTTCGATTTTTATTTTATATTTTGAATGCCATAAATCTGTTGCAAGTATATGGGGGACACAATAGTTCTCTAACAGAACAAAGGAGGAAAATAATTGGATTTTCAAATTATTTTATTAATAGGCACATTTATTATATCAGTTATAATAGCGCTAATTACAATACCAATATTAAAAAAGTTAAAAGTAGGGCAAATAGAAAGAGAGGAAGGACCTCGAAGCCACTTATCAAAACAAGGAACTCCAACTATGGGAGGAGTAATTATATTATTATCAATAATAATATCTGCAATTGTAGCATTTATTTATTATTCAAATAAAGATACTCAAATATTAAAAAACATGATACCTCTTCTAATAATAGCTGTAGGCACAGGATTAATTGGATTTATAGATGACTTTAAAAAATTGATTTTAAAAGATACAAAAGGATTAAAACCAAGTTATAAAATGTTAGGTTTATTAATAATATCTGTTATATATATTATATATATAATTAATTTTACGAATGTTAACACGGAAATATTTATACCATTTATAAAGACGTCTATCACATTACCAATTTGGATATATATACCATTTACGATATTTGTAATACTAGCAACAACTAATGCAGTTAATTTAACAGATGGAGTAGATGGACTAGGAGGTAGTGTTTCAGTTATAATAATAGCAACATTAACTGTAATAGGAACAATTGTAAAAAGTCAAGAAATTGTTATGTTTGGAAGTATAATATGTGGAGCAATTTTAGGATTTTTGATATTTAATATACATCCTGCAAAAGTGTTTATGGGAGACACTGGGTCATTAATGTTGGGTGGAATAATAGCTGCAATGGCAATATATTTAAAAACACCATTAGTGTTACTAATAATAGCTTTAATTCCAATATTAGAAACACTATCAGTAATGATGCAAGTTGTATATTATAAAAAGACAGGGAAAAGAATCTTTAAAATGGCACCATTACATCACCATTTCGAATTGTCTGGTTGGAGTGAAAATAAAGTAGTATCCATATTTAGTATAGTAACTGTAATTTTATGTGTAATTGGTATATATGCTGTATAACGCAAAGAAAGGAATAAATGATGGTAAATAAAAGTAATGCAAAATCAAAATTAAAATTAAATCCATGTGATTTCACTTTATGTATAACTGTTGCTTTGTTGTTGGCATTGGGGATAGTAATGGTGTTATCAGCAAGTTCACCGTCATCATTGTCTGTAACTGGAAGTAGTTATACATATGTAATAAAACAACTTCAAAGTGCGGTAATTGGAATTGCACTAATGATAATAATATCAAGAGTAGATTATAAAGTATATAGAAATAAAAAGATATATTTGTCAGCTTATGTTATATCTGTATTAATACTATTTTTAGTATTAGTACCTAAAATTGGAATAGAAGTTAACAATGCTAAAAGATGGGTGGTTTTAGGAATACAATTTCAACCATCAGAGATAACTAAAATTGGACTAATAATATTTTTTGCTGCCATACTTACAGAAAATAAGGATAAATTGAAAAAATTATCTACAGGTTTTTTTGCTCCTTTGGGATTATGCTTGATACCAGTATTAGTATTAATAGTTGTACAAAATCACTTAAGTGTAAGTATAGTAATAATTTCAGTGGTATCAATAATGATGTTAATGGCAGGAAGTAGATTATTACATTTTGCAACTTTTGGTAGCATTGGAGCAGTAGTAGGAGCTATAGGACTATATGTTATGTCAAAACTTAGTTCACAGGCATCATTTAGAATTGCAAGAATAACATCATTTTTAAATCCTTGGGCAGATGCAAAAGGAACAGGCTGGCAAGTAATACAAAGTTTATATGCTATTGGTTCTGGTGGGTTATTTGGTGTAGGATTAGGAGAAAGTAAACAGAAATATTTGTATATACCAGAGCCACATAATGATTTTATATTTGCAGTACTTGCAGAAGAATTAGGTTTTGTTGGCTGTGTTGCTGTAATTGCTTTATTTGCAATATTCATATGGAGAGGAATTTTAATTGCAATGAAAGCACCAGATATGTTTGGAAGTTTATTAGCAATTGGTATAACATCATTAGTTGGGATTCAGGCAATAATAAATATTGCGGTTGTAACTTCATCAATACCAAATACAGGAATGCCTTTACCATTCTTTAGTTATGGAGGAACATCACTTGTAATATTGCTATGTGCAGTAGGAATTTTATTAAATATTTCTAGACAATCAAAAAAGGTGTAGCCTTTGGCATATATGAATGACCTAAAACTTAAGATAAATATCAAAAGGGAAAGGAAGATTGTATGAAAGTAATAATAGCAGCAGCGGGAACAGGAGGGCACATAAATCCAGGAATTGCAATTGCAAATAAAATAAAAGAAAAGAATAAAGATGCAGAAATTACTTTTATTGGAACAAATAGAGGTTTAGAAACAGACTTGGTGCCAAGAGCAGGATATAACTTATTTACAATAGATGCATATGGAATAAGTAGAAAAATAACATTACAAAATATAAAAAATATTACTAATACAATAAAATCAATAAAGAAAACTAAGAATTTTATGAAGAAATTTAAACCAGATATAGTGATTGGAACAGGAGGATATATTTGTGGGCCTGCTATTATGGCAGCACGTAGCTTAAAAGTTCCAACAATATTACATGAAAGTAATGCTTTCCCAGGAATTGCAGTAAAAATGTTTTCAAATAAAGTAGATGCAGTATTAGTAGGTTTCGAAGATGCTATAAAGAGAATACCTAAAGCAAAAAATATAGTATTAACAGGTACTCCAACCAAAATAAAAAAATTAAATCTATCAAATTATGAAATCCAACAAATAAAACAAAAATTAGGTTTTACAAATGATTTACCATTAATCTTAGTAGTTGGAGGAAGTCAAGGAGCAAAATCTATAAATAATGCATTAATTGAGATAATTATAAACTCTTTTAACAAAAAAAGTAATTATCAAATAATGTGGGCGGCAGGACCTAGTCAATATGAGATAATAAAACAAGAATTAAATAAGAATAAAATAGATATTAACAATATAGAGAACGTAAAAATTGTGCCATACATATACAATATGGAAGAAGTTATAAATGTTGCCGATATTGTTATTGCAAGAAGTGGTGCGATGACGATAACTGAAATTGCAAAGGTAGGAAAACCAGCAATATTTATACCATTTCCATATGCTACAGAAAATCATCAAGAATATAATGCAAGAGTGTTAGAAAAGAGACGGAGCTGCAAAAATAATATTAGATAGAGAATTAAATGGAAAAATATTAGAAAAAGAAATAGAAAGTATAATATCAAATAAAAACAAACAAATAGAAATGGGAAATAAAGCAAAAGAAATTGCAATAGACAATGTTGAGGAAAAAATATATGAAGAGATTATAAAAGTATTACAGTAATGTTACTGTTAATTTAAAAATTTGTTACAAAATGGTAGTATATTATAAATATACTACCATTTTCTGTCGAATAAGAGTATAAAACATTGTAGAATGAATGCTTTTGACGATTGATTTTCCTTGACTTTGCAGATATAGTGATATATATTAGGTTAGTTAAATAAACAAAAGATGAGGAGGGAAAATTTTGGAATGCTCCAAAAAATATTACGGAGATGAAACAGTAAATTTAAGGGAACTAATAGAAGCAAATAGAAAAGGATTTATAAAATTAGAATATTATGAAACTAAAACAGTAATACAAGACCAATTTATAGAATATGGAATAGAAGTAATAAAAAAAGAATATATAAATGAACAATTTATAGAAGAAATACAGGACGTAGAAAATATTACAGAAAATGAAAGAGAGATAGAAGAAATGATATCAATATTAAAACGAAATAAAGTTACACCAATGGGATTAGAAGATACAATAAGTGATTTAGTAAAGGAAAAAATAGCAGATTAAAAAATCTGTTATTTTATTATATTACGTATTTACACGGTAATATATTTAGTATATAATCTATAAGTTAATGGAAGATAGATATGTAGGGCGTAATCGGTTAAAATATTTGTGATGAATACCGAATTACGCCCTAACAAACAGAAGTTAATAAAATAAAGGAGAAAAACTATGACCGATAAATTAATAATAGTGGAATCACCTGCAAAAGCAAACACAATTAAAAAATTTCTAGGCGGAAAAACAAAAGTTGTGGCATCTATGGGACATATTAGGGATTTGCCAAAGTCAAAGTTGGGAGTTGATGTTACAAATAATTTTGAACCTGAATACATAAATATAAGAGGCAAAGGTGATTTAATAAAATCGTTAAAAAAAGATGCAGCTAATGCAAAGCAAGTTTATCTTGCAACTGACCCTGACCGTGAGGGAGAAGCAATAGCATGGCATTTAGCACACATATTGGGAATAGATGAAAAAGATATATGTAGAATTACATTTAACGAGATAACTAAGGATGCAGTACAAAGTGCAGTAAAAAATCCTAGAACTATAGATATGAATTTAACTGATGCTCAACAGGCAAGAAGAGTATTGGATAGAATAGTTGGATATAAAATGAGTCCAGTACTATGGAAAAAAGTAAAAAGGGGATTATCTGCTGGTAGAGTACAATCAGTTGCAGTAAAGTTAATTGTAGATAGAGAAGAAGAAATAGAAAAATTTATACCAGAGGAATATTGGAATATATATGTAGTTTTATTAGATACTAATACAAAGAAAAAATTTGAGGCAAAATTCTATGGAAAAGATGGTAAAAAGGTAGAATTACATTCTGAAGAAGAAGTAAAAAACATATTATCAGATATAGAAAAAGCCAATTATATCGTAAAAGATATTAAAAAGAGTCAAAAAAAGAGAAATCCGGCACCACCATTTACAACGAGTACGATGCAACAAGAGGCGTCTAGAAAATTGGGCTTTTCTCTAAAGAAAACAATGTCATTTGCACAAGGTTTATATGAAGGTGTAAATGTTCCAGAAAAGGGAACGGTTGGACTAATTACATATATGAGAACAGATTCAACCAGAATATCAGAAGAAGCAAGAGAATATGCAAAACAGTATGTAGAGAATACTTATGGTGCACAATATTATGAAAATAGATATTATAAAACAAAAGCAGATTCTCAAGATGCACACGAGGCAATTAGACCTACTTATATAGAATTAGAACCGGATAAAATAAAAGATTCATTAACAAATGACCAATATAAATTATATAAACTAATATATAATAGATTTATAGCAAGCCAGATGGCATCTGCCATTTATGATACAGTAAGTGTAGATATTGAAGCTAATAATTATAATTTTAAAGCAAATGGGCAAACTTTAAAATTTGATGGATTTATGAAATTGTATGTTGAAACTTTAGACAATGATAAAGATGATGAATTTACTAAAATCCCAGAATTAGAAGTAGGAGAACATTTAAAAAAGGATGATATACAAACAAAGCAAAGTTTTACAGAACCACCACCAAGATATACAGAAGCTAGCTTAGTAAAAGCTTTAGAAGAAAAAGGAATTGGACGTCCTAGTACATATTCACCAACTATAACTACAATATTAGAAAGAAGATATATAGAAAAAATACAAAAGCAATTATATCCTACAGATTTAGGTAAAATTGTAAACAAATTATTAACAGAAAATTTTAAAGACGTAGTTAACGTTGAATTTACAGCTAAAATGGAAGAGGAATTTGACCAAATTGCAGAAGGAAAAGAGCAATGGAAAAATGTAATAAAGGATTTTTATGGACCATTTGCAAAAACAGTTGAAAAAGTAGAAAAGGAATTAGAACATGTAAAATTAGAGGAAGAAGTAACTGATATACCATGTGAAAAATGTGGTAGGATGATGGTTGTGAAATATGGAAGATATGGAAAATTCTTAGCATGTCCAGGATATCCTGAATGTAAAAATGCAAAGCCAATAATAGAAACAATCGATGTTCCTTGCCCAAAATGTGGAGCAAAAGTACAAATAAGAAAAACTAAAAATAGAAGAAATTATTATATATGCGAAAATAATCCAGCAAGTTGCGATTATATATCTTGGAACAAACCTAAACCAGGAGAACCATATAATGAAGAAGAAAGCAAAACCATAAAGAAAAGAACACCAAGGAAAAAAACAACTGTAAAGAAGAAGGCAAAAAAGAAAAAATAAATTTAAGAAATAATGCAAGGACACGTTACAACGTGTCCTAACGAATAACTAGGGGTAAATTGTTTTGTAATATTGATATCTATATAAAAATAATTATTCTAGAAAGGATTTGAAAATGGAAAAATATATAACAGTAATAGGTGGAGGTCTTGCTGGATGTGAGGCTGCTTACCAAATAGCAAAACATAATATAAAAGTAAAATTATATGAAATGAAACCTAACCAATATTCACCAGCACATACAAATAAAAATTTAGCAGAAATTGTATGTAGTAATTCATTTAAATCAAATCTAATAACAAATGCTTGTGGTTTATTAAAAGAAGAGCTTAGAAGATTAGACTCATTGTTAATAAAAAGTGCGGACAAAGTTGCTGTACCAGCAGGACAAGCGTTAGCAGTAGATAGAGAAGAATTTTCTAAACTAATTACAAAAGAAATAGAGGGAAATCCTAATATAGAAATAATAAGAGAAGAATTTGTAAATCAAGAAGATATGGAAAAAAATATCATAATAATATCAACAGGACCATTAACATCTGATAAATTATCAGATAAAATAGGAAAATTAACTAAAGCAGAAAACCTACATTTCTTTGATGCTGCAGCTCCTATTATTGAAAAATCAAGTATTAATATGAACATAGCCTTTTTTGGAGATAGATACGGAAAGGGAGATAGTTCATATATTAATTTACCAATGCAAAAGCAGGAATATGAAAAATTTTACAATGAATTAATAAATGCTGAAGTTGCAACTTTACATGAATTTGAAAAAAGGGAAATATTTGAAGGGTGTATGCCAGTAGAAGTAATGGCAAAAAGGGGAATAGATACTTTAAGATATGGTCCTTTAAAACCAGTAGGATTTGATGACCCAAGAACAGGAAAAAGACCTTATGCAATTGTTCAATTAAGACAAGATAATAGCCAAGGAACTTTATTTAATATGGTAGGTTTCCAAACAAATTTGAAATTTGGAGAGCAAAAAAGAGTATTTTCATTAATACCAGGTCTTGAAAATGCTGAATTTGTAAAATATGGAGTAATGCATAGAAATACATTTATAAATTCACCAGAGTTATTAGATGAAACATTCAATATGAAAGAAAAGCAAAATGTATTCTTTGCTGGACAAATAACTGGAGTAGAAGGATATGTGGAATCTATTGCCTCAGGATTACTTGCAGGAATAAATGCCATAGAAAAGTTTAATAATACAGACAAAAAAATAACATTTTCAAATAAAACGATGATAGGTGCATTATCAAAGTATATAGCAACACCTAATAAATACTTTCAGCCGATGAATGCAAATTTTGGAATATTACCAGAATTGGAAAATAAAATAAAAGATAAAAAAGAAAGATACGAAATGTTAGCAAGAAGGGCAATGGAATCATTAGAAAGTGATATAAAAAAATTTGAGTTCTAATAAAGGAAGACCCCATACGGATAGTAATTCCATATGGGGTTTTTGTTAATTGGTGCTAAAAACAGTATCGCCATAGGGCAATAAGAGTAATGTTTCTTCCCTGATAAGGACGGCATCGCAATTAGAACGTTTCATGTTTGCGAAAAGTTCTTTTGACTGTGGATAAAGATTTCTTACATCAGTCAACTTGAGACGCTTACCAACATAGTACCAGTGGGAAAAATTCTTCTTATCGCTCTTGAGTTCTTCACCATTGATTGTAGTTACTGTTTGCTGAAAGTAACGAAACCGAACTACATTCTCCAATGAAAAATTGAGGTCTTTAGGGTTTGTTGAAGATACTTCTTTGATTGTCGGAGTGGCTGCCCAGTTGTCTAATTCGATAAAAGTTTTTAACATAGTATTTCCTCCCTTTAAGTTTTCAATTGTAAACTAATACATTGAATATTGAATAAAATGAAGCATACAATAACATTATACCATAATTAACATAAAATGGCAACAAAAATATCCAGACTATTTTAGTCTGGATATTCTATATTAAAATATTTTTTCAAATCTATCTTTTTGAATTTGCTCAGGCACTTCTATTGGATATTTGCCAGTAAAACAACCTGTACAGAAATCTTTTATGTTAGATTCACTTGCAATTTTGAATAAATTGTCCATATTTAGATATTCTAACGAATCTGCACCAATTTCTTCTCTAATTTGTTCAACAGATTTATTGTTAGCAATTAAATTTTCTTTACTATCTACATCTGTACCAAAATAACAAACATCAGTAAATGCTGGGGATGCAATCCTTAAATGTACTTCTTTTGCACCAGCTCTTTTTAATATTTTTATTATTCTAGTGATTGTAGTTCCACGAACTATAGAATCATCTACTAAAACAATTTTTTTACCTTTTACGGTTTCTTTTATTGGATTTAATTTTAGTGCAACTTTATTTTTCCTTTGAGCTTGTGTTGAAAGAATAAAAGTTCTACCTATATATTTACTTTTTATAAAAACAATGTCATAAGGTATTTTAGATTGTTTAGAATATCCTAAAGCAGCATCAATACCTGAATCTGGCACACCAGCTACAATATCTGCATCTACTGGGGCTTGTGTAGCTAAAGCTCTACCAACATTTTCTCTAAATCTATGAACATTTAATCCATCTATTGTAGAATCTGGCCTTGCAAAATATATATACTCAAAAATACAAAGACCTTTTTTTTGTGTATTATCATAAAAAGTAGATGTTATCTTATTGTCTGTTATAGTAACAATTTCACCAGGTTCAATATCTCTTATAAAATCTGCACCAATTGCATCTAAAGCACAACTTTCAGATGCAAAAACAATATCTGTACCAAGTTTGCCCATACAAAGAGGCCTAAACCCCTGAGGATCTCTAACTGCAATAAATTTCTGAGAAGACATTATAAGTAATGAATATGCACCTTTTATATATCCCATTGCATTAATAACAGCTTTTTCTATAGAATGAGTTTTTAATCTTTCTCTGGCTATAATGTAAGCAATAACTTCTGTGTCACTAGTTGAATTAAATAATGCACCTGCTTGTTGCAATTCATCTTTTAAATCTAGGGCATTAGTAAGGTTTCCATTATGTACAATACCTAAATTTCCTTTTGCATATCTTGTAACTATAGGCTGAGCATTTTCCTTTTTAGGAGAACCTGTTGTTGAATATCTAACATGACCTATAGACATTTTTCCTTTTGGTAAAGATTGAACAATATGAGGTTTAAAAACATCAGAAACAAGACCAACGTCCTTATGATATGAAATAATACCTCCACTATTTATAGCAATACCACAACTTTCTTCTCCTCTATGTTGTAAAGCTGTTAAACCAATACAAGTTGTACCAGCTAAATCTTCTTCTTTTTCCATAGAATAAATACCAAAAATACCGCATTCTTCTTTTAACTTGTTGAACATACTTAACTCAATCTCCTTAAAATAAATATAATATCATTATAAATAATTTTTCGACAAAAGTATATAGAATATTGTAAAAAAAAATAAATTTTGATATACTTTTTTGTAATAATAACTTAAATAATTTAAGGAGGATTTTAAATGTATAATTTAATAGTATTTGCATCTGGTAATGGAACTACATTACAAAGTATTATAGATGCAATTGAGAATAAGGAATTAAATGCAAAAATAAATTTAGTAGTGTCAAATAATCCAGAAGCATATGCATTAGAAAGAGCAAAAAATGCAGGAATAGAAACATATATAATACAAAATACATCTACAAATGATGTTGACATAGAATTAGTGGAAAAACTAAAAAACTATGATGTGGATTTAATTGTTCTTGCAGGATATTTGAAACTAATAGGTGAAAAATTAATAAATAATTATACTATAATAAATACACATCCATCATTATTGCCTAAATTTGGAGGTAAAGGAATGTATCGGAATGAATGTACATAGAGCAGTAATAGAAGCAAAGGAAGAATACAGTGGAGTAACATTACACTATGTAAACAATAAATATGATGAGGGAAACATTATAAAACAAACAAAAGTAAAAGTAGAAACAAAAGATACAGCTGAAACTTTATCACAAAAAGTACAAGCGGCAGAAAAAATACAATTAATAAATGCACTAAAAGAGTTTGCAAAAAAATGATGTAATAAAATAATTTAAGATTTGAATAAATAAAAAAAGGCAATTATATAGCTAAGGTTCATAATATTATCATAAAAAGGTTGATACATTACATGATAAACAATATTTTTACGTTTGTCGAAATTTGTAAAAAAAGGAGTATTATAAAAAATAAATTTTAAATTTATATGTGAATAACAATAGTTATCTTATTGTTATTCATATTTTTATTGAAAAAATTGATGTTAATAAACTTAAAAAGTACTATAAATTGCCTCTAAATACATATTAGTTATTTATGAAAAAAGGTTACAATATTAATTATACGAATTATTTATAAATAATACAAATATAAAATTTATAAGGATATTTTTCGCATATAAGGGTAAAAAATGTAAAATATAAAAAAATACTGTAACTTTTCCTTAAAATGAGCTAATATGTAAATGGAGGTAATTTATGGAAAGAAAAACTGAATTTATTACTGATTATATTATAAATTATGATTTAGATATAGAAAAAATGATATTAGATTTCAAAGATTATATATTAAGTATAGTTGATAGGAGCAGTAAAGGCATTTTAAAGTACGAAGATAAAGAAGAAATTGTATCAGATGTATTTTTAAGTGTGTGGCACAATAAAAAAAGAATAGATAATACTAAACCTTTAAAATGCTATATAGCAGGTATTACCAAAAATCTAATAAGGACTAAATTTAAAAATTTAAAAAAATTTGAAAATGATACATTATTAGAAGAAAAAGAAATTGTTGATTTAAATAATATTGATATAATTTGCGAAGAAGACGAAATAAATCAAGTCATAGCACAAGAATTAAATAATATGAAGAAAAAAGATTATGAAATTTTTTGTAAATATTACTATTTGTCAAAAAGTATTAAAGAAATTTCTAACGAATTAAATATTTCAGAAAGTAATGTAAAAGTTAGATTACATAGAATAAGAAAAAAACTAAAAGTTAATCTTTCAAAAAAAGGTATTATAGCTAAAATTGTACCTGTTGTTCTAGTTATTTGTTTTGTAACCGGAGTAACATTTGCAAAACAAATATTAGATTTCATTTCTGTAAAATTTTTTAATGCTTCAGAAGGTGTAGATACTGCTGTCGAAAATGGATATCTTCAGAAAATTGATATGGAATATCAAAATGGTAATAATACAGAAAATAACAGTGATGTTGGTGTTAAAGTTGATTATATTCTTATGGATGATTTTTATTTAAACATAGTATTTAACATTGATTTACAAGAAACTAACAATTTATCAGGAATAGACTTTGACAGTTTAGTAATTACTGACGAAGAAAATAATTTATTGCTTACGAAATTTGAAAATAGGGGTAAATATCAAAAGTTTTGTGAAGAAAATGGAATAGAAAAAACATTTAATCATATGGCTATAGGTACATATAATTCAAGTAATTTAGTATATGACTATAAAAATTCTAATTATACAAGTTCATATACAATAAGAGCTTTTGAGGATAGTTTTCCAAGAGCTAGAAAATTATCTATATCATTTGACAGTATTATTTTATATACAGGAAAGCGGAACAGATAAAAAAATTTTAGACACCATAGATGGAAATTGGAAAATAGATGTGGAAATAGATGAAAAAATGTATAATAGACAAACTTTGATATATGAATTAGAATATTGTAATGATGAAAATTTAGAGTTAATTAGTGCGTCAGTATCAGAAACAGGAATGAAAATAAAATGTAAAACAATTTGGGGAGAACCTGTTTACTTAGAAAGTGATAGTGAAGAAGAGAAGCAAAGGAAAAAACGTGAATTTTTTGATAGACCTTTTTCAGTTAGTAATGTTTTAATACAGAATGACCGAATAGCAAATGACAGAGGAAAAGTTTTTTATCCATCTGCTAGCAGTGATGGAGATGGGTTAGTTGGACAACAAATTGATGGAACATTAATATATTGGCAGACATTTAACCTAACCAAAGCAGATGCAACTGATACTCTCACAATAGCATTTACTAAGGGAGGAGAATGGAAAAAAACAGAAAATGAAGAAGTTATAATAAAATTATCAAGAGTAAAATAGAAATATTTGGAGATTTATATATGTATAATATGTTGATTATAGATGATAATATATTTTTTGTAAAAAAACTAGTAAATATTATAGGCAATAGTATAAAAAATATAAGAATTTATAGTATTGCAACAAATGGATTTGAAGCAAGAACTATGCTTCAGAAAAAAGATATAGATATTGTACTTTTAGATTTGAAAATGCCCAATATAAATGGCTTAGAAATACTAAATAGCCTTTCAGAAGAACAAAAAGAGCAATATAAGAGTTCGATAATTTTAGTATCTGGAGAATTAGAATTAATTTTAAAAGCAAGAAATAATTCAACAGTATATGGATATATAACTAAGACTTCTAATATAAGTAACTTAATAGATAAATTGAATGATATCATAGAAGAGAAAAATAAAGACATAAAAGAAAAGGAACTAGTTAAGCAAATAGTAAACGAAGTACAATTCTTAGGGTACAATCTTTCATATAAAGGTACTACCTACTTAATTGAAACTATCATTTATATGAAAAAAAATATGAATAACAATTATGAAAATTTAAGCAAATCTATATATCCAATTTTAGCAAAAAAATATAAAAAAAGTATTACAAATATTAAATGCAATATAAGCAAAGCAACTGATATAATGTATTACGAATGTGAGAGAAATAAATTAAATGAATATTTTAAATTTAACTCAGACTGTAAACCAAAACCAAAATTAGTTATAAATACAATTGCCAATAAAATAATTATATAAAATACGCTTTCCAAAAGGAAAGCGTATTTCAAGGCTAGGGAAGGGTTTTTGTTATTCTACATCAATCCAAACGTGGCAGTTGACAGTTCTTTCTTGACTCATGCAGCATGTGTATGCATGGTAATAGAAATAATAGTTAACTCCATAAGAAATATTTACCCAAGGTAACACATAATATCTGTAACCATCAGAATCAGGTTCATCCTGTAAAAAACAAATATTTCTGTATTGAACAGTTGTACCATCATACCGATTAAGATAAAATGATATATCTGCATCTTCACCTAAACCATCAACAGGCTTATAAGCTATGCAAACTCTCATGCGATTGCCATTAATGGTTCTGTTTAGGCCGGTATTATTACCTGCAAAAGAAAAATTGCCTAAGTACCATCTACCAGCCCCATAAGAAGTATTGGCATATGCAGCCGTAAGATTAGTTTCGGTAGGAATTACATACTCATCTGCAATTAAGCTACCTTCAGCAGAATGTGAACAAGGCTCTGTTGAAGCAGCAGATACAGAAATTGCCGAAAAGCACATAATAACAAAAGTTAAGATGAAAGAAAGAAGCCGAAAGAAAGTTTTTTTGTTAAATTTCATAAAGTACCTCCTAAAAAAAGTTGTATTCCCTAGCCTTTTGATAACAGAACAGATAGACATTAGAGCTTATTCTATTTTGCTATCATTGCATATAAAATATTAAATGCATTAATAAAAATAACATAAAAGTTACAAAAATAGACAAAAAGTTAAAAAAAGTTAAAAAATACTTAATTTAATAAATACTTTTTAACTTTTTTAGAGATTACAATAATAAGAATTTAAAAATTTTAGTGCACATATATATTACCAATATCTTTTCTATAATCTAATTTTGTATCTACATTACCATCCATTGCTTTATAAACTTTTTGCTTAATATCCTCTAAATCTTTACCAGAAGTAGCAATTGCAAATAATCTTGATGTACTTACAGAAGTATATGTATTTCCTTCTATATGTTTTGCATTTGCAAAATATACTTTTAATCCCTTGCTTACAATTTCATCTTTATTTAAAGTAAATATACAAGGTTCTTTGCTAGAAGTTACAGCATATTCTTTGCTAACTACATACACTGTAAAAGTACAATTATTTGTAAATTTGCAGTTTTCTTTTGATAAAGTCTTATTTACAACGTGATTTAATACGTCTGTAAACGGTGTTTCTAGGGCGTTAAGCACATTTATTGCTTCAGGATCTCCAAATCTAGCATTAAATTCAATAAATTTAATACCATCCTTGCATTTAAAGAAACCTCCGTAAATAACACCAGTAAATTCTAAAGAATCTTTGTTAACATATTGAATAGTTCTTTTTATTAAATCAGCACATTTATCAACATCAGATTGCTCTAAAAATGGTAGTAATCCATTATTAAAACTCATACAACCCATTCCGCCTGTACCAGGACCCTTGTCATTCTCGTATCTGTATGGATAATCAAAAGTTATTGGTGTAACTACAATGTTTTCACCATCTGTAAGAGCCATTACTGTAAATTCAGAGCCTTCAACTTTATCTTGAATAATGACTTTACCACTAACTTCTAAGCAAGATTTTGCGTATTCAAAACCTTCTTCTTTTCCTTTAAAATGAATTCCACCAACTTTAACACCTTTTCCTCCAGTTAATCCTTCTGGTTTTACAACAAAAGAATCATCAGAATAACTATCAATAGTTTCTCTAAGAGCAGTAACATTTGTTACATTAAAGTTTTTAATAATCATTTCAGGTGCTAATTTATTTACAATATCTAAAGCATAAGTTTTACTCCATTCAATTTTTGCACCAAGACTTGTTGGACCAAATACTTTTAATCCTAGGCTTTTAGCTAAATCAATTAATCCATCCTGTAATAGATTATCACTGCTTACAACGCACATTTCAATGCTTTCTTGTTTAATAAAATTAGAAACAAGTTCTTTATCAAAAGGTGAGCCAATAATATATTTTCCACCTGAAATATTTATTGCATCAACAATAGATGGATTTTCATAAGGTAAAACACTATACAAAGAAAATCCTTTACTTATGTATTCGGCAAGAACAGCTTCACGTCCTCCGTTACCAAGAAGCAAACACTTTGTCATAAAAATCACTCCTCAAAATAAATTTGAATATATAATATGATTAAATTTTAATTCTGTCAATGGGTGAGCTTTAGGGATATTTCTTAAAGTTCATAAATTGCAAATAAAAGGATAAAAATATCAAATTGGATATTTTTATCCTTTTATTAACTTTCCTAAATTTTTTCTTTTATCATACCTTCTCTATAAGCTGTAAGAAGCATTTTTAAGTCATCTATTTCTCCTTTTAATTTTGTACCAATATCAGTATCTGCAACACGTTTCCTTTCAACGTTTTCTTTTTTTAGTATTATTTCAGATTGTAAATCACATTCTGTTTCTATTGCATTTATTTTAGATTCGAAAGGTTTATTTGCAGCAAGAAGTAATCCATATGAATTATAAGAAAGGGTATATCCAGCTTCTCCTGTTTGCTCACGATATGTTTTAGAAAATCCACCATCTATAACTAATAGCTTTCCATTAGCTTTAACCGGAACTTCGCCTTTTACAGCTTTTACCGGCATATGACCATTTATTATATGGGAATCTTCGGAGTCAATATCAAATTCTCTTAAAATTTTATCGCAAATAGCTTCATTTTCTACTAATTTAAAATAAGGTGTTTTGCTTTCCTTATGTACCGATTTGTCATCAATAAAGTATCTTTCAAATGTTGCCATCTTCTTTTTTCCAAAGAAAGGAGAATCAGGAGAACACCAGAAAAACCACATTAAATCTTTATAGTCACTAGTTGTTTTTGAAGTATCTTTTTCGAAATAAGCTTTATGCGCAGCTTGTTCTATAAATTTAAAATATTCTTTACCACTCAAAGTTTTTCCCATAATGGTTACTTTTTTAAATGTTCCATCTTCAAGCATTGGAATGCAACCATGGAACAATAGATTAGAGTTAAATACAGTATAAGCGCTTCCCTTTGCATAAAGAAAACTAATATGTGAGTTTAATTTTTCACTGTTTATAAATGACTCGTACAATCTAGTCATAACTTCTTCTTCCTCAGGAGTAAGCTCATAAGGATTAGCTGGATTAATTGTTGGAAAATCAGTATCATTTAGTTTATAAGTTGCACCATCAATAACAATTGTTCCATTTTTATAATCTATTTTATCTAATACCAATCTATCGTTTAAATCATATTCAGGATGTTGCATTATTAATTGTCCTTCTACCTTAAATTGAATTACAGATATAGCTTTTTGAATTTTTGCTATAGATATTTTGTCAGTTCCACTATATTTATTGTATTCAAATTCTTTAGGTATAAAGGCATTGCTAATATTATTTTCTTTATAAGTATTTAATGCAAAAGTAGAAAGTGGTCTAACACTAATTCCATAACCTTCTTCTAAAGTTGAGATATTATCATATCTGGCACAAATTCTAACAACGTTACAGATACAAGCCTTATTACCACATGCTGCTCCCATCCATAAAATGTCATGATTTCCCCATTGTATATCAAGACTATGAAATTTCATAAGAGCATCCATAACAATTGGTGCGCTCATACCACGGTCATATATGTCGCCAATAATATGTAAATGGTCAATTGCCATTCTTTTAATCAAATTAGAAATAGCAACAATAAATTCATCTGCTCTCTTTAAATCAATAATAGTCTTAATAATTTGACTGTAATATCTTTCTTTATTTTTAGTATCACCTTGAAGATGTAAAAGTTCATCTATAATATAATCAAAACCTTGTGGTAAGGCCTTTCTAACTTTAGAACGAGTATATTTGGAAGTAATTTCTCTTGCTACATCTATTAGCCTATGCAATGTAACAGTATACCAATTATCTAAATCTTTTATATCTTTCTTTATAAGGGCTAGTTTTTCTTCAGGATAATATATAAGTGTTGCAAGAGTGCTTCTTTCCTTTTCTGGGACTGAGTCTTTAAAAAGTCGTTCTATTTTGCTCCTAATTATTCCGGCACCGTTATTTAAAATATGTAAAAATGGTTCATATTCTGCATGAATATCACTAACGAAAACCTCTGTGCCTTTAGGTAAATTTAAAATAGACTGTAAGTTAATTATTTCTTCAGTAACTTCTTCAACATTTTTATACTTTTGGCTTAATAGCTCTAAATATTTATTCCAAGTTCCTTTATATTCCATTTTAACCTCCTAAAAATTAAATGCTATAACACATTATATACTAAATTTTATAAAAATACTATAATTTTAATGAATAATATGTAAGGGTAGTTTTAGATAAAAAAAATAAGAAACACTATGCAGTTTTATGCGTAATGTTTCTTATATATTTTCCAATTTCATTATCTGTAAGGTTAAGTAAATTTATTAATTCATTCAATAGATCTCTTCTTGGTAAATCTTCTTCTTGATCAATTCTAACATACTGCCTTAAACTAATATTTAATTTATCTGCCATTTGTTGTTGTGTATATCCTAAGTTTTTTCTTTTTTCTTTTATCATATATACCACCGGTAAAATTATTACATAAAACACTAAAATATAATATTGACATTAAACGTCACATATCTTAAAATTATAGGTATAAGTAAATTATTTTGAGAAATGTTTCGTTGTAAAATACAAAACAAAAAATTTGCTAAAACCTTAAACGCGGCAAAATACGAAAAGGACAGAATTGTATTGTTACGATAGAAAATGTATGTACTGTTCTAATA
>CAKPQL010000018.1 GCA_934178555.1 uncultured Clostridia bacterium
AAACAATATCATTTTTGTGCTCTCTTTTCAATATTTTATTTTCAATATACTCGTGACATATCTATTTTAAACCTATACCGACAAAAGCTAACATAAAAAACAAGTAGTGACACCATATAAAGTCACTACTTTTATAATATAAAAAATCAAATTATTATAAAGATAAATTTATCCCATTATCATTAATATATCTATTTAAATTTTTTAAAGAAATTCCTGTGGAAATAGAAATTTCATCTAAAGAATAGTTGTTTCCATATTTTTCGATATAATTATTTAATTTTGCAATTTCTAAGTTATCTTTTGGCTGACAATTGCAACAAACGTTAGTATCTGAAGCATAAAAACAACCACAACGATTACATCTTTTTAAATCCATAATTCAAATCCTCCTTTGTATATTTCGTATTGTATCATAAAATGTAGAAAAATAAAAGCAAAATGTATAAAAAAAAGATATTTTCAAAAAATAAATATTGCAAAGTAATTTTTTTTAATATTTATGCAATAATTTATGGAATGCACGATGAAAAAGGAGGAAAAATAATGTTGAATTTTAGAACTGATTTGGCTGACGAAAGACGTGATATTTATAGAAAAGCAAATAATTTAGAAAATGAAATTCCCGGGATTGAAACAGAACAAATAGAAGAAGCAGATAATATAAAAACTTCCAAAGTAAAGATACTGAACGAAGAAGGTGAAAAAGCACTAGGAAAACCTAAAGGAATTTATGTAACAATAGATGTTAAAAATTTGAAAATTGCACAGGAAGAAGATATACAGAAGGCATCAGATGTAGTGTCGAAAGAATTAAAAGAATTGATAGCTGCCCATGTAAAAAATCAAGAAGATATATTAGTTGTAGGTTTAGGAAATGCTTATGTTACACCGGATTCGTTAGGACCCAAAGTAATATCATATATAGATGTAACAAGACATTTATTAAAATATGCACCACAATATTTAGAAGAGGGAACAAGGCCTGTTAGTGCGATATCTCCTGGAGTTTTAGGTACAACAGGTATAGAAACTTTAGAAATAATAAAAGGAATAGTAGATAATATAAAACCAAAACTATTAATAGTAATAGATAGTTTAGCTTCTAAAAGTATAGAGAGAATAAGTAGCACAATACAAATAGCAGATACAGGAATAACTCCGGGGGCAGGAGTTGGAAATACAAGAAAAGAACTAAGTCAGGAAACATTAGGAATACCTGTAATAGCAATAGGTGTGCCAATGGTTGTAGAAATGGCTACTATAGCTAATGATTGCTTGGATATATTTGTTGAGAAACTACAACAAGAAGCAAAATCCAACGATTACTTAAACAAATTAAAAAATGAAGATAATTATGAAGATATAAAAAATGCATTAATACCAGTAAATTACAACATGATAGTAACACCAAAGGAAATAGATGATTTAATAGAAAATATGAGTTCTGTAGTGGCAAGAGGAATAAATTTTGCACTTTAAAAAGTTAGGTGGGCGAATAAAAAGCGCCCATCTTATAAAAAAACAAAAAAACGTAGATTTTAAAGTAAAAGTGTGATATATTATTAAACGAGGTGTAAAAACATGAAAAAACCAGAATTATTAGCGCCAGCAGGCTCTTTTGAAAAAGCAAAAGTAGCATTTCTTTATGGGGCAGATGCTATATATGCAGGAACATCATCACTATCTCTTAGAACAAGAGCTGAAATGGAAAATGATGATTTATTTAAAACAATTGAATATGCTCATAAACTTGGAAAAAAAGTTTATACAACTATAAACATATTTGCTTGGGATGATCGATACGAAGAAATAAAAGAACAGGCAAGAGTATTAAATAAGCTTAAGGTAGATGGAATAATTGTTGCAGATGGAGGAATTGTAGAATTAATAAAACAAGAAGCTCCAGATGTAGATATACATATAAGTACACAAGCCAATATTGTAAGTTATCATACAAGCAATTTTTGGTATAAAAATGGTGCTAAAAGAGTGATATTAGCAAGAGAATTAAATAAAGAACAAATAAGAGAAATAATAAAAAATAAGCCAGAAGATTTAGAAACAGAAATGTTTGTACATGGTGCAATATGTTTTGGATATTCTGGTAGATGTTTTTTAAGTGATTTTTTATCTGGCAGAAGTGCAAACCTTGGAGATTGTGCACAAAGTTGCAGATGGGCTTACAATGTATATGTTGAAGAAACTAACAAACCAGGAAATATGATGCCAGTTGAACATGATGATAAAGGAACTTATATATTTTCGTCAAAAGATTTGTGCCTAATAAAAGAAATCCCTGAAATTATAGAAATGGGAATTGATAGTTTAAAAATAGAGGGGAGATTAAAAACAGAATATTATTTAGCAACAGTGATAAATACATATAGGACAGCAATAGATGATTACATGGCACATACGGATAATTTTGATTATACAAAGTATTTAAACGAATTGGAGAAAACAAAAACAAGAGGTCTTACAACTTTTTATTTTAATAGTAGAGAGAATAAAGATTTTCAAGAATACGAAGGAAAACAATACAATCCAAATTATGAATTTGGTGGAGTGGTAGAACAATATGACAAAGAAAAAACTATTATAGAAATACGTAATAGATTAAAAATAGGTGATGAAATAGAAGTTATTATTCCTGGAAAGATTGAACCATTTTGCTTTAAAATAGAGAAGTTATGGGACATAGAAACTGATGAACCAATACAATTTGTAAATCCGGGTAAGGCTGGACAAAAAGTAAAAATATATATTCCAATGGAAGTAGAAAAAAATTTTATTTTGCGTAGAAAAAAGTAAAAAAGTATTACAAATACAAAAAATGGAGGATTTCTAATGCAAAGATTTTTTGTAGAAAATAATCAAATAGATATTCAAAACAAAACGATAGAAATAACAGGTGAAGATGTAAATCATATAAAAAATGTATTAAGATGTAAAATTAATGAGCAGATAGAAATATGTGATAAAACAACTTGTAGGGCATATTTATGTGAGATTGCAAATATGTCTGAAATAGAAATAGAATGTATAATAAAGCATGAAATAGAATTAGATAAAGAGTCAAAACTGCATATAAATATAGTGCAAGGACTTCCAAAGTCAGAGAAAATGGAACTAATCATACAAAAATGTACCGAGTTAGGAGTAAAAGAATTTACTCCGCTTAACCTAAAAAGATGTGTCGTAAAATTAGATAAAAAAGATGAAATAAAAAAAATAGATAGATGGCAAAAACAAGCAGAGGCAGCATCAAAACAGTCAGGAAGAAATATGATACCGGTAGTAAATAATATTCGTAGTATAGATACACTATATGAAACATTACAAGATTATGATTTAGTTATAGTAGCTTATGAAAATGAAAAGGAAAACTCATTAAGAAAAGAAATTAAAAATATAAACAAAAAAGATGCTAAAATTGCAATAATAATTGGACCTGAAGGAGGATTAGAAGAAACAGAGGTAAATAAATTAAAAGATAAAGGTGCAAAAGTTGTATCTTTGGGAAATAGAATATTAAGAACAGAAACAGTAGCAATGGTTGTTACAAGTATATTGATGTACGAATTAGGCGACTTAGGTTAAATTAATTATAGTGGCATTGAAAAATACTAATAATAACATTGACATATAAAAACATAATAGTATAAAATTAATTGATATTAGTAATGAGGAGAATTTTGAGTGGAAGAAAAAGAGATAATTAAGCAAATGGAAGAAAAGAAAAAGCTTCCAAAAGAAGTTAAAAATAAAATAATGACGGAGATATTCGGATGTGCTATTTCTGCTATTATTGTATATGTATATTTTATATTTTTGAAATTAGGTATAAAGAATATTCATCAAGATATATATTTAACGGATTTAAAAGTCTTTGAAATAAGCTTAGCAGTAATATCTATTATGATGTTTGAAAATGCATATAATAACAAAAATAGCAAAAGTATGTATAGAGGGATAGAAATACTGCTTTTGGCTATAATTACAATGTTATTACAATATATTATTCTATATCTTACACCCAAATATAGAATAATAATACCAATCTTTGCAATTATTTATAACATATATTATGTTTTAAAAGCATTAGTAATAGTACATAGAATAAAAAGCGAGTATAGAAGTAGTTTGAGTGATATAAAAGAAATTGTAAAAAATAAAAAGAAAACAAAATAAATTATATATTTTTTATGTCTATGGTATAACAAACAAAGGAGGAAAAAATATGATAAAAAGTATGACTGGATTTGGAAGAGGAAAATATGAAAATGATTCTAGAGAATACATAGTAGAAATAAAATCTGTTAATCATAAATATAGTGATATAACAATAAAAATGCCAAGAAATATAACATATTTAGAAGAAAAAGTTAAGAAAGAAATAAATAGTGTAATTACTAGAGGAAAAGTAGATGTATATATAAGTTTTGTCAATAATAGTAATATTGGAAGAGATGTAAAAATTAATACTGAACTTGCTAAAATGTACATTAATGAATTAGAGAAAATATGTGATGAAACAAATGTAAAAAACAATATAAATGTTATGGATATAGCAAGAATGCCAGATGTTTTAAATATTCAAAATGACGAAAACGAAGAACAAATTTGGTCTGAATTACAAGTGGCTTTACAAGAGGCAATATGTGGCTTTGTTAAAATGAGACAAAATGAAGGAGAAAAAATACAAAAGGATTTATTAAATAGAGTAAGTGCGGTTTCTGAAAATGTAAATAAAATTTGTGAATATTCTACTAGACTTGTTGAAGAATATGTAGTAAAATTAAAGAATAGGATAAAAGAAATATTAAATACAGACATAGTCGATGAAAATAGGTTAGCTCAAGAAGTTGTTATATATTCAGATAAATGTTCTGTAGAAGAAGAAATAACTAGATTAAAAAGCCACATTAATCAATTTATAAAGTTAATGGATGCAGATGGCGCAATAGGCAAAAAAATAGATTTTCTTTTACAAGAAATGAATAGAGAAATAAATACAATTGGTTCTAAAGCTAATTGCTTAGATATAACAAATTTAGTAGTAGAAGTAAAAACAGAACTTGAAAATATAAGAGAGCAAGTACAAAATATAGAATAACAAAAAAGGAGAGAGGAATATGCAACTTATAAATATTGGTTTTGGAAATATGGTATCTGCAAATAGAGTTATATCAATAGTAAGCCCAGAATCGGCTCCTATAAAAAGAATAGTGCAAGAAGCAAAAGATAGTAAAATGGCCATAGATGCAACACTAGGAAGACGTACAAGAGCAGTAATAATGATGGATTCAGGACATGTAGTTTTATCATCTATCCAGCCAGAAACAATAGCTGGAAGATTCTTAGGAACAGACGATAAAGAAAATGAAGAATAAATTTTGAAAGGAATGTGATTTAAAATGATGGTAGTACCAACAGTATCAAGCTTATTAAAGGTGGTTGATAACAGATTTAGACTTGTAATAATAACAGCAAAAAGAGCAAGACAAATAGCTGCAGGAAGCACTGTTTTAACAGATGCAAAAGAGGAGGCACCAGTTACTTTGGCTGCAAATGAAATAGCAGAAGGTAAGGTGAAACCATGTTAGTAATATTATCTGGAGTTGCAGGAGCAGGAAAAGATACTATAAAGAAAGAACTATTAAAAAGAATGGATAATGTAGAAACATTACCTTCTTATACAGACAGACCAAAAAGAGAAGGTGATATTACAGGACAAACATATAATTTTGTTACTACAGAAGAATTTGAAAGAATGATACATGATAATGAATTATATGAATATTCAGTACATCACAATCATTACTATGGAACTTCAAGGAAATTATTAAATGATAAAATAAATAGTGGAAAAATAATAGTTAAAGATATAGAGGTAAATGGTACAGAAGCATTAATAAACTTATTGAAGGATGATGTAAAAATAGTTACAATATTTTTGAGAGTTCCAAAAGAAGAATTGAGACATAGATTAGAAAATAGAATAGACAAACCAAGTATAAAAGAAATAGAATTAAGATTAAATAGATTTGACTATGAAGAATCAAAAATAAGTATGTATGATTATGTACTAAAAAATAATGATTTAGAAAAAACAGTACAAATAATAATGTCTATAATAAAAAATGAATATGAAATGTCAAAAAGAAATTTTTAACAATAATTAGCAAATCTATTGCCAAAAAAAGCTAAATTATATATAATATAATGGATTTAATATATAAATCCATTATATTTTTTTATTACATAGAAGAAAGCAACTTTTTTTAAAATATGATATATAATATAATAGATATTAGTGAAGGGATGAGTTAAAATGAGAAAATACTTTGGTACAGATGGAATTAGAAGAATTGCAAATACTGAGTTAACACCAGAACTTGTATACAGAGTTGCAAAAGCTGGAGCATATGTTTTATCAAAACATACTGACCATGCTCCTACAATATTAATAGGAAGAGACACTAGAATATCGGGAACTTTAATAGAAAGTGCAATGACAGCAGGTTTTTTAAGCTATGGAGCAAATGTAAAATTATTAGGTGTAATACCAACACCAGCAGTTGCGTATTTGACAAGAAAATTAAATGCAGATGCAAGTGTTGTAATTTCTGCATCACATAATACGTTTGAGTTTAATGGAGTAAAATATTTTAGCAATAAAGGAACAAAGATACCAGATGAATTAGAATTAGAAATAGAAGATGTAATGGATTCTGGAAAATTGGATGAATTAACAGCTATTAGCGAAAAAATTGGAGTATCAGAAATAAGAGAAGATTTAATAGATGAATATGTATATTTCTTTAGAAAGACATTTGATGATAATATAGAAGCTAATAATGTAGATGACTTTGTTGTGGGAATAGATGTGGCAAATGGAGCTACATACAAGGTAGCAGAAAAGGTATTTAAAACATTAGGCATAAAATATAAGATAATAAATAATAAACCTAATGGAATAAATATAAATGAAAATTGTGGTTCAACTCACTTAGAGGGATTAAAACAATTTGTATTAGATAATAATTTGAGTTTGGGAATTGCTTATGATGGAGATGGAGATAGATGTTTGGCAATTGACGAAAAAGGAAATGAGATAGATGGAGATATAATGCTTGCGATAATTTCAAATTATTTAAAACAAAAGGGAAAATTAAATAAAGATACTATTGTTGCTACAGTAATGAGTAATTTAGGATTAAACAAATATACTAAGAAAAATGATATGAGATTAGAGCAAACAAAAGTTGGAGATAGATATGTTTTAGAAAAAATGCAAAAAGAAGGATATAATTTAGGAGGAGAACAATCTGGACATATAATATTATTAGATTATAATCCTACAGGAGATGGTATATTAACATCTTTAATGTTAATACAGGTAATGTTAGAGAACAAGAAAAAAGCATCAGAATTAAGAAATATAATAAAATTGTACCCACAAGTATTAGTAAATGCAAAAGTTAATTCTGATAAAAAGTATGATTATGAAAAGAATAAAAATATAAAGTCTGCTATAGAGGAGTTAGAAAAAGAATTTGATGGAAATGGAAGAGTTTTAATTAGACCTTCTGGAACAGAACCACTAATAAGAGTAATGATAGAAGGAGAAAATCAAGACTATATAACTAAAAAAGCAAGAACTATAGCTGATTTAATTGAAAAGGAATTGCAATAAAATGTAGTTTAAGAAATAAATATATATTATTTTTTCGGTTGAAACTTGGTTTGCAAGTAAAACTTTTATGATAAAAATAATATATATTTAATTCTATATTCGGTAAAAATAATAAAAATGTAGTAGAAAATAGAGGTTTTACTGTTATTATGTATTCTATTTAGTATTCTAAATAAATTTTTGAATCCATGTAAAGGAGAATTCGAATGGAAGGAACTCAATTTATAAAAGATAAAGCTCAAGAATTTAATAATAAATTGAAAGAAGTATCTGAAAAGCTAGAATTGAAAGATAAACAAGAAATACTTGGAATAGACTATAAGGATAATATTAAATTAGGCGGAAATTTGGAGAGAAATTCTGTTTTTGTGGTTAAAATAAAAAATGAAAAAGGCGAGATAAGTCATATTGTAATGGACAAAGAATGCAACAAAATTGCAAGTATTGCAAATGATGGAAAAATAGAGTTATCAGAAAAAGAAATGCAAATATGGGAAAAATTTATTGGTAAAAAAGGATTTCAAAATGCAGAACAAAAGAAGATGTACAATTTTGAAGAAGAATATTATTTAGATGAGTACATAGAACATGAAAATGTAGTTGAAGGAAGAGAAATAAATAAAAAATCAAAAAAAGCAGGAAAGCAAGAGAAATCAAATAGTGAACCAGATGAAAGAAAGCAAGAAGTAGCAGAAACATTGAAAGTTGATAAAGAAGAAATAATTGCTATGATAAAGATAGAAGATAGAGAAACCTTTGGACAAGCTATAAATAAGAAATTGTATGCGGATGCTTATATAATAAAATACGGAAATAATAAAACCCAAATAATGCAAGTAGCATCAAATGGAAAATTAGTTGAACTCTCAGGTATTGAAAGTAATGAATTTAATTATGAAGTAATGGAACAATTAAATATAGATAAACCTGGTGATAATCATAAAATAAAAGCAGGAGATTTAACAACAATAAAAACAGAAGATGAAAAATATAATTATGTTGTAGTAAGAGAAAATAATTCTAAAAGGGGAATTGTAATTGTTAATTCAACTGATATAACTAAAGTATATGAATTTGATGATGAAGGAAAAAATGATATAAAAGAAATAGAAACATCAATTAAGTATGAAGTAGAAAAGAAAGAAGAGCAAATAGAAGATAAAAGTAAAAAAGAAAAAGAAAATGAAGATAAAGAGAACCAAGAAAAAGATGATGATGATGAAGGTAGAACACCTTGGGGAGATGCTTATGCAAGAAGACGTAGATAATAATTTGTAAATTTATCCTAAGAAAGGAATGTGAATAAATATGGAAAAACAAAATATTTTAATAGGTGGAGCATGGCCTTATGCAAATAATTCATTACATTTAGGGCATTTGGCTGGATTAATTTCTGGTGATGTTTTAGCTAGATATTTTAGATTAAAAGGAGAAAACGTAATGTATGTATCTGGAACAGACTGCCACGGAACTCCTATTACTCAAAGAGCTAAAAGAGAGGGAAAAAGTCCAAAAGAGATATGTGATTATTATGATGAAGAATTTAAGAAGACATTTAAAAAAATGAATTTTTCTTATGATTTATATTCAAAGACAGATACAGAATATCATGCAGAAAAAGTAAAAGAAATATTTAAAAAATTATATGATAATGGTTATATATATGAGAAAATAGAACCACAAGCATATTGTCCAAAATGTAATAAATTTTTACAAGACAGAGATATACAAATAACTTGTCCAGAATGTGGAAATCTTACAAAGGCAGATCAATGTGATGTTTGTTCACATGTACCTACAATTGAGGAAATATCAGAGGGAGTATGTTTAGAATGTGGTACAAAAGCTGTACAAAAAGATAATAAAAATCTATATTTTGCACTTTCAAAATTTCAAGAAGAAATAGAAAAAAATACTAATAGAAATAAAAATAAATGGAGAATAAATGCTCAGAATGAAACTGAAAAATATTTAAAACAAGGTTTAATAGATAGAGCTGTAACAAGAGACTTAGATTGGGGAATAGATATACCATTACCTGGTTATGAAGATAAAAAAATGTATGTATGGATAGATGCTGTACTTGGATATTTAACAGATACTATGAAGGTTTGTGAAGAAAAGGGAACATCTTGGGAAGATTTCTGGAAAGATGGACATAACAATAAAATTTATATGGTACATGGAAAAGATAATATTACATTTCATAGTATAATTTTAAATGGCCTATTATTGGGATTAAAAGAAAATTTCCATATGGTAGATGTAATAGTTTCTACAGAGTACTTAAATATAAATGATGAAAAAATTTCTAAAAGCAAAGGAAATGGAATAACAGCGTTAGAAATGCTAGATAAATATAATTCAGATTCATTAAGATATCACATTATAAATAATGGACCAGAGAAAAAGGATACAAATTTTACAATAGAAGGATTTGAAACAACTCACAATAGTGAAATTTTAAATAAATTCGGAAACTTAGTAAATAGAACATTAAGATTTAAGGGATTAGAAAAACTACCAATCGGAAATATGAACGAAGAAGTAAAAAAAGAAATAGAAAAAACATATAAGGAAGTTGCAAATTTAATAGAAGATTTAGAATTTAAACAAGCATCAGATAAAGTAATGCAACTTGTAGAATATGCAAATAAGTATTATGATGAGAAGCAACCATGGGTTCAAAAGAAAGAGGATATAGAAGAATTTAATAATACTATATATACATGTGCAAACATAATTGCAAATTTATCTAATCTTTTTGAACCATTTATGCCAGAAGCATGTGCTAAAATTAGAAGTTATTTAGATATAACAAATCCAGAATGGAAATATATAGAAATATCAGAAAGTGTTGACTTAACAGGTGTAGAACCATTATTTAGTAGAATAATGTAATGATATATGATAAATATTATAAATAATTATAGAGGTAAAAAATGAAAGATAAAATAATAATAGTAGAAGGTCCACAAGGTGTAGGAAAAACAACTTTTACGAATTTATTAAGAGAAAAAATGAAAGCAACAGATTTATATAGGTTGTCTGGTATAAAAGATAAGACAGAAACAGGAAAAGCAAAAATAAAATTAAAATATGAAAAATTATTGGAATATATGGAAAATTGTGAAGATGTAAATATGATTTTTGATAGAACATTTTTTACAAATGAGGTATATTCAAGACTAGGATATCAAAATTATGAATTTACTGAAATATATAACAAATTATTAAAAAAACTTGATACTTTAGAAAATATAGAAAAATATGATATATATTTGGTTATACTATATTTACAAGACGAAGGATTATATGAAAAAAGAATAAAAAGAGATAAACATGAATATCAAAAATTTGATGTAAAGAGTAGTATGCTACAGCAAAGAGAATATTTAAAACTTGCTGATGAGGTAGAAAAGCAAACAAAGAACATCAAAGTTATAAGATTTGAAAATGATACACAAGAATTACAGGAGGAAAATTTAAAGAAATATTTTGAAAATATCTAATAAAAATACGTATGGGGCATATGGTGTTTGACATAAACATTATGGAAATACATAATAACAAGGAGGCAAAAATGGAGGAAAATTTAAAAATACCATTTTTTAGAAGGGTAAAAAAAGCAGTTACAGATTTTGAAGCTTATGCGGATTTTGCTTTAGAAAAAACAAATGTTGCTATAAAATATTATGCTAAGATTAT
Organism: uncultured Clostridia bacterium; assembly: GCA_934178555.1. Classification (GTDB taxonomy): domain Bacteria; phylum Bacillota; class Clostridia; order TANB77; family CAG-508; genus CAKPQL01. The sequence continues at coordinate 11,411 of CAKPQL010000018.1, forward strand.
GATAATATTTTCGATAATAATATCTATTGCTTTTTGCTATAAATTTTCAACAGTAATCAATGATGAAGAGCAATTACAAATAATGTATAACCAGATGGCAGAAAACGGAATAGATATGCAAATGATAGATGAAGGAATTAATTATATAAAAAGTAATAATAATTTTGAATTCTATGCAATGTTAGCATTAAGTATTATCATATATATGTATTGTGTTTTTTTCGTATTAGGATTTGGTGATATTTTATTAATTTCAATATTGGGAATTATAATATCAAGAATAACTAGAATTAGACTTAGATATAAGCCAGTATTTATAATGTCTATATATGCTTTAACACTACCAATAATTTTAAATTGTATATATATTATTGTAAATATGTTAACAGGATTTACAATAGATTATTTTTCAATAGTATATAATGTAATAGCATATATTTATATAATTACTGCTATATTGATGATAAAAACTGATTTTATAGAGCATCAACAAGAATTAATAAAAATAGTAAATGAGCAGAGAAAAGTAAAAAAAGAGCAAAGAGAAAATAAAGAGCCAGATGAAGATCAAAAAAATGAAGAAAAACAAGAACCTGAAAATCAAGAAGAGGAACCAAAATCAGAACCGGAAACTTAAAATTAATTTAGTGTAGGTTTAAAAAAATAAAGAGCTACTATGAGAAAGGAATAAAATTATGAAAGAAAAACCAAAAAAAAATATTTATAAAATTATAATATGGATAGCAATAATAGTATTGATAGGTGCAACTGTTGCATTTGCTTTTATGAGCAATAGTGATAAGAACAAAGATGAAAAAACTTTAGCATATGATGAATTATTATTACAGATTAAAGACGGAAAAATTGAAAAAATTGAAATGACAGTTGGTAGTACAACTATAAAAGTAAAACAAAAAGATGTAGAACAAGAAAAAACAACTATAGTGCCTAATACACAGGTGTTTGTTGAATATATACAAGACGAGTTGCTAAATGGAAATCAAATTGATTTTAACCAGAAACAACCAAATATAATTTTAAAAATTGCAGATGTATTATTTTCTTTATTACCAACTATTATGATAGTAGCTTTATTTATTGTGATATTAAAAATGCAAGGATTAGGCGAAAAAGGTAAGGTATATGGAGACGAAGGAAATACAACTAATGTAAAATTTGATGATGTTGCAGGATTAGAAGAAGAAAAAACAGAAATGTTAGAAATTGTTGAATTTTTAAAGAATCCTAAAAAATTCAATGAGATGGGAGCAAAAATTCCAAGGGGAATACTTCTATGTGGTAAGCCAGGTACAGGGAAGACATTAATAGCAAAAGCAATTGCTGGAGAAGCTGGGGTTCCATTTATATCAATGAGTGGATCTGAGTTTATAGAAATGTTTGCAGGACTTGGAGCTTCACGTGTTAGAAAATTATTTGAAAAAGCAAAAAAAATAGCTCCATGTATAATTTTTATAGATGAAATAGATGCAATTGGTTCAAGAAGAAGCAGTGGAAGTGGAGCAGAAACAGAAAATAATCAAACTTTAAATCAGTTATTAGTTGAAATGGATGGATTTGAAACTAACGAAACAGTTATAGTGTTAGCAGCAACTAATAGACCAGAAATGTTAGATAAAGCTTTATTAAGACCAGGAAGATTTGATAGGCAAATAACAGTAACTGCTCCAGATGTAAGGGGAAGAGAAGAAATATTAAAAATACATGCAAAAGATAAAAAAATAGCATCAGATGTAAGTTTAAAAAGTATTGCTGATGATACTGCTGGATTTACAGGAGCAGAATTAGCAAATGTATTAAATGAAGCTGCCATAATTGCAACAATAAAGAAACATAGAGAAATAGAAAAAGATGATATAGAAGAAGCTGTTAAAAAGGTTACTGTAGGATTAGAAAAACATAGTAGGGTAATATCTGATAAAGATAAAAAATTAACAGCATATCATGAAGCTGGACATGCAATAGTAAGCAAATTCTTAGCTACACAATTAGATGTAAAAGAGGTATCTATAATACCAAGAGGACTTGCTGGCGGATATACAATGTATAAAACAGATGAAGATAAATATTATATATCAAAGACAGAGATGGAGGAAAAATTAATTGCATTACTAGGTGGAAGAGCAGCAGAAAAAGTAGCGTTAAATGATATATCAACAGGTGCAAGCAACGATATAGAGGTTGCAACTCAAATTGCAAAAGATATGGTAACAGTATATGGTATGAGTGATACAATTGGACCAATATCATTGAAAAAAGAAGAACCTTATGAAGTACAACCATTTGGAGATGAACTAGAAGATCAAGTAGGTAAAGAAGTAAGAGAAATGATAGAACAAGCATATATTAAGGCACAACAGATATTATTAGCTAATATGGATAAATTACATGCAATAGCTGAAAGATTATTAGAAAAGGAAATTATATCAAGCGAAGAATTTGAAAGTTTCTTTTAAATAAAAGAAGGCACGTTTTATACAATGATAAAACGTGTCTTTTGTTAAATTATATTTTAAATGGATTGTCTACTTTGAATTCCTTATTGTTTAAATATTCTAAAATACTAGAATTTGAGCTAAAATGAAAGTTAAGTTTATATGCACAAAGCATTTGAGTAGATACGTTAAATTTTTTATTTACAGTATTAATACCATATTTTCCATCGCCAATTATAGGATGACCAATATGAGCTAAATGTGCACGTATTTGATGTGTTCTGCCGGTTTTTAAATTTACATCTAAACAGGATATATTTTTGTCTTTATATGTATTGAGAACTGTATATGTAGTTATTATTTTTCTATAACCAGTTTTAGGAGAACTAGAAATATATACTATTGATTTTTTATTGTCTTTAAATAAATAATCTTCTAAAGTATCTGAATTCTTATTTAAAATCCCATAAACATAGCATAGATAATGCTTTTCGATTTCTTTGCTTTTAAATTTCTCTAATAAAATGTTCAAAGTATTGGTATTTTTGGCGAATAAAACTAAACCTAATGTATTTCTATCCAATCTATGACAAGGGTATAAAGTTAAACCTAAATCATTAGAAAGCAAGTCCGTTAGGTTATCTTCGTTATTAGAATCTGGTGTAACAGATATTCCAGATGGCTTATTTACGATTAGAATATTTTCGTCTTCGTAAATGATAGAGTAATTTATTTTTTTATCTAAAAATTCATCTTTTATATAAATTGTAATTTCATCCCCTAAATGAATTGTAATGTTTTCATGGATTCTTTTATTATTTACAAGAATGTCTTTTTTTCTTAGTGCTTTAAAGATAGTATTTAATTTTAGGCCACTGAAAGTATCTAATAAAAACGTATTCAATTTCTTATTATCATATTTTTTATCAACAATTAACTTTTTCATAGAAACATTATACAACATATAGAAAGAAAAAGCTATATCATATTTATATGTAAAAAACAAATTGTATATTGCACATTTGGTTTGCATATAAATTAATATAATTTAATAAAAAGGGTGAATTAATTTATGGCAAAGCAAAACAGAGGTAGAAGAAGAATAGATAAATGGCTAGAAATGCCAACAGAAATAGTAAGCAACGAGCCAAAGATTACAATTGTTGGATTTGGTGAAATGTTAATAGAAAACTATAAAGGAATTTTAGAGTATGAGGAGATTTATATACGTATAAATACATATGTAGGCATTATAAATATAAATGGATATAATTTGAATTTAAAGCAAATGACAGAAAATGATATTTTAGTAACTGGAAAGATAGATAGTATGACATTGGAGCCTAATGTAGATGAGGAGGAATAATTGTGTTTCTAAAGATATTAATAAATTACATATTAGGATATGTTGATATAAAAGTAGAAGGATATTATATAGAGAGGTTTATAAATATTTGTAATAATAAAAAGATTTTCCTATGGAATGTAAAAAGAGATAAATCAACTATAATGTATGCTAGAATTGGAATAAATGAATTTAAACGTTTGAAAAAAATAGCAAAGACAACTAAATGCAAAATAGAAATAAAAAACAAAAAAGGATTACCATTCTTTTTAAATAAATATAGAAAAAGAAAAATTTTTGCACTATGTTTAATATCAATAATTTTAATATTAGTAATAACTTCAAATTATGTTTGGAATATAGAAGTAGTTTCAGATGGAAATATAGATGAATGTGAAATAATAAGTATGCTAGAACAGGAAGGGTTAAAAATAGGAACATTAAAAGGAAAAATTGATGTAAAAAAGGTAATAAATAATATTAGATTAAATAGAAATGATATTGCATGGATGGGAATAAAAATTGATGGAACTAATGCAAAAGTAGAAATTGTAAAAAGTAAAGAAAAACCACAAATAATAGCAGAGGATGAATATTGCAATATTGTTTCTAATAAAGAAGGAATAATAACAAAAATAAATGCTCAAAATGGAACACTTGCAGCAAATGTTGGAGATCTAGTGAAAGTAGGAACGCCACTTGTAAATGGATGGCTTGAAGGAAAATTTACAGGAATAAGATATGTTCATGCGAGAGCAGATATAGAAGCCAAAGTATGGTATACAAAAAAGACGAAAGCATACTATAATCAACTTATATCAGTACCTACAGGAAAAAAAGAAAATAAATATAGTATAAATATTAATAATTTTAAAATAAATTTTTATAAAAGCCTTTCAAATTTTCAAAATTATGATACAATAAATGAGAATAAAAAAGTAAAGTTGTTTTCTAATTTTTATTTACCAATCGAATGGAAAAAAGCAACAAATTATGAATATGAACAAAAAGAGGTAACATATACGGAAGAAGAACTTATAAGTATGAACGTACCTAAGCTAGAAGAAGAATTACAAAATGAAATAGCAGATACTAGCGATATAGTAAATAAACAAATTAATACATACAAAAATGAGGGATTCATAGAAGTAGAAGTCATATATGAAGTTATCGAGAAGATTGGAACCGAAGAAAAAATTATATTCTAAAAGGGGATGTGAATGATATGCAAGAGAGAAGTTTAAAATTGTACAACACAGATAAAACATTTTTTGTTAAAATTTCCAATAAATTAACTCAATTATTGATGCCTACTAAATTTGGTATTAATAATATTATGATTTCAATAAAAAGAAGCAATGTACTAAAATCTTATTACAATTACAAAGAAATTGTAATACAAAATGACTCAGAAAAAGAAGAACAAGCGAGTCAAAAGTATGAAGAAACTTATGCTTTATATTTGGAGGCAATAGACAAATACATAATGGAATCTTTATATAAAAAAGTAAAAAACAACTTAGCAAGTCAATTCGAAAAAGATGCATTATCAAATTATTATACAATTGTAAATTTAAAAGATAAGTATTATACAGAATATAAATACAGAAAGCAAAAATATTTGCTAGAACTAGAATATAAAGGAATATCTGCACAGAACAAAGTAGCATTATTAAATAAAATGAATCCATTTTATGTGGAAAAGATGGATTCATTATACAAAGGAATAATAAAGAATTATTCTGTACAATTGGTAGATAGCATGGATAAGTATGCTAATAAAGATGAGATATACTCTAAAATATTTGATACAATAGAGGAATATGTTATCAATGTTTTGCCTATAAAAATGCAACAACAAGAAAATAAAAATAATAAAGAATTACTAGCTGAATATGATAGATATCAAAGATTTTTAGCAGGTAAATTAGATGATATAGATATACTAGAAAAAAATATAGTCTTACTTGCTATAAGTAGAATGATATTTACACATAGTTTACCGCTTGTAACAGCAGAAAAATGTTATGTTAGATTATTAAAAAATGCTAGAAATTTAATTGTAAAATATAATGGAACTAGTAAATATAATAATATATATTGTTTGTTATTAAAATTTATAGAAGAATATAATTTAAAAATATTATCTACAAAAGTGTATTGGGACAAGCCGGTGCAAAGAGATGAATATAAAAAATTCTGGAATGAATATAAAGAAATACAAAAAATATCAAGTGAGAATATGAGAAAAGAAAAACAAGAAATATTATTTATAAAAAATGATTTAAAAGCTTTAAATCAAAGTAAAAATGATTACCATGAAATAATAGATATTTACAAGAAAAGATTAGTAGAATTAGGAGCAATGAGACAATTAAAAAACAAATCAAAAACATTAAAAAATTGCAAGTATGCAGGAAATATAAGACAGAAAATTAACGAAAAAGTATAGGACATAGACAGAGTAAATAAAAGGAGGCAACAATTGAAAGTTGTACAAATAAACTATGATGAAGTAGAAAAAAATATAGAATATGAAGAAATAATAAATAAAGTAGTGGAAAAATGCTTTGAAGAAGAAAAGTTGCTAAATAAAAATATATACATAAATATAATATTAACAACGCCAAATAGTATTAGAGAAATAAATAAGCAGTATAGAAACATAGATAAAGAAACAGATGTATTGTCTTTCCCAATGTTTGAAAAAGATGAGATATTAGACATAAATCCTAGTATACAAGAAGTATTAGGAGATATTATAATTTCAATAGATAGAGTACAAGAACAGGCTAATGAGTATGGGCATAGTTTTACAAGAGAATTAGCATATATGGTGGTTCATGGATTCTATCATTTAATGGGATATGACCATATGGAGGAAAATGATAAGCTACAGATGAGAAAAAAAGAAGAAACTATATTAAACAAATTAAATATAATACGAGATTAGTTATAAAATATTTTTAGGGTTGTTTTTTATAAAAATATATTAAATAAAGGGGATAGTAAAATGAGTAAAAGAGAGTTGAACGAAAAGAAAAAATCAAAAGTAATTTTTCCTATTATTGCAATAATAATACTTGCTATAGCAGCAGGAGTTACATTGTATATGATGAAAGGAAAGGAAAATCAAGCAGTAGCACAAACAGATGCTGATAATAATACCTCAATACAAACGCCAGAGCCTGAAAAAAAGATACAAATATACACAGGTACAGATAGACCAATAGCAGTAATGATAGACAATAATACAAATGCATGGCCACAAGCAGGAATAAATGATGCATATATGGTATATGAGATAATTGTTGAAGGCGGAGAAACAAGACTAATGGCTGTATTTAAAAATGTAAATCTAGATAAAATTGGACCAGTAAGAAGTTCAAGACATTACTTTATAGATTATGCAATGGAAAATGATGCAATATATGCTCATTATGGATGGAGCCCACAAGCACAGTCAGACATATCAAAATATGGAATAAATAATATAAATGGAATATATGAAGATGCAGGATATTGGAGAGATAGTGTAAAAAAAGCTCCGCATAATGCATTAACGAGTACAGATAAATTATTAGCAGTAGCAAATAGAAGAGGATATAGAACAACATCTAATCAGGAAAGTGTATTAAATTATACAACAGATGAAGTTTTACTAGAAGATGGACAGACTGCTACATATGTAAAAATACCATATACTTCATACAATGTAATTGAATTTAAGTATAACGAAGAAACACAGAGATATACTAAATATGCGAAAGGAAAAAAACAAACAGAATTATCAACAGGAAATGACATAACAACTAAAAATATAATAATAACATTTGCTGAAAACTATACATTAACAGATGCTGAAAATAAAGGAAGACAAGGTATAAAAAACATAGGAAAGTTAAAAGGATATTATATAACAAATGGAAAGGCAATAGAAATAACATGTGAGAAAAATGACAGAAAATCACAAACAGTATATAAAGATTTACAAGGTAACGAAATAAAAGTAAATGATGGAAATACATTTGTACAAATTTGTCCATTAAAAGCAAACGTGACATTTACTCAAGAATAAATTATTAAAATAAAAAGCATAACAGAAAGGATTAGCATGGAAAATTTTAAATCAGGATTCGTTTCAATAATAGGAAAAACAAATGTAGGCAAATCTACACTCCTTAACGCTCTAGTTGGTGAAAAGATAGCTATAATGGCAAACAAAACCCAAACAACTAGAACAGCAATAAAAGGAATAGTAAACAGAGACAATGCACAAATAGTTTTTATAGATACACCACGGAATACATAAACCAAAAAACAAATTAAATGAAATAATGTTAAATACGGCATACGAAACAATACAAGATGTAGATGTCATATTGTTTTTGATAGATGCAACAAAAACATATATTGGTAAGGCAGAAAGCGAGATACTTGAAAGACTAAAGCAAAAAAATACGAAAACGATATTAATAATAAACAAAATAGATTTAGTAAAAAAAGAAAAATTACTAGAAATAATGAAATTATATAGTAATGAATACGATTTTGAAGAAATTATACCAATATCAGCAGTAAAAAAGGATGGAATAGAGTTAATATTAAATAAAATTGTATCACTTTTGCCAGTAGGTCCTGCATATTATGATATAGAAGAATACACAGATCAAACTATGAGACAAATATCTGAAGAAATAATAAGAGAAAAAGCGCTAATGTTTTTAAATGAAGAAGTGCCACATGGAATATATGTAGAAATTGAAAAATACACAAATAGAAAAACTACAAAGCAAGAAGACATATATGATATAGAAGCAACTATATATTGTTTAAGAGATTCTCATAAAGGAATAATAATAGGAAAAAATGGAGCAATGCTAAAAAGAATTGGGCAAACAGCAAGAATAGAATTAGAAAAGCTTTTAGAAACAAAAGTAAATTTAAAATTGTGGGTAAAAGTAAAAGAAGATTGGCAAGACAAAGAATCAATAGTAAAAAAGTTTGATACGACAAAATAAAAGAATTTGTGCCAAAATATATAACTAAAATTCGTTCTTTATTATATGTTTTGGTGTGAACACAAACTAATAAAAAAATGTTGCATAAAATTTTCAAAAAAGCTAATGATAAAATTAAAGGTAACTTTGAGAGGAGTGAATTGTATGATAAAACAAATAGCTTGGAATACCTTTAAAAATACTGGAAATATAGATACTTTTTTAGAATATACACAATTAAAAGATATAGAAAACAATATAAGGATTGAAGAAAATGGGAATTGTAAAAACAAAGGGAATAATAATTGCTGAAAATAACAATGGTGATTTTGATAAGATGTTAACAATGTTAACACCAGGATTGCGGAAAAATTGGGTGCGCTGCAAAAGGGGCGAGAAGACCTAAAAGCCTTCTTATGTCAGGCACTCAATTTTTGTGCTTTGGAGAATACATTTTGTACAAAGGTAGTAATACATATAATATAAATTCTTGTGAAAGTATAGAAATGTTTTATGATATAAGAGTGGATTTGGACAAGTTAAAATATGCAGTATATATAACCAAGATAATAAATGATGTAACAACAGAAAATCAAAATAGCTATAAAATATTACAGCTATTTTTAAATACATTGTATGTTATATCAAAAACGGACAAAGATTTAGATTTGGTAATATCAATATTCAGGATAAGATTAATGTCAATAATAGGCTTTAGACCTAGTATAGATAAATGTACTATATGTGGAGAAAAAGAAGAATTTAGTTATTTTAGCTTTTTGGACAATGGATTTAAATGTACAAACTGCGGAAATCTTGATAAAGGTGCAGTAAAAATATCAGAAACAACAAAAGATGCAATAAGATATATAGTATTATCAGATGCCAAAAAAATATATAGTTTTGAGGTAAACGAGGAATCTAAAAGAGAATTAGAAATTGTTTCGAAATTATATTTAACAGAAAAATTAGAAAAGGAATATAAAATTTAAGAAAAAACTAAAAAATATGTAAAAAATGTTTGAAAAAAATAACAAGTTAATATATAATAGAAAAAAACATTGAAGGGAGAAATAATTATGAGTACAAAAATTACAGGAAAAGATTTAAAAGCAACTGAGGCAATTAAAGATTATGTTGATAAAAAATTAGAAAGAATAGAAAAATATTTTGAAGAGGAACTTGATACAACTGTTACAATAAGAACAGAAAAATCAGAACAAATAGCAGAAATATCAGTTAAAGTAAATTCAAATGTATTTAGAGCAGTTACAGCACATAAAGATTTATATGCATCAATAGATAAAGATATAGATATATTAGAAGGACAAATTAGAAAATGGAAAACACAAAAAGATAGAGCAAATAAAGAAGGTTCTATAAAACAAATGGAAACAATATCACAAGAAAAAAGAGAAGCAGAAATTGAAAATGAAATAATAAAAACATTATATTATGAAATAAAACCAATGACAGCAGAAGATGCAAAATTAAAATTACAAGAAAAACCAGCTAATATGTTCTTACCATTTATAAATATTGAAACAAACAAGGTAAATGTAATATACAAAATTAAAGATGGAAAAAACTATGGTATAGTTGAACCAGAGGCATAGATCAAAAGAAGGGCGATTAATATAATAATCGCCTATTTTGTATATAAACATTATTATCTTAATCAGGATAGAATTGTATTCTGATTAAGAAGACAAGATACGAGAAAGGAATTCATCAAAATGGAAAAAATAAGATTTCATATAGCCTTAATATTTGGCAAAATAGTGGCTTTTGTAGTAAATATAGTGGCAAAAGGAAGGGGAACAAATCTTTCAGGTAAGTATGCTTATAGAATATCTAAAAATTTTATAAAGAACTTTAAAAACATAGATTATAATAAAATTGTGTTTATTACAGGAACAAACGGAAAATCAACTACTAATAATATGATAATAAACGCATTAAAAACAGCAGGAAAAACAGTTACAACTAATTTGGAAGGTGCAAATCTAATTACTGGAATTGCTACAGCAATGATAAAAAATTCTACTATTTTTGGAAAAATAAAAACAGAGTATATGGTTTTTGAAACAGATGAAAGATATTTAAAACGTATTCATGACCAACTACCAGCTAAAAATATATGTATAACAAATTTACAAAAGGACCAAGTTCAAAGAAATGGCGAACCGGATTTTATATATCAAAAAATTAAAGAAGTACTAAATAAAGATATGACGATATATGTAAATAACGAAGAACCAAGAGCAAAATCTTTTGAAGACATTGGATGTAAAGTAGTTTATTATGGAATAGAAAGAAATGAAAAATCTTTTGAAAAGAATAGTTTTTATGATGTTACTTTACCTTGTCCAAAATGTAATGATAAGATTAAATTTGAATATTATAATATTGACAATGTAGGAAAATTTGAATGTTCAAATTGTGGATATAGAAGTGAAGATAATATAGAATTTTTTGCAAAAAATATTAATTATGATGAAAAAACTTTTGAATGTAATAATATAAAATATACAATGAATTATACACAGCCATTTTTCTTGTATAATTATGTACTATGCATTGCTATATGTAAAAGTTTTGGAATATCAGAAGAAAAAATCCAAGAATCATTTGCAACCTTTAAAAATATTGGAGGTAGATTAGAAACAATAAAATATAAAGATAAAGAAATAAAATATATACGTATAAAGCAAGAAAACCCAGAAACTTTACAATCTGCTTTAGATTATGTTGCATTAGATAAAACACCAAAAATATTAGCTATAGGACTTGAAGAATTGAAAGATTTTAAACCATATTATACAAATACATTTTATGGATTCGACTGCGATTATGATGAATTAATAAATTCTAATATAGATAAATATATATGCTTTTCAGAAGCAGTTGCGTATGATAGTGCAAACATATTAATATATGCAGGGGTAGAAAAAGATAAGATTACTGTACTTCCAACAGAAGAAATTGAAGATGTACTAGCAGAATTAGATAAAAGTGAAACAAAGAATGTTTATTTAATAACTTGGTTACATGCGTATGAGGCACTAGAAAGACACATGAAAGAATTGAATAAAGAGTAATATAGACAAAAATAACATATTTGTTATCTGATTAATAAAAAATGAATCTTATGGGAGGTAAACCAATGTTAAATATAGTTTGGGCATATCCTGATATATTAAATTTACATGGTGATAGAGGAAATATACTAGCATTAGAGAGAATTGCAAAAATGTTAGATATAGAAACAAATGTAAAAAAGATAGAAAGTTATAACCAAAAAATAGATTTTGAAAATACTGATATAATCCTATTCAATGTTGGAGAAGTAAAAGTTATGCCAGCTGTAATAGAGGCATTAAAGAAACAAGAAAATGAATTAAAGGAATATATCGAACGAGGAAGCATTGTATTGTTAATAGGAACTACTGGATGTATTATGGCAAAAGAAACTTTAAGAGCTGATGGAACTAAATTTGAAGGTTTAGGAATATTAGATATGAATTGTATAGAAAGAAAAGATGTATATGGAAATGATTTACATTTTACTTTAAAAGAAGATGAAAATATGGAGATTATGGCAAATCAAATACAATTAATAGATACAAAACTAAATTCTGATATTGCCTTTGGAACTATAAAATATGGAATGGGAAATAATGATGGAAAAAGTACGGAAGGTGCAAAATACAAAAATGTAATATTTACAAATGCGCTTGGTCCAGTTTTAGTAAAAAATCCTTGGTATACTGAAAAAATAATAAAGTTAGCTATAGAAAATAAGGGAGAAAAAATAGACAAAAGTATAAAAAAGGATGAATTTGAAATAGAATTAAAATCTATGGAATGCATAAAGAAATTTATTGAAAACAAAAGAAAGGAAGAATAAAAATGTATCCTATAGTTGAAATAAAGTTGAATCAGATTATAGAAAATGCAAAGGCAATGAAGAAAATTTGCGAAAAAAATAATAAAATTTATTGCTTAATAACAAAAGTCTTATCAGATAATAAAGAAGTGGTTAAAGCTATAACAGATAACGGAATAACTTGTATAGGGGAATCAAGAATAGAAAATTTAATTAGTTATAAAGATATAAAAGTAGAAAAATGGCTTATAAGAATACCAATGATTTGTGAAGTAGAAGATGTAATAAAATATAGTGATGTTAGTTTAAACAGTGAATTAGTTACTTTAAAAGCATTAAACGAAGCAGCTATAAAGCAAAATAAAATTCATAAAGTTATACTTATGTATGAGTTAGGAGACCTACGAGAAGGTTGCTCAAAGCAAGAATTAGAAGAAGTAATAAAAGAATCACTAAAACTATCAAATATAAAGATATATGGATTAGGAGCAAATTTAAGCTGCTATGGTGCAACAATTCCAACTAAAGAAAACATGAAAGAGTTAGTTGATGTTGCAGAAGAATTGGAAAGAAAATTCAATATAAAATTTGAATTAATTTCTGGAGGAAATTCAAGCTCATATAAAATGTTAAAAAATGGAGAGTTGCCGGATAGAGTGAATAATTTAAGATTGGGAGAATCTGTTTTTCTTGGAAATGTACCTTGTTTTGAAGAACCAATTTTAGAGTTTAACAGAAATAATTTTATTTTGAAAACTCAAATAATTGAATTAAAAGAAAAAACATCAGTACCTAGGGGAAAACATTATGTGGATTCGTTTGGTCATATACCAACATTCATAGATAGAGGAATCAGAAAAAAAGCAATTATAGCATTAGGAAAGCAAGATGTCAGATTGGACTGCTTAATACCTCAAGATAATGATATAATAGTATTAGGTGGAAGTAGTGATCATGTTATATTAGATGTAACAGATTGCAAGCAAGAATATAAAGTAGGAGATGAAGTAAGCTTTAAGTTGAATTACGGAGGATTATTAAACATAATGACATCAAAATATGTAGAAAGAAAAATAATATAAAACTAAAAACTATTAAGTGTACTGACTTGGTAAACTTAATAATTTTGCATTATATGTAATTTTATGGTAAAATATTTATATGCTCGTTATAATAGAATAATTTTGGGGCAAATTGTTCTAGAATACTTTATGCGCCGTAATGGCAGAAAGGCAACAGTATGAAATTTAACAACAAAAAGAAAAGAAAGATGAGAAAAATCCGCTATAAGCGGAATCTCAAGAACTATGGAAGCTCAATAGGAAGATACTATACCTTAGACGGCTTTACAGTCCTCGATACTATTCATTACAAGGAACAGATGTATTTTCTTGGAACTGATGACGAGAATTATAAAATTATAAAGGTGGTATCTGTACATGAGCGCGTTCCGCTTTCGGACAAGAAAGTGCTGAAAAAGAAAAATGTTTTTGGCAATCCGCAGAGATGGAACTTGAAGACGAAGCTGACTATAGACGATACTGGCAAAGTGATAGGATTTGAATCCGATAACTCTGAAAGTAGTTCAAAAAGTCGCTTTGCATCGATAATTATTCCCATGTTCTGATTATTTTCAGGTGCCCCCATGGTAATAATAAAGGCAGGAGCTAAAGCTCCTGCCTTTATGTAACATAAAAACAAAAACTTTAAACTATCCTGCTTAAAACTAATAATCTAGTAATTTAACTTATCTACCTATCATAGAATTTTCAGCTTGTTGGATCATTTTCTTAACCATGTTACCACCTATTTTACCAGCGTCTTTAGCTGATATATCACC
>CAKPQL010000019.1 GCA_934178555.1 uncultured Clostridia bacterium
AGAGTATTACAAGAAACGAATAAAAAGAAATCAATGTATAGTAGATTCTAAAAAGCAATGTGATATTTGTAAATATAAAGAAATTTGCGAGGAAAGAGTATGAAAATAGAAGATATATTAAAAAGAACAGATATAGAGACATATAACAAGTTAAAATCAAGATTTAATTATAAAGAGTGTATGAAAAGAAAATGTAAAGACTGCAAGAAAAAGAAAGAGTGTTTTAAGGAGCAAGAATAATGAAATTTAAAATGAATAATAAAACATGGTACATAAAAGAATTATCACAACAAGAAATGAAAGAAGAATTAAAAAAACATTATGAAAATCCAATAACAGATGGAAAATATTACGGACTAACATATGCAGATACACAAGAAATATTTTTAGATAAAGATTTATGTGCTGATAGAAAAAGAAGTACTTTATTACACGAATTAGGACATTGCTATATATTAACATATATAACACATCAAGATAGAAATTACAATGAAGAAGATGTAGTAGATATAATATCAAATTCACACGATATTATAAGAAATATAGTAGATAAATATTTTAAAAAGATATAGATATAAAAAATAGGAGCATTTTATAGCTCCTATAGATTTTAAACATTATTATGTATCCAATCAGAAACTTCTTTAGATAGATTTTTCCAAGCACATTCTCTAGTTAATTTTGCTACGAAAATCTTATCATCATCGTCAATATAATTTTTTAAATTATCTCTTATATCAGTTGAAGAAGTTGAAGATTTAATTATCCAAATAGACTCTAATAAATGAGCATAATAGCCATAATTCTTAATGGCTTCATATAATTTAGAATAATCTTTATCGGATATTAAATCATATGTAATTATAAATGTAGACATAGTATTTCACCTCACTTTCTATAAATATTGTAGCAAAGTAAAAGTGAAAAGAATGTCAAAAAGTGTCGAAAAATATAAATTAAAGCAAAATAAAGTAGGTGAGCGAGGTGGCGAAATATGACTGGAAGCAGTTAGAAAAAGAATACATATTAAGTGATTATAAATCAGTAAGTAGCTTTCTGAAAGATAAAGGAATAAAATCAAACGGAAGTACTAAAAAGAGTACAAAAGGATGGAAAGAAAAAAAGGTACTAAAAGAGGACAAAAAAAGTACCAAAGTAATAGAAAAAGTACTCGAGAAAGAGTCCGAAAAAGAAGCTGATAAAATAATACAAGTAAAAGATGTAGCAAATGATTTATTAAGTAAAATAGTACAAGCTAATAATGAACTTAATATGCATATAGCAAGAAATAAGAAAAAGACTAAGACAGTAGAATACAATTACGATATGTGCAAGCCAAGTAAAGAAATAATAGATGAAGAGGAAGAAATAAAGTCATATATAGACATTATAGATAGAAAAGGACTAAAAGAGCTTACATCTGCATTGAAGGACTTAAGTGATATATTAGGAACTAAAGAGGATGATGACGAAAACGATAATTCATTTATAGAAGCTTTAAATGGAAAAACGGAGGACATTTGGAATGAAGAAGAAAAATAAAGCAAATTTCAAATGGAAACAAATGTCTAACAAACAATTAAAAGTATTTACTTGGTGGAACGTTAACTCACCTATGAAAGATAAAGATGGAATAATAGCAGATGGAGCTGTAAGAAGTGGTAAAACTATAAGTATGGCACCTAGTTTTGTAATGTGGGCTATGGAGAATTATGATGAGTGTGATTTTGCTATATGTGGAAAAACCATAGGTTCTTTAAATAGAAATGTTATAAATACGTTGAAAAAACAATTACATTCACTTAAATATAGATATGAACATAAAAGAAGCGAAAATTTATTAATAGTTAGTAAAAATGGAAAGACTAACTATTTTTATTTGTTTGGAGGTAAAGATGAATCAAGCCAAGATCTAATACAAGGTATGACATTAGCCGGTATCTTCTTTGATGAAGTAGCGTTAATGCCACAATCGTTCGTTGAACAAGGTATAGCAAGATTAAGCGTTGAAGGTGCTAAATTTTGGTTTAATTGTAATCCTAAAAATCCAAATCATTGGTTCAAATTAGAATATATAGATAAGATACAAGAAAAAAACATATTATATTTACATTTTACAATGGATGATAATTTAACGTTATCAGAAGCAGTAAAAGAAAGATATAGAAGAATGTTTGTTGGAGTATTCTATAAACGAAATATATTAGGTTTATGGGTAACTGCAGAAGGATCTATTTATACAATTTATAGCGATAACAAAGAAGCTTATTATACAGATAATCCAGACTATGATTTTATACAAATTGGAATCGATTTTGGTGGCAATGGTTCAGCACACACATTTGTAGCAAGCGGTCTAAAAAATAATTATTCAAAATTAACAGCTTTGATGTCAGAAAGATTGGAAGCGACTGGAATGACACCACAACAATTATATAATGCATTAGATTTATTCATAGAAAGAGTACAAAATAAATATGGACAAGTTAGTATGTTATATCCAGATAGTGCAGAACAAACACTAATAAATGGAATAAAAACTATGGTATCAAAAAAATATCCTCATATATCTGTAAGAAATAGTATTAAAGAAGAAATAATAGACAGAATTAGATGTACGACAAGTTTGATGGCTAGTTTTAGATTTTTTATGACACATGATTGTGTCACATTAGAATTAGCATTTGAAAATGCAGTATATAATGACAAGCCAAAAGAACAAGGAAAAGATGAAAGACTAGATGATGGAACATCAGATATAGATACACTTGATGCATTTGAATACAGCTGGGAGAGATATATAAAGCAATATAGTAGGGTTGCGTAGGAGGAACATTATGTTTAAAAAAATAGTAAATTTTATAAAAGGAGCAATAAATAAGATGTTTAATACAACTGATATAGCAAAAGATTTTAATATAGATATATCAACAAGTAATGAGGTATTATCTGCCATTGAAAAGTGGTCTAATATTTACAATAATAAAGCACCTTGGCTAAATGAAGAATTAAAGTCATTACATGTTGCTAAGACAATATGTGAAAAGGTAGCTAAAGCAGTAACAATAGAATTTAAAACTAAAGTCGACGATAAAGAAATAGATAAAACATATCAAAGATTTATTAAGAATATAAGAACTAATACAGAGTATGCGTTAGGAAAGGGTGGAATGTTCTTCAAGCCATTTTATAGTAATGGAAAAATCAAGATTAGTTGTATACAAGCAGATAAATTCATACCTACAAAGTTTGATAGTACCGGCGAATTGCTAGGTGCTATTTTTATTGATCAAATTACAAGAGGAAAAGAGATATATACGAGACTTGAATATCAAGAACTCAACGATACAACATTAACTATAAAAAACAAAGCATATAAAACTACAATATACAATTCCAATATATTAGGAACTAAAATACCACTTAATTCAGTAGAAGATTGGAACAACATTCAGGATGAAATACAAATCAATCATGTCAACAAACTATTAGGAGGATATTTTAAAATACCTATTGCAAATCCCGTTGACAATACAAGTCCAGTTGGAGTTGCAATATTTGCAAATGCTCTTGATACGCTAGAAGAAATAGATAAACAATTTAGTAGAACTTTATGGGAATATGAAGGTTCTGAACTTGCTATTGATGTTGATGAAACATTGTTAAAGAAGGATCAAGACGGAAACGATATAGTACCAAAAGGCAAAGAAAGACTATACAGAAAATTAGATATGGGAAAAGAAAATGATAGTTGGAATGTATTTAGTCCAGAGATAAGAGATACATCATTATTTAACGGATTAAATGAATTGTTAAGACAATGTGAAAGTCAATGTGGATTAGCATTTGGAACTATATCTAAGATAGAGAATATTGAAAAGACTGCAACAGAGATTAAATCAAGTAAACAAGATTACTATGTAACTATATCAGATGTTCAAGGAGCATTACAAACATCGCTTGAAGATTTAGTTTATAGTACAGATGTTTTGATGAGTTTGTACGGAATAAAACATAAAGTTGGTGCTGATGTAAGTTTTGACTGGGACGATAGCATACTAGTCGATAGCGAAAAAAAACAATCACAAGCATTAGTAGAAAGAAATGCTAAATTAATAGATGATATAGAATACTTTGTTCAAACAAGAGATTATTCAGAAGAAGAAGCAACAGAATACGTAAATAAAATGCGAGAGCGAAGCAAAGAACAAATACCAAATGAAGAACTAGAGGAATAGTATATGATAGAAAATAAAATACAAAGTGCAATTAAGCCTATTTTAAGTATATACTCTAAAATTGAACTAGAATTAATAGAGAAAATTGCAGAGCATTTTAATTTGAATGAGGAATTTATTAATAGTGATTATTGGTATTTTGAAAAATTAAAAGAACTTGGAGGCATAAATAATGAAACATTAAAGCTATTAGAAGAATATACAGGGAGAACAAAACAAGAATTACTAAAGGCTATGCAAGATATTGGTGTAAACTCAATACCAATTGAACAACTAAATATTGCAACTCAAAAGAATGCATTATTAAATCCAGAAAAGATTATAAATAGTACAAATATACAAAAATTAATAAAATATAGTTACAATGAAGTAGAAAAGACTTTTTTAAATCTCAATAAAACAATACAAGAACAAGTAAGACAGACATACACAGATATAATAACAGAGACATATATAAAGGCAAATGCTGGAGTATGTAGTTATCAAGAAGCAATATTAGAAAGTTTGGACAAATTAGGCGATAAAGGAATATCAATACTTACCTATCAAGATAAAAACGGATTGATAAGAAATTATGATGTAGTAGGAACAATAAGACGTGATTTATTAGTTGCAACGAGGGGACTAGCTGGAAAAGTAAACGAAGAAGTAATAAAAGAAAGTGGGAATCACATAGTAAGAGTTACTAATCATTTTGGAGCTAGAACTGGAGATGGTGGACAAAATTATACGAATCATGCTTGGTGGCAAGAAATGCAATTTTTCTGTTGGAATTATGATGGAAAAGCTACCAAAGAAGAGAAAAAATTACCTGATTTTATGGAACATTGCAACTACGGAGATATTCGAGGTATTGTAGGAATTAACTGCAAGCATTTGTTTACGACATGGTATGGATCAACTAAAAAAGAAGATTTAAAATATACATACGATGAAAATAAAGAAGAATACGAAAAAACACAACAACAAAGATATCTTGAAAATGGTGTTCGTAAATGGAAAAGAAAGCAAGTAATTGCAAATAAGGTACAAGATGAAGAAGGATACAAAAAAGCTAGTATAAAGACAAAAGAATGGCAAGATAGATTAAACATATTTACAAATCAAAATAATTTAAAACGTGATTATACTAGAGAACATATAAAAGAATATAAAAATATAACATATAAAGATACAAAGTATGAGAATATAACAGACAAAATCTTAAATAAAGGTAAACAAAAATATAAATTAACAGAACAACAATATTATATTGATGAAGATGGAACTAGATATAATGTAGATAATAAATACGTAATATTAAAACCAACCGAAAGAGAGAAAGAAGTAGCTAATATGTTAGGAGAACTATATGGTGGAAAAATAAAAATAATACCGAGAGTGAATGAACCTAAAAATATAAAAACACCTGATTATATAGTAAAAAATAAAAGATATGATTTAAAACAAATAAATGGAAATGGAAAATATGTAATACAAGGAAATTTAAAAGGAAAGCAAAAACAAGCAGATAACTTTATAATTGATATTACTAACTCTAAATTAAATACAGAAGAAGCAATAAATCAAATACAAAATATTTATAGTTCAAAACATTATTTATGGTTAGACAGAATAATTTTACTTAAAGATAAAGAGTTCTTAAAAATATATAAAAGAAAATAAAGAAGTCAACTGCGAACCTAGAGGTTCTCAATCGACTTCTTTTAATAATATTATTAACTTAATTATACTATAAATTAGGTTAATAATCAATAGTTTACGCTAAAAAAACAAAAATATTCACTATTTAAGGAGGTGATAATATGGAAAAAATAAAAAGAGAAAGAGCAGAAGAATTAATAAAAAATACTTGTTGTGTAAGAATTGAGGAAAATAAATTATATATAGATAGAGAAATACAAGATAAAAATACGAAAGAAATATACAAAAGAGGCGATGTATTAGAAATAATAGATACCAAAAAGAAAGAAGAAAATAGTTAAATCATAGACGTTTTATAGCGCCTATTTTTTATATCCAAATTCGACTATATGCAAGTCGTGAATAAATGCATAACTACATCGTGAACGAAAAACACGTAAAAGTTCGTAGTAGGAGAAAGGAAACATTATGAAAAGAAAATTTTTAGAAGATTTAGGACTAGAAGCAGATGCAATCGAAAAAATAATGATTGAAGCTGGAAAGGACACAACAGCATTAAAAGCAAAAGTAGATGATTTAACAGAACAATTAAATGTTAAAGATACTACTATTTCAGAAAAGAATAATAAAATAGCTGAACTTGAAAAAGTAGACGTCGAAGCTATTAAAACAGCTGAGTACGAAAGAGGAAAAACAGAGGGTTCTAAAGAAATAGAAACTTTCAAAAAGCAAAATGCATTAGAAAAAGCTTTATCTAAGTATAAGGCAAAAGATACTAACATTTTAAGTAAAATGCTAGATATGGAAAAGGTTAAATATAACGACAAGTATGAAATTGTGGAAGGATTAGAGGAACAAATAAACTCTATCAAAGAAAACCACGATTATTTATTTGATAGTGATAATCCTTTACCAACGTTTACAGGGAATATTAAACAACCTGGAAATACGCAAATAACTAAAGAGATATTCAATAAAATGGGATATCAAGACAGATTAAAATTATACAATGAAAATAAAGAATTGTATGATCAACTTAAAGCTTAAGAACTTTATTTAGTAATGAGTAATACGAGCCGTCGCCAAACTTTTCGTACTACTCACCTATTCACAAACACTTAAGAAAGTATTTGTATTTAACATTATAATGATAAAAAAATATAAATGCAACCACTTTCTTAAGAAAACAAATATTTAAAAGAAAGAGGTAATTTAATATGGCAAGTGAAACAACAAAAATGGAAAATATGATTAACCCAGAAGTAATGGGAGATATGTTAGATGCTAAGATAGAAGCACAATTAAAATTAACACCTTACGCAAAAGTTGATACAACTTTACAAGGTGTACCAGGAGATACTAAGACAGTACCAAGCTGGAATTATATTGGAGATGCAGAAGATATAGCAGAAGGAGAAGAAGTTGATACAACAAAAATGACAGCAAGTAAATCAACATTTACTATCAAAAAAGCTATGAAATCTGTATCAATAACACAAGAGTCAATTAACTCTGGATTAGGAAATCCAGTAGGACAAGCTGAAAGTCAGTTAGCTAAATCAATAGCAGGAAAAGTTGATAACGATGTTTTAGCTGAAGCTTATAAAGCAAAAATGTCATCAGGAGATGGGACATCTCAAATAAGCTATAGTGGGCTAGTAGATGCTTCAACAAAATTTGAAGATGAAGAAGATGGAATTGAAAAAGTACTATTCATTCATCCAGCACAAGAAGGCACTTTACTAAAAGATAGTAATTTTATATCTGCAGACAAATACGAACCAGGTGTAATGGTAAAAGGTGCTATTGGTAAAGTTGCAGGTTGTCAAGTAAAGAAATCTAAGAAAGTAAAACTAGTAACTTACGCAAAAGATGAAAATGGAACTGTAACAATATCAGCTGATAATTTAGCAGAATATCAAGCTAAAGTTGACCCAACTGTAGAATTAAAAACAGGAGATAAAGTAAAAGCATTAGCTGCAGCATCACAATTCTATGTATGCCCAGTAATCAAAATGGAAGCTGATAGTGAAGATACTGAGTATACAGAAGATGAATTGCCAGCTATAACAATATTCTTAAAGAAAGATACATCTTTAGATCATGAATGGTTCCCTAAGAAACAAATTCATGATTTAACTGCATCAAGATATTATGGTGTAGCATTGACAAATGGAGCTAAAGTTGTATTAGCAAAATTCAAAAAATAGGAGTTGAAAGGGCATGACAAATTATACCGATTATGATTTTTATAAAGATACATATAAGGGCGACATGCCCAAAACTGATTTTAATAAATTAGTAACAAGAGCAAGTGCAGAAGTACGAAAAAACATCTTTAATAGAGATATTAAAGGTTATGAAGATGAAGTACAAATGGCAACTTGTTCTGTTGCTGATATATTATTAAAAATCGAACAATTAGAGACAAGAAAAGATAAGTTAGTAAGTAGTGATGCTGTTGATAAGGTAGTTTCTAGTGAAAGTGTAGGAGATTTATCAAGAACATTTGCTAATACTTCTAACTTAGGTGATCTAGAAAAAGAAATTTCTAACCAAAAAAATAAAATAATAGAAGAAATTAGATTATATCTATTACATACAGGCTTATTATACAGAGGTGTTTAATATGGAAGATGTATTTGATAAAGATATAACTATAATAAATCAATACATAGACAACAACCATAAAAAATCATATAAAGTAAGCTATGTAAAAGGATTTTGGAGTTATAATGATGGAATATCAATAAATGGAACGCAACTAATTAAAAACAATGGTTTGTCTGCAAGAATACTAATAAATGATAGTAGGAATGAAGAATATCAAAAGCCAGAAGATTTTAGAGAAGAGCAAAAAACGTGGACATTACAAAATGATGATTATTTAGTAAAAGGAAAAGTAGAAAAATTTACTACTATAACTAAATTATTAGAAAATTATCAAGAAGTAATAAAAATCACTAATATTGCTACTAAGGACTATGGTTCAGAAGATATGTGGCATTTTGCTATAGTAGGAGATTAATATGAAGCTGAATTACATAACAGCTTTTAGCGGTATTCAAAAGCAACAAATCATAGATAAGTATGGTCTTGAGGGTGGAAGAACGCAGAAAATTATAGATAGTTCAGTTATGTCTTATATGGAACCATATATGCCAGCTGATAGTTATTCTATGATAAATAATATGTATTCTTCTACAAAAGTTGGTTCAGGAGAAATTAATATTAATGTTCCGTACGCACATTATCAACACGAAGGAATTAAGTATATTGATCCTAAATATGGCACAGGAGCATTCTATGATTCTGTAAGTGGCAGATATTGGAGTAGACCAGGAATAAAAAAAGTTCCAAGTGGACAAAAACTTAATTACCATAGTGGAGCTTTAAGAGGAGACCACTTTGTTGAAAGAATGTTGGCAGATCATTTTAAAGATATACTAAATGCAGGTCAAAAGGAGATAGATAAATAATGTCAGAAGAAATAGCAATGATAGACAAAGTAAGAGAATATATAGCAAAATGCCCTTATTTAAAGGAATATGCTGAATTAAATATAGAGTATTTACAAGATAAAGTAAATACATATTCGATTAATGAAAATGCAGGATATGATCCTGTTGTCTTGGAAGATATAATAGGAAATCAGGAAAGACAATTTCTATTTACTTTTGATAGCAAATTGATATGGAATGAGGATATTCAAAATAATATAGATAATTCAAAGTTTTTTGAGAATTTTAGAAATTGGTTAGAAACAAATAATAAGAAAGATATATTTCCAAAAATAGAAGGAATATATGAAATTGGAGCAACGACAAATGGCTATATATTTGCAACAAATACAAATGAAGCTATTTATCGTATTCAATGTTATTTAAAATATTTAAAGGAGGAATAAAAAGATGGCAGAAGAAGTAAAGAAAAATAAAAGAAGTGCATATGCATCTTTTTTAAATACTGGAACAAAAGCAAATCCAACATTCAAAAGAATGGGAAAAGGTATATCAGAAATGGATCTAGATTATAATGCAGAAGAAGAATCTGAAAAATATATCCATGAAGATAATGCGACACATAGTGTAACAAGTTATGCTCCAGCATCAGACGTAGAACAAAAATGTTATGTAGGCGAAGATATATTTGAATATATTGATGCAAAAAGAAGAGCGAGAGCTGTAGAAAGTGATGCAGAAACACAAAGATTAGACGTTTTCTTATATGATAAGAAAGCAGAAGGAGTATATGGTGCAGAACTAAGTGATGCAATTATAGTTCTTTCTAAATTTAATGGAGAAGTTATAGGATATTCAGTTAAAAATAATGGAGATCCTAAAATAGGATATGTAACTATTACAACTGGTCAATCAGGAACAACAATAGCATTTACAGAAGGCACATATTCAGCCTAAAAGAGTGCCTTATAGGCACTCTAATATTATCGGAGGTAATTAAAGAATGAATAAAGTAGATGGAAAAATTAGAGTAAAATCACAGACTTTATATGAAATAGAAGTTAATGATGAAGGAGAATGCATTTCTTTTGATGTATCAGATATTGGATTACAAGCTAAATTTATTGAATGTTTTGACTCTATAAACAAAGAAACAGATAAATTTTCTAAAAAAGAAAAAGAATTACTAAAAAAAATAAAAAATGAAAGACAAGAAGAACAAACAGAATTATTTACTAAAACAGAAAAGGAATATATTAAAATACAACAAGATTTTTATAAAGTTTGTAGAGAAATAATGGATAAATTTCTAGGTGAAAATGCTTGTCAAAAAATATTTGGGAATGCTAATTATCCTAAAATGTACATAGATTTATTTGAACAATTAGAACCTCATTTCAAACAAATGGGAATAAATAAAGAAAAAATGCAAAAAGATTTATATAAGAAATATATGTCAAATAATAAAAAAATTCTTAAATAAATTACAAAATTCGACATTGTTTGCAGTTGATAGATGTTATAATTTCTTTATATAAATAGTAGGAGGAATTATAATGGAGAAAAGTAAAAATAATAAAGCGATAACAATAATATTTTGGATTATTTCAAGTATTTTTTTATTAGCAACTTTAATATCTTTAGTACGCATAAATCGTGGAAATGTTGCACAATTTATAACGTATGGACTAGCAACTTTGAGTATATGTCCACTTGTTACAAAAATAAACAAAAAAATTAGATGGTATATTCAAGTAATAGTAACAATTTTAATTATAGTAATTGGAAGTAGTTTTTTTACTAAACCAATAAGAGAACAAATCATAACAGCTAATAATTACAATGACATAATGCAAGAAGTAGAGTTACAAATAAAAGAAGATGACGATTTATACTATTTTACATATGCTTATTTATATTATACGACAACTGATGGGATGTCTTCTATATTTATGTATAATTATGACGAAAACACAATGTTTAGCAATATATATGGAAAGACAATACAGCAATTAATAGATGAAGGAAAGCAATTAATGAAAAAGAACGATATGTCTATTGAAAAGTTTAAGCAAGAAATTAATAATATTAAACAATAAAAAGTATTAAAGAAGGTAAACGACACCTTCTTTTTTTATGGGGGAAAAATGTATCCGGAATTTATAGAGATAGATAATAGACAATATAAAATAAATACTGATTTTAAAGTTGCATTAGCATGTTTTGAAGCACTAGAAGATGACGAAATTAATGATGTAGCAAGAATGTATGCAATCATATCTTTGTTATTAGGGGTAGAAAAAAATGGAGAGATAATAATTCCTGATTTTGATAATGAAGATTTAAAAAAAGTAGTTGAATTATTAATGAAATATTTATCTTGTAATAATAATGATAATACTACAATTAATAAGAAAGATATGGACTTTATACAAGATAAAGAGTATATATATGCAAGTTTTATGACTGATTACAATATTGATTTAGAATGTAGTGATATGCATTGGTGGAAATTTTGTAATTTAATAAAAGGACTAACAGATAAATGTATCTTAAATAAAGTTAGAGATATAAGAAACACAGACTTAAGCGAGTACAAAGATATAAAAACAAGAGAAAAACTTATAAAAGCAATGGAAAGTGTAAAGTTGAAAGAAAAGAAAACAAAAGAGCAAAAAGATGCAATAGATGAATTTAATAATTTATTTAATTAGAGACATTAATGTCTCTTTTTTGAAGAGAGGTGTATATAGTGCCAGATGGAAGCTTAAGAATAAGTACAAAAATTGATAATAGTAAAATAGATAAACAAATATTAGAGTTACAAAATAAAATAAAAAAATTACAAATTAACAACGAAAAAAATGATTTAGAGAAAAGTGGATTGCAAGAAGAAATAAATAAATATAATGATTTACTTTTAAGAGCAGATGAATATAAAAATATAGTAAAAGAATTAAGAAATGAAAAAAGTAATATGCTTAAAGAAAATCCTAGTTTAGCTGTTGCAGTCGACACCCCTGAATATGCAAATATAAAAAGACAAATTACTGAAATGCAAGAAAAATATAGACAAGCTACTGAAGAAATAGACAAACAATCTCCTAAAATAGAAAAAACAAAAATAAAATTACAAGAAGTAGAGCAACAACAAATAGAAAATAACTCTAAGCTAGCAGAATATAATAAACAATTACAAGATAGTCAAAAAAAACAAATTGATTTAAATTATAGTACAGAAGGAATAGGAAAATCTGTAAATAAAGGGATTACTAAGATATTAAAATATGGAATGGCATTGTTAAGCATTAGATCAATATATGGTGTATTATCTAATGCAATGAATAGTTGGTTAAGTGGAAATTCTCAAGGAGCAAAACAAATAAAAAGTGATATAGATTATATGAAAAATGCTATAGGAGGAGCATTAAGCCCAATCTTAAAATATATAGTAAACTTATTGTATCAAGCACTTGGATTTACAGGGGCTTTGATTAAAGCATTTACAGGAGTAGATATATTTGCTGGAAGTGTAGCTGATTATATGAAATCAACTACGAGTAGTGCAAGTAAAACTAATAAAGAATTAAAAAAACAATTAGTTAGTTTTGATAAGATTAATAAATTGAATGACAATGAATCAAATACAAGTGGAGGAGAAAGCGGAGTAGTTGCACCTTCACAAGATTTGTCTAGTATAATGGAAAAATATACAGAACAAGCAGAAAATTTAAAAAAATGTTTTGAAGAAATAAAAGATATTGTCGTAGCAATAGGAGTAGGGATAGCAACTTGGAAAATAGCAGATGCACTAGGAGCAAGTACTGGTTTAAGTTTAGGATTGACATTAACTGCATCTAGTCTATATTTTGCATGGAAAGGTGCTAAAGGTTTTCAAGATGGTGAAATATCTAGCAAAGATATATTAGAAGCAGTAGCAGGAACAATAGGTACAGGAATAGGAGTTGGAATAATTGGATCTACATTAGGATTAGGTTTAACAGCATCAACTACATTAGGATTATCTGTAGCATTGTTTGTTGGTAGTTGGGAATTAGCTTCATATGGTCAATCACAATCACCAGACTGGGTAAAAGCTCTAATAGGAGATGTAACAAATTTTGGAGCAGAAGAAGCATTAATGAACAAATTAGGGATTCCTAAAAGTCATAATTTTACAATAGAAATGTTAATATATATGCCAGTTGGATTAATAGAAATTGCAGAAAATTTATTTCCGGGAATTAAAAATACATTATTACAAAGATTAAAAGAAGTATTATGGGATGTTGCAGACGAAATTGAAAAGATTCCAATAATAGGACAAACTATTGCAAATGGAATAAGAGGAGCAATTCAATTATCTGGCAAAGATATGACAAGAACATTAGAAGAAACAACAACAAATTCAATAGAAACAGCAAAAACAAAAATAAATGAAAAATCATTAGAGGCAGGAGGAGAGGCTGGGACTAATTGGATGAGTGAAATGAAAAATAAAATAGATACAGAAAAGAAAAGTTTACAATCTACTATTGAAGAAACTATATCTGATGCATCAAATAATTCTAATAATGAAGTAGAACAACAAGGAAAAGATATAGGCGAAAATTATATAGATGCAACTAAAGAACAAATAGAGCAATCAAAAGAATCCTTAAGTAATTCTATTATGCAGACTACAAGTGAAGCTACAGATAGAGCATCTAATAACACACAAGAAAATGGAATGAAATTAGGTGGAAAGACAATAGATGGAATAAAATTAGGACAATCAAGCCAAACTAATAGTTTAAGTAATAACATTTCTGAGGTAGTAAGAGAAGCAAATAATAGTGTAGACACATCAAGTTCAAATTCAATAGGTTCAAATATAGTAAGTGGAATTAATAATGGTGTAAATAACAATAAATGGTCATTGTTTAGCACTATGACTAATTTAGGAAACAGATTATTAAATAATTTTAAAACTGCTTTAGGTATTCATTCTCCTTCTCGTGAAATGGCATCACTTGCTAAATTTATTCCTTTAGGAATAGCAGAAGGTATAGATAGTACAGAAGATAAAGCAATAGGAAGTATGAAAAATTTAGTATATGGTTTAGAAGATACTATGAGTGAAATTGATTACAGCAATATTACAGAAATTCCTAAAATTTCTAAAAATGCAATTAGTTATATTCCAAAACAATCAATATCAACAAATGAAATTCAACGTAGTATAGTTGGAACAGATAACAATGTATTAAATAAAGTATTGTCAGTACTTCAATCTAATTCTAAAGGAAGTAAAACAATTACAATTCCATTAATGATAGACGGAGAAGAATTTATACGAAAAACTATACAATTAAATGATGATTATAATTTAGCGACAAATGGGGGAGGTTTATAATGGCAAATTTAAAAGATTTTCTTAAGATTTGTAAATTTTCTATTACACTAGAACCTATGTGGGGGCCTGATGCAGGAAGAGAGAATATGACAGGAGATTTTTCAGGAACATTCAATGGTTATTATACGAACATAACATTATCTTTTGGAAAAACAACGCAAGATGAAATGAAGACTATAAAAGAAACATTTGAACATCCTACATTTGATTTTACATATCCTAGTGATAAAACAGGAGAAGATGTTACAGAAACTTTTTATGGAACAGCTATAAAAGCAGAGAAAGAAAGTATAAAAACAAATTCAAAATATCTTCCATTTGAAATTTCACTTATAGCAATAACAAGGAGGGATTAGTTTGTATAATATAGACGATAACTTTATAAATCAAATAGGAACTGCAGGAAAAGAAAAAGATATAATAGTTATGAAAGGAAAAGATAAAATAATTCCTCAAACATTTAAACACTCTTTTTCAGGAGAAATATTTACTTCAGTAATGCAAAAAATAGAAATTGAAGTTAAAAATGGAAACTTATTAAAGGAAGATACTATATTACAACCTAAATATGGATTAAAAGTAGATAATGAATACAAATATTTAGATTACTCAAATTATAATGTATATTCTAGTGAAATAAACTATGATACTAATATTGTAAAAACGATAGCTTATGATAATTTAGTAAAGTTTATGATAAAATATGAACTAGGAAAATTGAATATAACATTTCCTACGACAATATTAGGATTAATTCAAGCAATCTGTAACTATATAGGAGTTCAACTATATAGTACAGATTTTTTTAATGCAAATTTGTCTATAGAAGAAGATCTATTTAGTGAATTGAATTGTACGTATAGAGATATTATAAATTACATTTGCCAAGCAACTTTGACAACTGCAATTATTAAAAATAATAAATTATATTTCAAAAAAGTAACTGAAACAAATAAAAAGATAGTTCCTAAATTATTAAAAAAAATGAAAATAAAGCAAGAATTTGGTGGCTGTAATAGTTTAGTTTTAGGAAGAGGCGATTTAAACGACAATATTTATTCAAAAGATGATGCTTTAATAAAACAAGATGGATTACAAGAAATAAGATTTGATAATAATGAAATATTGAATAAAAGAAGAGAAGCAGTAATAGATAGTATGTTTGCACAAGTTAAAGGTTTAAAATATTATTCTTTTGAAATAAAAGATAAAGGAATTGGAATATTTGAACCTGCAGACCTTTGTCAAATGCAAGACTTAAATAATAATACATATAAAGTATTAGTATTAAATCAAAATATAACAATCACTAGTGGCTGTGAAGGAAGTATGAGTGCGAATGTACCTAATGCAAGTACAACAAAATATGAATACGCTACAGATAGCCAAAAACGACAAAGTAAAACAGAGATAATAGTAGACAAACAAGGGAAAAAGATAACTCAATTAGCTCAAGAGACAACAGAAAGAATAGAGCAAGTTCAATCACAAACAGACTTAAATACAGATGAAATAGCAAAAATGGGTAGTACTAAAATAGCAAAAGGTACAGAATTAAATATAGATGCAAGCAAAAACCCAGCGCATATAAAAATATGGGGAAAAACAGAACAAGCCACAAGAAGTGGAAAAAATTTATTTAATATAAGTAAAATAACTGAGAATAAGCTAATTACTTCTAGTGGAACTATAGAAGAAGTTATAAGTGCATTTTATAGTGATTATATTTATATAAAAGGAAAAACAGATTATGTATTTAACACTTCAAACAATGTAGAAGTTGCTTTGTATAATGAAAATACAAAAGAATTTATAACAAGATTATCTACTAAAAAAATAAATACTGATGTTGATTGTTATGTTAGATTTAATGGTAATATAGAAGAAAAAGACGATATTATGTTAGAGCAAGGCTCAATATCAACTGACTATGAACCTTATGGAGCAAGTCCTTCCCCAGATTACCCTAGCAGAATAAGAAATATAGGGAATAATGTAAATTTAGCTAATTTAGGAAATGAAACATTTACCAGATTAGGATTTGAAAATATTACAAATGGTAGTGAATGGAAAATATCTGGAACTTCAACAGAAAGTAATTATCTTAGAACTGATTTTATAAGTTTAGGAAAATTTAAGAAAGGTACTTATACTTTTAAAATAATTAGTCCTGATATAACAACAACTAATATAGCATTTACAATTAGAAATATAGTAAATAATACAAATATTTCAAGTACATCTGTACAAAATAAAACGATTAATTTTACTTTAGAGGAAGAAACTGAATTAGGTGTAAATATTTGGAATAATGGTGTAGGAAATATTATTAATGGAACTATATATATAAAATTAGAAGAAGGTTCAACAGCAACACCTTACACGGAATATGGCTGTGGAAGTATTGATTATGAAATAGAAAATGAAAATATTTTTAGTAGTGATTTAGAAATAGGAGAAATAAATAATACAACTGGTCTTAATGTTTCAAATGGAAATGCTATAAGAACAAAAGATTATATAAAAGTAAAACCAAATACTACGTATACTTTAAAAAATAGTAACAATTATATGAATGTTGTATATTTTTATACAACAGATAAAACATTTATAAATTACTCATATTCAACAGATACCTCATACACATTTACAACTGGAACTAAAGTAGAATATATAAGAGTACGTTCAAGTTCAGCAAATATACAAAATGATTTAACAACAAAATATATGTTAGTAGAAGGTTCAATAGTAAAAACATATGTAGAACACCAAGAACAAATAATACATTTTCCTTTAAGTGAAGGACAATTATTACACGAAGAAGATTATCTTGCAGAAGATGGAATACACCAAAAGAGAAAAACTTATATATTTACGGGAACAGAAGAAATTGAACTTTGGGGAAATGGAACTGATAGTGCTTATAGAATGGTATATAAAGGGCTAGTAAGTGAAACTAAAAAGAGTGGCTTAATACTTTCTAATTATTATTCTATGAAATTACCAACTCAATTATATGAATTTGTTGAAGGAATAGCAATAGATACTAATGGATATATAATAATTCATGATGAAAAATATTCTACAGTAGCTAAATTTAAAGAACATTTAGCAGAACAATATGCAAATGGTACACCAGTAATAGTAGAATATGAACTAGCAGAAGAAATTATTACACCTTTAACACCTACACAGCAGAAAGTTATCGATAATATAGAAACTTTTAAAGGAACAAACTATATTAGTTGCATAAATGAGATAGTACCTGAAAAAATAGAGATGGAATATTATCCTAACACTCCTTTTAACGACACTTTGGTTAATAAAGATACATTTGATAAAGTAACAAGTGATATGTCTGCTCAAATTAATATAAAAGCGAATGAAGTAGAGACAAGTGTAAAAGAAAGTACAACTGCTAGCATATTAACTTTATTAAACAATGGCTATTTGACAGCAGAACAAGTAAATGCTCTTGTAAATGGTAATGCAGAAGATATAGCAGTAGTAAAAGAGCAATTAAAACAAACAATAACATCTTCACAAATGCAGATAGAAATAACAAAAGCTTTAGAGGGTGGAGTAAGTTACTTAAAGAATACTTTATTTACAATAGATGATAAAGGTATGGCTATTGCAACTAATCAAGATGAGTTTAACGCACTTTATAATAACAAAGGTATGTATTTATATTCTTTTGAACAATTAATTGCTAAATTTGACGTTAACGGAGCAACACTTAACAATTTAAAAATATTAGGAGAAGTAGAAACAGAAAATTTAAGAATGATGAATGTTTCGGTAAGTGGAGTAGCACATACACACATTCACTGGATTGGGGGATAGATATGGCAAGAATTAATGGTTCAACAGGAAAAAATTCAAGTCATTGGAGTTATTATGTAGAAGTTACCGAGTTAAATGTAAATGTAGCTAATAATACTTCACAAGTAAAAGTTGATTTATATTTAGGTGCATCTAGTTATTCTGGTGCAAGTAGAGGAAATATATCAGCTACACATTATATTAATACTCGTTACAACGGACAAGATATTCAATATACTTTTGCAACTGGAGCATATAATATTTCAAAAAATCAAACAATTTTATTAGGTAGTATTACATCTAATCCAATTCCACACAACGACGATGGAAGTTTGACATTAGAAATAGAAGCGGAAAGTCCAGATCTAGCAACTGGTAGTGGTTATGGTCCGTATTCAGGATTTCTTAACGGAAATGTACAATTAACTAAAATCGCAAGAAAATCAAGTGTGTTATGTGCAGATGGAAATATAGGTAGTTCTACTACAATTAATATAAATAGAGCAAGTTCTAGTTTCACTCATACTTTAAAATATTCTTTTGGTAGTTTAAGTGGAACAATAGCTACAAAAACTAATAATACGAGCATAGGTTGGACAATTCCAACCTCTTTTTATGCTCAAATTCCAAATGCAAAAAGTGGAAAAGGTACAATAACTTGCGAAACTTATAGTGGAAACACATTAATAGGAAGTTCAACTTGTAATTTTAATGCAATAGTTTTAGAAAGTACAAATAAGCCTTCGATTTCTGCAAGTGTAGAAGATACAAACACAACAACAATAGCATTAACAGGCGATAAGAATAAATTAGTCAAATATTTCTCAAATGCAAAAGTTGTTATTACAGCCACAGCAAAAAATAGTGCAACAATTAAAAGTCAAAAAGTCGTTTGTGGTGATGGTAAATCAGCTACAACAGCAACATCCACTTTAAATAAAGTAGAAAGTGGAAGTTTTGTAGTTTCTACAAGTGACAGCAGAGGATATTCAAATAGTGCAACAATTAATAAAACACTTGTAAATTACATTAAGCTAGCTATAACAGAGTTAAATATTGCAAGAGAAAGTAGCACTTCGAATACAATTAAAGCAACCTTAAAAGGGAACTATTTTAATTCTTCTTTTGGTTCTGTAGCAAATACACTAGCTTTAAAATGGAAATACAGAATAGCTGGAGGTAGTTGGAGTGGTTATACAACAATAACAGCAACATTAAGTGGAAACACATTTACATATTCAGGAACATTAGGAACGGCATTTGACTATCAAAAAGCTTATGAATTTGAAATAGTAGCACAAGATAAATTAATAACAGATACAAAAACAAAAAGTGTAACAATAGGTATTCCTTTGTTTGACATATGGAAAGACAATTTTAAAGTCAATGGTACAAATACAGCCAATAAATTTGTAGGACCTTTACAAGGAAATGCAGATACATCTACTAAGGCTACAAATGATAGTGATGGAACAAAAATAAGTACATATTATCCCAGAGCAGGAGCAATAGAGAGGTTTGATTTTAATGCTACATCAAGTGGATTAGCTAAAAGGAGCTTTTTAGGAACGGTAAACGATACAAATAAAATTTGGTATAATTTAATAAATGTTCGTCACAGAAATGGAGAAGGTGATGGAACAAGTTATGGAATGCAAATGAGAAAATTATTGACATCTCCAAATAGCGTACTAGAAATGAGAAGTCAAACAGGCACTAATTCTTGGAATAGTTGGGAACAAATATATAGACGTAAAACTCTTTATAATAATGCTTCTGGAACAAATGGAAGCGTAACTTTAAATGAAAGTGCAGCTAATTTTAGTTGCATAGAAATAATTTATGATGGTGGTTATATAAGTAAAAGAGTGTTTTCTCCTAATGGAAAAATGATTACTATACCACTTCATTATTATGTGAATAGTTTAGCACAAGTGCAATTTGCATATTTAACTATATCAGGGACAACAATAACTAAAGGCAAATCATATTATTTTAGCTATAATACACAAGGCGAAAGTAATGATTTAAAAATATATAATGTTATTGGTTATAGATAGAAAGGAGAAAATATGGCATTACAAAAAGAAATAGAATTAGAAAATGGAGTTGTTATTAATTATCATAGAATAACAAGTTTAACTAAAGTAACAAATCTAAATAATATAATAGAAGTAAGTTCTTATATAAGTAAATCTCAAAGAGATAAAGAACAACAATATCAATTAGCACAAAAGAAGTTTGCTAATAATGAAGAACTTACAACAGAAGAACAAGAACTTCTAGAAAAAGGAATAAATGTATTTATTGATACAGATTACATATCTATTCCGTATAATGAAGAGATGTCTATAGAAAGTGCGTATGAATATTTAAAGGCAACAGAAAAATATAAAGAGGCGGAGGATATCTAATGGAAGAAACAAATAATGTTATAGATATATTGCTAAATAATGGAGGAACTGTTGTAATGGCAGTTCTTTTTATTGTGTTTCTTTTTTATGACAGAAAAGATAGAAAAGAGAAAGAAGAGCAAGCAAGACAAGAGAGAAAAGAAGAAAAGGAAGCTAACAATAAATTGTTAAGTGAGCTATCAGCATCTAACAGAAATATAGCAGAAAGTTTAAATCTGTTAAAAACGAGCATGGATAATACAAATAGTGAATTTAAACAGCATGATGAAAGAGCAATTAAAGGTTTTCAAGAGATACATGAAGATTTAATTATTTTAAAGGAAAGGAAGTGATATACATGGATTTATCAGTATTAACACAATATTTAGATTTAATAGTAGTAGGAATATGTTTATGTGTAGGTTATATGATCAAAACTGGATTTGATAAAATACCAAACAAATACATACCTCTTATAGTTGGCATATTAGGTTTAACTATTAAAATATTAATGAGTATAAATACAGGAATAAACGGAGAAGTGATATTAAGTGGTCTATTAAGTGGACTAGCTTCTACAGGAATGTATGAAATGTTTAAAAATTTAATTTACAAGGGGGAAAAATAAATGGAAATAATTGAAACAAATTTAGAATTTAATAGTAATCATAGTGCAATGAAAGAGGTTGAAGGAATATTACTTCATAATTCAGGAGTATCAGTATTACAAAGTATTGAAGTAATACATAACTATCATAAAAGCAAAGGCTGGGCAGGTATAGGATATCAGTACTATGTAAGAAAAGATGGTTCTGTATATAGAGGTAGACCAGAAAATATGGCAGGAGCTCATTGCCCAGGTGTAAATAGCAACTCAATAGGAATTTGTGCAGAAGGTAATTTCAATGAAGAAACTATGCCAGAAGTACAAAAACAAGCTATAATTGAATTAGTAAAAGATATTAAGTCAAGATATGATATTAAATGGATAAAAGGACATAGAGAAATACTTGCAACAAGTTGTCCAGGGGAAAACTTTCCACTAGAAGAGATAAAAAATGCAGTTGAAAATATTAAAGATGAAGAAATCCCACAAACAACAAAATCAATAATAGATTTAGCAAATGAAGTAATAGCTGGAAAATATGGAGTAGGAGCAGAAAGAAAACAAGCTTTAGGTTCTTTATATAATGAAGTACAAGCTAAGGTAAATGAAATTTTACTAGGAAAGACAGAAACTTCAAATAGAAAATCAAACGAAGAAATAGCAGACGAAGTAATTGAAGGAAAATGGGGAAACAATCCAGCAAGAAAAGAAAAATTAATTGCAGAAGGATACGATTACAATGCTATTCAATGTATAGTAAATAGAAAATTAAGATAATAAAAAGGCAGATTTTACTCTGCCTTTATTTCTTTTTTGCTAGCGATACAATATCCTTTTTCTGATTTGTACTTATTTCTAAAATTTTCATATTCTTCTTTAGTATGTTTAGAATCATCAAAAAGTTCTTCTACTTCATTAGTGTGAATATTTAACGCAGAAAAAATCATATTACTTATCACCTCGCTTTCTTTTTATTTTTTATATTTCATCTCAAAATTCTCCTTCTATAGATAATACGTAAAAAATCTCCAAAAGTCAATAAAATCAAGGAATATAATTATTCAAATTCAAAATAAAAACGGCTTAAAATTGATTGTAATGCGTTGATTTTTGGCTGATAAAATAAAAAAGTGGATAGTTGCAAGAACTATCCAAAATCTTCTTATGACCGCCGTGAAATTTACATAACACGAGGTAAAATCTAATTTCATTATAATATATAATATTCACTTTGTCAAATAAAATATTCAAAAAATTAAAAATTATTTTGTATATAATTTTTTGATCTTATTATCTATCAAATTAAGTGAGATGTCAGATAGTCTTATCCCAGATAATATAGGAGTTTTAAAAATTCTCTGTTTACTTATTGTTGTTATTTGATGGACATAAGCAATACTACCATGTTTCATTCTTTCTATTTCTTCATTTATTTTTTGGAAATAATCAATACTCTTTACAAGACTTTTTATATCAACTGCTTTATCATTAGATTTTGAATCTTTATTAAATAATACTAATTGTTGATTTACATATTGACCTTGTTTTTCCAACTTCTTAGATAAAAGAGTAAACAATTCATCACCTAAATTGATACATGTTTCTGAATTATATTCTTTATCTTCTTTTATTGAACTTAAAGGAATAACATTTAAATTGCCAGAATAAGGATTATCATTTTTATTTATTACGACACAATAATGTAAACCGCCTAATTCATTTCCAACATTAAATCCAAGATTTACTTTTACAATATCGCCTCTTTTAAAAACTTTTAGTTTAGTAGTATCAAATGTTTTTTCATCATCATGATATTGAGCGAAGTCTTTAAACCAATAAGCTAAAATATTACTTTTTTTATATTCGGATAATTCAATATGCTTATTAAATGAAACATCTAATCTTCTTAAAGCACTATCTTTATGAGCAATAGCTTCACTTTTCTCTTCTCCAATCATAGTTTGCCCTTTTATTATTTGAGTATTTAATTTATAAATATTTTCATCTTGTAAATTTTCCAATGTTTTTACCTCCCATATTAAAGAAAAATATATCACGATTTACAGAAAAAGACAATATATTTCAAAAATTTTTCCAACTACTTCCAAAATTCGACAAACAAAAGTAACATAATATGCTATAATAGTGTTGAGGTGGTAAGTATGAATGATTATGAAAGAAGCATACAAGCTATTAAAGAATATGATAGAAAAATATCTGTAAAAGAATGGAATAAAATAGCAGTGCAATTCAATTATTTATCTGCTAAAACATTAGTAAGATTAAGCAGTAATAAAAATTTTTCAGAGTTGAATGATATAATAAGGAAAAGTAGTTATATAAAATAAGTTATTTATGCTTGACTAAGATATTTGTCTATACTCTGTACCTTTCGACAAATATATACAAAATATTACAAATTTGGAAAAAATTAACGTGGTAAAATCTTATTATTACCTTTATAATTTTTAAGAGGTGGTAATAAAAAATGAACAGACAAGAAACGTCAGTGAAAGAATTAAAGAAAATGTTGAGCAAAAATAATAACTTAAATTCAGAAGAATGGAATGAGTACGCGCTTAAGAAAGGATTTTTGAGTGCTATCACAATAATAGCTCACGAAAATGTATTAAACTGGGAAGAATTAAAGAAGAAACTCAGAAAAAAAGATAAGAAGCTAGATGCAAAAATAGAAAAGGCAAGATACGAATTAAATAAATCTATAGAAGAAACAGGATTAAACTCAGAAAGAACAAGACAATTAAGTAATAAAATAGATGAATTAATAAACTTATATTATGAGACTAAAGAAGAGACATATACAAGAAAGCAAAAAGAATATCCATTTGATTGTAAAATGATAGAAAACTATAAAAAGAGTTATATAGAACTAAAAGAATATTGTCTAAAAAATAATACTTTTCCAACTACAAAAGAGTGGAACGATATAGCAAAGAAAAATAAATATTTAAGTTGCCAAGCAATTGAATATGTTTCTGGACTAAATTGGAATGAAATTAGAGAAAAAATCTTAAAAGAAATTTAAAAAAATAAAAAAATTTTTAAAAATATTTTTTACTAAAAATAGACCGCAGTCGTACCAACGATTTGCGGTTATTTTGTCGAAACCCAGTTTTTTTGA
This sequence comes from uncultured Clostridia bacterium, assembly GCA_934178555.1. Classification (GTDB taxonomy): domain Bacteria; phylum Bacillota; class Clostridia; order TANB77; family CAG-508; genus CAKPQL01. The sequence goes on from CAKPQL010000019.1 coordinate 24,706, forward strand.
CATTAGGAAAATAACACTATATAATAAGAAAAAAAGAGATAGCTCAGCTGGAACTGAAACTATCTCAAGAGTGTATATTAAAAAAGCCAATATACAAATATAATATACACTCTAATTTTGAAAATGTCAATTGGAGGTATATTATGAATTTTGAAAAGTTAGTAAAAGAAAGAATTGAAGAAAATGAAAAAATATTTAATAAAGAGGAAATATGCTTTATAAATAAGAAAATGGAAACCATAAAAAAAGTATATTTATTAGCTTTGTTAGATACTAAAATGTAATGCAATTTTTAATGCAACGTCAAAGAAAAGTTGTAAAAAACGAAGAAAAAATATAAAAAGTAGTATTTTATAAGCTAATATGAAATGGCTTTAAATAGCATGTTGCGAGAAGATATAAAGAACGAAAAAAAAATATAAAAAATGTACTTTTTATCATTTACACAAGAATAAGAAATTGGTTTATACATAAAAATAAAATAGGGGCTAAATGTAACGTTTATAACGTTTGTTTAGTCTCTTTTTGTATTCAGAGAATGTTATGATAAGTTATTACAGAAAACAAATGTAGTAGAAATTAAATTTTGTTTGCCAAATTTTCCTACCTATAAATTTAATAAAAGTAAATTATAAAAGAAAGGAAAAGATATGAAAAATAAAATAACAAAAAAAGTATTAATAATACTATTACTAATTATACA
>CAKPQL010000020.1 GCA_934178555.1 uncultured Clostridia bacterium
TGAGAAATTTAAAAAAGAATTTACCAGAGCGGTTGCAGAGACTGCTCTTTTTTATGCGTTATAAACTTAAAAGCGCAAAAAGTATATTGTCCGTACAGGATTAAGGATAGGTGTATATTAGGAGGGAATAAAAATGAAAAAGTGGACTAAAGAAAGTGCTGAAAAATACATAAAAGAGTCAAGACAAAAAGGTTTAACATATTGGAGCGCAATGGATTATTTAAAACATCATAAAACTATGCATTCTTATATTTAAGGAGTAGTAATGAAAGAAATAACAGTATTAAACAGAATAAGTAATTTGGTTGAAAATATAAACTATAAATCATTATACATAGAAATAAAGACAGAAAACGATAAGTGGGTACTAGAAAAAGAAAAGCAAACACAAATAAAGGGCTTTTGCAATGAACATAAATCAAAACATTAAAGACAAAAAAGTAGGTGAGTGAGGTGGCTAAGTATGACTGGAAGCAGTTAGAAAAAGAATACATTTTAAGTGATTATAAATCAGTAAGTAGCTTCTTAAAAGATAAAGGAATAAAACCGAGTGGAAGTACCAAAAAGAGTACAAAAGGATGGAAAGAAAAAAAGGTACTAAAAGAGGACAAAAAAAGTACAAAAGTAATAGAAAAAGTACTTGAAAAGGAATCAGAAAAAGAAGCTAATAAAATAATACAAGTAAAAGATGTAGCAAATGATTTATTAAGTAAAATAGTACAAGCTAATAATGAACTTAATATGCACATAGCAAGAAATAAGAGAAAAACAAAAACAGTAGAATATGACTATAAATGCAATAAGCCTAGCAAAGAAACAATAAATGAAGAGGAAGAAATAAAATCATACATAGATATCATTGATAGAAAAGGACTAAAAGAGCTTACATCTGCATTGAAGGACTTAAATGATATATTAGATCCTAAGGAAGATGATGATGAAGAAGATAATTCATTTATAGAGGCATTAAATGAAAAAACGGAGGACATTTGGAATGAAGAAGAGGAATAAAGCAAATTTCAAATGGAAACCAATGTCTAACAAGCAGTTAAAAGTATTTACTTGGTGGAATGATAATTCTCCAATGAAAGACAAAGATGGAATTATTGCAGATGGGGCTGTAAGAAGTGGAAAAACAGTAAGTATGGCACCAAGTTTTGTAATGTGGGCTATGGAAAAATATGACGAATGTGATTTTGCCATATGTGGAAAGACAATAGGTTCTTTGAATAGAAATGTTATTAACACATTAAAAAAACAATTGCATTCGCTTAAATATAGATATGAACATAAAAGAAGCGAAAACTTATTAATAGTTAGTAAAAATGGAAAAACTAACTATTTTTATCTGTTTGGAGGAAAAGATGAAGCTAGTCAAGATTTGATACAAGGTATGACTTTAGCCGGAATATTCTTTGATGAAGTAGCATTGATGCCACAATCGTTTGTTGACCAAGGTATAGCAAGGTTAAGCATAGAAGGTGCTAAATTTTGGTTTAATTGTAATCCTAAAAATCCAAATCATTGGTTTAAATTAGAGTACATAGATAAGATACAAGAAAAAAATATATTATATTTACATTTTACAATGGATGATAATTTGACATTATCAGAGGCAGTAAAAGAAAGATATAAGAGAATGTTTATAGGGGTGTTCTACAAACGAAATATTTTAGGTTTATGGGTAACAGCAGAAGGCTCTATATATACTGTTTATAGCGATAATAAAGAGGCATATTACACTAACAATCCAGACTATGATTTTATTCAAATAGGAATAGATTTTGGAGGTAATGGTTCGGCACATACATTTGTTGCCAGCGGACTAAAAAACGATTACTCAAAATTAACATCTTTAATGTCAGAGAGAATAAAAGCTACAGGAATGACACCACAGCAATTATATAATGCAATAGACTTATTTATAGAAAAGGTACAAAATAAATATGGACAAGTTAGTACGATATATCCAGACAGTGCAGAACAAACGCTAATAAATGGGATAAAGACTATGGTATCAAAAAAATATCCTCATATATCTGTAAGAAATAGTATCAAAGAAGAAATAATAGATAGAATAAGATGTACTACAAGTTTAATGGCTAGCTTTAGATATTTTATGACACATGATTGTAAAACATTAGAATTAGCATTTGAAAATGCAGTATATAATGACAAGCCAAAAGAACAAGGAAAAGATGAAAGATTAGATGATGGAACATCAGACATAGACACATTAGATGCATTTGAATATGGCTGGGAGAGATATATAAGACAATACAGTAGAGTTGCATAGGAGGAACAAAATGTTTGAAAGAATAATAAATTTGATAAAAGGAGCAATAAATAAAATGTTTAGTACAACTGATATAGCAAAAGATTTTGATATAGATATATCGACAAGTAATGAAATGCTGTCAGCCATTGAAAAATGGTCTACTATATACAATAGTAAAGCACCGTGGCTAAATGAAGGAATAAAATCATTACATGTTGCAAAAACAATATGTGAAAAAGTAGCTAAAGCAGTAACAATAGAATTTAAATCTAAGGTTGATGATAAAGAGATAGATAGAGTTTATCAAAGATTTATAAAGAATATAAGAACTAATACAGAGTATGCATTAGGAAAAGGTGGAATGTTTTTTAAACCATTTTATGCTAATGGAAAAATAAAGATTAGCTGTATTCAAGCAGATAAATTCATACCTACAAAGTTTGATAGTACCGGCGAATTGCTAGGTGCTATTTTTATTGATCAGATTACAAGAGGAGAAGAAATATATACGAGACTTGAATATCAAGAATTAAATGACACAACTTTAATTATAAAAAATAAAGCATATAAAACTACAATACATAATTCTAAATCATTAGGTACTCAAATTTTACTTTCTCAAGTTCAAGAATGGGCAAAAATTCAGGAAGAAACATCAATAGATAATGTTGATAGACTGCTTGGGGGATATTTCAAAATACCTATTGCAAATCCAATAGATAATACAAGTCCTGTAGGTGTAGCTATTTTTGCAAATGCAATCGATACATTAGAAGAGATAGACAAACAATTTAGTAGAACTTTATGGGAATATGAAGGCTCTGAACTTGCTGTTGATGTAGATGCAACGGCATTTACAAAAGACAAAAACGGCAATGATCTATTACCCAAAGGTAAAGAAAGACTATATAGAAAGTTAGACTTTGGAGACGAAAGTAAGTGGAATGTATTTAGTCCTCAAATAAGAGATACAGCATTGTTTAATGGACTAAATGAATGGTTAAGACAATGTGAAAGTCAATGTGGTTTAGCATTTGGAACTATATCTAAGATAGAGAATATTGAAAAGACTGCAACAGAGATTAAATCGAGTAAACAAGACTACTATGTAACTGTATCAGACATACAGGGAGCATTACAAACAGCATTAGAAGACTTGATTTATAGCATAGATATTTTAATGAGTTTGTACGGTATCAAGCATAAAGTTGGAGTAAGTGCAAGCTTTGATTGGGATGATAGCATTTTAGTTGACAGCGAAAAGAAACAATCACAAGCTCTAGTGGAAAAAAATGCAGGTTTAATAGACGATATTGAATACTTTGTTCAAACAAGAGATTATACAGAAGAAGAAGCAACAAAGTATGTAAATAAAATGCGAGAAAGAAGTAAAGAACAAATACCTAATGAAGAATTAGAGGAATAGTTTATGATAGAAAATAAAATACAAAGTGCAATTAAACCTATTTTAAGTATATATTCTAAAATAGAATTAGAACTGATAGAAAAGATTGCAGAACATTTTAAAATAAATGAAGAATTTATTAATTCAGATTATTGGTATTTTGAAAAACTAAAAGAGCTTGGAGGACTAAACAATGAAACATTAAAGCTGTTAGAAGAATACACAGGAAAAACAAAACAAGAATTATTAAAAGCAATGAAAGATATAGGGATATGTTCTATACCTGTTGATCAATTAAATATAGCAACACAAAAAAATGCTTTATTGAATCCAGAAACAATAATAAATAGTGTAAATATACAAAACATAATACAATATAGTTATGATGAAATAGAAAAATCTTTCCTAAATCTAAACAAAACTATACAAGAACAGGTAAGGCAAACTTATACAGATATAATAACAGAAACATATATAAAGACAAATGCAGGTGTTTGTAGTTATCAAGAGGCAATATTAGACAGCTTAGATAAGTTAGGCGATAAAGGAATATCAGTACTTACATATCAAGACAAAAATGGTAATATAAGAAATTACGACGTTGTAGGAACAGTAAGAAGAGATTTGCTAGTTGCAACAAGAGGATTAGCAGGAAAAGTAAATGAAGAAGTAATAAAAGAAAGTGGAAATCATATAGTAAGAGTTACTAATCATTTTGGAGCAAGAACTGGAGATGGAGGACAAGATTATACTAATCATGCTTGGTGGCAAGAAAAACAATTTTTTTGTTGGAATTATGATGGAAAAGCTACAGAGGAAGAAAAGAAACTTCCAGACTTTATGGAACATTGCAATTATGGAGATGTACGAGGAATAGTAGGAATTAACTGTAAACATTTATTTACAGTCTGGTACGGCTCAACTAAAAAGGAAGATTTAGGATTTACTTATGATGAAAACAAAGAGCAATATGAAAGGACTCAGAAACAAAGATATCTAGAAAATGGTGTTCGTAAATGGAAAAGGAAGCAAATAATTGCAAAGAAATCACTTGATGAAGAACAATACAAAAAAGCTAGTTCAAAAGCAAAAGAGTGGCAAGACAGATTAAGTATATTTACAGAGAAAAACGACTTGAAGAGAGATTATACTAGAGAGCATATAAAAGACTATAAAAATGTGACAAACCCTAAAGAAAGTGATATAATAATAAAAGAAAAAAGAGCTCAAAGAAGTGCTTATACTATATCACAAGAACAAATTGATAATATATGTGACAATGAACTAAAAAACATAAAATTCTCAAAGAAACCAGAATATAATCCAAGAATAGGAGACAACGGAAGGACTAAATATATTGATTACCCATGGGGAGAATGTAAGGAAATAACAAAAATAGAAATAGGTAAACAAGATAAAGATACAAAAGAGTTTTTAATAGATTCTTTATTGCACGAGAAATTAGAAGCAAAGATAGCAAGTATAAACACAAGTTTTTATAAAAAACTAAAAATTATGGACGACGACAATAGACATATATACATAAACAAAATAATAAAGAGATATTTTAAGATGAGGAGGTGGAATAATGGAAATAGATGATATATTAGAGATACTTTTTGATGGAACAAAAGAAAAAATCAAGAAAGTACTAAAAGAGCAAAGAATATCATATAGTTTTTCAAATAATTTAGAAGCATACACAGTAACAAACAATAATACTTTGGAAGTAGTAAGAGGAAGCAAATGCCATTATACACCTAATTGTGTGAAATATTTCGGAAAGGAGCATATTTATGAAATATAATATTGGTGACAAAGTAGAACTAATAAATGGTTGTATTGTAGTTATAACTAATATACAGGAAAGTATTGGTGGAGAAAAGTGTTATATAGCAGGTACATCTCCGATACCAGAAGAAAACATAATAAGAAAAGTGGAAGATTAGTATAAATATTTGAGGTGGCGGAATAGGTAGACGCTAAGTGCGATAGAAATATCCGAGTCGAATAAAATACAGTGGTAACCGTTATCAGAAGTGGCGTAGGAGTGTACGCTGGCACTCTATGTTAGGTGTAAATCCTAACCCTTAATAATAAAATAAATTAATAGTTAAATCATAGAAGTTCATCTGGACTTCTATTTTTTATATTCAAATTCGACTATTTGCAGGTCGTGAATAAGTGCAAAACTACACCGTGATGAAAACACGTAAAAAGTCGTAGTAGGAGAAAGGAATACTATATGAAAAGAAAATTTTTAGAAGATTTAGGACTTGAAGAAGAAGTTATTAACAAAATTATGACTGAAAATGGAAAAGATGTAACATCTTTAAAGGCGAAAGTAGATGATTTAACAGAACAAATAAATGTTAAAGACACTACTATTTCAGAAAAGAACAACAAAATAGCTGAACTTGAAAAAGTAGACGTCGAAGCTATTAAGAGTGCTGAGTATGAAAGAGGAAAAACAGAAGGTTCTAAAGAAATTGAAGTTTTCAAAAAGCAAAATGCTTTAGACAAAGCTTTATCAAAGTATAAAGCAAAAGACATTGGCATTTTAAGTAAAATGCTAGATATGGAAAAGGTTAAATACAATGACAAATTTGAAATCGTGGAAGGATTAGAGGAACAAATAAACTCTATTAAAGAAAGCCACGATTATTTATTTGAAAACGATAACCCTTTACCAACATTTACAGGTAGTATTAAACAACCTGAAAAAACACAAATAACCAAAGAGGTGTTCAATAAAATGGGATACCAAGACAGGTTAAAGTTATACAACGAAAATAAAGAATTGTATGACCAATTAAAAAAATAAAAAGAAAGAGGTAATTAATATGGCGAGTGAAGTAACAAAAATGAACAATATGATTAACCCAGAAGTAATGGGAGATATGTTAGATGCAAAAATAGAGGCACAACTAAAATTAACGCCTTATGCAAAGGTAGACACAACTTTACAAGGTGTACCAGGAGATACTAAAACAGTACCAAGCTGGAACTATATAGGAGATGCAGAAGATATAGCGGAAGGAGAAGAAGTTGATACAACAAAAATGACAGCAAGTAAATCAACATTTACTATCAAAAAAGCTATGAAGTCTGTATCAATAACACAAGAGTCAATTAACTCTGGATTAGGAAATCCAGTAGGACAAGCTGAAAGTCAGTTAGCAAAATCAATTGCAGGAAAAGTTGATAATGATGTTTTAACAGAAGCTTATAAAGCAAAAATGTCATCAGGAGACGGAACATCTCAAATAAGCTACAGTGGCTTAGTAGATGCTTCAACAAAATTTGAAGATGAAGAAGATGGAATTGAAAAAGTATTATTCATTCATCCAGCACAAGAAGGTACTTTGCTAAAAGATAGTAATTTTATATCTGCAGACAAATACGAACCAGGTGTAATGGTAAAAGGTGCTATTGGTAAAGTTGCAGGTTGTCAAGTAAAGAAATCTAAGAAAGTAAAACTAGTAACTTACGCAAAAGATGAAAATGGAACTGTAACAATATCAGCTGATAATTTAGCAGAATATCAAGCTAAAGTTGACCCAACTGTAGAATTAAAAACAGGAGATAAAGTAAAAGCATTAGCTGCAGCATCACAATTCTATGTATGCCCAGTAATCAAAATGGAAGCTGATAGTGAAGATACTGAGTATACAGAAGATGAATTACCAGCTATAACAATATTCTTAAAGAAAGATACATCTTTAGATCATGAATGGTTTCCAAAAAAACAAATCCATGATTTAACTGCATCGAGATATTATGGTGTAGCATTAACAAATGGTGCTAAAGTTGTTTTAGCTAAATTTAAAAAATAGGAGTTGAAAGGGCATGACAAATTATACCGATTATGATTTTTATAAAAACACATATAAGGGCAACATGTCCGAAAATGATTTTAATAAGTTAGTAATAAGAGCAAGTACAGAAGTGCGAAAAAACATCTTTGATAGAGATATAACAAACTACAAAGAAGATGTACAAATGGCAACTTGCTCTGTTACTGATATATTGTTAAAAATCGAACAATTAGAAGCAAGAAAAGACAAGTTAGTAAGTAGCAATGCAATTGATAAAATTGTTTCTAGCGAAAGTGTAGGCGATTTATCGAGAACATTTGCTAATACTACTAACTTAATTGACTTGGAAAAAGAAATTTCTAACCAAAAAAATAAAATACTAGAAGAAATTAGATTATACCTATTGCATACAGGCTTATTATATAGAGGTGTTTAATATGGAAGATATGTTCGATAAAGATATAACAGTAATAAATCAATACATAGATGAGAACCATAAAAAAGCATATAAAATAAGCTATGTAAAGGGATTTTGGGGTTCTAATGATGGAATATCTATAAATGGAACACAGCTAACCAAGAGCGATGGTTTGTCTGCAAGAATACTAATGAACGATAACAGAAATGAAGAATATCAAAAGCCAGAAGACTTTAGAAAAGAGCAAAAAACGTGGACGTTACAAAACGACGATTATCTAGTAAAAGGAAAGGTAGTAGACTTCACTACCATAACCGGATTGTTAGAGAATTATCGAGAAGTAATAAAAATTACGAATATTGCTACTAAGGACTACGGTTCGGAAGATATGTGGCATTTTGCTATAACAGGCGCATAAAATGAAGGTTGATTACATGGTAGTTTTTAGCGGTATTCAAAAGCAACAAATTATTGACAAATATGGTCTTGATGGTGGAAGAACGCAGAAATTTATCGATAGTAGTTTTATGGGATATGTTGATAAATATATGCCACAAGATAGTAATCAAATGATAACAAGTATGTATGATTCCACTAAAGTTGGAAGTGGAGAAATTAATATAAACACACCCTATGCTCATTATCAGCATGAGGGTGTTTTATATGTTGATCCTAAATACAAAAAAGGTGCTTTTCATGAGCCTATAAGTGGCAGGTATTGGAGTCGACCTAATATTAAGAAGGTTCCAAGTGGTAAAAAATTAAATTATCATGGAGGAGCTCTAAGAGGAGACCATTTTGTAGAAAGAATGTTAGCAGACCATTTTGAAGATATATTAAATGCAGGTCAAAAGGAGATAGATAGATAATGGCAGAAGAAAAAGCAATGATAGAAAAAGTAAGAGATTATATGGCTGAATGTCCTTATTTAGATAAATATGCAGAGTTGAATGTAGAATATTTAGTAGATAAAGTTAAAGCTTATTCCATAAATGAAAATGCGGGATATAATCCAGTACTAAACAAATTTTTGATTGGCTCTGAAAGACAGTTTTTGTTTACTTTTGATAGCAAATTACATTGGAATGAAGATATACAAAATAATATAGATAATTCTAAAATTTTTGAAGATATTAGAGATTGGTTAGAAAATAATAAAAACAATGAGATATTTCCAGATATATCTGGAGTATACGATATTGGTGCGACTACAAACGGTTATATATTTGCTACAAATGCAAATGAAGCTATTTATCGTATTCAATGTTATTTAAATTATTTTAAGGAGGAACAATAAATTATGGAAAGATTGACTAATACAGCAAAAGTTGATTTTTTAGATATAACGCCAGAAGCAACAGCGCCTAAATGGGCTATAATAGGAACAGGAATAACATCTGCCGAAAATAATTATGGGGCAAAAACTACGGATGAACACTGGATAACTGAAAGCAATGAAAGACATTCTTTAGATGGCTACGCACTTGTTTCTGATTTAGAACAAACAGCGTATAAAGGAGATGGAGTTTTTGAGTTTGTTGATGATATAATGTACCGAATGAAAAAAGGTAGTGAGTGTGAAACAACAAAACTTGAAGTTTATAAATATAGGGTTGATGAAACAGGTTCTGCTCCTAAATATGATGCAAGATTACTAAAAGTTTTGATAGTTCCAGATACAGACAGTAGAGAAGGTGGAAATGCCTTAAAAGTAAAATATAAAATTCAAGTACAGGGAGACCCAACATTTGGAACAGTAACTTTTGCTAATGGAATACCAACATTTACAAAAGAAACAACGCAAGAGTCAACACCAGAAGGCGATTAATTTTTTATTTTTTCGACAAATTATGACAGACTTTGCATTTTTAATATAGTAAAATCTTTGTATAAATAAAAAAAGGGGGATTTTATTATGGCAATGAAAATATGTAAAGACTGTGGAACAGAAGTAAGTAAAAGTGCAAAGACCTGTCCTAAATGTGGCAAAAAATTAACTCATACTGGATTAAGAGTTATATTAGGAATAGTTGTTATAATTATTGGGATTTGTGCAATGGCATCTAACAGTTCAACTCCAACCAGCTCACAAGCAGAAAAATTTACTTTATTATCTGATACAAAAATAACAGATAGTATAGGAACAACATATATAGAAGGAGAAATAAAAAATAATACTGATAAGACATACTCTTATGTTCAGGTAACATTTAATTTGTATGATGCATCAGGTGCACAATTAGGTACTGCAGTAGATAACATTAATAATTTAGAGCCAAACGCAACATGGAAATATAAAGCGATTGGATTAGTAACAGAAAAAGTTGCAAGTTATAAGCTTGTAGAAATAACAGATTTGTAAATTACAATATTAAAAAGAAATACTCATTTTTATGAAAAGGTAAAAGGAGGTATCTATCAGTGAGAAAAGAATATAAATTTACTGGAAGTACAGCAGGGAAAAGCATTATTATCTTAGAAGATAATAAAATAACAATAAAAAGAAAAGGATTTTTTTCGCTTTTGAATTATGGATTAAAAGGAGAAAAGACAATACAAATTTCTGCGATAACAGGAACACAATACAAACCGTATTCTTTTGCTAATGGATATTTACAATTTGTTGTTATGGGAAGTCAAGAGAATAAAGGCGGATTGAGTGCAGCTCAAAAAGATGAAAATACAGTATGTTGGGCATATAAAAAATGCAATAAATACGCAGAAGAAATAATAGAATTTGTAGAGCGTCATAATTATAATACAAACAAAAATATAGGAAATATATATAATGTAAATAAACAAGATGATAAATATGACAAATTAGCGAAAATAAAAAAATTATTAGATGATGGAGTTTTAACACAGGAAGAGTATGAAAATGAAAAAAGAATAATATTAAGATAACACTTGCAAATGCAAGTGTTTTTCTTATGTTGAAAAATTTAAAAAAAATTTTAAAAACCTCTTGGCATACGACAGACAAAACTATATAATTATGTCAGTCGAAAGTTAAGGAGGTGAAAATATTGACTAAAAAAATGGGTAGACCTACTGATAATCCTAAAAATAGTAGGCTTGATATACGATTAGATGATGAATGTGTGGAGATATTAGAAAAATATTCTAAACAAGAAAATAAAAGTAGAGCAGAGTCTGCTAGAATAGGAATAAAAAAGTTAAAAGTAGATATAAAATAAGAGTTAATGTGGAATCGCCAAACTCACAACATTAACTCACCCAACAGAGATTAACTCTATCTATGAAATATTATATCATAGAATTAGAGAAATCTCAACTTAAAATACAAAAAAATAAGGGAGGTTTCTTTTTATTATGCCAAAATTAAAAATTGAATATAGAACAAAAGAACAAGACAGAGAAAATTATTTTAAAGATAACACTTATTTTACTTTTATAATTAAAGATAGAATTACTATAATAAGTATTGCACCAAATGAAACAAGGAAATTAAGCGATATTGTATATGGAATTGAAGAAGAGTTACAAGACGGATACCATTTAGAAAAAGATGAAAAATTTGAAATAAGTGAATTTGATAGTTTAGTAATGGAATTTGAAGAAAATAAGAAAAGCAGAATAAATTACAAAGTCTACAACTTGTGTAAAATGGGTTATGAAGCGGTAAAACAAGGTAAAACTACATTTGATAATTTAATAAAAACATTAGAAAGTGAGGTATATACAAATGCTAACAATTAGTAATTGGTGGGGTATATTTTTCTCATTTGTATTGCCTATAACTTTCTGGGGAATAGCAATGTTTTATGTAGGAATAGAAGAAGGGAGAAAACAATATGCAAGAATTAACAGAGTTCAATTTAGAAAAGACAACAGCAGAAATTATTATACTAAAAGACCAAACAGCACAAAATATTATAGAAATAGGTAGAAGACTTATAGAAGTAAAAGAAAACTTAGGACATGGAGAGTTTTTAAATTGGCTAAATGATAAAGTAGAATTTAGTAGGTATACTGCTAATAGATTTATGAAGATAGCAACAGAATTTTCAAATGTGTCCGCGGTGCAACATTTAGGAAGTAAAAAATTATTTCTTTTAGCAGGGCTTGAAGAAGAAGATAGGCAAGAAGTAATGCAAGAAAATAATGTAGAAGATATGACAACAAGAGAACTTGAAAAAGCAGTAAAAGAAAAGAAAGAAATAAAAAAACAATTAGAAGAAGAACAAGAATATTCTCAAGAACTACAAAATGCGATAAAGCAAAAAGAAGAACAAATAAGAAAACTAAAAACAGAAATAGAAAATGTAACAAAACCAGAGGTGCAAGTTATAGAAAAAGAAGTTGTAAGAGAAGTAGTACCTAATGACCTAATATTAGAAAAGGAAGCAAGGGAAAAAGAATTACAACAATTAAGAGAAATGCTAAAAACAACAGAAAAGAGGGCAGAAAAAGCAGAAAACATTTTAAGTAGAATGAAATTAGATAAAGAGATAAATCAAGAAAAAGTATATAGCAGTACTAAATTAGAGAATTTGTTAGTTAATATAAAAGATTTTCTTGATAATGCTTCTAAATATACTTATTTAAAAAACGAATTACAAAAAATACCAACACAAAACAAAAAAATGCTAGAAGGCAAAATAAATGAAATAGAAAACTGGGTAATGTTAATGAGACAAGCATTAGATAATAGACAAGATGTTGTAGGCAATATATATTATGGAGAAGGAGAGAGAGTAAATGAGTGATATAATATTAAAAGAAAATAAGGAAGAGGGATTAAATCTAAATGATTTAATTAAAGGATTAGTAGATAGCCAAACAGTAATGAATTATGCTTTTGCAGGATTTAAAACAGAAACAGAAAAGAAGTTTAATGAGGTAGACAGTAAATTACGGGAACATGATGAAATAATTAAAAAGAAAATTTATTTAAGTTCAAATAAAGCAAGGTTATTTAGAAAAGCTGTAAAAGAAAAAGTGAAATTTGTATGCGAAGAAAATGGATTTGAATATCATCAAATGAAATCTAAAGTTTTTCCTAGAGTGTATGGAAAAATAAACGACCAATACGGAGTAGCAACATACAGAGAATTGCCAGAATATTTTTGGGAAGATATTATAGAAAACTTAAACAATATGATAGTAAATGTAAATGACTTAAAACAAATAGCATAAATATAAAAAATATTTTAAGCATCAGTATAAAAAAACTGGTGCTTTTATTATGGAGGAATTTATGGAATATATAAAGTTAAAAAAGAGAAAAGATATACTTAAATTGGGGTTTAAAGACGAAGAGGGAAATGTAATAAAAGATAGTAATGGTAATGAAGTATATATAGAATTTGATTTAGGAGATATTGAATTGCCATTAAAATATAACAAATGTGTAAATTTAATGAAAGAAGCAAGAAGAAATTTAAAAGCCAAATTCATTATGATAGATAAGAAACAAGATCATAAAGGAAAACAACTTTTAAGTTCAAATGAAGAAGAAAAAGCCAAGGCTGTAAAACAGCTATATAAAGACATGGAATATGCTATGGATTTATTCCTAGGAAAAGGCGGAACAAGAAAGTTCTTGAACGGTAAAGAGCCATATTATGAAATGTGGGATGACATAGACGAGATGTTAAAGCCATATTATGACAAATTAAAATTAACAGTTACTGATATGACTGATAGAATAAAAGAAAAATACAAAGTAACCGAAAGTGATGTGTTGACTAGTGAATAATTATCCACTATATGCTCAAATAGGTAATAAGAAGTACAAAATAAATACTGATTATAAAATTGCATTAAAATGTAATGAAATTGCTAGAAGCGGTGTATCTGACGCAGAAAGAGGAATGGCTATAATTTATTTGTTATTTGGAAATGAAGGATTGAGAGATAGTCAAAGTTGGAAAGAGTTATTAAAGATAGCACTAAAATATTTAAGATGTGGAAAAGAAATAAAGGAAAGTGATACTCAAAACAGAGAAGTAAATATGGATTTCGAACAAGATTGGGAATACATAAAAGCTTCTTTTTTTTATGACTATAAAATCAAATTAACAAAAAACAAATATATGCATTGGTGGGAGTTTTACAATTTACTTTGTGGACTATCTGAAAAATGTATTTTAAATAGAGTTAGATTTATTAGAGATTTTGATGTTAATCAAATAAAAGATTGCGAAGAAAAACAAAAATGGATAGAGCAAAAACAGCAAGTAGCACTAAAAAGAAAAGAAGAAAAAACATCAGAAGAAATAAGATTAGACAAGCTCTTTGAAAAGCAAATGAAAGGAGAGTGATATAGTGGATGGATACTTAAAAATAAAAACTAAAATAGATAACAAAGAAGTAGACAAAGGCATAGCAGAACTAGAAAATAAGATAAAAAAATTACAACAAGAAAATACAACAGCAAGTAATGAACAAACAAATTTAGAAAAAGAAATAAATCAATATGAAGAATTACAACAAAGTGCAGACGGATATAAAAATAAAATAAAAGAATTGAAAGCAGAAAAAGAACAACTGTTTAAAGCAAATCCAGAATTAGTAGTTTCTGTAGATACACCTGAATATGCAAATATAAATGCTCGAATTACAGAGATGCAAAATAAGTATACTCAAGTAACAAAAGAAATAGATAAACAAGCACCAAAAATAGAGAAATTGTACACTAAATTAGATAAAGTAAAAGCAAAACAGGCACAAAACAATACTCAAATATCATTGTTTAAGCAAAAGATAGAATCTATAAAAATAGCTAATATTGAAAAGTCTTTAAATAATGTAGGAAAAAACATACAAAATCAGATAGGTAAGATAGGTAAAATGGCTATTGCTGTTGTAGGAATAAGAACTGCTTGGAGCGCAGTAAGAGGTGCAATAAGTACGGTTAGTCAATATAATAGTCAAGTATCTGCAGATTTGGAGTACATGAAGTTTTGCATAGCAAATTTGATAATGCCGGCAGTACAAGGCTTAATAAGATTATTGTATACTGTGCTGTCATATATAAATGCTATAACAAGCGCGTGGTTTGGAATAAATTTATTTAGCAATTCTAGTGCAAAAGCATTTCAAAAAATGCAAAAAAGTGCAGGAGGAACTGCTAAATCAGCTAAAGAAATTCAAAAATCATTAGAAGGTTTTGATGAAAAAAATGTATTGCAAGATAGCTCCGATAATTCATCTAGTGGAGGAGAGATATCAGCACCAAGCATGGATTTGAGTGGAATGCAAGCAGAAGTACCTAAATGGTTGCAATGGGTGTTAGACAATAAGTCGGAGATTTTATCTGCGTTAGCAGGAATAGTAGGATATGTATTTATGACAAAGTTTGGATTAGAAGGAATAAAAGCATTAGGAATAGGAGTGTTAATTGCAGGAATTGTTTATACAATTCAATCTTTATTAGAATATTTGAAAGATCCTACTTGGGAAAATTTTGGAAAGATAATACAGGGAATAGGAACATCAATACTTGGATTAGGAATGTTAATAGGTTCAGTACCGGTTATTGTTACTGGAGCAATAATACTAATAGTAGGAACTATAACTAAATATTGGGAGCAGATAAAAAATTTCTTACAAAACGGAATAGATTGGTTAACAAGTAAAATCGACTGGGTAAGAGATAATTTTGGAATATTAGGAGAAACAATTTACAAGATATTTATAGATGTACTACAATTAGTTTTAAATATTTTTGATAATGCATTTAAAACAATAAAAGGAATATTTGATGGTATTATTCAATTTATAAAAGGAGTATTCACAGGAAATTGGCAACAAGCATGGGACGGATTAAAGCAAATATTTGGCAGTGTATGGAATGGAATTAAAGGAATAGTAACTTCTGTATTTACAACCATAAAAAATACTATAAGCAATATAGTAAGTGGAATCTGGAACATAATCAAAGGACTTGTTAATTCAATAACAGGAGGAATAAATATTTTAATAAGAGGAATGAATAAAATATCTTTTGATGCTCCTGATTGGGTTCCTGGTATAGGCGGAAAAAAATTTGGATTTAATATACCAGAAATACCTCAATTGGCAAGAGGTGGTATAATTAGTCAACCTACACAAGCAATTATAGGAGAAGCAGGAACAGAAGCGGTAGTACCCCTTGAAAATAATTTAGAATGGTTAGATATCTTAGCAACAAAAATAGCAGGTAAAATAAATTCTAATGGTAATGTAAATGTATATTTAGATGGAAGATTAATTCAAAGACAAGTAGCAAAAAGAGAACAGCAACTTGCTTTTGCGCAAAACGGGAGGTAAATTATGCTAATTGATAAAGATAGTTTGATAATAGACAATATAAAAATGGCACAATATTTAACAAAAGTAAAATTTGGATATCATAAAATATGGAGTTCTGATTCTGGAAGAAACATGGCAGGGACAAATTCCGGAACACTTGTTGGAATATTTCCTAAAATAACAATGACATTTAGAAGATTGAATGAAGAAGAGGTAGCTTTAATGCTATCTCTTTTTAATAAGGCTGAAAATTTAGTGACTTTTTATAATCCGGACTTGAAAAAGAAAGTAGTAAATATGTCTTGTTATTCAAATGATCAAGAATATGAACAAGAATATTTAGGAAAAATAGATAATTACAGCTGTGCGATAATATCTAATAAAAAAAGGGAGTATTATGAATGAGAAATGTAACAGTAGCATTTAAAAATAATATTAAAAAATATGGCCGACAATTAGATGCAAAAATTAGTGCAAATGGAATTAATCTGACTAGTGAATTTATAAATAATATAAATTATAGTTTTAATACGCAGTTATTTAAAACCGTAATGCATGTGTTAGAAATAGATAGTAATGTTATGATACCAGCGCAAATGCAGTTAAATGCACAGGTTGGTATCAAATTTAATTCTGAATATGAATATATAGATTTGGGACAGTACAAAGTTAAAAAATGCAATAAAAAAGAAGATACTATCTCATATGATATACTTGCATATGACAGAATGATTGAAAGTATGATAGATTATGATTTACAAATTTTAGAAAAAATAACAGTAAGAGAATATTTAATTAAGGTTTGTCAAAGATTAGGTTGGAATACAAATAATATTCCAGCCGTTTTTATTAATTCAGATAAATTAGTAGACCCGTCGCTACATATAGGAATAGGTTATACTTTTAGAGATGTACTAGATGAAATTGCTACAATAACTTGCTCTTTTTTATATTTTAAAGGAAATGATTTTTATTTGAGCTATGTAACAGAAACAAATGAAAAAATAAATGAAGAGTATTTAGATGAAAACAATGTAACGATTGGAGAAAAATACTTTATAAATTCGCTAGTATTTAGTAGAGCAGAAGAAAGCGATAACATATATAGAAAAGATAACGAAAGCATAGAGAAAAATGGAGTGCATGAATATAAAATATCTGATAATCAATTATTAAGTACAAATGACAGAGATTTGTATATAGAGGATATGTTTAGTTATTTAAAAACATTTGAATTTTATTTATATGATGTTCAATCCAAAGGAATTTTGTTTTTAGGAATATGTGATAGGTTTAAATTTAATATTCGCGGACAAACATATTCAACAATTTTATTAAATAATGAGATTAATATAACGCAAGGATTAGAAGAAAAATTGTATATCGATAAAATAGAAGGAACAGAAACAGATTATAAATATGCAGATACAACAGATAAAAAAATAAATCAAACTTACATATTAGTAGATAAGCAAAATCAAAAAATAACACAACTAATAAGTAATCAAACAGAATTTGAAACAAAGTTAACAAAGCAAGAGCAAGACATAAATGGATTAAAACAGGAAGTGGCCAACACAGTTGATTATAAAAGAGAAACACAAGGATATACAGAAATACATCTTGTTGATAGTGGAGAGCAAAACATACTAAAACTAGAAATAAACGGCAACAAAACGTATGAAACAAATCTATATCCACGACCTAACTTATATCCTAGAGCAAATTTACATTCTAATCAGAAGGGAGGATAAAACATGCAATATAAAATAATAGTAGACAAGCAGTCAAGTGCAAATCCAAGTGAGGAAAAGCGAGAACACATTATAGACATAGAAGAATTAAGGTTTCTAAAAGATGTATACGATACCTTAGTAATAACAAAAGATGAAGACTACGTGATGCGAAGATTAAGCCTAAGCGAATATGGAGTATTAAAAGTATTAGAAGAACCTGTCAAGGAAGTATTGAAAGATATAAATATAGAGTTGTTTGAAGGCGACAATTATATATATATTCAAGATATGACGGGCAATAAATTTTATGCAGAATATTTAATTAAAAATGATTTTACTGATACATATGTTACAGAAAATCAAATGAATAGTGCAATAACAGCAACAGCAGGAAAAATAGAGATAGGTGTTAATCAAAAATTAACTAAATATGCTACAACAGAAGAAATGAATGGTGCAATAACAGCAAAGGCAAACGAGATTAATTTGGAAGTAAACAAAAAAGTAAATGAAGAGGATTTAACTGGAGCGAATATTACATTAAGAATAAATAATGATGAGTCGGAAGCACAAATAAATGCCGATAAAATAAATATAAATGGTGCAATTAGTGCAAATGGAAACTTTAAAGTTGATACAGATGGAAAAATGGAGTGTACTGATGCATACATTACAGGTGGAAATATAGATTTGGTTGGAGGTTCAGGTTTAAGAGCTTTTAGGTATTTTACAGATAGTAGCAAAAAAACTAGCAAAATGGCTTATATAACAGGAAACGTATTTGGAATAATTGATGGAGACGACAGAGCAGATATGTATTGCTTAGGAGAGGCAGGCCCTTGTTTGGATTTATCAAGAACAGGCGTTAGCTCAACAGCTGTACGTTACGATGGAATAACAACACCTCTTGTAACTCAGACATCAAGAGCAGAAAACAAAAAGAATTTTGAGAAATTAAAAAATGGACTAGATATATTAAAAAAAGTAGATATATATAAGTACAACTTGAAATCAGAAGAAGATAAAAAAAAGAAACATATAGGTTTTGTAATAGGAGAAAATTATAAATATTCTCACGAAATAACAGCAGAAGATGATAAAGGCAAAGAAATTGGAGTAGACACATATTCTATGGTTTCTGTTTTGTGGAAAGCAGTACAAGAGTTAACAGAAAAGGTGGAAAGATTGGAGGGTACAAATGGACAAAGTTAATTTTGAAGACGGACAACTTGTTACACAAGGTTATGTAGAGATAGATGGAGTACAACACAATATAACAGAAGCGGTGTATGAAGGAAATACACCGCTTTCTGCATTTAATTTAAATAAGTTGCAAAACAATATTGAAGAAGAAATAAATTCACATATAGAACACAAATATATAGAGAAATTAACAACATCAATTACAGCAGAGCAGTTAATAACGATACCAGCAAATTATAAAGTTGGCGCAAATGTATTAGACGTATATTTAAATGGTGAAAAATTAATTAAAGCAACTTCATTAGATACAGAAGGAAATTATTACGAAGTGGGAGAGGTAAATAGTATAAGTAAAAAAATAAGAATAACATCTGATTGGGAAGCAATACAAGGAGATGTATTTGAATTTGTAATAAGAGGTGAGTATAGTGATACCGACGAGTAAAGATATAAGAAATATAATTGCAAGTATGATACTAGAAGATAATAAGAAAAAATATTACATAGGGAAAATAATAATGGATACAGCTAACGTCAACCCCGCAACTTATTTGGGTTTTGGGACGTGGACATTGTG
>CAKPQL010000021.1 GCA_934178555.1 uncultured Clostridia bacterium
AAGAATCGTTATTTGCAATATAGGTGCTCAAAGTATTTATTTTAAATAATTTGTGACAAATGATTGACTAACCTACACTTGTTTTTTATGTTAGCTTTTGTCGGAAACTTGAAACGAACAAAATATTGTGTTACAATTATATTATGTAATTTTATTATACTTCCTTGCGTGACTTTTTTATTCAAGCTGGAAGACTAAAAATTTTTAAGGAGGTAACGTTATGTTACAATTAAATTACAAACAAATTAAAGCAGCAAATGAAGTTTTCAGACGGTTGAACAAACTCCGCCGCTGGACCAGTATCGTTTCGAAGGGAACGTACAATGAGCTTAACAAGCAAGCCTTGAACTGTATTATCGTATACTTCTTGGCATCATATGTTGAAGCATCCGGCGACCACATTGTTTGGGAACGTTTTCCGAAGATTGCTCTTTACAGAGCTTTTCAGAAAATCTATGTCGTATTTAATACTCCACAGTGTAAGTATGACGAGATTTTTGAATTAGGAAACATTAACAAAGCTCAATTCAATGAGATAACTAAAGAAAAAATCGCTGCAGCATCTGATTCAGATTTTTCTGATTTCTTATGTGAAACCACTGGCACACGTGAAGAATTCATCTATAAGGCTGCTACCAAAATTGCAACCTACATTGAACTTCTGGAATTAGAAACTCAGTGTGATTCTAACTTGTACCACAAAAAGTTGAAGAATATTCTGACAGAACTTCAAAAGTATGAAGGCATTCCTGGTATGGAAATTCTTTCAAATGCTGACAATCAGATTTTTAAACTTCTTCAATTTATCTCTAGTTCTGGTCTTAGGCACCATGTTCGTTGGTGCGAAGTTGGTTATCTTCAGGAATGTTCTGTTCTTGGTCATCTGTTCGATACTGCGTGTTTTTCGTATTTTATGAGCCTTGAACTTGAACCAAAAAACGAAAAACTTGCAACTCAAAGATTCTTTATGGGAATTTATCACGATATACCAGAAGCATGGACTACCGATATTCCCAGTCCAACAAAAAATAGCATTCCTGGACTCAGAAATGCAACTGAACTTTACGAGCAGAAAGTACTGGAAACAGAATTTTATCCTAATTTGCCAGATTTCTTAATAAGCAAACTCAGAGATGTTATGTTTGAGGAGGAACAAAACATAGCCCAGCACAAAGCTCTTATTAAAGGTGCTGATTACCTCTCTGCTGATTCAGAATGTTGGCGTCAGTATGTGTTAGGTTCTAGAGATCCTTATTTTGAGCGAGCAATAATCGGAAGAATTCCTAGTATCGAAGACGGTTCGGTAGCACTTACACCTTGCTGCAAGCAGTTATTTCAGTATTTCATAAATTACGCCAAGAAACTTCATTTAGAGGAATTAGAAGAAGATTTGTAAACTCATAAGTTGTAGCATAATATAAGAAAAAAGAGGATGTTCTATCAATTTAGAACTCCTCCTTTTCTTATTATCTTCCATCAGTATCTATATTCTTTTCAGTTTCTAGTAATGTTTTTATTGCATTTGCAACTTTCATATTAGCTTCTTCTTTTTTGTTCCAGAAATTCTGCATTTCTGTTAATTGCTTTTCAGGTTCACCTTCTCTTTTATACCCTTCTTCAATTACTTCATTTGTTAAATATTCTTTTAATTTAGCTGCTTCCAATACTGTTCCGTCTGTCATTCCAGCAACATACTCTAGCGCAACAGCTGCTGCCAATATTTCATCACGTTTATGTTTTCTTCTATTTGCTAATTCTCTTGCATATGCTATTTTTTCATCATCATCTGCAAATCCTCGTGGATATTTTTCTTGAATTTCACTTTTTACTTGTAAAATTTTATCATAGTATTCTTGTCCTAATAATTCACTTTTGTCTGGTTTCACATCTTTTAGGGCATCTTCTACATCATGTATTGCTATATCATAGCCAGAATCTAATGCATTTTGTAGCATCTCATTTACCCTATTAGGTTGTTCTTTAAATAATTTAACAAAACGGTGGCATGCTTTTCTCTCATATTTATATTTTTCATCACCAATTCTTGGACTTTTTAATACACTACTTAACTCTTCATTAGTTGATGTATATCTATTATTTTTATGTAATTTTTTATAAGTTTTTATTTCTAATTCCTTTGACAATCCATATTTTTCTCTTGCTTTAACTTCTGACGGAGTTAATTCAAAATCATTTTCTGTTTCATCATCTTCTCTTCTACTCATATACTCTCGAATTAATCCAGTTTCTAATAAAGCATTTTTTAAATCCTCATGTATCTTCATTTCTGCTTGAGGTAATAATTCTTTTTCAAATTTTCTTCTTGTATATTTCACTATTTGAGCTAAATTTTCACTTCTTATTCCAAAAAAAGCTTTAGCTACTGCTGGTGATACTCCAACAAATTGTTTTCCATCACTATAACTTATTAAATCTTCAACGCATACATCTTTTATCATATTTACTACTTTTTCTGCTCTTCTTTCTTCTCTAATGTTTCCGACATAAATTCTTCCACATTCAGTTGTTGCTTTCATTAAATCTTGACTAAGTTGCTGTATTTCCTCATGTTTTTTTATAGTATCCACATATTCTTCTGGCTCAACACCAGCTTTTTTCCTCATTTTATCAAGTGTTTTTTGATTTATTAATTCTGGCTTACTTATATCTATTCCCGCATTCTTTATTTTATCTTGTATATCTTTTAGTTTTTTTTCAAAAACTTCTTCTTTATCAAATATTTTTTGTGCCAATCTATATAATTTAGGATTTTCATTTTTAGCTGCAAGTATTCCGATATACTTTAAGTAATCATCATTAAACTTTGTTAATATACCTAAATTTACTCCATCTTGTATATCTGTTCTACAGTAGCACAACTTATCTGCCCATGCAACAATTGCGCCTTCTTTAGAAGCTGATAATATTTTTCTATCATATCCCGCTTCTGTATAACACTTATTTTTATCATTTTTTATATCTTGAATTGTTTTGTCTGGATTATAATGTATTATTCTCTCTTTTCCTTCTCCATTATGAGAAATTGCAATATCAAATACACACCATATATCTTGAACAATTTGTTCTTTTCTCTCTTCTGTCATATTAGGTTCTTTTCTTCTAAGTGCAGCTATTACTTTATTTACCACATTCTCACTTACTAGCATATCCGCACTTAAAGCATTATGTACTATATATCCACAGTTGTTCATTTTACCTATCACAGTTGCAATTCTTTCACCAGTATGCCCACTATTTGTATGACCATCATCGTGATGTTTTCCACCAATCCTTGCCAACTCAACATTTAGTCCTAATGCACCAGCAATTTCGGCAGCTAAATCACCAACTTGCTTTTGATGCATTCCTCTAGTTGTTAAATGTGCCTCTGATGGAGAATTTCCTATTCCAGTTTGTGATGGTGGTGTCATCATCGGCTTATCATTGCTTCTTTTTGCAACTTTTGTTTCATTAAATATTCTTTCAATTTGATTCATATCTAAATCAATACTTAATTCTTTTATATGCTTTTGATCTTTTTTTATTATTTTTTGTATATCACTATTTGTCAAGTCTATTCCCATTTTTTCTTTTATCATTCTTTTTAAATCTTCTTTTTTATCTTCTTCTTTAGTTTTATTTTTTAATTTTACTTTAACTGGAGAATTTAATACTTCTCCAAATTTTATATAAGCCTCATCGCTTGTTTTATCAATATCTGTAAACTTACTTAATACTTCATCAATTATTTTATAACTTTCTTCAACTGTCTTCGGATTTTTTCCTTGTTCCATAAGCAATCCCTCCTTCAACGAACGTTAAATATACTTTTATTATACTATTTTTTGAAAATTCTGTAAATAGCAGTTCGGTATAATTCGACAAAAAAAGAGTATGCTGCAACATACCCTTTAACTACTTATTCATTTGCTCCAATATGCTTTCTTGTCATTTCCATTAAATTCAATTTAGTAAATCCAATTACTTGAGTTTTACTCCTATCTTTTTTTAATTCTTCTGCAAGTAATTCTTCTATCTTCTTCTTATTTTCTTCTTTTTTCATATCAATGTAATCTATTACTATTATACCACCAATATCTCTTAATCTTAACTGTTTTGCAATTTCTTTTGTTGCCTCTTTATTTACTGTATACACTGTTTGCTCTAAATCTTTTGTACCTATGTATTTACCTGAATTAACATCAATTGCAGTAAGTGCCTCTGTTTTATCTATTGTTATAAATCCACCACATTTTAGCCATACTTTTCTATTTAATATCTTTTCTACTTGTGAAGTTAAACAAAACTCTTCTATTAAACTTTCACATTCTTTTAGCTCTACTTTTATATTCATTTTTACATCTTTTAATATCTCTATTATTTCCTCATAAGTCTCTTTGTTATTAGTTATTATTTTATCTATTTTTTTATCTATCATATCTATAAATAATTTTTGTAGTATTCCATCATTTTTGTATAATATTCTTGGATATGTATCTAAATTATGTTTTTGTTTTTCAATATCTTGCCATTGTTTAATTAAATCATCTATATCTTTTTTTATTATATCTGCATCCTTATTTTCGCTAGATGTTCGTACTATTGCTCCACAACCATTAGGTAATAATGATTTTACGATATTTATTAGTCTATCTCTTTCTTCACTGTTTTCTATTTTTTGTGATACTGTAATAAATTCTGCATTTGGCATAAATACTATGTACTTTCCAGGCAAACTTATATGTGTAGAAACTCTTGCTCCTTTTTTATTTGTACTATCTTTTTTTACTTGCACTAGCATTGGCATACCTGGTTTTATTATTTGCTTTATGTTTTTAGAGTCGTCGTATCTAATTGTATCTACATCGTTTGCAACTTTAATATCTACTTTAGGTAGTATATCTTTTAGGTGAATAAATGTATTTTTATTTTCACCTATATCTACAAACGCTGCTTGCATTCCAGGTAATACATTTTGCACTTTACCTATATATATATTTCCTTCTGTTCTACAAGCTTGTTCACTATCATCATATTTTTCTATTATAACCTTATTTTCTAGTAACATTATAGTTTTTGTATTTTCTTGTTTATCAACTATTACTTCGTACATTTTATGTCTCCTTAGTTATATTTATTCATGGCTATATCTATTCCATTCTTTAAAATCTCTTCGACAGCTTTTTCTGCTCTATCTATTCCCTCTTCTAACAACACTTTATCCTCTTCATCTATTTGTCCTATAACATGTTCCATTAAAGATATATCATTTTTTGGTTGCCCTATTCCCACTCTTATTCTTGCAAAATCTGTTGTAGCAAGGCAGTGTACAACAGATTTTACACCATTATGAGTACCTGCTGTTCCTTTTTTTCTAATCCTTATTTTACTAGGTTCTGTATCTATATCATCATATATTACAAGAATATTTTCTATATCTATTTTATAAAAACTCTTTATTGCAACAATACTTTCTCCACTTAAATTCATATAAGTTTGTGGTTTTAATAAAATAACTTTCTTCCCCTCTATTACACCTGTTCCATATAATCCTTTAAAATTATTTTTAGTAACATCTATTTCATATTTTTCTGATAATTTATTTATTACATTAAATCCCATATTGTGCCTTGTATTTGCATAATCTTTTTCTGGATTTCCTAGTCCTACTATTAAATACATCTTAATCATCCTTCGTTTTTTATTTTTATGCTATGTGAAAAATAGTATCTGTCACAAATTTGACATTTTTAACATATACTTATTACAAGATTATTTATACAAATAATTTTGTGGATTTTGTACTACACCATTTTTTCTTATTTCTAAATGTAAATGTGGTCCTGTAGAGTTTCCTGTTGAACCAACTGCTGCAATTACTGTATCTTTTGTAACCTCATCTCCAACAGATACATATATTTTACTGCAATGTCCATAATATGTTTCTATCCCATTTCCATGATCCACTATTACTAAATTTCCATAACCATAATACCAACCAACAAACTTAATAGTTCCTTTACTACATGAATATATAGGCGTACCACTAACTGCTGATATATCTAATCCTGTATGAGCTCTACCCCATCTACTTCCAAATCTGGATGAAACAGTTCCTGTAACAGGTTTAGATAATATTATTCCATTTATTGAACTACTTGAATTTGCTAATATTTCTGTATCTAAATTAGCTTTTGCTACCTCAACATCAATAGATTCTATATTTTCTAAATCAGATGTATATATTTCTTGTACAGTTATGTTTAAATCTAACATTCCATCATATTCTTCTTTTAATTCTTCTACTACTTCCTCTGCCTCTTTTATTGTTGACACATATTCTTGGCTTTCTTCTCCTATTTTTATTGCAAATACTCTATATGTTACAGTAGAAGCCTCTTTTACTTTTTGCAAAACTTCTTTTGTTGAATCTTCCTTATTCCATTCAACTAAATTCATCTCATATTGAGGCATATTTGCAATATCTATAAAAGCTATATTTTCTTCTTGTGTATTTTTATAATTATTAATAATCTGCTCTACTTCTTTTTTGTTAGTAATATAACCAACTGTTTCTCCTGCTATAGTCACTTTATACATTGGTTTATATTTTGATATAAACATTATAAATATCAATACTATTGCAACAACTGTTATCTTTAGTACATATTTTGTATAATATATAGTTGTTTTCTTTAAAATAAGTATCCTCTCCTTTGATATTTTTTTTGCATAGAACTTATTATAACATATTTTTCATTTTTAGGCAAATTTTAGACTTTGCAATATATATTTATTCAATTAGTTTATACATTAGACCTGTGTTTCTCCTCTTGCTGTCTGTATTTTTTATCATAAATTCCACTACTTTATTACTACCAATTACTATTAACATTTTCTTTGCTCTTGTTATCCCAGTGTATAACAAATTTCTTGTTAATAACATAGGTGCAGATTGCGGCAAAACTATTAAAACTACATCAAATTCACTTCCTTGAGATTTGTGTATAGTTATTGCATACGCATGCTCTAGTTGATCCAAGTCTGAAAATGAATACCAAGCAATTTTTTCATCGTCAAAAATTACCTTTATTTGTTTTTCTTCTTCATTTATATTACTAATTATTCCAAATTCTCCATTAAATATACCTGTTCCAATTTTTGTTTCTGCTTCCTTTTTTTCCCACATTATGTCATAATTATTTTTTATTTGCATTACTCTGTCGCCTTTTCTAAAAATCCTATCTCCTACTTGTTTTTGTCGAGGATTATCTTTTTCTGGATTTAAAGCTTGCTGTAAGATTTTGTTCAATTCTCTTGTTCCAAGAGCTCCCTTCTTAGTCGGAGTTAATACTTGTATATCAGAAAAGAAATCATAGTCTCCATATTTCTTTAATCTATCCTTGCAAAGAGATATGATATTATATTGTACTTTTTCTTGATTCACTTCATTTATATAAAAGAAATCGTTTTTTAATTGTTTCCATTCCTCTATATTCATTTCTTCTCTTTTTACAAAACTTCTTCCATTGTTTACATTATGTGCATTTAATACTATTTTACTTTGTGCAGCTTGTCTAAAAATTTTGTTTAACGCAACAGTTGGAACTTTTTCTGAGTTTATAATATCATCTAGTATATTTCCTGGTCCTACTGATGGTAATTGGTTACTATCTCCTACCAATATTAATTTTGTTCCCAAGTAAACACCTTTTAAAATATAATTCATTAAAAAAACGTCCACCATAGACATTTCATCTATTATAATAACATCGGCATCTATTGGTGATATATTATAATCTACATTTACAAAATTTTTTTCTTCTTCTAATTTTCCTATTTCAAGTAATCTATGTATAGTTTTTGCCTCTTCTCCAGTTGTCTCTGTCATTCTTTTTGCAGCTCTACCCGTTGGTGCACACAATACTACCTTCATTTTTTGTGCTTTATATATTTCTATTATGAACTTGATTATTGTAGTTTTTCCTGTACCTGGTCCACCAGTAATTACACATACATTATTTTCATTTACCTGTTCTATTGCTTCTTTTTGTTTATCTGACAATTCTATTTTTGATATTCTTTCTTGTATTTTTAGCTTTTGCTTTAATTGTTCTATTTTTTTTATGTTTTTTGATGATTTTAGTGTTATTAATTTTTCTGCAATATTTTTTTCTGCCTTGTAAAAAGGATAAAGATACACCCACTCGCTTTCTTCTCTTTTTTCAACTACTATTTCTTCTTTCCCTTTTAAATTTATTATACTATCTTCTATATTTTCTAATTCCGTATTTATAAGAGCTTTTACAAATTGTATAAGATTTTCTTTTATTACACATGTATTTCCATTATAACTTGCAGTTACTAAGCTATACTTTATTGCACTTTCTATTCTCTTTCCAAAATCTTCTGATATTCCTAGCTCCATTGCCATCTTATCTATTTGTTTAAAATCTACGCCATATGTTATATCTAGTAGTATATATGGATTTTGCTCAATTTCTTCAATTGCATTTACTCCTAATTGCTTGTACACTTTTTGACTATTTGCTGCACTAATTCCAAATCTTTCTAAAAAGCCTACTATTTGCCACATTTCCCATTTTTCATTAAATTCCGTTGCTATTTCTATTGCTTTATTTTTTGAAATTCCTCTTATTCTAGCTAGCTTTTCTGGTTCGTACTTAAATATTGCAATTGTCTCTTCTCCAAAAGTATCCACTATTTTTTTTGCAGTTGTAGGTCCTATTCCCTTTATTATTCCACCAGACAAATATTTTTCTAATGCTCCCAATGTTTTTGGCATTATTTTTTCAAATGTATCTACTTTAAATTGAGTACCATAATCTGGATGCTCTACATATTTTCCATATACCTTTAAACTATCTCCTATTGATATAAATGGCAAATATCCTACAATTGTTATATCTTCATTTTCACTTTCTAAAACTGCTATTGTATAGCTATTTACTTCATTTTGATATATTATTTCTACAACCTGTCCTTCTAACTCCAATACTCTTTTCCTCTTTCCGAATTTTTTAAAATTATATCATATATTTTTTTATGTGTGAAGTATATTGTTTTCAATGAGTATTTTTATACCATAATACATAAACTTTTAAAATTGTCTATAAATGTTCATTTTTTGCTATAGAATATTGTTTTATATGTTTTTTTGTAATATAATGTTTTATATTTTTAAGGAGGTAATTTATTTATGGATAAAAAAGTTGATGTTGCTATTATTATGGGTAGTGATTCTGATTTACCTATAATGAAAGATGCTGCAAAATTTTTAGATGACATGGGCATAAGTTATGAAATTACTGTTCTTTCTGTCCATCGTTGTCCTGCAGAAGCCTTTGAATATGCAAATACATTAAAAGAAAATGATGTTAAAGTTATTATTGCTGGTGCCGGTGGTGCTGCTCACTTACCAGGTATTTTTGCAGCAATAGTTCCAGTTCCTGTTATAGGTGTTCCTATAAAATCAAAAACTTTAGATGGTATTGATTCCTTATATTCGATAGTTCAAATGCCTTCTGGAATTCCTGTAGCTACTGTTGCTATTAATGGTGCAAAAAATGCTGCAATTCTTGCAACATCAATACTTGGAACAGCAAATTCAGAGTTAAAAAATAAATTGATAGATTATAAAGCTAGCATGAAAAATACAGTATTAGAAAAAAATGAAAAATTGCATAACCTAGGTTATGAAGATTATTTAAAATTAAATTAAATTTTAATAAATATTTTTTGGAGGTATGTTTATGAAAAAAATTAGTAGTGGTAAAGTTCGTGAAATTTATGAAGTGGATAAAGATAGACTTATATTAGTTGTTTCTGATAGAATTTCTGCTTTTGATGTTATATTGCCCAACACTGTACCTAATAAAGGTAAAGTGTTAAATAAAATCTCTGCTTTTTGGTTTGACTATATAAAAGATATTATTCCAAACCATGTTATTTCAACTGATTTAAAAGACTTTCCAAAAGAATTCCAAACACCTGAATTTGAAGGAAGAAGTATGTTAGTTAAAAAATTAAAAATGCTTCCTATTGAGTGTATTGTAAGAGGATATATTACAGGTTCTGGATGGAGTAATTATCAAAAAACAGGTACTGTTTGTGGAATAAAATTACCAAATGGTTTACAAGAATCTCAGAAATTACCTGAACCAATTTTTACACCAACAACAAAAGCTGCTGAAGGACATGATGAAAATATTAGTTTCGAAGAAGTATGTAATTTAATTGGAACAGATTTAGCAAATGAAGTAAAATCTAAAACTATTGAAATTTATAAAAAATGTGCTGAATATGCTTTATCTAAGGGAATTATCATTGCAGACACCAAATTCGAATTTGGGCTAGATGAAAATAATAATTTAGTTATTGGTGACGAAGTTTTAACACCAGACTCTAGTAGGTTCTGGCCAGTAGATGAATATGAAGTTGGTAAACCTCAAAAAAGTTTCGATAAACAATATTTACGTGATTGGCTAAAACAAAATAATTGGTCTGCAGAAAATCCAACACCAATTCCAGCAAATGTAATTGAAACAACAACTGCTAAATATATAGAAGCATATGAACGTATTACCGGATTAAAGTTTTAAAACCAAAAATATATAATAATTTTATTAGAACTATGTTTTTTAACCTACTAAAATTTAAGTTTTAGTAGGTTTATTTTTAATTGTATTATACACTTTTTTATTTTTCATAACTCGACTTTTTTCTACAATGATTTACAAAATATATTTTATATGATATACTAACACTAATTCACTTTAGGAGGTATTCTTTATGCATGTTGAATTTGATTACGATGTTGGCGTGTACATCGAAAGCATTCTGTCTATTGAAGCCTTAGACTTTTGTCATCGGCTTTCAAAATTAGAAAAAATGCTTCGCCCTGGCGACATCTATATGTCTTGGTGTCCTAGCCTCTCGTTGATCGTGTCTGGATTGCGTTTCTTGGGTTGGAGTTTCACTCCTGAAGCCGACTTTACCAGTCACATTGGTGTTTCCCTTTATCTTCCTTCTTCAAGGCTGATAAAGTTTACTAAGGGAAAAAACATCATTGTGCTTGGTTATATGCAGTCTGCTCCAAGAACTTACTCGCTTTCTATGACATTTATAGCTCTCTAATAGTATAAAGAAATAAGTACCTAAAAGGCAACCAATTATTGCGGTTGCCTTTTTCTTTAATTTCTTTGTTTTAAAGCCTCATATATTACAATTCCTGCTGATACAGAAGCATTTAATGATGTTATTTTTCCTTTCATAGGTATTTTTATTAATATATCACAATTTTCTTTTACTAATTTTCCCATTCCAAAGCCTTCACTTCCAATTACAATACATATTGGTCCCTTTAAATCTTGATTGTAATATTCTGTATTCGTTTGCATATCTGTTCCTATTATCCATAGTCCTTCTTCTTTTAAATATTTAATTGTTTCATTCAAATTATTTACTCTTGCTATTTTCATATGTTCTACTGCTCCTGCTGATGTTTTGCTTACTGTTGCATTTACACTTGCCGCTCTTCTTTTTGGTATAATTATCCCATGGACTCCAGCTGTCTCAGCAGTTCTTATTATTGAACCTAAATTATGTGGGTCTTCTATCCCATCTAGCATTACTATAAATGGATCTTCTTTTCTTTCTTTTGCTAAATTTAATATGTCTTCAACTTCACAGTAATCAAATGGAGGTACTATTGCAATAACTCCTTGATGATTTTTTGTTTCAGACATCATATCTAATTTGGATTTTTCTGTTTCTACTGTAACTATTCTTCTTTCTTTTGCTATTGCAATTATTTTATTTATTGAACCATGTTTCTCACCTTTTTGTATTAGTATTTTATTTACATCTCTATCTGATGCAAGTAACTCTAGTACTGAATTTCTTCCTTCTATAATATCTTCATATATTTTCTGTTCTTTATCTTGTTTTGGTAAATAATCTTTTTTAAATTGCTTGTTTGGTTTTTTATTATTAAAATTTTTATTCATAATTTGTCTCCTTATTTCTAAAACAATAACAATATTTATTTTGCATCATATCCTGGTTTTTCCAATAATACAAACATATTTCTCTTATATTCTTCTACTCCTGGTTGGTTAAAAGGATTTACTCCTAGTATATTTCCTGATATCGCACAAGCCTTTTCAAAGAAATATATTAGTTCTCCTATTGTATTCTCATCTAATTTATCTGCATTTATTATTATGTTTGGAACTCCTCCTGATACATGAGCTTGAATCGTACCTTCCATAGCTTTTTTATTTACATAGTCCAATGTTTTTCCAGCTAAATAATTTAGTCCATCTAAATTATCTTCATCTGGTTTTATTGTCATATTGGTTGCTGGTTCTTCTATATTTAATACAGTTTCAAATAGACATCTTCTTCCGTCTTGTATATATTGACCTAATGAGTGCAAATCTGTTGTAAATTCAACTCCTGATGGAAATATACCCTTTTTATCTTTTCCTTCACTCTCTCCGTATAATTGCTTCCACCATTCTATCATATAATGCATTTTTGGCTCATAGCTAACTAATATTTCAATATTTTTTTCCATTTTATATAATATATTTCTTACAACTGCATATTTGTAGCATTCATTATACTTTACAGAATCATCTATATACTTTTCTTGTGCATTTTTTGCACCTTGCATTAATTTGTCTATATCTATTCCTGCAACTGCTATTGGAAGCAAGCCAACTGCTGTTAATACAGAATATCTACCGCCTATATTATCTGGTATTACAAATGTTTCATATTCTTCTTCATCAGATAATTTCTTTAATGCTCCTTTTGCTTTATCTGTTGTTACATATATTCTCTTTCTTGCTTCTTCTAAACCATATTTTGTTTCTAATAATTCTCTAAATATTCTAAATGCAATTGCAGGTTCTGTAGTTGTTCCTGATTTTGATATAACATTTATAGATATATCTTTATCTCCTATGTATTCTATCATCTCATTTATATAATTAGGACTCATATTGTTACCAACATACAACATTTGTGGTGTTTTTCTTTTTTCTTTTGAATACATATTACTAAATGTATTTGTAAGAGATTCTATAACTGCTCTTGCACCTAAATATGAACCTCCTATTCCTATACTAACAAATACTTCTGAATCACTTTGTATTTTCTTTGCAGCTTTTTTTATTCTTTCAAATTCATTCTTATCATAGTTTGTAGGTAACTCAAGCCATCCTAAAAATTCATTCTCATCATTTGCTTTGCTATGTATATCTTTATGTATTTTTTTTACTTGTTCTGCATACTTTAAAATCTCTTCTTCATTTATTCCAGTATTTTCTAAATTTACTTTTAACATAATAATACCTTCTTTCTTGTTTAATGGATTTATTATATATGATTAAAATTTTTTTATCAACACTTTATAATAATTTATTAATTCAAAATATAAAAGGAATAGAGCCTTTGTATTAATTTTTTTCCTAATTCAAAAGCTCCATCCCCTTTTATTAACTTCTCAATTTATATTTACACATCCAATATCCTGATATAGGTGTTCCATTCCAAATAAATGCTTCTGGTATTTCATATCCTTCATCCGCTGTTGTTTTGTCTCTTGGTATCAATATTACTTTAGCATTTTGTTTAGAACTATCTAATACATATTCATATCTTGGTACCCATACATAATATAAAGTTTGATTATTAGCTTTTGTTACTACATTTGCCCATTTTTGTTCTGCATAGTTATACCAAACACCTTTTATTTTGCTCTTATCTACTTCACCAGATTTTAATGCTCCATTCTCAATTACAGCATCATCTTTTAATACTTCTCTTAAAGTTTGTGTCTCATCTGAATTTCCTGCATCATCATAAGTTACTATATAAGTACAGTCCACCATAAATCCTATTAAGCTTGGTTCTTCTAATTGGTGTAATTTTATTTGGCTTGCATATCCTGCTACTTGATTTTCTCCTGATATTGCAGCAACATGTACAGAATACTCTCCATAATCCAATCCTGTAAATGTATAATCTTCTGTTCCCTTTAAAGTTATTGAATCACCTTGTCTTATTCCATTTTTAATCAAAGATACTTCATAAGTTACATCTACTCCTGTATTATTAATAATATTACTTACTCTTATTGTATCAAATCCACCTGCTACTGTTGCCATTAATCTTGTAGTAGAATCATCTCTTAATTTATATTTGCTCATCCAATATCCAGATATTTGTTCTCCATTCCACGTAAAAGCCTCTGGTATTTCATATCCTTCATCTGCCGTTGTTTGCTCCTTAGATATAAATACTACATCAGCTATTTCATTTGCACTATCTAATTTATACTCATATCTTGGTATCCATACATAATACAATTCTTGCCCCTCTGATCTTGTTACCACATTTGCCCATTCTTGCACATCATAATTATACCATCCATTTGGTGTATTTTCGTATTTAGTTCCATCACTTGATAATGCACCCAATTCACCTATAGGAATTTTGCTTGTTTCATTTCCAGAAGAATCATAAGTTACTACAAATGTTGTATTAGGATTAAAGCCTGTAAGATCTGGTGCTTGTGGAGTTGCTGGTTCTAATACAGTTACTTGTTTGCATATTCCTCTATAAAAATTATTATTTGAATCTTTTACTATTATACTTACAGAATAATCTCCAGGTTCAACATTAGTAAATGTATAATTTCCATTTATTATAGTTGGTTCTGTCCCTTCTACATATTCATTTTTATCCATATCATACTGGATTCTCTTTCCATCTTTAATTAAATATACTTCATATTTTTTATCTGTTCCCAATGTTGCAACAACATTATTAATAGTAATAATTCCACTACTTCCTTTAATGTTAGGTTTATATGTAGAATCATCTCTTAGTTTATATTTACTCATCCAGTATCCAGATATTTGTTCTCCATTCCACGTAAAAGCCTCTGGCAATTGGTATTCTGTTCCACTTAGACTTATCTTATTTCCAAATGAGTCCATATAGCAGTTATCTAAATCTACTAGTTTTGCTGTTACAGTTTCATTATCATTTAAAATATACATATATCTTGGAATCCATACATAATATAATTCGTCTCCATTATCTCTGCATACTATATTTGCCCATTCTTGTTTATCATAATCATACCAACCTACCGGAGCCTTCTCGCCTATTGGAACTTCGCTTATTTCATTTCCATCATCATCATATGTTACATAGAAAGTGGTATTTTTATTAAAATATTTTATATTAGGTCTTCCAATTCCATAGCTAACCTTATATTTTTTTATATTTCCTATATTATCCACATAATAGAAAATATATTGTTCTTCATCTGTAGTATTAAAAGTAGCATTTTCTGTATTACTTATTATATTTCCATCTTTATCTGCTATTAATTTAATCCCGTTCTTACTATAAGTTGTTTTTAATATAATCAAATTGCTAGCTGGTATATACTTTGGAGTTATTAATTCTCTTTCACTAGTCCTAATTATTTTTATTACTTGTTTATATTCATTTGGTAATACATTAGCTAAAGTTGTTTGGTTACTTTTATTACCAGTTTTTTCATTTAATTTTTCTATTACCACTCTTTCCTCATCTGTGATTGTAGAAACAACTTCATTTTTTATTAATCCATAACTATTATTTTCAGAATTCATAACATTATTTTTGTTTTCTATTATACTTATATTGGTATTAGTTTCTTTTCCAACCCACATTCCTGTTATTTCTAGATTAACTGAATCTGCTCCACTACTAGCATAAGTAAAGCAAGATGGAGTTGTCCAATTATACTCTACTATACTAGTTTGCTTTAAATATTGTATATCACTATCATTATACATTAACTTCGGTACCCAAGTATAAATTGTTCCGTAGTTTACCTGTATCTGCTATTTGTGTTCCAATATTATTCTCCATCAATTGTAATTTAGCATCTATTCCAACCTCTAACTCTGATTTATAATATCCATCACTTAACATTACATTTGCAAATTTTCCAGCAGAATAATCATACCAATTAGAATCTTTACTTGTTGTTATTTCCCACATATTAGCATTATCATTCCATTTAATTGGAATCATTCCGGCACCAACAACTGGGACATTAGGAGTTTTACTTATTACATTATCTAAAGAAATACTCATTCCATTTAAACTTATCTCATATTCACTTTTAGCAACTATATTTTTTTTCATTATCTTAGTTCTAGTTATTAAGAATAAAACAAAAAGTATTGCAATTGCTACTAATATTAAAATAAATTTATTCTTTTTTCTATTCTTTATCTTCATACTTAGAAACCTCCAACATTAATCAACATATAACCAATCGCATTTTTGCTCTATCTTCTTTACTAATGAATATGTGTCTGCACACTTAGCATGTGCTTTCCACGAGCTTAATCTTATATATGTATCTTTTAAATCCAATTTATTCTCTTCATATAACTTATTCCATGTTTTTACTCTTTTGTAAATTTTCTTTTTATTTTGCTTTTTTAATAAAATATAATTAGCAAAAATTTTATATCCACAAAATAAAATTCCTTGTTTATTTTTAAAATAATTAGTCTTTTTATTTAACGATAATTTTAATGTATCATTTAAAAATTTAGTTATATCTTGTAATAATTTTTTACATTCTTCTTTGCTATCTAATATAAGAGCAAAATCATCCATATATCTAACATAATATTTCACTTTTAACTCATGTTTTACATAGTTATCTAATATACTTAAATATATGTTAGCAAAATATTGTGAAGTATAATTCCCTATAGGAATACCTTTTTCAGATTCATCCCCATATATCAATAACTTTGTATAGTTTAAAAATCTTTGATCTTTCACATATCTATTAATAATTTTATATAATATCTCTTTATCTATACTATAAAAAAATTTAGATATATCGCATTTTAAAAAATAAAAATCTTTATTTTTCTTATATTTCTCATATGCATATTTTTTTAGTTTATGCACAGCTTTATGCACTCCTCTATTATCTAAGCAAGCATATGTATCTTCTATAAGCTTTGGAACAAATATAGGCTTGATAAATTCTTCTACATACCATTGCTGAACAACTCTATCTTTAAAAGGTAATGATTTAATCTCTCTTTTTTTAGGTTCATATATTATAAATGTTCTGTATTCACTTGTTTTATATGTACCAGAATATAATTCTTTTAAGACTTTTACTAAATTAGAAACCAAATCTAATTCATACATTATAACTTCTTTATTATAATGTTTAGCTTTAGCTGCTCTTTCGTAAGCCTCCAACATATTTTTGAATTTTAATTTGGGTAAAAATATATTATTTACTCTTTTGGGCATATTTTCATCCACCCACCTATTAGTCTTCCTATTTCTGAAACCTTTTCATTCCAAGTCATATAATTTTTCTGAGAAATATATTGATATTTATAAGCTATTCTAATAAGAGCTTTTAATACCATTAAATCTATATCTACATTTCTTAGATGCTTAAATTTTTCTGAATTATTATATTCTTTCCAAGCAAACAGAATATGTCTTAAATCTTTATATAATATTTGTTTCATATCTGCACATAAATCAAATCTTTCACTTTTAGGAAATTTGTCTAATAAATTTTTTGAATAATATATTAACATTACAAATTTTTCATAAACAATTAATTTATCATCTTTCTTAGGCATTTATTGCTCCTTTTTTCATTTGTGCAACATATTATTTTCACTATTGTTACTTACACTATGTTGCTTTTTTATGTTTTACCACTTAAGGAAGGAATTTAGCTTCTTTTATATGTATGTTCTCGATAATTTCCTTAAAAATTACCCTTCTGACATCGAACACTTTTTGTATTCAGCCATATAAAAGTCCAGCTCCAGACACCACACACGCACGACCATAATTGCTATTTGTAGCATTGTTGTTGTTGTAGTTGAAGGCTGACAAATTGCCACGACGGAAACCAACACTAGTACCGCTAATCCAAGAGTACCCACTGCCAAAGCTAAATCCCTATTTATTATATGCACTATTTTATTTTCATTTTTGTATTCGGTCATATAAAAGTCCAGCTCCAGACACCACACACGCACGACCATAGTTACTATTAGTATCTGTATTGTTGTTATAATAGAAGGCTGACCTATTGCCACGAATAAAGCCATAAGCAGCACTAGAAAGCCAATTGTACCCACTGCCAGAGCCAAATCCCTACTTATTTTATTCTTATTTTTATTATTTACGCATATTATTTTACATAAAGTTTAAAATTTCGTGCGCGCGCCCCAGGAGAGCAGAGGACAGCACAACATTAAAATCCAGCTCCAGACACCACACACGCACGACCACAACGGCTATTCGTAGCACCGCTGTAGTTGTAGTAGAAGGCTGACAAATTGCCACGACGGAAACCAACACTAGTACCGCTAAACCAAGAGTACCCACTGCCATGCCAGCCCTTTGTTTCGAAAGTAGCGTCACCTTTTTTATATGATGTTTCACTTGTTGTATATCTATCTATATATCTTGCATTTATACTATTACTAATGAAACCACTTCCTCCGCCAGCCACCCATTCATAAGCTCCTTGTTGACCTAATTCATATATACCATATCTATTTCCTGTACTTGTTGCTAAGCCATAAGTAGATGAATTTACATAGTTACTGCCTTGTGCTCCATTACCTTGTTTTCCATAATTTGATGCTGATAATATTACAGCTGCACCATATTCGGTATTTCTTTGTAAATGTACATCCACATTATTTGCACTTGTTGTTGCCATAAGTGTTGTTGTGTTAATACTTTCTGATAACCCCATTCCTCCACTTGAGCTTTCTATTTCTCTTATTCCTGTAATCCAATTTGTTGCAGTTTTTTGTGTTGCAGTTCCTGTTGGTATACTTTGATACCCAGCTTGTACCGTTGTAGATAATACTACTCCTATTGCTAATATTAGTAATGTAATTAATAATAGTTTTTTCTTCATTTCTTTCCTCCTATGTTTTTTTATATAATAAGTATGTAAAATGCAATATTTATGCATTATTTGACAAAAGCAAAAAAACACAATATTTTATGCACATAAAAAATGCACATAGAATATTGTGTTTCATCTATGTTTTATATAATTTTTCGTTTATTAGTCTACACTGTGTGTGTGTGTGTGTGTGTGTGTGTGTGTGTGTGTGTGTGTGTGTGTGTACAGTATCAAGGGT
>CAKPQL010000022.1 GCA_934178555.1 uncultured Clostridia bacterium
AACAATATCATTTTTGTGCTCTCTTTTCAATATTTTATTTTCAATATACTCGTGACATATCTATTTTAAACCTATAATATATGGCAATTGCTAAAAAATAATTTAAATTGTATTTTTGAATTACTTTTTTAACAATTGCCATACAACTAATATTTTTATTAAAATTCAAGGAAACATTATTTCCGTAAATGCAATAAGTTTATGATAGTTTATACATTGTACCATTGGCATCAACTATACTATTTACTGTTGCATTTGCCGTTCCACCACCTTGACTTCCTCCACTAGAAGCATTTATTGTTAATTGTCCTTCACTTGGTGTTACATATGTTACCGTTTTACTATTATTTCCATTTATACTTCCAATTGAAATTCCATTAAATGTAGCATCGGCGTTTGCACCACCACTGCCACTATAACTTGTTTTTAATGTCAATGAAATTGTGCATCCTGCAGGTATAGTTGCTACAGAAGATTTAGAAGCACTACTATAATTTCCGGCACCAGTTGATACAGAAGGTCCATTTGAAAATGTTATTATATATATTTTTTCCCATACAGCATATAGTGTTATATCTGTATCTAGCTCATATTCATCACCTGGTTGATATGTTGCAGTTGTTGCTGTCCTATTTGTTGACCAACCTATAAATGTATAGCCTTCTTTTGTAGGTTTTATTGTACTTAATGTTAAATTTACTCCTTGTTCTTTTGTCTGGTTTGATGGTGCACCTTCTCCACCATTTGCATCATATATAATTTCATATGTTTCTAGTGTTTTTTGTGTTCCTGTTATTTTTACATCAAAACTCATATTATTTGCATTTTTTCCATCTTCTGTATCTATTCCATCTCCATCTTCTATTTCAGTTTCGTAATTCCACTTCCAGTATATTGCTACCGTTCTTATTGGATTTTTCTCTATTTCAGATAATAACATACTTCCACTTATTTTATACACAGCTTTCCCATCTACTATTTCTGGTATTAATTCTACTCCATATTGTTCCTCTTGATAAAATTTAAAATTTACCGGTTTATTTTCAATATTTAATATTTCTATTTCATACGTAAGTTCAACTTCACATCCAGTGGCATCTATTACAATTTCAAACATTCCATTTGTTCCTGGCGCTAATTTTCCATCTGCTATATGTTCTGTTGCTGTTGTTCTTTTTATTATTGGTTCTTCTAACCCATTAACTTTAAAACTCCATCTTGCTATTTCTGCATTGCCTGCAGCCTCTTGTCCCTCAGTATATCTAGTAAATGTATGTGCCATTATTATCGATGTTACTATCATTAAAAACAATACATATACTATTAATTTGCTTATATTTTTCTTTTGTTTCATTCTCATTGCTCCTTTATTTAATTGTACTTCTTATTTTTATTATAACTACTCAATTCTATTTTAATAAAATTATCTGTTATTTTCAAGTATATACTTTTACAAACATCTATATATACCTACGCTATAAAACATTACAGCTTTTATTACATTTATTTTACATTTATTTTAAACTGATTTTTCATTATTATAAGTTCATTGCAAGTATTCCCACTATAAAACCTAATATATTTCCCAAAGACGCAAATCTGCCTTTATATAAACTTTTTGATTCTGGTATTAACTCTCCAGATACTATGTATAACATTGCTCCTGCTGCAAAACTTAGGCAAATACTTATTACTCCTGTTGATATTGTTCCTAGCATAGCTCCAAAAAATGCACCAATTCCTGTAGTCACACCAGATAATAAAGTATATACTATTACTTTAGTTTTACTCATTCCTCCGCATTTCATTGGTACCGACATAGATATTCCTTCTGGAATATCATGCAATAAAATTGCTACTGCTAGTGCATATCCCAATTTTATTGATGCACCAAATCCAGAACCTATTGCTAATCCTTCTGGGAAGTTATGTAATGCTAATCCAATTCCTACTACTATACCAGTTTTTAGTAAGGAATTTCCACTTCTTGTTTTCTTTATATCATATTTCTCTTTTACGACGTTATCGCAAATAATCATACACCCAACGCCAAAAATAATTCCAACTATTGCATATAACAAATTCGATAACTCTAATGCCTCTGGAATTAAGTCAAAGCAAACAATAGATATCATTAATCCAGCTGCAAACTCTAATATAAAACTCAAAAAGCGATTTGATGTATTATTAAAAGTAGCACCTATGATTCCTCCTATTGTAGTACCAAATGTACCAAAAAATAATCCAATTAAAGTTGTTTTAATTAATTCTTCCAAAATAAAAACTCCTTAACAATAAATATTACTATATAGTTTATTTATCATTAAGGAATTTATGATTAATTTTTCTTATTCTTCACCTTTTAGTTTTTCTGCTCTATCAGTTGCAATTAAACTATCTATCATCTCGTCTAAATCGCCATTTAAAAAATTCTCCATTTGGTATATGCTAAGTCCTATTCTATGGTCTGTTATTCTTCCTTGAGGATAGTTATATGTTCTTATCTTTTCGCTTCTATCTCCTGTTCCTACCTGACTTTTTCTTTCCTTAGCAAGTTTTTCTTCTTGTTCCCTTTGCTCAATTTCATACAATCTTGATTTTAATAGTCTCATTGCATATTCTCTGTTTTGCACTTGAGACCTTTCTGTTTGACATTCTGCAACAATTCCTGTAGGAATATGTGTAAGTCTAACTGCTGAAGATGTTTTATTTACGTGTTGTCCACCTGCACCAGAAGCTCTATAAACATCCATTTTTATATCAGATGGGTTTATTTCTATTTCTACATCTTCTACTTCTGGTAATACTGCAACAGTTGCTGTAGAAGTATGTATTCTTCCACTTGATTCTGTATCTGGAACCCTTTGAACCCTATGAACTCCACTTTCAAATTTCAACCTACTATATGCACCTTTTCCTGTTACCATAAATGTAATTTCTTTATATCCACCAAGTTCTGTTTCATTTTCATTCATTACATCTATTTTCCAATGTTTTGATTCTGCATACATTGAATACATTCTAAATAAAGTTCCAGCAAACAATGCTGCCTCTTCGCCTCCAGCCCCAGCTCTAATCTCGCATATAACGTTCTTATGGTCATTAGGATCTTTAGGAATTAACAACATTTTCAACTCTTCTTCTATCTTAGGTAGTTTTTCTTTTGCATCTTCTATTTCTATTTCAGCCAATTCCCTCAATTCTTTATCATCTAGCATAGCCTTTGCATCTTCCATACTTTGTTTTACTTTTTTGTATTCTCTATATTTTTCTACTATATCTGTTATTTCTGAATGTTCCTTCATTAGCTTTTTCCATTCATTTTGATTAGAAATAATCTCTGGATCACTAATTTTCTCATTTAACTCTTCATATCTTTTTTCTACGTCCTCTAATTTTTGAAACATAAAATTAACTCTCCTTTTTATTTTTTAACTGTATTATTATACTACATATTACCAAAAAACACAAGTAGAAAGCAAGCTAGCTCATATAATGTCTTAAAATTAATTTAATACAATATTAAAATAAATCTATCAAATTATATTGTACTCCTAAATTATTTAATGCCTCTACTTCTCTATCTGTACATGTTAATATGATAACTTGCCTATTATCATATTCTGTAGAAATATATTTTAATATATTTTCTAATCTATTTTTATCATAATAAACAAAGGCTTCATCAAGTATTATTGGCATAGTTTCTTTGCTTATTTCATTAAGTATAGCTAATCTCAATGCTAAATACATTTGATCTATTGTTCCAATACTTAATCTATCGCACTTTGTGTATTCTCCGTTTTTTAATTCAACTATAAGTCCATCATTATCATTAAATTGTACATTATCATACTTATCACTAGTTACTTTTTTTATTATTTTTGTCAATTCACCAGTAAACTTAGGTGTTACTGTACTTTTTACTATTGCATATGCTTCTTCTAGCCCCTCTTGTGCATACTTTATAGAATTTGCAAGTTTTTTTAGCTCAAGCTGTTGTTCATATAGATATTGTAACTTTTCAGCTTTATTTACTAAACCTTCTAATTTTACATACATATTATCTTTTTTTATACTCAATGCATTTTCTTTTAGCATTATTTCATTATATTCTTTTTGCTTTTTGTTAATTTCTTGTGAAATTTTTGTTGTTTCTTCTAACATGTAATCATCTATCAAAACACTATTTCCAAATTTTTTTATCAAATTGCTCTTTTCTTCGTTTTGTTTTTTCTCAATTTTTTCTCTATTAAGTGCAATTTCATTATCACATTGTTTTATGCTTTCTTCTATCATTTCTATTTCTTTATTTTGCCTTATATTATCTTCTCTTTGCTTTGCAATCTCTTTTTGCTTTTTGTTATATTTATAAAAATTAAATAAAAAAGTTATGCTAGATATTATTCCTATTACAGTTGTAAAAACTGCATTTTTTAGTAATGCACTTATTCCTGTAATTATTATTAAAATTATTAATAATATAAAAGGATTTAAAATTTTGATTTTTGAATTAGTAACAATATAATTTTTGTTTCCTACAGTATTTAATTTATTTTTATATTCATTTAGTTTATTTATTGCTATACCTATTTTTTGCTCTTCTAATAATTCTGATTGCTTATATTCTTTTATTTCATTTAGTATATCTAGTTCTTTTTGTGTTATTTCTAAGTTATTTTTTATAACAGATTTTTCTGTATCAATATTTTGTACTTCTATTTTGCACAATTCTAAATTATTCTTGTCTAGTTCTATATTTTTTATTTCTTCTTCTACTATATTTATTGGTCTTTCTGAAGTTCTTGCAGTTCCTACTTCATCAATTAATTTTTTACTTAACTTGTCCATTGTTTTTTTATATGATATATTATCATCCCCAGAAGACACTACATTTGTAATTTTCTGTATTAAATTGTTTTGTTTAACACTATCTAAAACTACTTCTTCTTGACAAATTGTCATAGTATTAAAAA
The DNA here is from genome assembly GCA_934178555.1 of uncultured Clostridia bacterium. Classification (GTDB taxonomy): domain Bacteria; phylum Bacillota; class Clostridia; order TANB77; family CAG-508; genus CAKPQL01. The sequence goes on from CAKPQL010000022.1 coordinate 4,977, forward strand.
ACAAATTTTCATCTATGCCGGTTTGCTCTATAAAAAACTGATTTCCTTTTGTTTTATCTACATTAAAATTATTTGATATATCTTCTAAGTTTTTATTATATATTTTAGGATTTTTCTTACTAAAATCTCTAAAAACTTCAAACTGTTCATCACTATCTAACGTATATACTATCTTACCAGAAAACTCTTCTGCACTCCAAGGTTTATATTTATCATAATCTGATATTTCTTTTCCATTTTTATTTTTGGAAGCACCATAAAACATTGCAGAAACAAAATTTAGCAAGGTACTTTTACCAGATTCATTATCTCCGTCTTATTATATTTATTCCATTTTGGAGCTGTATTTCTTTTCTTTCAAGTTTACCATATCCATTTATTTTCAAATTATTTATATTCATAAATTAGTCTCCTTTTATACGATTCTCCTTTATTTTTTATAATAATAATTAATATAACACATCTAAAACTATTTCTATTGCCTTCTCTATCTCTTCTTGTTCATAACTACCACTATTCAATTTTTCTAACATTTTCTTTACAAATATACCTTTCAAGGATTTTTCTTTTGCTAACTCCTCTAAATTGTAATTCATCTTTGTTTTGTTTTTTATTTTTATAATATTATCTAATAACACAGATTTTTCTATATCATTTACATTAATCTCAAAATTTCTTTTACCAATAAGTATTATTTTATACATATTTTGTTCTTCTAAAACTTGCTCATTAATTATTTGTATTAAATCTTCTTTTGAATTTATATTAGTAATATCTATTTCTTTTTCTACAAATTTTCTATCATCAAGCTTTTTAAATTCTAAGTTTAATTTATTTTTTTCAACATCTCCAATTATCATTCCATGCTCACCTAATTCATCAAAACCTAACGACATTGTAGAACCAGGATATACAAATTTTGTATTTTCGCTATAATTTGTTTTATGAATATGCCCAAGTGCAACATAATCAAATCTTTTTTGCTTTAAAACACTTGTCATTATAGGATTATATTGCATTTGTAACTTGTCGCTTGAATCTAAACTTCCATGTATAATAAGTAAATTTAATTTTTCTTTATTTTCTATATTTATATTCTCGATATTTACTCTATTACAAGTAAAATCATTAAATCCAAATCCATAAATATCTGCCTCTGGCATTTCAATTCTTTCTATTTGTGATCTAAATATATGTACATTTTTACTCCAATTGTATTGGTTATAATACGAATTCTTTATAAATGGATCATGATTTCCAGGTGATATAAAAATATTCGTATCTGGTATCTCCTTAAAACAATTATCTATAAATTCTATTGTTGATTTTCTAATATACTCATGCTCATATAAATCTCCAGATATGAAGAAATATTTAATATTATTTTCTTTTATATATTGAATTATTTTTTTTAATACTTGCCTCTGTTCTACTCTTCTTAAATCTCCTAAATCCTTTTTTTGACTTAAAAAAGTAAATGGTGCATCAAAATGCATATCTGCAATATGTACAAATTTCAACCTTATTACCTCCTCTTAAAGAGAACTTTTGTTTTTACAGTTTATCATATATATTTTTCGTAGTCAATAATTATTTTCATTCTATAACACTATTGGATGAAGCAGTAGCAATAGTACTCAAGTTTGCACCCAATGCAGAAAAAAAATTTCCCAATGTATCCACATCATCTGGTGTTAAACCATCTGATATTTTTATTGCAACTATGCTTGCTAAAGCTACCAATTCACATCCGGACAAATTATTTAAACATGCCATAAAATAATCCTCCTAAAATATATTATATGCATTAAAGGCATATAATTGTGTTCTTCCATATATGCAAAAAGAACTTTTAAGCTTACTCTTAAAAGTTCCTTTTTATTTAATTTGAATCCTCATCATCAAAAGCTCCGAAAAGTTCATCAAATTTTGCTTCTAATTCTTTTTGTAAATCTACCGTTTCATCATTTTTTTCTTCATCGAAATCCTCCTGTGGTAACATTGGAGCATCTGCTTCTTTTTTTGATTTTACATTATTTTTATGTGCATTACTTGTATCATCATTATCCACATTAGGTTCATCAAATAAATCATCTAACGATTCTATTGAAGTATTTACTTGTTTATCATTTTCATTTTCTTCTTTATATGGATTGTATGGATTATATTTTCTCCATTTACCTCTATCTATTGGATCAATATTATTATGATCCATTCTAGTTGATTCTAATTTATTTACAGTACCCCTATCATTGAAATAATAGTGTTTATCAGCTTTTATAGGTTTTATACCTTTTTCATAAATTATACATAAATCATTATCTAATCTTCTTAATTCGTCTGGTGTAAGCAATGCTCTTCCCATTAATTGATCTGATACACTAGAACCTTGTTTCCAGTTATCTTTATTTTTATTTACTGATACACTATCTCTTATTAAGGTTTTCTCTCCTAAAGCTTTAGAAAAATATTCCACCGTTTTTTGTGAGTTACTTCCTAAGAATAAGTGAGTATCACAGTTACCCATTATTGTTTCATGTGATTTTTCATACACGGCTTCCAATTGATCTAAGTTTTGTAAAATAACACTAAATGATATCTTTCTACTTCTACTTGTTGATATTTTTTTATCGAAATCAGGTATTCTACCAATATTTGCAAACTCATCCAATATAAAATATGTAGGTATTTTTAGTGCTCCACCATTTTCATCTGCGAAATCATATAACTGTTGTATCATTTGTGAGAAGAATATTGTAAGCAAGAAATCATATGCACCATGTGTATCAGATGAAATTACATAAACTGCCGTTTTCTTTCTTCCTATATCCTCAAAATTTATTGTATCTGTTGATGTCAATTCAGCAATTTCCTTTGAGTCAAATTTACCTAATTTTGATTGCAAAGTACTTAATATTGAACCATAAGTTTTTTCAGGTGCTATTTCAATAGATTTATAATTCATTCTAGCAGGATGGTCGTAAGGCAACTGATTCATCAATTCTGTTAATAGGTTTCCTCCTGAATTACTATTTGCAGCCCTTACTAATTCTGCACAACTTGCTAAATTTTGCTCTTCATCTGGACGCGTTGCCATTAAAAAATATATTAATGCCTTTAATAGCATTTCAGCCATATCTTCCCAATATGGGTCTGATTTTTCACTAGCGCTACCTTGTCCTTTAACAATTGTATTTGCAATAACATCAACATCTATTTCACTAGCAATATGCATTAATGGATTGTATCCATCACTATTTTGTGGTCTTACTAAGTTTAATATTTTTATATCATAACCTTGTGATTTTAAATAGCCTGCTGTCTTATCATATAATTCACCTTTAGGATCCGTAAAAACATATGAACCTAAGCATTGATACGCATTAGGAATAACATATGATGCTGATTTTCCGAGAACCTGAGCCTCCGACTACAAGTACATTTACATTTCCTCTTTTATCTACTGGCAAATAATTCTTTTCTGCCAATATTATTCCCTTATCTGGACTTAATATTTTATATTGCTCACCATTTATGCTCCAATCACTTGAACCATGTTCAATATCTTCATATTCATTCTTTGGTATAGCTTTTATAAATCCTATAAAAACAAATATAACATATATTAAAGTATAAAATTTAAAGCAATTAAAAAAAGCACCTAAATATTTAGAAGAAAAACATTGAGCTAATGCTACAAACGGATTTATAATGTTTTTACCAAAGGTTGTAAAAAAGCTTGCACTATTCCATCCATTTCCATCAGCAAAAGAATCTTCTATTGCAAGTGCTAAAGGGCAAACAAATACTATGGTCAATACAGCCCATAGTATTAATGCCACAACTACTTTATTTTTATATTTTTTTACTGCTCCCTTAAATTTGTATCCCATTTTCTATCACCTTTTTCCTTAGTGTGTTCTATCGTTCGTCCTCTTTTGATTTTCCTTTTGATAAATTTGCCCTTTTGTTTGTTTTTGGTTTGTCTTTTTTCCCTTTTATGCTAATTATATATTTAGTTTCTGGGTCATATCTGTTTCCATCTTTATCAATTCCATTGTTTTCAAGTTTTATACTCATTTCAGCTTCGTGTAAAGAATATTCTAATATGCTTTTTCCTTCAAGCATTTCATCTAATATTTTTCCACCTTTTTCTACTACTGCATTAACAAATGCAATTTTTATCATCCCATTCTTTTGTGCTTTCTTAGATTTTTTTACTTCATTTGACATATTTTATTATCCTCCTTACGACTCTCGCTTAGTTTTATCTTCTCTTATCTCAAATGCAAAATAACTCTTAAATGGTTGTAATTTGCATTTTCCTTTTATTTCATTTGTATTTTCATCCAAGTATAAAACTGGTTTTACCTCTTCTGTAGTTTCTGGATCTATAATTGATATCGGTCTTTTTAAATTAGGTGTATATGTAAATTCTTTAAAATCAGTTTCTTCTTCATTATATAAAGTTTTAAAATTCATAGGAACTGGTTTTTTAGAAATTCTTACTCTATCTTCTTCAAGAATTCCCATATTTACAACAACTTTTTCTTTACCAAATGAAAGAATAACCAACTTATCTCCCTCAGGATGTGGTTCATCAACAAAAAAAGTTTTCTTTTTATTTTGTCCAACTAACTCTTCGGTATAGTCTAATCGTTCAACTGTATACTTTGGCGAATCCTTTAAATACTCTTTCTCTGTTTCCTGTATTTGATATATTACTGTGTTTACATTTTGAGGATCTGTAATGCTAAAATGTTTTCCCTGTAAAATTTCCTCCATTTTTGGCACCCCTCTTCTCCATTTTTAGTTTTATCCTATGTATCATAACTACTTATAATTATACTTTATTTATCAGTCATTGTCAACAATTTGCATTAATTATGTTAATTACTTTCTTGGATTAAATTTTGAAATTTCTCCTAATCTTTCAAATAACTCTTTTTCATTTTCTGCCAATTTTCTTGGAACTACCGTCTTTACCTCTGCAACTAAATCTCCTCTGCCACCTTTTCCATCTTTATAACCTTTTTGTGCAATTTTTATTTTTTCTCCACTTTGAATTCCTGGTGGTATATATAATGAAACTCTTTCATCAATTCCATCTATGCTTACCCTAGTTCCTAATGCAGCTTCCCATGGTGATAAATATAAATCCGTTACTAAATCATTACCATTAAGTTTAAATTTTGAATCATCCTTTATATTAATCTTTATGAATAAATCTCCATTCTTTCCGCCATTTATTCCATTTTTTCCTTGACCTATTAGTCTTACTTTTTCATCATTTCTTATTCCAGATGGCACTTTTACTGAAAATGTTTTCATTTTACCTTCTATAGTTCTTAGTGATATTTTCTTTTCACTTCCAAAATATGCTTCCTCTATTGAAATACTTATTTCAGTTTCTACATTTTCCCCTTTTACAGGAATTTTTTTAGTTTTTTTGTTTTCTTTAGTTTGTTCATTCCTATTAGCGCCAAATAACATTGAAAAAAATTCATCTGTTATTGATTCTTTTCCCTTTTCTGCTTCTTCCTTTGCCTTTTTTCTTCCAACGTAATTATTCCACATTCTGTCATATTTTCTCTTGCTTTGTGCCTGACTTAATAATTTATATGCTTCATTTATATCTTTAAATCTTTCTTCACTTCTTTTATCCCCAACATTTACATCTGGATGATACTTTTTTGCTTGCTCCCTATATGCTGCCTTTATTTCCCCTTGGGTTACTTTATTAGTTTCTAATCCTAATATTTTATAATAGTCCTTAAATATCATTTAAACATCCTCCCCAATAGCTTTTTGGGTCGTCGAGGACGCCGACCCCTATACTTTTAAGATAGTTTGTATTATAACATAGGTATTTGTTTTTGAAAATACAATTTTAAAATTTTTGTTAAAATTCTAAAATTCTCACTCATTATAATCCTCTTGACTAAACGATGTTATTGTTATAATATGTATCCAGTTTAATAATAGAAAGGAGCTTTTTTAATGGAGGAAAAACTTATTAAGGTAAAAGAATTATTAAAAAAATACAACCAAGAACATTTACTTACTTTTTATGATGATTTAACTCCTGAAGATAAGGAGCTATTACTAAATCAGATTTTAGATATTGATTTTGAATTAATGTCTAAATTATATCAAAATACTAAAAAGGAAGTTGAAATTGATACAGATTCTATAGAGCCTATTCCTTATGTAGATAAATCTAAATTATCTAGTGAAGATTTAGATTTATATTATTCAAAAGGCTTAGAAGCTATAAAATCAGGTAAACTAGCTGTTGTTACAATGGCTGGAGGTCAAGGTACAAGATTACGGACATAATGGCCCAAAAGGCACTTTTGATTTAGGACTTGAAAATCACAAATCAATTTTTGAAATTCTTTGTGATACTTTAATTTTAGCTAAAACTACTTACGGAGTTACTATTCCATGGTATCTTATGACAAGTAACGAAAATAACTCTGCTACTGTAAATTTTTTCGAGGAGCATAACTACTTTGGTTATCCAAAAGAAGCTGTTCATTTCTTTAAACAAGGTGAATTACCTATGATTGGTACAGACGGAAAAATCTTATTGAACGAACAAGGAACAATTAAACTTGCCGCAAATGGTCATGGTGGCATTTTTGAATCTATGTTTAAAAACGGTGTATTATCTGATATGAAATCTAATGGAATTGAATGGATTTTCATTGGCGGTGTTGATAATGTTTTAGTAAAAATGGTTGACCCAATTCTTATGGGATTATGCATAGAAAAAAACACTTTAGCTGGTGGAAAATCTTTAGTTAAAGCTGGTCCAAAAGAAAAAGTTGGAGTATTTTGCAAAAGAAATGGTAAACCTAGTGTTGTTGAGTATACAGAAATAACAGAAGAAATGGCAAATGCTACAGATGAAAACGGAGAACTTGTTTACGGAGAATCTCATATTTTATGCAATTTGTTCAATATGAAAGCCCTTGAAGCAATAAGCAAAAACAGCTTACCTTACCATTCTGCATTCAAAAAAGCTTCTTATATGAATGAAAATAAAGAAATTGTAACATCAGATGTTCCTAATGCTTATAAATTTGAGGCTTTTATATTTGACGCATTTAGCACATTAGATGATATGTCTATTTTAAGAGTAAAAAGAGAAGAAGAATTTGCTCCAGTAAAAAACGCAAGCGGTGTAGATAGCCCAGAAACAGCAAGAGAATTATATACAAATTTTCATAATAAAAATTAAAAATTGATGAACTTTGGGGACATTCCCTAAAGTTCATTTCAAAAAAATAAAAAGTGAACTTTAAGGCTATTAATAAAGTTCACTCAATTTTAGGAGGTAAAGCATTTATGGATTATAAAGAAAAATATAAAGAATGGTGTAACAACCCATTTTTTGATGAAGAAACAAAGCAAGAGTTATTAGATATCTCTGGAAATGATGCAGAAATAAAAGATAGATTTTATAAAGATTTAGAGTTTGGAACAGCAGGACTTAGAGGTATAATTGGTGCTGGTACAAATAGAATGAATATCTATACAGTTAGAAAAGCTACACAAGGACTTGCTAACTTTATAATAAAACAAAATGGGCAAGAAAAAGGTGTTGCTATAGCATATGATTCAAGACATATGTCTACTGAATTTAGTCGTGAAGCAGCTTTAGTTCTAAATGCCAATGGAATAAAAACATATATATTTGATTCTTTAAGACCAACTCCAGAATTATCTTTTACCATAAGAGAATTAGGATGTATATCTGGAATTATAATAACAGCAAGCCATAATCCACCAGAATATAATGGTTATAAAGTATACTGGGATGATGGAGCTCAGATAGTTGCTCCAATAGACAAAGGTATTATTGACGAAGTAAATTCTATTACAGATTTTGCAACTATTAAAACTATTACTTTGGAAGAAGCAAAATCAAAAGGATTATACAATGTTATATCTAGTAAAATAGATGATAGATATATAGAAGAATTAAAAAAATTATTAGTTCATCCAGAACTAATTAAGCAAGAAGCTGATAATATAAAAATAGTATATACGCCTCTACATGGCACAGGAAATGTACCTGTTCAAAGAATATTAAAAGAAATAGGATTTACACATGTATATGTTGTAAAAGAACAAGAATTACCAGATGGAGATTTTCCTACAGTTTCTTATCCTAATCCAGAAGATCCAAACGCATTTGAATTAGCTCTAAAGCTTGCAAAAGAAAAAGATGCTGATATAGTGTTAGCAAATGACCCAGATGCTGATAGATTAGGTGTATATGTAAAAGACTCAAAAACTGGCGAATATATTCAGTTTAACGGAAATATGACAGGTAATTTAGTATGCGAATATATATTATCTCAAAAGCAAGCAACAAACACATTACCAAGCAATGCAGCAGTAGTAAAATCAATAGTTTCTTCTAACTTAACAGATGCAATTTGTAATTCTTATAATGTTAAATTATTTGAAGCACTAACAGGATTTAAAAACATTGCAAAAGTTATAAGAGATTTTGAAGAACAGCACACATATGATTGTGTATTCTCTTATGAAGAAAGTTATGGTTGCATAATAGGAACACACGCTAGAGATAAGGACGGAATTGTAGCAGTTATGTGCTTATGCGAAGCTGTTGCATATTATAAAACATTGGGTATGACACTTTGGGATCAAATGCTTAAAATGTATGAAAAATACGGTTATTATATAGAAGGTCAACATTCTCTTGTTTTAAAAGGTGCCGAAGGTGCTGAAAAAATTAAAGAAATGATGACAAATGTTAGAAATAATCCTCCAAAATCTTTTGGCGAATACAAAGTTACTAAATTCTTAGATTACCAAACAAGCAAAGCTATTAATTATGAAACAAATACTGAAACAGATATAGCTCAACCAAAATCTAATGTATTGTATTTTGATTTAAACGATAATGCATGGTGCTGTGTTCGTCCTTCTGGAACAGAACCAAAAATAAAATTCTACATTGGGGTAAAAGGAACAAGCCTTGATGATTCAAAACAAAAATTAGAAAACTTGAAAAAAGATGTATTAAATAGTTTAAGTTAATTTATAGGGTGTGTACATTGTACACACCCTATTTTTTTTACCTTTGAAGAATGAAAACCTATGTTGGTTGGTCGCATATTTATATACTATGCTCTTGTAACCTCAGATACTCCACAACCACCTCCAAACATGTTAGAAGTGTTTGCTCCATTTGTAGTCCATCCGTCTCCAACAAGTATTTCAGTTAAACTACTACATCCATAAAACATACCAGACATATTATCAGTTCTTATAACAAAATTACTTAAGTCTAACCTTGTTAAACTGCTACATCCATAAAACATTTGATTAAAGTCAAAACAATTTCTAGCTGTAAAATTTCCTATATTCAATGTTCTTAATTGGCTACATCTATAAAACATATTGCTACAGTCCCTTGAATCGTCTAAACTACTCATATTTAAATCAACTAAACTACTACATTCATAGAACATACTATTTGTATTTAGGGCATAATTACTACCATCTTTAAAATTGCTTAAATTTACACTAGTTAAACTACTACATCCATAAAACATGTTACTAGCATCATCCTCACATCTATAAAGCATAGAAAGCTCTAAATCTGTTAAATTACTACAATTTTTAAACATTGATTTCATTGACCATGCACTCAAATTTCTGTTACTCATAAATTTTATGTTTTTTAATTTAGTGCAATTTTCAAACATAGATTCCATTAATGTATTGCCTGAATCTGTCCAAAACCATATATTACTTAAATCTAAATTAGTTAAATTACTGCATCCATAAAACATATACTCCATCGTGCAAGCCTCTTCCGTTTTTCCACTAGGTAATTCTATACTTGTTAGTCCACTACATCCAGCAAACATGTATGCAAAATTATCCATTTTTTCAATCTTAAAGTTACTTAAATCTAAAGTAGTTAATCCACTGCAATTATAAAACATATATTTTGTTGCACCCACATTACTCGTATTAAAATAACTTAAATCAATATTGGTAAGTCCAGAACAATTGTAAAACATACCACACATATTAATTACTGCACTTGTATTTAAGTTCTCTATATTATTAATTGTTGTCATGTTTTTACAATTGCTAAACCAATATGCTGTTGACGTTGGTTTTATTTCATTTAATATATCTACACTTTGTATATTATTGCTCCATGGATGAGGATTATCAAGCCTATAATCATCATAATATATATTTCCATAATCTTTAGATAATGTTTTTGTTGTTAATGTATCATTATCTGAACTTAACGTTAGAGTTCCATCTGTATATAGTTTTGCATATATTCCGTATTCAAATTTTGCATATAGTTTTACATCCCCTTCCGCTGATACAGTATAATTTTCTCCTGCATTTCCAGCCTTTGTTTTAAATGTGCTATCTGTATACCAACCTACTAAACTATATCCTGTTTTAGTTGTTTCTGGCAATGTTATTACTGCATTTTCCCATATAGCATATAATTCTATTGTATCTTCATCTGTATTTGTTAAATTTATTACTGATTGTTCATTATCATACTCTTTTGCTCCATTTTGTACTGAAGCCCATCCTGTAAATGTACTTTCTACTGTTTCATTAGCAACTGCTGTTCCTCCATTTGTTTCATAAGTTACTGTATATATTTTTCTATATCCATTTGGCGTTAATGTTTTTGAAACATCATATGTATGTTTACTACTTACTGTTGAACCTGTAGTTGCTCCATTTCCATTATAGTTTATTGTATATGTTATTGGTGTCCATTTTGCTGTTATTTTTCCATCTGCTACACCATATGTATATATTCCCTCTTCAAATGTTCCTTCACCTGTTAATGTCCATCCACTAAATGTATATCCTGTTCTTACTGGATCTGCTATTGTTTTTGTTCCTCCTGCATCTTGTGGGAATCTTTTAACTAGTGTACTTCCTTCCCATTCTCCTCCATTTGGATCTACTTCTAATGTTGATACTCCTGCTGTTGTCTCTGATGTTATTTCTGTTTCATATTCATTTCCTGCATTGTCTATTGCTACTACTTTTATTTTATATTGCATCGCTTGTACTAATCCTTCAAATGTATATGTTGTACTTGTAGTTTCTTTCTCCCAATTCCATATTCCGTTTATTATTATATACTTATAACTTTTTATTCCACTTTTTCCATATTCATTTGTTGCTTCTGCATCATCTGTTTCTGCATTAACTTTTATACTATTATTTCCTGTTTCTACTGTTATAGTAAAATCTTTTGGTGGTAGTTTATCTATGTTTGTTATTTGTTTTGATTGTTCTTCTAATACTACTCCATTACTAT
>CAKPQL010000023.1 GCA_934178555.1 uncultured Clostridia bacterium
AATCGTTATTTGCAATATAGGTGCTCAAAGTATTTATTTTAAATAATTTGTGACAAATGATTGACTAACCTACAAATACATGCAAAATATTTGAAATAATTGACTAAAGATGTAGATAATGTTATAATAAAATTGTTAACATAACACAAATGATAAGATTAAAAATATAATGGAGGTTTTTATGAAATTCAAAAAATTATATTACAAAATTTTAGCATTTGTGCTTTTTTTATGTACAATATTTAATTCGATTACGACAGTAAAAGCTACATCAACAAATGAATATAACTATGCAGAAGCTTTACAATTATCTTTATATTTTTATGATGCGAATAGGTGTGGAAATGGAATTACAGATGCAGCAATTACATGGAGAAAAAATTGCCATACATATGATGCAGCTTTAAGTTTAGATACGCAAAATACAAATTTACCACAAGATTTTATAAATAAGTACAAAAATATACTAGATCCAGATGGAGATGGAAAAATAGATGTGAGTGGTGGATTCCATGATGCAGGAGATCATATAAAATGTGCTCAAACAGCAGGTTTTTCACTTGCAACATTAAACCTAGGATTATATGAATTTCCAACTGCATATACAGATACGAATACTCTAACTCATCTACAAGGAATTTTAAGAGAATTTTGTGATTATATAATGAAATGCACATATATAAATGAGAATGGAGAAACCATTGCTTTTTGTTACCAAGTAGGAGATGCGAATGACCATAATTATTGGGAAGCACCAGAAGTTCAAAACATAAAAAGACCTGCCTTTTTTTCATACGAGGGAAACTATGGAACAGAGCAAGCAATGCAATGTGCAGCAGGTCTTGCTGCAACAGCAGTTAATTTAAAAGATATTGATAGTGAATATGCTGACAAATGTTTAAAATATGCTAAATCCTTATATAACTTTGGAATGAAATATAAAGGAAGTACTTCTTATCATGACGGATATTTTTATGCATCTACTAATGGATATGAGGACGATATTGCTTGGGCACAAGCTTGGATGTATTTGGCAACAGGAGAAACAAGTTATTTAGAACAGGCTAAAAATGCAAATATAAATGACGGATGGATTCATTGCTGGGATAAAGTTTGGGGCGGATATGTGGCTTTAATGGCAGATATAACGAAAGAACAAAAATATGTTGATATATTATCTCAAAATATTGAAAATTTAATGAATTCATATAGAACACCTGCTGGATTCATATGTATAGGAGATTGGGGAAGTGCTAGAAATAATTCAGCATGGCAAATGTATGCGTTAATTTATACTAAAGTAACAAAAAATGAAAAATATTTACAAGAATGTGAAAAACAAATGAAATATATTTTAGGAAATAACCCAATGCAAAGAAGTTATTTAATTGGTTATTCTGATAATTATGCAAAATATCCACATCATAGAGGAATATCAGTACAAAATTCTAATGTAGAATTAATTGGAGCATTAGTAGGAGGACCTAACTCAAATGATTATCATAACGATTCTCAAGATGATTATACACAAAATGAAGTAGCACTAGATTATAACGCACCATTTGTAACAGCTGCTGCTGGATTATATAGTTTATTAGGAAAATCTAAAGGAAATGCAGCTGTAACAATAAATAGAACAGAAATAAATTCAAATTATTATAAAGATACAAAATTACCAGAAACAGATTTAGATTTTTCTACAAATTATAAAATTAGAGATAATAAAATTTATGCAATACCAAACAAAACTACAATAAACAAGTTTATAGATAATATAAATACGGAACTTACAATAGAATTGTACAATAATAATGTGAAAGTTGAAAATAAAGCTGAATTAATAAAAACCAATATGAAAGCAAAAATAGGTAATGAAACTTATGTTTTAATTGTATCTGGAGATTTAGATGGAAATGGCAAAATAACAATAACAGATTTAGTTAGAGCAAAATTGTATAGTGTTCATTTAATAAATTTAAGTGAAGTTGAGAAAATTGCAGCAGATATAAATTATAATAATGAAATAACAATAACAGATGTTGTAAATATAAATTTAATGGTTGTGGGAATAATATAAAAAAAGATGGCATATGAGCTATGTTTAGTTCGTATGCTATTTTTTTTTCTTATCTTTCTTCAGTAAAAATATTTGCATCTTGGCTTGGAAATTGTTCATGTATAACTTGACTTAAAGTTTTAAAAATCTTTATAACAAATTTTTGTTTATTTTTCATCGAATATGGGTTATCGCTATTTTTTATATAACAATTTATACTATCGTTAAGAGATAACTGTAAAGGTAAAATAGTTTCTTTACTGCTAATTTTATTTAATTTGTATTGTTCCTTTTGAATTTTACAATCTTTTTGCAATTGAGAGATTGTCTGACTAATTTCAGAAGAATTACATGTACGACTAGAAGTAATTAAATTTAAAATTCTTTGATTTAACATAGCATTTTGCATAAATTTATTTATTCTATTATCTGAAATTGCAGAATCTGCATTTTCAATTAGTAAAAGACCACAATTTCCTGTACTAGCAAAATATTTACTATGAGAATTTTCAGATTTAATTTGTGATACTAATTTTTTATATAATTCACAAATTTTTTCGTCTGTTTTGTTATGCCCAATTATATCATTAGATAGTTTTAAATGTGCTAGGTCAAATAACCTAACTGAAATTCTATTATTGTTATTTTCTTCAAATAAAGGCAAAACAGAAGTATCAAAAAATTTTTTAGAACATTCTCCGGTTAATGGGTCAGTAATTAAAAATTTAAAAAGTTTATTAAACTTGATACTATCGGGTACTTTTTCGTTTTCTTTATTAGTTATGTAATTATGGATTTGACTAGCAAGCTCAGGTTGGATTGTTAAATGTTGTTCTTCAAAGTCTGTTTCTGGCAAAGTAGAATTTAATCTTTCCATAAAAAATAACATATTTTTGTCTGGACTTTCTAGGTTATGAACTACAATGTCGATGATACTATGTTTAAGAAGAGAGTAATAATCTTTGGGTAATGAGTCTTGTTCAAGTCTATAGTAAGAAAAATAATTAGAAAGACCATGGTAAATAGTATCTGATAACAACTCGTCATAGCTTTTAAATTTGTTTTTATCATTAATTTTCTTTTTTCTTGTTACATCTAATTCAGTATGAAAATACATATCATCAAATTCAGGATAAAAGGAAGAGTCTACAGAACTTGTTGTTATTGTTAATCCATAATTTTTTTCATTATTATTTTGTAAAATAGGATTGACTGTATCAAAAATCTTATCCATATCATACTTATGGGCATCAGGAGTTAAGAAACAAAATTCATCTCCTGCAATTCTTGCAATTATTGTATTTTTTGGAAGAGAATCTTTAATTGATTTTAAAGATTCTTTAACTGCTGTGTCACCAGCCTGATAAGAATATTGTTTGTTTATTTGACTAAGCTTGTTAAAATCTCCAAAAGTGAAGCAAATTAATTTATCTAGATTAGATTTATATAGGCTATAAAGAATACTATTAAAATATTGTTTAGAAAAAACTCCAAGGTCTTGAAGCTTTGAATCATATACAAATTCGTTTAAATATTCTATATCTGAATACATAATTAATCCCTTTCTTATTATTTCAAATTTTTGATAGCTTCAATTCTATCTGAAATTGGGGGATGGGTTGAAAAGAGGCTACTTGTTTTTTTCTTTTTATCCTTTAAAGGACATACAATATACATATGTGCCGTAGAGGAATTAGCTACTTCTAATTCTTCTGTGTCAGCATCTAATTTTTCAAGTGCTGATATTAGTCCATCAGGATTTCTTGTAAATTCTATTGCTGTAGCATCTGCCAAATATTCCCTTCTTCTTGATATTGCAAGTTGCATTAATTGACCAAATATTGGTGCAAAAATAAGTAGAATAAATCCTATAAGCATTAAAATTCCATTTCCTTTATTATTATCTTTTTTATTGGAATGAAAAATCCATCTAGAAAACATATCAGATAGCATAACTATTAATCCCAACATAACAGTCACAACAGCAGATAATCTTATATCATAATTTTTTATATGTGCCATTTCGTGAGCTAGAACACCTTCTAATTCATAATAATTTAATTTGTCTAACAATCCAGTAGTGACACAGATAACAGAAATTTCAGGATTTCTACCAGTTGCAAATGCATTAGGTTGGGAATCTTCTACAACATATAATTTAGGTTTGTATGTAAAGCCAGCAGATATCATAAGAGTATCTAATATATTCACCAATTTTTGATCTTCTTCATGTGTTGCTGGTCTTGCATGGTTCATAGATAATATAATTTTGTCTGAATTATAATAAGTAATGTATGCAGAAATTATAGAAAATATTAATGCAAATACAATGGAAAAAATTCCTAAGTCAAATGCCATACATACAAAATATATTATAAGAGTAACCATTAAAATAAATCCACAAACTATAATACCAGTTTTTATTTTATTTTTTTTAATATCTTCGTACATATAAAATCTCCTTAATGTTAAAGGTTGCAAAAAATTGCAACCTTTAATAGTAAATACTATAAATTATTTATTAAAATCTACTTTTACGTTCTTTCTTGCTTCTTCACTATCTACTTTAAATAATTCTTCTTGTTTAAATCTAAAAATACTAGCAACAATGTTAGAAGGTACAACTTCTAATTTTGTGTTATATCTTGTTACAGTATCATTATAGAATTGACGAGAAGCAGAAATTTTATTTTCTGTTGCTCTTAATTCTTCTTGTAATTCTGAGAAATTTTGACTAGCTTTCAAATCAGGATAGTTTTCAGAAACTGCCATAATTGTTTTTAAAGCACCAGATAATTGATTATCTAATTCAGCTTTTTCATGTACTGTGCTAGCATTTGCCCAAGATGTTCTAAGAGCAGTAACTTTTTCTAAAACATCGCTTTCATGTTGCATATAACCTTTTACAGATTCAACTAAATTAGGAATTAAATCAAATCTTCTTTGAAGTTGAACATCAATTTGACTCCAAGAATTTTTTACTCTTTGTCTTAATGTAACTAAGCTATTGTAAATTGAAATTATAGCTAAAATTAAAACTACAATAATACCAATAATAATATATGCCATACTATTTTCCTCCTTATAAAAAATATATATGAAGTATAGCATAAAACAAATATATTTGCAATACGTAATAAAGCAAACGTAAAGTAAAAAATACAAAAAATATAAAATTAGGTATTGACAAATCGCTAAATAGAGTAGTATAATACAAAATGTCAGTTCAATAAATGCAGATGTGGCGGAACTGGCAGACGCACAGGACTTAAAATCCTGCGGTTGAATAAACCGTGCCGGTTCGATTCCGGCCATCTGCACCATAAGAGCACCAAGCTTTTCGTAAGATATGACTTGGTGCTTTTATAATAAAAATTGATAGAATTTTCTAACAAATTTCTAACAATTTGAAATATTTATCTAATTAGATGTATTAGAGTCCAGATTTAATATATCTTTTTTATTATGTAAGAAAAATCTTTGATTTTTCTGGAATAACAAGGTTAAGTTTCCTTGGTCTGTGCCGATTGCGGAGCAATCGTGTA
This sequence comes from uncultured Clostridia bacterium, assembly GCA_934178555.1. Classification (GTDB taxonomy): domain Bacteria; phylum Bacillota; class Clostridia; order TANB77; family CAG-508; genus CAKPQL01. Next base: position 5,602 of record CAKPQL010000023.1, read on the forward strand.
CATCGACGAAGCCACTTTTCTTATTGCCATTAAAACTTAATGCATTTTCAATTGCTGTAGCAGATTTAATCTTTGTACTCGAATCTAGATGTGCATATCTTTCTGTTGTTTTAGAACTAGAATGTCCTAGCCAATCTTGTATTTCTCTTAAAGATATTCCTTTTTTCAAAAGCAGTGTTGCAAAACTATGTCTTAAATCGTGAAACCTTATTTTTCTTAAATCATTCTTTTTTAGAATTTCTTTAAATTTATGACTTACATAGTCAGGTTTTCTTAAATTACCTATTTCATCTACACAAACGAAATCTTTAAATTGTTTATTATAACTCTCTTTAAATATAGACATATAGCATTCTTGCATTTTTCTAGTATATAGTAAGAGTTCTTCAATTTCTTTATCTGGATCAAGATAAGTGTCATTTTCTATTTGGAAATCTCTAATAAATTCTCCTTCAGAAGATACTGAAAATTTATTGCAAACCCAATGTATAAATTTATCAACTGTTTTTTGAAATGTATTTATAACTTTTCGTAAAAAGCTATTTTCTTTTTCCAACTGATAGATTTCATCTTCATATTTGTTTTCAACTTTTCGTATTTCTTCTTTAAGTTTAACAGAATAGTCTTTTTCCATATTTTCGCATTTTTCTTTTAACTCTCTATTTTCATACATTATAGACTTCTTTTCTTTTTCATATTTTGAAGCTCTTTCAACAGTATTAACTTGATTTTGTAGTGTTAAATAAAGCAAAGAAATTTGTTCTTGTTATTCTTTAATAAAGAATATGAAGATTTATTTGAAGAATATTTAGACAATGTTAGAAGAAATTTTAAAAATAATAATGAAGAATATATTGAATTACAAAAAGAATATCACAAAATTTCAGATGAAAACGAGAACTTAATTTGGGTTTTAGAAGGAGATATTAAAGACAGAAATTTATCAAATGATGAATGTTTTGCTCTCTCAAAATTAGTAAAAATTCATTATGATATTCACTCAATAGAAGAAAAAGAAATCTTCTTTTTAGGAGGAAAAGAAGCATATTTCTTTTTCAAAAAACTTAGAATTTTAGCATAAAAGTATAAATTGTCGCAGGAGTAACTGAAGCTTTTTATGTATTAGCAAGCACTGAATTGCTACTCCCGCACAATTCTTGGATGGGACATTAGTCCCAACCCCTACTTTAAAAGAAATGGAGAAAACATAAAAGGATTAAAAACCTTGAAGAAGGTCAGCTTATTTGCTCTGAAATTCAAAAATTAGCCACTAAAATAGATCAACTAAACAAAGATATTAAACTATGTAATTTTATTGAAAATAGCCCTTTACGAATGAAAGATAATATTAAAGAAATTAGTAAAGAAGAAAATAATAAAGTTAATGTAAAAAATAGAAATATAGATTTTAGATAAACAGCAAAAAGGACTCTCCAAAATCATGGAGAATCCTTTTTGTTTGCTTTTTATTGTCTTGCATCCGATTCATTAAGAAATATAGAAATGCCAATCTCTTTTGTAGAGACATCTTTTCCTTACAAAACAGCATCAAAGGTTTTGGTTTCTTCATCAACCTGCAAAATTTTAGCTTCAGCTTCAAAAGCTTGCGAGCCATTGTTCGTTCCCCAGTAATCAACCAGATATACTGTTTGATTTACTTTGAAATCTCGTTTACATTCTTTTGACATAAGAAAACCTCCTCTTAAAAAATGTCGCTTTCCTGAGTATTGTGTTCGTTTGCGAAATCCAGTATTTGAGCAAATACTTCATCATCAGCATAAATGCTTTTATCCCATTCATACCAGATATCAAAAGCAGTTTTTGCGCCATCTGCTACCATTTGCTGAGCTTTGGCATTTTTAAACACAACATTGTTATCCTGGTCATCTAAAGAATGATGACATCCCATATCTTGATATACTTTCGACTGAAGGTCGGCCTCTAATTTATCACAATGATATGCGAATATTGCTTCTCTGGTTTTTCTTTCGTCAAACTCAGATAACAAAGAAATAAGCTCATCTTTCTTTACCAAATCACCAATAACTTTGATGATTGCTTCATGCTCAATTCTCAACTTTTCTTCTTTTGAAACATTGTCAAACGGAGTAATGTCTCCGATAACAACTTCGCCCAATTCATGAATTACCAACATCTTTATGACTTTATTCAAGTCAATATGACATTCGAACTCTGAATCTAAGCTTATTGCTAAAATACATGTACCATATACATGTTCAGCAATGCTTTCTACTCGTTCTTTGCTTACATTCCAATGTTTTTCATCCCAGCCACTTCTGATTTTATATTTCAGCTGAGTAGCTAAGAGATAAAATCTCATTGCATTTTTTAATTTGGTTTCTTTCATATGTGTCCTCCTTCAATAATTATTGTGTTGCCTGTGGTTTTATATGTGAACTCCCCAAGGAGATTACAAAAGATTAACATAAAAATTATATCACAGATGTATTAAACTGTCTATAATTATGCAATATTTTAAACCTATATATGTGAAGGTTAGTCAATCATATGTCACACTTTTTTGAAAAATATATAGTTTGAGTACTCTATATTGCTATAACCAATTCTCCTTGACTTTTGTATTTGTTTAGGAACTCCTTGGGGCTAAGCCATCCTAATGGTCTCATTGGAAAATTGTTATATTCTTTTCTCCAGTCTTTCCATCTGTTCCTTAAATCTTCTAAACTGTAAAATACTCTTTTGTAATAAATCCTTTCTTGATCCTTTCTATGACTTCTTTCAACTCTTCCATTTTGCTTTGGTGTGTGTGGTTTTATTACTGTATATTCTATCCCTAGTTTTTCTAATGTATTTTCAAACATCGTTTTTTTATCTTTATTAAATGCATTCCAACTTAATCTATTTGTAAACTCAAATCCATTATCTGTTTGTATTGTCTTTATTTCTATATCATATTGTTTTTTAAAATACTTTACCAACCTCTTTGCAAATTCACTCGATGAATATGTATTATGCTCGTTTGTAAACCAGGTATATCTTATTCTTGTAAATTCATCTATTCCTGTATATTGATAATATTTCTCTCCTAATTCTTGTAACTCTAAACTTAAACATTTTGTTGGCACATTTTTTACATCTACTTGTACTTTATCACCTGGAAATGTTCCAGTTACCCATTCTGCTGGTTCACTTTCTTTTTTCTTGCTTGGACACTTCTCATATATTCCTAATCTTTGTAATACATGATACAACCCTTGTATTGTTCTTCTATATCCTGTTTCCTGTAATTTTACCCATAATACTACTAATTCTGTATCTTTATTATTGTTTTTATAGTTCTTTATCATTTTTATTTCTTCTTCTGTATGCTGATTCGGATGATATCTAGGACTTCTGGATTTATCTTTTAAACTATTTAGGCTTCCATCATATCTATCTCTCCATCTATATATTGTTCTTCTGCATTCTCCAAATTTAATTGCTGCTTTTGTTACTCCATATTTATATGAAAATTTTATTACAGACTCTTTATATTTTAATTTTTGTGTGATATTATTTCCCATAAGAGAACACTCCTTTGATAATATTGTTTGTTTGTGGTTATTTAAACAATATCATATTGAGTTGTTCGTACTACATATGCAAAAAATGTTAAAGAAGTTGATGGTCTTTTAATTTATAGAAGAACATATCAAAAAAGATTAATGGAATTAAGTAGAAATCCTAATGCTACAGAAAAAGATAGAAAAGAATTTGATAACTGGAAAAAGTCTGCACAAGCTACGATTAAAGACTTCAAAAAAGAAAAAATTACTGAAGAACAATTAAAAGTTTGGATGGAGGAAAATAAAGATAAATAAATTAGGAGGTTTTGTTATGGAAAATTACCCACCATATACTATTACTGATAAAATGTTAAACTATGTTTCTGAGATTATGAAAAAAGTTGGTGAAGCAAATTATTTTGAAAGTTTAAATAGATATCCAGAATTAAGAAGAAAAACAAGAATTAAATCAATACAATCTTCTTTAGCAATTGAAAATAACCAATTATCATTATTTCAAGTAGAAGATGTTATTAATGGAAAGCCAGTAATTGGAGAGCAAAAAGATATACAAGAAGTAAAAAATGCTTATGCAGCATATGAACAAATTGATAAAGTAAATCCTTATTCTATAGAAGATTTGAAGAAAATACACGGAATATTAACTTTTTTAATTGAAGAAGATGCAGGTAAATTTAGAAATCATGGAGAATGTGTTCGTGATGGCGATAGAATAATATTTGTAGCACCACCACAGAATATGTTAAATCCTTTAATGAATCAATTATTTGATTGGATGAAAAAATCTAAAGAAACTGTAAATCCATTAATACTTTCTTGTATATTCCATTACGAATTTGTTTTTATACATCCTTTTCACGATGGAAATGGAAGAACAGCAAGATTATGGCAAACAGCAATTTTATCACATTGGGAAAAAGCATTTACTTATTTACCTATTGAAAGTATGATAAAGAAAAATCAAGAAGAATATTATACTGCCATTCAAAATTGCAATAATGCTGGAAATTCAAATGAGTTTATAGAATTTATGCTAAAAATCATAAGTGAAACTATTGATGAAATGATGAATTCAAAAGAAATGAAAGATAAATCTCATTTACTTCTTTCTGAAAACGAATCTAAAGTTTTAGAATGTATAAAAAGAAATGTTATTATTGGAGCAAAAGATATTATTGAACAAACCGAACTATCTGATAGTACAGTTAGAAGAATATTAAGAAAATTTCTTCAAGATGAAAAAATTGAAACTACTGACGATAATGAAAAATCACCAAATAAAAAGTATAAGATGACAGAGTAATGACAGAGTAATGACAGAGTTGAAAAATTTTATTAATAAAACATAAAAACAGCCAAAGACTAAAAAAATCTTTAGCTGTTTTTGATTTAAGCAAAAATAAAAAGCAGTAAAAATTATTTACTACTTTTTATCTTTAACCCATATACGAAAAGCTTTTAAACCTTTATCTCTGGCATAAATTTTTTCGCCAGTTTTTGGATTAGTAATCCAAGTTCTAAATATATAATGCCCTTTTTCTTTAATATTCATAAATTTCCACCTCCGTTCTTTTGAAAAAATTGCACAAAAAAAGCGCTTAGACTAGAAAAATCTAGTATAAACGCTTTTGAAAGGCATAAAAAAACAGACTACACTGATTGTAATCTGTTTTTGGGGTACAAAAATCCCCACAACAAATATACTATGTTTTTTAGATAAAGTCAAGTTAAATGAAGGTTAGTCAATCATATGTCACACTTTTATTAACAATATATTATATATTGTTCACAACGATTCATCTTAACTTTTAAAATTTGGGCAAGTTTTAAACAACTTGCCCTTAACATTTTTTTCTTTCTAAATCACATTCTTTTTCTCTTTCTTCGTGTTCCAATTGTTTTACAGGATTAATAATTGATAGTTCTATCAAATACTACCTTTATTTATTATTAATCTTATTCTGAGTATTAGAAAGAATGTATAAATGGAATATGAAGATATGTTTGAAGAATATTTAGAAAATATTGTTGAAATTTTGAAAAATAAAATGAGTGGGGGAAATTCCACCCACCCACTCGCTCATTTTAACCTAATGACATATCTTGTGCAATTGTGCCTGGAGGAACATAGAATACATATTCATATGTCTTAGCTCCAATAGCAAGTGTCCAAAATGATTTCTTGCCATACCTTACATAAGTAACTAATTTAGCATCAGTATAGCTATCGTCTTCGACTATTGTGACATTACTGCTTGAAAGAGTAATGCTCTTATAGGCTTTTGAAGAATTAGAAGTATATGGAGAATCAACTTCCACATAGTAAGTATACGAATTAATACCTGAAATAGATATATAAGTACCTCCTAATACAGTATCATCTCTTAAACTTACAAGTTCAGTGGTTGAAAATATTTGAGATTCTCCATAGCCACTCACGGGCAGATAGATTCCGAAAACAATAGCAAGGACCCCCAGCAGAGCAGGAATAAATAATAGTAAGCTGTAAGGGGGGGATATACGCCGTATAAGCCAAATTGACAATACGACTGCTAAAAATCCAGCTAAAATAAGTCCCATAAATTTTCCTCCTTAAAAAATTATTTTTATAAAAATGCCTATATATCAACCTGTAAAACAGGATAAAAAAATTAAGTAATATAAGTATATCATGCTTGCATAACTTTTGCAACAGTCACTTATAGGGTTATCATATCATAAGTGAAGGTTAGTCAATCATATGTCACACTTTTATTAACAATATATTATATATTGTTCACAACGATTCATCTTAACTTT
>CAKPQL010000024.1 GCA_934178555.1 uncultured Clostridia bacterium
AAGATTTAAGATTTGAAAAAGAAGAAACAAACGACTTATTAAGAGAAATATTAAAAATAACAATAGTACATCCAAACGAAAAAATAGCTTTAAACAAAATAAAAGAGCTAGTTCGTGACTACCAATCTCAAAACTAGCTAGATTTCAATAATAATTAAATATGAACTCTTGTACTGATTATAGCACAAGATAGAAAGGAAAGTCAAATGCGAGACATTACAGACGAATATAACAACGAATGTTATAACAATTTTTATGCAAAATCAACTGACTGGGATGCTTATTATGAGCATTTAGCAGAGGAAGAAGATAGAGAATGGGAGGATAATGACAATGAGTAATCAAGATTTAATAGATGTAAATACAAGCGAATTAGATACAGAAATAAGTATGCTTAGTAATGATAATTTACTAGCAATGGCAGAACAAGCAGAAAGAAGAATAGATGCAATTAATAGAATAATGAGTGCGTCATTAAAAATAACTAATGAAAAAGATTGGATCTTAATAGCAGGAACACCATATTTGCAAGAAAGTGGAGCAACAAAAGTTGCAAGATTATTTGGAATAGGTTGGAGTATTGAAAATCCAATATTAGAAACTGAAAGCGACGGACATTTTACTTATACATATAAAGGTAAGTTTTTTATGGGTGGTACAAGTATAGAGGCTACTGGAAGTAGAAGTAGTAAAGATGAATTTTTTACAGGAAAAACAAATCCAAAAGCACCACAAGATATTGATAAAAGAGATGTGAAAATGTCAGCATATACAAATTGCATTAATAATGGAATTAAAAGAATATTACCAGGATTAAGAAATCTTACGTCAGACGATATGCAAAAAGCAGGATTAGATTGTGGCAAAATGCAAGGATATGGATTTAAAGGAAACAGCAAAAATGCTACGACAACTATAAATGGAGATTTTAAATGTGAGCATTGTGATACAGAAATTTCTTCAAAAGTTGCAAGTTATAGTAAATCACAATATGGGAAGGAATTATGTATGAAATGTCAGGAACTTGCAAAGAAAGGAGAACTAAATGGAAATACAGGAAATGAACAACAAAATCAAGGAGAACAAACAAAGCAAGATTAAATTATATCCTTGTAATAATTTAAGAGCATCAAATGTAGGACATCCTTGTGAAAGATATTTATATTTATCCATTAAAAATTGGGAAGATAAGAAACTACACAACGAAACAACTCAATGCATATTTGATTTGGGAAATAAGATTGAAGAATATGTAATACAAACTTTAAAAGATGCAGGATTTGAGGTTATAACTCCTACGATTAGAGCTTGGAAAGTAGAGAAACCACTTATAACAGGAAGAGAAGATTTAAGAATTAAATTAGAAGATGGGCAGTTTTATCCAGTAGAGGTAAAAGGTTTAAGTCCTCAAGAATGGGACAAATTAAATTCTGTGCAAGATTTTTTTAATAGTAAAAAATATTATGTTAGAGCATATCCAGCGCAATTATATATTTATATGTATCAATTTGGAAAAGAAAAAGGTTATTTTTCATTATGTAATAAACTAACTGGAGAAATAAAACTTATAGAAGTTCCATTTGATTATGATTATGCAGAAAAAATATTGCAAAAAGCAGAAAGAATTTATAAGTGCATTGCAGAAGAAAAGTTACCAGAGAGCTGTGAAGATATTAGTGTGTGTGAATATTGCGATTTAGCACATGTTTGCACAGCTAACATCAAAAGAGTTGAAACTGATGTAGATGTTTCTGGAGAATTAGATGAATTAATAGATAAAAAACAAAAGCTTTCTGAAGCCTATAGAGAATATCAAGAAGTAAATGACCTGATAAAAAAAGCTGTAGGAGAAAGAGAAAAAATAATAAGCAATAAATATGTTTTTGAAAGGAAAGTTATTCATAAAAACGAGTATATAGTACAAGCAAGAGATGAAGTAAGAATAAATGTGAAGAGGTTATAGTATGGAATTTGAAAAGTTATATATGTTTAATCCATTTACAATTCAAAATGCAGACAGCAAACAAATAGCAGATACATATACAAAATTACAAAATGAATTAAAAGATGAACCAGACACGGGCTTTGAAATATCAAAGAATATAGAAATATATGCAAACATGAATTATCTAATAGGAGAAATGATAGCAAGATTACAACAAGAATATGACACATTAAAAACAGATATTTCAATACAAGAAAATAAACAAATATATATGCAAAGAAAACAATGGCAAGAGACTAATAAAGAAAAAGCACCTGCAATGAGTTATTTTGAGGCAATGGCAAAAGAATATGTAAAAGAAGATAGCAAAAAATTAGCAGAATTGGGATCTAGACTATTTAGATTTAAAAAGGCATACGAGAGTATAGACAGCAAACAAAATGCTCTAAAAAAGAAAATAGAGGCGATTAGATATGAAATCTAAGAGAAGTAAAGCTTGTGAAATATCACAAAAAGTAAAAGAAATAGTATGGAACAGAGATAATCATAAATGTATTTGTTGTGGAAGATATGTTCAAAAGACTTGTGCAAATGCACATTTTATAAAAAGAAGTCAACGGAGGTTTAGGCATAGAAGAGAATATAGTTACATTATGTCCAGAATGCCATTATCAAGAAGATTTTGGACAAGATACTAAATTATACGAAAATTACATAGAAAACTATTTAAAGGGCATTTATGGAGCAAATTGGAACAAAGAAAAATTAATTTATAAAAAATATTAGGAGGAATGAAAATGAAATTTAAAGTTGGAGATAGAGTAAAAGTAATTAATTGTAAAGTTGGAGGAAGAGAATGCGAAAATTTAGGGAAGATTTTTACAATAAAATCAACTGACAAAAATAATGGCAACAGATTTCCTTACGAATTATATGGAACACCAGAATTTTTCGGAGATGATGAGCTAGAACTAGTAAACAAATTTACAAAAGCAGATTTAAAACATGGCGATAAATGTACATTAAAAAATGGACAAGTAATATTCTTCGATAAAACTTCTAGTTATTCTTTTAATAGTATTGATGAACAATTAAGATATTTTAATGATGATGTAAGTATTGTAAAAGTAGAAAGACCAGTAAAATACGAGACAATGTTTGAAAGAAAAGAAGAAATACTAGACGAGACAGAAAAGAGATATTTATCAGGAATCATCAGGCCTTTTAAGGATAAAGTTAGATTTATTTCAAAAGATAGAGATTCAGACTATGATAAAGAGTTTATATTTATAGATTTAAAGAATGAATTTATTTATTTACCAAACTTTAAAATAAATACAATGTACAAAGGAATGAAAGAACACAAAAAATACACATTAAAAGAATTAGGATTATAAAAGACAACAGGGGCTAGACAACAAACTAGCCCTTATTTTATGAAAGGAGAAAATATGGAAGGCTGGATTAGAATTTATAGGCAAATTAGAAATAGTTGGATTTGGAAAGATAAAGAGCCTTTCGACAAACGAAGTGCTTGGATTGACTTATTATTATCAGTTAATCATAAAAGCAAAAAAATACCTTTTGAAAATGGTTTTATTGAGATAGAAAGAGGACAAACTTTAACGTCAATAAAACAATTAGCAGAGAGATGGAGTTGGTCAAGACATAAAGTAAGTGATTATTTAAACCAACTAGAACAGGACACTATGATAGTACAAGTCAGGGACACAAGGAAAACTCTTGTAAGTATTGTAAATTATAACAAATATCAACCTATATTAGAAGAAAAGGACATACTTTCGGACACACTTCGGGACAGACTTGGGACATACTAGGGACACAAACAATAATGATAATAATAATATTTATTTATATTTATTTAATATATATAGCGAAAAAATTTCTGGAAAAACTTTTGCAGAAAAAATTCGATTAGTAAATCAATGTAAAAGTGAAGAAAAATACAATCAATTAACAATAGAAGAACAAGACAAATTATTTAATGAATTAATGAGAATCAAATAGAGAGGAGTAACGAATGAAGATAAATCAAAGACAAAGAATAATAAATTACATACGAGAATTTGGAAGTATAACAAGTAAAGATGCTTATAACGATTTAGGAATAACACAATTAGCAACAAGAATAAAAGAGTTAAAAGAGCTAGGCTATGAGTTTAGAACAGAATGGGAAAGTAGTAAAAACAGATTTAAAGAACCAGTAAGTTTTAAGAGATATTATTTAGCAGACATTGTTTCAGAGAATATGAAACATATAACAACATAGGAGGACTAGCCTATGAAATATCCACAAATAGAACGGAATATGTGCAAAAGCTATCTCAAAAGGTTGGTGTGGAGGATGTCAACAATTAGAGAATCCATATTTTAAAGGAGTAAAGACTTGTAAGTATGTAGACATACCAACAGCAGAAGATAGCATAAAGCAGATAAAAATAAATTTAGGAGTTGATAAAAATGCAAAATACAATAGATGATAAAAAAGAAATGACAACCGACAGAATTATAGAACTATGGCGAATGGGACTAACAGTACAACAAATTTCAAAAAAATATGCAAAAAATCAAAAAGCAAAGAAAATAAATATAAGAATAGATGAAGCACAACAATACATAGAACCAATTATATTTGATTATCAGACTAATTTGTTGAAAAGTTAGGAGGCAAAAATGAAAATATTAGCAATAGATCCACGGAAATATAGAAAGTGCGTATTGCGTAATAGATAGTGAAGGTTATTATCCAATGTATTTTGGAAAATTAAAAAATGAAGAACTAATAAAATTAATAGTAGAAAATAAAGATAGTTCATTTTTTAGATTTTCAGAGATAGTAATTGAAATGATAGCAAGTTACGGAATGCCAGTAGGAAAAGAAGTGTTTGATACTTGCGTATGGATAGGCAAATTTGCAGAGGCATCAGGAATGAAAGAAAGTTACATATATCGTAAAGACGAAAAAATGAATATATGCCATTCTATGAAAGCAAAAGATAGCAATATAAGACAAGCCTTAATAGATAGATTTGGAGTAGTAGGAACAAAGAAAAATCCTCGGTTGGTTTTATGGATTTAAGGCAGATATATGGCAAGCTTATGCCGTAGGAATTACATATTTAGATATGAAAGAGAGAGGGGAGATTTAAAATGAGAGATTATTTCATTTTTGAAATAATAATATTTTTAATATTTATGATAGCAATAGTAATAATATTTACAAATACAGATATAACAAATCAAAAAGACTACATACAAAACCTAGAAGAAAAACTAAACATATATGAAGAAGACTACGATAGATTTTGTTTAGAAGATAGTTTAAGACAAAGTGATGTATATGAGTAAAGAATACGCAATATATGATATGAAAGATTATGAACAATGTGTATTTGTAGGAACATTAAAACAAATTGCAGAATTTTTGAATTATTCTGAAAATGGATTAAGAAGTTATTTGTCGCATAAAAAAGCAGGAAGAAGAGACAGCCTAATAAAAAAGCAATATGAGTTATTAGAAGTATCAGAAGATGAAGAAATAGATATAGAAGCGGAAAATAATAATAAAAAAGCATTTCAAGAATTATTAGAAATATTTAAAAGACCGAAAGTTGAGTTTCCTATATTTGATTCATTTAAATGGGAACTAAAAGGAATAAAAGATAAAGTGATAATAGAAGAAGAATGGAAAAAAATAGAGAACACTTATTATTCAATTAGTAATTATGGAAGAACAAGAAACGATAACACTAAAACTTTAAAAACACCAAAAGTAAAAAAAGGTTGTATATATATAAATTTATGCAATAAAGGAACAAGTATCACAATATCTGTAGCAAGATTAGTAGCAACATACTTTTTGAGACATTTAGAAAAAAATGAAAGAGTAATACATGTTGATGGAGATTATCGAAATAACTATTATAAAAATTTAGAAATAATAAGTAAATAAGTTTATAGTGTAATATATGAAACTACTAAAGTAGGAGGAGAGTAATGGGATTAGATATAAGTGTAAAAGGGTTAGAAAGTAAAGATACTTACCATTGTGGATATATGACTTTTAATTTATATAGAAAAAAGGTTGCAAGTGCTTATAATAAAAGACTAGGAGAATTGTATGAAAAAACATTCAAAAATGAGTTGAATACAAAAGAAATCGAAGAGTGGAATAATTTATGCAATGATGATTTAGATATATTTTTATGGCATAGTGATTGTGATGGGAAGTTAACACCTAAAGAGTGTAAAAAAATATATGATGTAATGAAAGATTTAAAAGTAGAAATGCAAGGACACAATTATATAGAAATGAATTATTATAATATGCACCAATTATGGCTAAATATGTTTAAACATTGTTACAAGCATAGAGTAAATATGTGGTTTTACTAAAGTAGGAGGAGAAGATGAATAGAAAAATAAAGTTTAGAGTTTGGGATAAATATAAAAAACAAATGTATCCAATAAGTAGTATAGATTATGATATTTTTTCACAAGAAATAAGGATAATAGCAGTTGGACATAAAAATGGTATGTGTACATCTTATAACAAAAATCACAATTCAGAAAAATGCGATATAACAGCATTAGAACTAATGCAATACACAGGACTACACGATAAAAACGGAAAAGAGTTATACGAAGGAGATATAGTAAAAATAACAAATAAAAATAGCAAAGTAATTTCTATGAAACCTATAATAGCAGATATAGAATGGTCAGAAGAATATTTAACATATACATTAATAACAACAAGTGTAAAAGATGCATTTGAAAGTCTTAAAGATTATTTAGATGAATATGACATTGAAGTAATAGGCAACATATACGATAATCCAGAGTTATTAGGAGGCATGAATGGAATATAGATATATGATATATAATGATGTAAAAAAAGAATATCAATTTCCTAGAATTTGTGAAACAACAGCCAAGGGAGCTAATAAGTGTTTGTTTAATTGTATTGGTAATGATGCAAGGAAAGACAGATTCCAAATAAAAAAGGTTGAAAAAGGAGAAGCAAAGCGAATTGTTAAGGAGTTAAAGCAAAAGTACAAGACTGAGCGAATACATACAATAATTCCTAACATAGACTTGAAAATAATATTAGAACTTGTACAGAAGAATGACCAAGGAGGAGAATAGATATGTGTGAATACTGTGGAAAAATAATAAATAATAAAAAAATATTAGATATAGACAATGAAGAAGAAACGCATATGGAAATTATTAATCAAAAAAAGTCTTGGGGATATATGTTATATGTTGAAATAGAAGGACAAGACAATGATGGATATAAGCCAAGTCAGTTCTTTCAAATAAATTATTGTCCGATGTGCGGCAGAAAATTAGTAAAGGAGTAAATATGTATTATTGTTTATTTGAACAAAGTGGAACATTCAAAAATGAATTTAAAAAACTTCGAATATGAAGCAATAGATTATGACATACAAAATGAATTTAATGAAACAGATGTAGTGATAGATTTATTCAAAGAAATAGAAAAAGCATATAACAAAGAAGAAAGTATATTTGACAACATAACAGAAAAAGATATGATTTTAGCATTTTTCCCTTGCGTAAGATTTGAAAATCAAATTGAGCTGCATTTTAGAGGAACTTGTAATTCGTTGAGAAAATGGTCAGATGAACAAAAACTAGAATATGACCTAAAATTACATAGAGAATTAGATTTGATGTATGAAACGATAACAAAATTAGCAATAGTGTGCATTAGAAAGAAAATACCATTAATAATTGAGAATCCATATTCAACAACGCACTATTTAGTCAAATATTGGGCTATACCAAGCAAAATTGTAGATAAAGACCGAACTTTGCATGGAGATTATTATAAAAAGCCCACGCAGTATTGGTTCATAAATTGTGAACCTAAATACAATATGATTTTTGAAGCTTATGTGTGGAATAAGAAAAAAGATATAGGACACACGAATCCACGGTGCAGAAAGAAGTTTAATATCAAAAGAATATGCAAATAGATTTATAAGAGAATTTATAGTAGAAGTAAAGGAGTAAATAAGAGATATGGACGAAAAGGAAAAAGAAAAATATATTTTAAAATTCATATATAGAATTTTAACAGATAATAGAAATCAAAATAGATATTGTACAACAATGTTTGGAAATTTAGATGAAAATAAAATAGTAAGATTAGGAGATTGCATAAGTTATTTAGAAAATAAGTATCAAGATTTATTTAGAGAGGAGTAAAAAAGATATGAAAAAAATAATAATAAGTTTATTGATAATAATAGCAATTATATTAACAGGTTGGTTATTAAAAGATGTGGCAATACAAAATGTTAATGCAACAAATAATAGATTTGTAACAATTGGAGATGAAGGTTATTTTAGAATTGTATATGATGTCGAAACAAAAGTCGAGTATGCAGTAAGTTATGGTCAGTATAATAAACGGAACAATTACATTGCTTGTAGACAAAAATGAAAAACCGCTATTATATGGAAAGGAGTAAATAAGATATGAGTGAAGAAATTATAAAAGTATTAGATGAATTAGGAAAAAGATTTGGAATTATAATAGATTGGAGCAATCAAAATATAATTCCATACTTGCAAGAATTATTAAAAAGGTTTATATGTTATCGAAATATAACGGCATGTATGTGGATACTAATATCAATAGCAATAACAATAATTGGAATTGTAATAGTTAAGCTATTAAACAAATGGCGAAAAACTGATAATTACAATAGTAAAAGTTTTAATGATGATGAGGCATTAGCAGGATTAGGGTATATACTTTCAATATGTATAATAGGATTAGGAATAGGATTTATAATTGGAAATATATTTGGAATTGTAAAAAATATTTACTTGCCAGAGATGGTAGTATATGAATACATAAAAAATATTCAATAGAGAGGAGTGAAACAAATGAAAACAGCTGAAAATAAAAAAATGGATTTAGCAAATTTAATTTGTAGTAATGATAAAGGGTTAAGTTACCCTAATATGACAGAATGTGAAAGATATGGAATGACTTGGGGTTGTGATAGAGATTGTCCTGTTTTTCAAAGAAAACAATGCGAATTGCAAGAAGAAAATGAGAAAATATTAGGAGGCGTCTTAAGTGGAAAATAGTACAATCATAAGATGTCCTTGCTGTGGTAGTAAAGATTTAACCTATTTTAAAGAAAGCTGTATAACAAGATATTATAAATTAGATAAAAATAATAATCCTACAGAAAAATGTGTAAGAAAAGTAGAGGATACTTCTTGTAATATGGCTGAAAATTGGCAATGTAAGAAATGTGCAGAAATTTTTGGAGGTACAGGTCAAAGGAAGGAGTATATGTAGTGGAAGAAAATAGTATAGAAGAAGATATGAAAATATTAGAAGAAATGATTGAAAATGCAAATATTGAAAATATGGATATGAATGACTGTTTTGGTGGAGAACATATTGAAGCTATAGAACATATTTTATCAGATTATAAAAGAGTATTAAAAGAGAATGAAATATATAAGAAAAATTCTGAAATTATGTCAAAAGAAAATTTAAGTACAGCAGAACAATTAAAAGTAGAAATAAAAGAAAATTTTAGGTTGAAAAATCAATTAGAAAATAATCGAAAAGAATATCAAGAAACATATAAAGATGTTAGAAAAGAACTGAAAGAGCTGAAAAAAGAGAATGAAGAATTAAGAAAAGAATTAAATGAAGAAAATAAAAAATGTATGATGTTAGCAGTAGAAAAACAAGATTATTTTGAAAAATATAAATATCATTTACAACAAAATGAGAGTTTAACAAGGAAATTTAGCAATTATATTCCAGTCGAAAAAATAAAAGACAAGATAGAAAAAGAAGAATTGCCACTAGTAATAGTAGGAGCAAGAAAAAATAAAAAAACATTGGAATATGGAGTGAAATTAGGAAGAATACAAGCCTTACAAGAACTAATAGAAGGGAAAAATTAGAGGAGGACAAGCTATGACACCAGAACAAGCAGTAGAAATATTAAGAAGAATAGATATAAAATTCTTTTTATGTGGAATGATTGAACAAAATAATTATATTGTTGATGAAGCAGACAAAGTAAATAACGCAATAGAAACAGTTTTAAATTTATTAGAAAACCAAAAAGCAGAAATAAAAGAAAAAGATAAATCATTAAAATTACATACAAAATTAGAATATCAATATAAAAATGATTATCTTAATGTAATAGAAGATTTAAAAAATAAAGATAAGATGATAAATGAATACGAAAAAGAATGTAGACAATTTAAAGCATTTTGTAAAAGAGTTAGACGAGATGAAAAATATGATGTAGATTTATTCAATCAAGGTCAAGAACAAAAATGTAATCAATTCTTAAATTTAATATTTGGAGAACCACATTGGAGTTATGAAGGTAAATATTTTGATGATACAGATAATCAAATAAAACAATATTTTAAAAATCAAGCAAAAGAGGTGCAATAGTATGTTAGTAAAGAAAGACCTTACAAATATGAATAAGAGCATATATGAATGTGATAGATGCCATATTCAAATAAAGAGAGAAGAAAAGATAGGAATCTATACTTCTACAGGAAGAAAACAACCGATTAAGCAATGGGACTTATGTATAAAATGTTATAGATCCTTAGTAAGAGGAATAAACAAAAATAAATAAGGAGGTACTAAAGAGAATGACTAAAGAACAATTAATTTTATTATTAAAAAATTACAAAGAGAATAAGGCAAAATTAAAGTTAAAACTACGAGAAAAGGAAAATATACTACGTAAAATAGAAAGCCTTAAAAACGTAACGTTGTCAGTTACAAGCTATGAAGAAAATAGCGATATACATAGTAAGAATATAATAACTGATAAAGTAGGAAATAAAGCAAGTGATAATCTAGACGTAGAAGCAGATTTAAAAATAGAATTAGAAAAAGTAGAAGATGAAATAAAAGAATTAAGTACTAAACTAGAAGAAGTAGATATAAGACTGGATGGATTAAGAAGAAAAGAAAAAGAAATATTAATCGCTTATTATGTAGAAGGAAATACATACAAAGAAATAGGAAGTATAACATATTATAAACTATACAACGAAACTAGATCAGAAGAAACAATAAAGAAAATAATACAAAAAGCAATTGAAAAAATATCAAAATATTAGAGTTACCTATTTTTTACCTAATATTGCCCTATTTTTTCCCTTGTTTTTCAATATTAACTATAATATAATTATAATAGCAATAAAAGAAAGGAAAACTTACTATATCTTTCTTTATTGTCATGAATTTAAAGCATAGTCACAGAAAATAAAAATGTGGCTCGTTAGTCCAAATGCTACACTAAAATAAAAAATGGTCTATAGAAGAGTTAGATATATTCTAGCTCTTTTATTATGCATATTAATATGCTAGGTATTTAATATATACGCGATATCTCATGTCGCCTCCTTTTTTTAATTGTATGAAGCCATGTCTTGAACTTCCTAGCGGTTCAAAAATATATTTGGGAATAGTTAAATAGGTATAACAATAGGCTTTGACCTTATTATTCTTAGTTCGAATCTAAGTTCCCAAGCCAACGCTTTTACTCTTTTGGCAATGCTAGATGATAATTATAAAGAGCGTGTCTTACTGCTTGGCGATAACAACAGCAGTGGTGTTAGTAACTTTTACGTTAATAAAAAGTTATAAATCTAGGTTATAATGTAATACTCTTTTCTAGCTAAAGAGTTCCTAGTAATATTTAATTGATAGTATGTAGTGATATAAAGGTATGTAGTGAAGAAAACACTAAACCTATGAATGCAAACTAATAAAA
>CAKPQL010000025.1 GCA_934178555.1 uncultured Clostridia bacterium
ATACAGTATCAGCAAGTAAAGGAAAACCAACAAATTCAGAATTTATTGCAATGATAGCTGATAAATTAAGACTAGAATTAAAGAGTGCATAAGTTATATACAAAATTGCAATATTTTAGGGCGCAATTGATAATGCGTCCTTTTTGCTACTATATAGAATTTGAAAAATATATAATAATATGGTAATATATATAATTATAAATTATAGGAGAGAAAAATGGAGCAAACCAAAAAACACAAAATTATAAAAATATTAATATTGATATTAGTAGTAGCAGTATTTGTAGGATTGATTATATATTTAATTCCTTTGATGAAAGATATTTCCACAATAGAAGGGCAAATTGCTTTTAAAGAAAAGATAGAAGACTTAGGAATAAAAGGAATATTTGTACTATTTTTTCTACAGCTAGCACAAATTGTATTAGTGGTTTTGCCAGGAGAACCATTAGAGGTATTAGCTGGTATGTGTTATGGTACAGTCGGAGGAACAATATTCATATTTGCATCAGTTTTTTTTACTACTACATTAATATATATATTAGTAAAAAAATATGGAAAAAAGTATATATATCAATCTTTTAAAAAGGAAAAAATAGATAAAATAGAAAATAGTAAAGCTTTAAAGAATCCTAAAACAGTGGAAACAGTACTTGCAATATTATTTTTAATACCTGGTACTCCAAAGGATTTGCTAACATATATAGGGGGACTATTACCAATAAATTATACGAAATTTGTATTGATAGCAACTTTTGCAAGATTTCCTTCAGTCATATCTTCAACAATAGCAGGTGACAACATAGTACATGGAGAATGGGCATCAGTAATATGGATTTATGTAATAACTTTTGCTTTGACGGCAATTATAATTTTTTTAGTAAATAAGTTTGATAAAAATAATACTACAAAAGAGGCTTTGAAAAGCTTAAAATAATATAAAACACACCTCATTAATTTTCATATGATATATTGAGGTGTATTTTTATGAAAGAGAAGCAATATGATAGGCAAAAGGTGGTAGAATATGCCAAAAAATGGGCGTATTTAAGAAATCCTGCATATTACAATTTTGATCCTGTGGGTGGAGACTGTACAAATTTTGCATCTCAATGTATTTTTGCTGGTGCAGGAGTTATGAATTATAATAAGAATGGATGGTATTATAGAAGTGGAAATGATAAGTCGGCATCATGGAGTGGAGTAGAATATCTATATAAATTTTTAATAAATAACAAGGGAGTAGGACCTTATGCAGAAGAAACAGATTTAAAAAATATAAAAATAGGAGATATAGCACAATTAAGTTTTGATGGAAATAAATTTGCACATACACTTCTTATAGTAAATAAAATAGAACCAGTAACACAAAGTAATACTTTTGTTGCAACACATACTTTTGATTCTTATGGACGAAGTATAACATCATATAACTTTAAAAAAATAAGGTATTTGCACATAATAGGTATAAATTTCCATATGGTCGTGAAGGAGGATATCCCAAAATCGAACGGCTAATGACACCGCAGGAGTACGATTCGTATAGTATTTCCAGGGAGGTTATTGAAGAGAGCATAAAAAGAAATGCCAAGGAAGTTTGTCGTGTAAAGGGTAATGTTAGTATTGACATTAATAGATTACCTTTGGTATGGCAGTGCTCAGATGAGTGCAAAGCAATTGCATATCCTACAAAGGGATATGAATGTCGTACGTTATATACATCTGGAATTTTCCCTATTGTTGTTTATATGGTACTTAAGTATTACAAGATTGATGTTACTCTTGAAGACTTGGTTCGTATTGCTTTATGGGGAGATTGGCATCATGCAAAGAGATTATGGAACACGCTAAAATGCTTTGGATAATTTCTGAACAGTCCTAAATTTAGCTTAGTAGTAGGTGGAGCATCGTCTTAATTGACGGTGCTCTTGCTTTTTAGTGAGTTTAAAAATATAGAATTTAAGACAAAAATAAGTTTTGATTTTAGCTTTATTGCAAATAGAGGTGTTAGCTTAATTAGCGCTTCTATTTTTGTGTAGTTTTAGTTGTAATATAAGGATTGTTTGTGTAATAAATTTTATATAAAATTTCCTAAAAATATTGTATTTTCCTAAATTATTATATATAATATTTAGGTTCATAGGGATTTATGCTACATCATACGTGGATGTAATAAGAATAGGAGGAAAAATTATGTCATTTATACAAGAAATGAAAGAAAGAGCAAAATCAAGTATAAAAACAATAGTATTACCAGAAGCAACAGATATAAGAGTATTAAAAGCAACAGAAACAATAGGAAAAGAGGATTTTGCAAAAGTTATATTAATAGGAGAAGAAGAAAAAATATTAAATTTAGCAAAAGAGAATTCTTTAGATATTTCAAAAGCTACAATAGTAAACCCAGAAAAATCAGAAAAATATTCAGAATATGTTAACACATTTTATGAATTAAGGAAAGCAAAAGGAATGACAGAAGAACTTGCACAAAAATTAATGTTAGATCCAGTATTTTTTGGAATGATGATGGTAAAATCCGGAATGGCTGATGGACTTGTATCAGGAGCTGCACATTCTACAGCAGATACATTAAGACCAGCATTACAAATATTAAAAACAGCACCAGGAACAAAACTTGTATCAGCATTTTTCTTAATGAGTGTTCCAAATTGTGAATATGGAGAAAATGGAGTATTTGTGTTTTCAGATTGTGGATTAAATATAAATCCAAATAGTGAAGAACTTTCAGAGATAGCAATTTCATCTGCAAAAAGTTTTGAACAATTAACAGGAAAACAATCAAAAGTAGCAATGTTATCATTCTCTACATATGGAAGTGCAAAATCTGAGTTAGTAGATAAAGTTGTTGAAGCAACAAAATTAGTTAAAGAGAAAGCACCAGAAATGTTAGTAGATGGAGAATTACAATTAGATGCAGCATTAGTAAAAGAAGTAGGAGAAATGAAGGCAAAAGGAAGCAATGTGGCAGGACACGCAAATACATTAATATTCCCAAATTTAGATGCTGGAAATATAGGATATAAATTAGTACAAAGATTAGGTAAGGCAGAAGCATATGGACCACTTTGCCAAGGAATAGTAAAACCAGTAAATGATTTGTCAAGAGGATGTAGTGCAGATGATATAGTTGGTGTTGTGGCAATAACAGCTGTACAGGCACAAATTTAATGATATATGTATTAAAATATAATATATTATATTGCTAAAAAAATTATTATAAATCTATAGGGATGATGTCCAAATGGATATGTAAAAAAATAAAAAGGAGAGATTATATAGTATGAAAATATTAGTGTTAAACTGTGGAAGTTCATCTTTTAAATATCAATTAATTAATATGGAAGATGAAAGTGTTATGGCAAAAGGAAATTACGAAAGAATTGGTATAGGAGAATCTTTCTTAACACATAAAGTTGGAGAGGAAAAATTCAAATATACTCATCCAGTACAAAATCATTCAGAAGCAATAAAATTTGTTATGGATCAATTAACAGATAAGGAACATGGAGTAATAGCTTCTTTAGATGAAATAAGTGCTATAGGTCATAGAGTAGTTCATGGTGGGGAAAAATTCACACAATCTGTAATTGTAGATGACGAAGTAGAAAAAGGAATAGAAGATGCAATTACATTTGCTCCATTACACAATCCAGCACATATACAAGGAATAGATGCATGTAAAAAAGAGTTACCAGGAAAACCAAATGTTGTAGTATTTGATACAGCATTTCATCAAACTATGCCAAAAGAACATTATTTATATGCAATACCATATGAATATTATGAGAAATATGGTATAAGAAAATATGGAGCACATGGAACAAGCCATAAATATGTTTCACTAAGAATAGCAGAACTTTTAGGAAAACCAGTTGAAGATTTAAAAATTATAAATTGCCATTTAGGTCAAGGAGCAAGCTTATGTGCTATTCAAAATGGTAAATGTGTAGATACAAGTATGGGATTAACTCCATTAGGTGGAATAGCAATGGGAAGCAGAAGTGGAGATTTAGACCCATCTGTTGTAACATATATAATGAAAAAAGAAAATTTATCAGCAGATGAAATGGAAACAATATTAAATAAAAAATCTGGAATATATGGAATATCAGGAATTTCACCAGATAATAGAGATATCGAAGAGGCTGCTGCAGCAGGAAATGAAAGAGCAATATTAACATTAAAAGAATATGCATATATAATAGCTCAATATATAGGTAAATACGCTGTTACAATGAACGGAGTAGATGTAATAACATTTACAGCAGGAGTTGGAGAAAGAGGTCCAGAAACAAGAGAAGAAGTATGTAACTATTTAGGATTTATGGGAGTAGAATTGGATAAGGAACTTAACAAAGTAAAAGGCGAAGAAAGAGAAATTTCTACAAAAGATTCTAAAGTAAAAGTATGGATAGTTCCAACAAATGAAGAATTAATGATAGCTAGAGAGACAATGAATTTAGTAAAATAGTGCATTTGAAGGAGGATTAATTTTTATTTGATCCTCCTTGTTTAAAATGTAATACTATCTGTCTAAGAATAAAATTAAAGTAAAAAATGCAAGGGGCTGATAATATGAAAATATTAGTTATAAACTGTGGAAGTTCTTCTTTAAAATATCAATTAATTGATATGCAAACAGAGGCTGTTTTGGCAAAGGGAAATTATGAACGTATAGGGGAAAAAGAATCTTTTCTAACGCATAAAATAAATGACCAAAAATATGTAATAAACAAAACTGCATTAAACCATGATGAAGCACTAAAAACAATACTAGAAGAATTAACAAGTAAAGAACATGGTGTAATTAGTTCGTTGGAAGAAATAAATGCAGTAGGTCATAGAATAGTACATGGTGGAGAAATTTTTGATAAATCTGCTTTAATAACACCAAAAGTTATAGAACAAATAGAAGAATGTGCTATACTTGCACCATTACACAACCCAGCAGCTGTTTTAGGAATAAAGGCATGCCAAAGGGAAATGCCAAATGTAAAAATGGTAGCAGCATTTGACACGGCTTTTCATCAAACAATGCCAAAAAGTAGTTACTTATATCCAATACCAGCTGAATATTACGAAAAACATCGTATAAGAAAATATGGGGCACACGGAACAAGCCATAAATATGTTTCTGAAAAGTGTGCTAATTTAATGAATAAATCTATTGAAGAATTGAAAATAGTAACTTGCCATTTGGGACAAGGTGCAAGTTTATGTGCTGTAAAGTATGGAAAATGTGTAGATACGAGTATGGGACTTAGCCCACTTGGTGGAATAGCAATGGTTACAAGATCTGGAGATTTAGATCCATCTGTTGTAACATATATGATGGAAAAAGAAAAATTAACACCAGAAGAAGCAAACACGATATTAAATAAAAAATCTGGAATATCAGCAATTGCAGATATGGCACCAGACTTTAGAGAAATAGAAAGTGCATCTACAAGTAATGAAAAAGCAAAATTAGCAATAGAAATATTCAATAAAATAGTAGCACAGTTTATAGCAAAGTATGCAGTTACAATGGGTGGAATAGATGCAATAGTATTTACAGGTGGAATAGGAGAAAATCAAATAAATATAAGGAAAAGTGTATGTGATTATTTAAAATTTATGGGAGTAGAAATTGATGAAGATAAAAACAATATAAAAGGAGAAGAAAAAGAAATAACAACAGAAGCATCAAAAATAAAAGCATATGTAATACCAACAAACGAAGAATTAGTAATTGCAAAGGATACAATGGAATTGGTAAAATAATATTATTATTGTTTGAAATTAGAATATATATTTGTAGGAATGGGAATGCCTTTACTTACAAAAATATTTTATATGTAGGAGGAAAACAAATTGGGATTACAGGTTGAAAATGTACATAAGAGTTATTCTGGAAAGAAAGTAGTAGATGGTATTTCTTTTACATTAGAGAAACCAGGTGTATTTGGATTACTTGGTTCTAATGGAGCAGGAAAAACTACTACAATAAGAATGATACTTGGAATTTTAAATAAAGATTCAGGAAAAATTACTTGGAATGGCAAAGAAGTAAAAAGAGAAAATGTTAATTTTGGGTACTTACCAGAGGAAAGAGGAATTTATCCAAAAACAAAATTGTTCGATCAATTAATATATTTTGCAACATTAAAAGGAATGAAATATGAAGATGCTAAAAAAGCGATAGAATATTGGTGTAAAAAACTGGATCTTTATGAATATATAAATAAACCAGCAGAACAATTATCTAAAGGAAATCAACAAAAGGTACAATTAATAATATCAATAATACATAATCCAGAATTATTAATATTGGATGAGCCATTTAGCGGATTGGACCCTGTAAATACACAAATTATAAAAGGCGTTATAGAAGAATTGATAGAAAAAGGAACTTATATAATTCTTTCTAGTCATCAAATGTCTGTAGTAGAAGAATACTGTAGAGATATAGTAATTTTAAATAAGGGAAAAACTATAGTAAAAGGCAACTTAGCAGATATAAAAAAATCATACGGAAAAAGTAATTTATTAATTGAATCTTATGAAGATATAAGCTCTGTAATACCAACGGATGCAAAGATTATAGATAAGAAAGTAAATAGTTATGAAATTAAGTTAAAAGATGAAGAGATGGCTCAAAACATATTAAGACAAATAGTTGATAAAAACATAAAAATAGAAAAATTTGAGATAAAAGAACCTTCATTGCATGAAATATTTATAGACAAGGTAGGTGAAAGCAAATGAAAAATCTTTTAACAATTATAAAATATACAGTAAAAGAGGCCGTATCAAAAAAATCTTTTATAATAGTAAATTTAATAATGGCTATTTTAATAATTGCTATATGTAATGTACCTAATATTATTAAAACATTTAACTCAGATAAAGATGAATCAAACAAAAAAATATACATAATAGATAATGAAAATATCTTAGGTGCAAGCAATGAAGTATTCAAACAAATGGAATTAGAATACAGTGTAGAATATTTTAATAATAAAACAATAGAAGAAGTAGAAAAAAATATAAATGATGAGAAAATTGATGCTGCAATAGTATTAAATCAGAAGGACAATACAATATCATTTGATTATATAATTAAAGAAGAGGATGCATTTGAAAATACAGATGATACTATATCTATATTTTCAAATATTATAAAATCAATACAAACAAATAAGTTACTAGTAGAATCCAATGTTTCAGAAGAATTATTGCAAACAGTAAATAATCCTGTTTCTTATGAAATAAAAGAACTAAATGAAAATACTGGAAATGAAAATTTCTTAATAGCTATGGTAACATCATATATATTATTCTTTGCAATATATTATTATGGATATAGTGTATCAACATCGATATCTAGTGAGAAGACATCAAGAGTAATGGAAACGTTGGTTACTTCAACAACACCAACGAAAATTGTTTTAGGAAAAACTATAGCGATGGGATTTGTGGGGTTATGCCAATTAGTAGGATTAATATTGGTAGCAATAATATCATATAAATTATTTATACCAGATGGATTAGAGATTGTAGAAACTGTACTAAGTGGTTTACACTTAACAATACTAGATGTTTTAATATGTGTGGTTTACTTTATATTAGGTTATACGGTGTATGCATTTTTAAGTGCGGTAACTGGTGCTACTGTTAGCAAAGCAGAAGATGTCCAAGCAGCTTCTGGACCAATATCATTTGTAGCATTAGTATCATTCTTTTTAGCATATTTTACTTCTACTGTGCCAAATAGTGTAGGGAGTAAATTTGCATCAATTTTTCCATTTTCAGCAGCGTTTTCGATGCCAGGAAGAATACTAGCAGGAGCTGCAACAGGAGGAGAAATAGCAATTTCAATTATTGTTCTTATACTATCTGCAATAGTACTAGCAGCTATATCTATAAAAGTATATTCTGTAGCTATATTGCATTATGGTGATAGAATAAAGATAAAAGATTTATTTAAAATATATAAACAAAAATAATGTAGGAATTATTTTAATTCATATAAAAATTTAAAAAATACCAAAATATAGGAGGAATTTATGATTAAGATACCATTGTATAAAGTTAGAGAGGTAAAAAATGTTAAGCAACTTATGGAGGATAGCTGCAGAATTTATAAGGACAATGTAGCATATTATGTTAAGAAGGATTCTAAGGAATATTCGCCAATAAAGTATTCCCAAGTATATGAAGATATGAATGCATTAGGGACAGCACTTATAAATTTGGGATTAAAAGATAAAAGAATAGCTGTTATAGGGGAAAATAGATATGAATGGGCAATATCATATTTGGCTGTTATAAATGGAACAGGAATTGTAGTTCCTTTAGATAAGCAATTGCCATTGAATGAAATAGTAAGCTGTATACAAAGAGCAAAAGTTGATTGCATAATTTATTCAAGTAAGTTACAAGATAAAATAGAACAAATTTATAATGAAAATGATAATCTTTCATATTATATAGGAATGGATTTGGAAGAAGATAATGGAAAATTTTTGTCACTAAATAAATTAATAGCTAAAGGAAAAGAATTAGTAAAAAATGGTGATAAATCATTTATAGATGCAAAAATAGATGAAAATGTAATGGCAGAATTGTTATTTACATCAGGTACTACATCACAATCAAAAGCTGTAATGCTATCTCATAAAAATTTAACATATAATATGCATCAACATTGCCAAATGGTAAATATTACACCAGAAGATACTTTTTTATCAATGTTACCAATTCATCATGTATATGAGTGCGTATGTGGATTTTTAATGCCTTTATATAGAGGGGCGTCAGTTGCTTATTGTGAAGGATTAAGACATATACAAAAAAATCTTCAAGAATCACATACATCAATATTTTTATCAGTTCCATTAGTATTTGAAACATTATATAGGAAAATATGGGAAGCAATAGAAAAACAAGGAAAAACAAAATTAGTAAAAAGAATGATAAAAATTACTAATGTGTTAGATAAAATGGGAATTCACGTAAAAAAGAAAGTATTTAAAAGCATACATGAGCAATTAGGAGGAAGACAAAGATTATATATAGCTGGTGCAGCTGCAATAAATCCAGAAGTTTCTAAGGGATTTAGAGAATTAGGTATAAACTTAACACAAGGATATGGCTTAACAGAATGTTCTCCTATAGTAACAGTAAATAGTGATGTTGAATTTAGAGATTCATCTGCTGGGTTACCATTGGTAGGAACAGAATTAAAGATAGTAGATATAAATGAAGATGGTATAGGCGAAATAGCAACTAAAGGAGATCATGTAATGCTTGGATATTACGAAAATGAAGAGGCTACTAAAGAGGTATTAAAAGATGGATGGTTCTATACAGGAGATTTAGGATATCAAGATGAAGATGGATTTGTATATATAACAGGAAGAAAGAAAAATGTATTAATTACAAAAAATGGTAAAAATGTATATCCAGAAGAATTAGAATCATTATTAAATGATAATGATTACATATTAGAATCAATGGTATATTTAAGACCAGAAAAAGATGATTTATTATTATGTGCTGAAATTAGAGTAAACAAAGAATATATAGAAGAAAAATTCAAAGATAATCCAAAAACAGATGAAGAAATAAAACAATTAATATGGGAAGAAGTAAAGAAAATAAATCAAAATTTAGTAATATACAAACATATAAAAGAAATTAATATAAGAGAAAAAGAATTTGAGAAAACAACAACAATGAAAATAAAAAGATATTTAGAGAAAAAAGTATAGAACAGTATAGATAAATAAAAAAGTTTCCAGAATTTTGGAAACTTTTTTTATGTATTACCAATGATATGTTTCGCCTTTAGAGATTTTAAATGCTCTAAATAATTGTTCTAATAAAAATACTCGTATTAATTGATGAGGAAATGTCATTTTAGAAAAACATATTTTTTCATTTGAAAGTAACAATAGATTATCTGTTAAGCCAAGTGTTCCACCAATTACAAAATTTATAGTGCTATTGAAATTTAGAGCTATATCATCAATTTTTTTCGAAAATTCTTCTGATGTATATTGCTTTCCTTTTAAATCCAAACATATAGTATAAGAATCTTTTTTTATATGTTCCTCTATTTTTTTACATTCTTTAGTTTTTATTTCATTTATAATGGTACCATTAATTTTCTCAGGTAATTTTTCATCTTGCAGTTCAATTAATTTTAGATTACAGTATTTTGATAGTCTTTTAGAATATTCGTTTATTGCATCTTTTAAATAATTTTCTTTAATTTTGCCGACACAAATTATATTAATACTAAGCATAATAACCTCCATAAATAATATAAAAATTATACAGTATAATATGTTTAAAGTCAAAATATAATAAAATATAGGTTTAAAATAGATATGTCACGAGTATATTGAAAATAAAATATTGAAAAGAGAGCACAAAAATGATATTGT
>CAKPQL010000026.1 GCA_934178555.1 uncultured Clostridia bacterium
AACAATATCATTTTTGTGCTCTCTTTTCAATATTTTATTTTCAATATACTCGTGACATATCTATTTTAAACCTATAAGCCTACAACAGCAAATTTTAATCCTTCTCATTCTTTTCTTTTTTATCATTATTTTTGCAAGCCTTCACCCACATAATTCTTTTATCTTCATAGTTTTCTATCTTATAAGTAACTGCATCTGTTTCTATTACAGTATCACTTTCTTCTGGTAATTTTCCTAACAACTCTAACAAATAACCTGATAATGTATCATAATCTCCATCTGGTATATCTACATTTAATATTTTCTTTAATTCATGTAAAGATACCCCCCCACTTATTAAATAAGTATTTTCATCTATTTTCTGATAATCATCTTTCTCATCATCATATTCATCAAATATATTTCCTACTAATTCTTCTAATATATCTTCCATTGTTATTAATCCTGCTGTTCCACCATATTCATCTATTACTATTGCCATATGTTTTTTATTCATTTGTAAATCTTTAAATATTTCATTTATAGGTTTAGATTCTGGTACAAAATAAGCTTCTCTTACTAAGGATTTTATTTTTACTTGTTTTTTCGTTGCAAAAGCTTTTAATAAATCTTTAACATATAGCACACCTATTATATTATCTATTGTTTCTTCATATACAGGAATTCTACTATATTTATATTCATCTAACTCATTCAATTCTTCTACTATATCTGATGTTACATCTATTGCAAATATATCTGTTCTATGTGTCATTATTTCAGAAGCAACTGTATCATTGAATTCAAACACATTATTTATCATTTCTCTTTCTTCTTCCTCAATTGTTCCCTTCTCTTCACCTTCATCTACCATCATTTTTATTTCTTCTTCTGTCACTATGTCCTCTTCATTTTCAGATACTCCAAAAATTTTTGAAATAAAATTTGTTGATACTGTTAAAAGCTTAACAAATGGTGCTGTTAATATTGATATTGTCTTTATTATTCCAATTGTATTGTATGCTATTTTCTCATAATATTTCATTGCTAACCTTTTGGGAACAAGCTCTCCAAACACTAAAGTAAAAAATGATAATATTACAGTTATTAGGACTATTGATATTGAATGCCAAGTTTGTATTTTTAATGCAGGTATCAAATTATTTAGGGCTGGTGCCAATATATCTGCAAATGTATTTGAAGCAAAAGCACTAGATAAAAATCCTGCTAAAGTAATTCCTATTTGTATTGTTGCTAAAAATTTACTAGGTGCCTTTATCATTTTTAAAATTTGCTTTGCCTTTTTATTTCCTTCCTTAGCTTGTTTTTCTACTTTTGCGTCATTTAATGTTATAAATGCTATTTCTGTTGCAGCGAAATATGCATTTAACGCTATAAGTAATATTAATACTAATATTTGCAATATCATTTAATTTTCTCTCCTATTCTTTTACTCTTTATTTAACGCTTCGTATTCCTACATCATCTACTAAATTTGAAACATTATATAAAAATAAACATTCTGTTATGTTATTTTCCTTAACATATTGTGAAATAGATTTTCTATAATATCTTGGATCTATAAAATGTATTTCTTCATAATTTTGACAAAAAAATTGTGCCATTATATGTGCATATGAATCTTTTACAATCAATAATCTTTTATCATTTTTTACTTTGGTTTTTACTACTACTTTTGAATTATTACCATTTAAAAAATATGAATATTTATCTTTTACATTTAAGTATTCTTCATTAAATATACTTTGAGATGAATTATTATCATATTGGACAAATTCTAAATCAGTATTTATATCATTTTTGTATACTACAATTCTGTCTTTTTCCTGATTTAATAATTGTGCTTTTGAATCAAATGTTCCTAAAAACTTATCAGATACAATTTCTTGCTTAAATTCATCCAATTTTACTGGTTCTATCCCTATTTCTTCACAATACTTTTTGTATACTAAATATGCTCCGGTCGCTTGTCATATGATGATCTGTTTTAAAGAAAAGATATTTTTCATTATTCTCTTTTAAAGTATTTGTAACATCTATTGTTTTGGTATATTGCATACATTTATACATATTATTTATTATTTCTTCCTGATTTTCTACATATACATTCCTAGGTAATTTTTCTTGATTTATATATATAGAATTAGGTACAAGTATAAAATAAACTGGAATATTAACATTTCTATTAAAATTCTCTATCCTTTCGATTGCAATATCTAAATTTTTTTCATTATTATTAAATTTTTCAAATAAATATCCATCTTTTCCAATATATACATCATTTATTTCTGTTTTTTGTAATATTTTTTCTAAGCTAGAGTTAATTTTCAACCATTCATCCCTAAATATAAAATGATCATTAATATACGTATCTAGTTCATTGGAATATTCTCCATTCACTAATTTTTCTATAGAAATTTCTGGAACTTTAGCAAGCATCCTGTTTTCTTGCTCAGAAAATGTTTTATTTGATTTAACCAAATTTAATATTATTAAAAATCCCCATATTATTATAAATACAATAAAAAAAATTTTATTTTTCATCTAAATTTTCTCCATTTTTAAAATCTAAAATATAGAAATGGGTTATATGTGTCACTAACTAAACTTGCTGTCGATAATAAAAATATTCCCACATATACTACAGTTACTAATATAGTTTTTATATTCTCATTTTTAATTTTTATTTTATTAAATATTGGAATCGAACATATGATTCCAATTAATATTATAACAAAATAATTTTTAAAATAATAAACCGATTCTGAATTTATAAAAGGCAAATCTCCAATTGAGAACATAGTTTTTATATAATTTATTACTTGTGTTAAATCTGTAAATGCAAATATCGCCCAACTTATCAATATCAATATAATTGAATATATATGCCCAAATATTTTAGGAATTTTATTTAGTAATTTTAATAAAACAATCTTTTCTAGTATTAATATAACACCAAAATACACTCCCCACAAAATAAAATTCCATGAAGCTCCATGCCAAGCACCTGTTAAAAACCATACTATTAAAATATTTCTTATTTGTTTTGGTAATCCTTTTCTATTCCCACCTAACGGAATATATATATAATCTCTAAACCAACTACCTAAAGTTATATGCCACCTTCTCCAGAATTCTGTAATACTTTTTGATATATATGGATAATCAAAGTTCTCATCGAATTTCATACCGAAAATTTGTGCTAATCCTATTGCCATATCTGAATATCCGCTAAAATCGAAGTATATTTGTAAAGCAAATGCAATTATACCTGTCCATGCTAGCAAAGTGGTCATTTGTGTATATTGTCCCGCTTCAATCAAAGCCCATAATTTTCCAACATTATTTGCTATCAAAACTTTTTTTCCTAGTCCTATTATAAATCTTCGCATACCTTCAGAAAAATTATCCATACCTATATTTTTTACTTCTAATTCTTCATCTACAGTTTCGTATCTAACTATTGGCCCTGCTATAATCTGAGGGAATAATGTAGTATATGCTAAATAATTGTAAAAACTTTTTTCGCATTTTACAGTTCCCCTATAAACATCAATTATATATGATAAAGACTGAAATGTATTAAATGACACTCCTATTGGAAGTGGAATATTTAATAAAGGAATTTTTAAACCTGTAGCTAAATTTATATTTTCTATTATAAAATCAGAATATTTAAAGAAAAATAAAATTAATAAATTTATTCCTACATCTATAAATAAATAAATTTTTTTCTTTTTATTGTCAAAGTTTTTATCTATTCCCTTACCACACACGAAATCCATTATTGCTAATATTAGCATAATAAATATGTACCTAATTTCACCCCAAGCAAAAAATATAAGACTAGCTAATATCATTACTCCATTTTTTAATTTACTTGGTACTATAAAATAAACTAATAGCATTATTGGCAAAAAAATATATAAAAAAACAATACTACTAAATACCATATCTACCTCTAAAATATCATAACATAAATTTTGCACGCAAATATGCGTGCAAAAATTTGTATTTTTTCTTTCTATTATTTCACTAAATCTTTTAGTGTATTAGCATTTTCAGCAATTATCAAATATACATAATTTCCTACTGTACCAATTTTTCTATTTTTAACTAACTCATATTGATCTGGTAAGTATCTTTCCCATAACTTTTCATAGCTCTCTCCATAAGTATTAAGTTCTGATTTTACTTCATCTACTTTTCCGTCTTTTGCTTTTATAATCATATACATACTAGCATGTACATTCATTAACGGGATTTTTCCTACAACTTTCTCTACATTATCTGTATTAATTTGGAAGTAGCTACTTAAAGCTTCCATTGTAATGTTTTCTGTTGCCATCTCATTAAACTCTCCATCTGATGATATTTTTTCACTTACTTCCTCCATATTAATTTCCTTTGTTTCTTGTGCCACCTCATTATTGTTCTTTCTACCGTTAACAGCAAATACTATTCCAACTATTAATGCAATTACTATTACTACTATTCCAAGTATTAAAGGCCACTTTTTACTCATACTTTTTTCCTCCTTATTATTTATCCTTAACTTAATTACGCATCTAACCATTATACTTTTATATACTCCATAAAGTTTCATTTTCCTCTAAAATTATTTAGTATATTTTAAAATTATATATCTTATTTATATATTTTATCCAAAACTTCGAATTTCTATTAATTATTTATGTATCTATTATTTTTTCAAATTTATCATATTTATCACATTCTATTTTATTTCCTAAAAAATTTGCTAAATTTCCTATTTTTATTAATTCTTCCTTTTGTAACTTCGTTAGTGTTTTTATATGATATTCTAATGTTAAAGCAAGTGCTCTAGTTTCTGTAATCCATGCAAATTCCAGTTTCTTTGCCTTATGATTTAAAGTATATTTTGCACATTTTTTCTTATCTTGCTCAAAATGTTCTCGTAACCTTTTTTCTAAATTTGCCGCCATTCCAGTATAAATCGAATTATCCTCACATCTTAACATATATACATAATACATTAAAATTTTTCTCCTTTATTTAATTCTCTATTTATATTTCAAAGTATATCATATTATTCAAAATTGTACAAAGTAAAGATTTGCAATATATCTTATTTATATGTTTATATTTAGTTTTTTTAATTCTTCATTTCTTTTTATTTTATTAGTTGTAGTTTTTATTAACGGTTCTTTTGTTAAAACCATATTTTTTATGTATTTATATTGTGGCAATGTTTTATTTACTTCTTTAATTTTAGTCCATAATATCTTATAAAGTTCCTCTTCTCCTATATCCCCATATTTTTCTTTTACAATATTTTCATTATATACAACTTCTACAGATAATTTTAAATCATTTTTGTCTTCTTTATTTGGGATTCCATATACAAAACATTCTTCTATTTCTTCTATTTTATTAACTACTATTTCCAGTTCCTCTGGGAAAACTTTTTTTCCATTTTTTAAAACTATCATATCTTTTTTTCTGCCTGTAATAAATATAAAGCCTTCTTCATCAATATATGCTAAATCACCAGTATAAAACCAACCATCCTTTAAAACTTCTTTTGTTCTTTCTTCATCCTCATAATATCCAAGCATTACATTAGGGCCTTTTACCCTAATCTCTCCTATTCCAGACTCATCTTTATTTACTATCTCAAGTTCTATATGTTTCATTGGTTTTCCTATTGATCCAGGTTTTACATATATATCATCTTCCGCAGCTATAACAGGAGAAGTTTCTGTTAATCCATATCCTTGAACAATATGCATTCCAAATTCAGAAAATTTTTTTACACTTTCTTTATCTAATGGAGCCCCACCAGATATAATAAATCTCATTTTTCCTCCAAGTCCATTTATTATGTCTTTAAATATTTTTCTTCTAACATCAATGTGCAATCTTAATAGAAAATTACTAATCATTATCCCTAATTTTACTTTTTTTTCTTTACCTTGCTTTTTTATCTCTTTTTCAATATTTTCATATATTTTTTCTATTAATAATGGCACTCCTATGAAAACAGATACACCATATTCATTTAAGTTTTTCTTAACATATTTTAATCCATCTGGAAATACTGTTTTTGCTCCGCAAGCAAGCATAACCAACATTCCAGTAGAACCAAATACATGGTGATATGGTAAAAATGCAATATTTACATCATTAGGATAAAAAGTTTCTACCAACTGCATATCATATATATTGGTTGCTATTCCTCTTTGTGAAAGCATCACAGCCTTTGATTTTGAAGTTGTTCCTGATGTAAATAATAATATACCCATTTTATCTGAATCAATTTCTGCATTTATATAATCTTTATTTCCTTCAGAAATTAGTTTTTTTCCTTCCTTAATTAAGCTATTTACATCTTTATACCCTTCTAATTTGCTCATTGAAATATAATATTTAATATTTGTATTTGCATTTTCTCTAATTTTTTCTATATTTTCTCTTTGCTTTTCATCAAAAATTATAGCTTCTACCTTACTTCTTATTAATGAATTTTCTAATTCTTCTAGTTGTAACCCTTTATCCAAAGGAACTGAAACTATACCACCTAATAAATTTGCTAAATGTGATACTGCCCATTCATATCTATTTTTCCCTATTATTGCAATTTTAGTATTTTTTAAACCCAAGTTATACATAGCAGTTCCAAAACAATTAATTTCATCTAACAATTCTTCATATGAAGTTTCTTTATATTTAATTTTACCATTTGCATTTATTTTAGTAGTAAAAGCAATGTTTTTAGAATATTTCTCAACTGAATTATATATTATCTCCTTTATATTATTAAACAAATTAACATCTCTCGTTTTATAACTTTTCATATATATCTCCCTTTTTAATTTTAGTTTGTAAACCAGATTTTTACATCCAGTATTGAATACTAGATTATCATATATATAATACTTTGTCAATTATTTGACTAACCCGTCAGCTCGTGATATTATAATTAGTGTAAGGAGTGAAGAATATGTCTGATGTAACAAATTCAACAATTAATGATATTGCTAAATTTCACATTCCTAGATGGGAAGAATTACCTAATTTTGCTCTGTACCTAGATCAACTTGTTACTCTTCTAGAAGATTATTTAGCAAATTATATAAAAAATGATAATGATAAACAAAATAAAGAAAACAAAATAATAACAAAAACTATGATTAACAATTATGTAAAACAAGGAATTTTAGACGCACCTACTGGAAAAAAATATAATAAAATACATATTGTAAAACTTTTCGTCATATGCATTTTAAAGCAAGTATACAGTATTAACGATATAAAAGAATTAATTAAATTAGCTATAAACACTGTACCTGTCGAAGAAGCTTATAATAAATTTTGCACTGAACTTGAAAATGCTATATACATTACATTTTGTATTGCTCAAAGCACTATGCAAAAAGATGTTACAACAGAACAATATATATTAAAAAATGTTGTTCAATCATTTGCAAATAAATTATATGTTGAAATTATATATTTAAAAAAATAACATAATAAAAAAACCTACCGCTAATGCGGTAGGAAAATTCATCGATTAGGGACGATTTAAAACAAAAATCAATGCTTTTGCATAATCACTGATTATTTTTTCGCTAACTTCATATCCCTTTTCTTCTGCCTCATAAACTGCTTGCTGTATTTCTTCCATCGTATAATCATGGACAAATTCGCCTAAAGTATCTATATTAGACACATAGGATATGCCTGTATACTTACTGAAAATAACTGTGCAAAACAACTTTTTTTCATTTGGCAGTTCTTTTAAAATTTCATTGAATTTTACTTCAATAAATTTTTTAAAAAAATCAAACTTTTTTTTATGTTTTGATGTTGACTCTAAAGGATTGCCTTCCATAGCAAATTCATAATAAACACCAGCTAAACAATTCTCATGTTTTTTGGCAGTTATATTAAAATTATTTGCCATCTCGACGCCAGCCTCTAAAATCAAAGGTCTACAACAAAAGGTGCATTTTTTCCTTATTAAACTCTTATCACTTATGTAAGTTATCCCTAAACTAGAGCTATAAGAAAAAATCAAATACCGATACCCTTCATTTTCAAACTTGGGAATTATAAAATTTCTTATAAAAATTTCCCCCAGTTTGCTTGAATTATGGTTTTCTATTCTGTCTGCCATAAAATTCTCTCCCTTAAAAAATATTTTATTTAGTATCCCTCTGGTGCCCAAATAAAGGGATTTTTTAAAAAGTACAGTTTTATTATATCACTTCTTTTAGTATAAATCAATATAACGAGCTATTAGGACTATAACTGAAAATTTACTTTTTCGCCCACCGGGCGCGGTCGTCTCTTCATCAGTTAATAGCTTTGCTATAACACCGATAGGTCGTTGGTTTTATTTCTGCATAAAAAAAAACAGATAAATAATTATCTGTTTTCCTGGCTCTCCAAGTTGGACTCGAACCAACGACCTATCGGTTAACAGCCGAGCGCTCTACCAACTGAGCTATTGGAGAATATAAACTGGCGACAACCTATTTTCCCAGCAAGGTAACTCGCAAGTATCTTCGGCATATATGAGCTTAACTTCTGTGTTCGAGATGGGTACAGGTGTTTCCTCATATATCATAATCACCAGAAAGGTTTATATCAATAAGTTATACAATTAATTGTATACTTAATAATATTACATAGTTAATTTCAAATGCTTTTGCATTATACTATATTATTTTCCATTTTGCAATAGTTAATACAAATTTTTTTAAATATTTTACAACACACTGAAAAATATATAGATAAAAAGTAAACAAATATTGTGGTTAAGCCCTCGATATATTAGTATTGGTCAGC
>CAKPQL010000027.1 GCA_934178555.1 uncultured Clostridia bacterium
GTTGCTACATCTTTGTCGTCTCCAAATGTTTGGTTTGTCGTAAAATGTTGATTTCCATCTAATGTTATTACATGTACCGAATAGTTTTCTCCATTTGCTACAAAGTAATAATATCCTGATTTTAAGTTATTATCATTTAATATACTTAAGATACTTTCTCCTTTTATTGTTACACTTTCAATATATTTATTCTTATCTTGCTCTATTATATCTTTTAAATCATAATATTGGCCATTTCGGATTTCTCCGATGTTTACTGTTCCTGTTCCACCTTCGCCACCATTAAATTCTGAACCAACAGCTGAACCACCAACATTTGATGTTTTTCCTTTTATTTCATTATATCTTGTGTTAGTTATTATTCCGAGTTGATCTATTCCAGTTTTTTGATTTGTAAAAATGTTAATTGAACCTCCACCAGATGATCCTCCACCATAGTAAACGCCTATTCCTCCTTTTGAACCTCGTGATGATATGGTTCCTTTATTTTCATATTCATTTGCATATATTGTTAGAAGTCCGCCTGTTCCATTTGATCCAGCTGGCTTACCTGAGCCTCCTGGGTTTCCAGCTCCGCCTCCATCGACATCACCATAATCCGCATCTCCACCAGCTCCACCTTCGTCAGAAACTGCCGATTTATTATGACTACCAGTACCTACACCGCCTGAATATGATGTTCCAGTTCCTGCTTTTGAAGCTCCAAAAACTCCAGCTCCTCCAGATCCAGTTTGTCTGCCTTTTCCAGACGTTCCATTATCACTACTTCCAGAATGTGAAGCTCCTTTTGCTGGTACATATTCATAAGTTCCATCTGTATTCTTCCATAAGTATACATTTTGCCCAACCGCTTTGGCTCCATGTGAGTTGTCTATTGTTCCATTATTTATTAACTTTCCTGTTACATATAATGTAAATCCTTTTGGTCCTCCATATTGTGTGTAATATGGTGCTACTGTTACTCCTTCATCAATAGTTAAATCTCCATTTACTTTTACTATTACCATATTTTGAGCATATGTATCTTTTGTTGCTACATCTTTGTCGTCTCCAAATGTTTGGTTTGTCGTAAAATGTTGATTTCCATCTAATGTTATTACATGTACTGGATAATTTTCATTATTGGCTTTAATCGTATATCTTCCAGTAATTACATCTTCATTTATTGCTTCTAATAAACTATCTGCTTCAAAATCTGTCATATCTATTATTTTTACATTTTTTTCTACTGTTGCTTTCTTTCCTGTTCCTGTTTTTGCTGTACATACTATTTTATGTTCCCCTACAGTTAGTTCTTTTATATTTGTTACAACTGTATTTCCAGCTTTACATTCTACTGTTGTTCCAGATAGAGTTTGTTTGTAGTATGTTGGTATTGCTTGATCATATCCTAGTTGTATTTTATTTGATATATTTAATTCTATTACAGGTTCTGTTGGATCTATCTTTGTTACTATAAAATTACTTGCACCCAATACTATTCCTTCTCTTGTTGTTCTTGCTATTACATTTGTTGGCTCTATTAATTTTATTGGGCCAACATACGTATTCCATGTAGCCCCATTATCTAGAGAATATTCATTTTGATATTCATCATTGTAGTATTTGATTGTTGCTATTTTCTCTGATGTCCATCCACCTTCATTTATACTTATTATTGGTGTATATTCTTCAAATATTTCTCTTTCTCCTCTTAGTTCTATTTCTCTTACTTCTAATGTAGAACTTCCAGAATTTATTTCTATATAGTATGTATTATTTAATACTTCTACTATTGTTAGTACATCTTTTGTTTCTATTGTATTTAATAAAATTTTATTTTTATCATATAGTTTTATTGTTGATGTACTTGATACATTATTTCCTGTATATATTTTTATTTCTTTTCCATAAGTATTTGGACTTACTGTAAATACTTTATTTGTTCCTGTTGCTATTGTTTCACTTATTTGCAAGCTTTTATCATATGTTGCTGCTCCAATTGCATTTGTAGGTATAACTACTTTTGCTGATGATTTAAATTCTAGTCCTGTACTCTCTCTTACACTTTTTGCAATTATTTCTCCACTTACTAGAATTATTCCTCCAGTATATTCTTTCCATGTAACTCCTGAATCTATTGAATAGTAATTTGTTACATCTGTTGTATTTGCATCATATGTAATATATGATGGTTTTCCTTGTATCATTCCTGTACTTGTTAACATTGGATATCCATCACTTGTATTTATTACTGGTGTTGCAAATTTATTTAAATCTAGTACATATGTGATTTCTTTTACTTCTTTTTCATTTCCTGCTTGATCTTTTCCTTTTGCATATATTGTTAAACTTCCATCTTGATTTCTTAAATCAAATAGGTCATATGAACTTAATGTAAATTTTCCTGTGTAGTTTTGATATGCTCCAGTCTCTCCTACTTTATATTGCATTGTTATTGAGTCACCATAGTTGATTTCTACTTCTGTACTTGTGCCTACAGTTGTTGATATCACTTTTATTTCTATATCTGGTGCATCTTTATCTATATTTGTTATCTCTATTTCTTGTACTGTTTCATTTCCTAATGCATCTACGGCATAGAATGTATATGTTCCATTTTCTGTTATAGTAATTGTACTTGGATTTGTTAATCCTTTTCCATTCTTTTTAAAGTAACTTGCTTTTTGACTTCCTTCTGCATATACTAGTGCATCCACTTTTCCATCATCTTTTGCACTTACCATAAGTGTTACTTTTTGTTTTGGTGTTTGCATATCTCCTTGTACTGTTATTACTGGTCCAGTGGAATCGATATTATCTACCCTTAATGTTGCAATATCACTATCTCTTCCATCTACATCTATACCCTTAGCATAAATATATCCTTTTTTCTCTACTTTGAATTTTCCGTTATAATCTATCCATCCTGTATCTGTTCCATCATCATATAATATTCTATATAATTTACTTACTAATGCTTTATTATAACTTATGGCTGCATCCATACTGACTACAGTTTCTACTTCTTCACTTACTATTATCTTTGGTGCTTCTATTCTTCCTGTATCCCATTTCATGAATAAGTTTTCTCCAATTTTATCTATATTTACATCTAATATATAATAATGGTCTGTGAATATTATTTCATTTCCTGCATCATCTTTAATCTTTACTCCATCTGGTGTTACTAGCTTACTTGCTGCACTTGGTTTTATTAACAATATTCCATGATCATCATAGTTTTTCCATACTCCATCACTTTTCCATTTATATTCTCTTGTATTTTGAATTGCATTTGCTGGATAATTTAATCTTATTAAATAATAGTCTCCTTTATTTAATATATTATAATTTGGTACTTGTACTATATTTGATACTGTATATGTACTTGTTGCTTGATTTCCAAGTACATCTTCATTTATTGCTTCTATTACACAGTTACTTGTTACTTCAAATGGTCCAATATAATCTATCCATGCTCCATTATCTATTCTATATTTCTTTATATCTGCTGTTTTTGCATATTCAATTGTTATATTTTTTGTACTTGTTACAATTGTTGTATCTGGTTTTATTATTGGACTTGCTATTCCTAGTGTTAAGAAATCTATTTTCTTTACTGCACTTCCTTTGCCATCTGCACTTTGTACATATGCATATATTGTTTCATTTTGTTTTAGTTTAAATGGTCCTGTATATGGTGTACATGGTGTACTTGCTAATGTTTGATTTATTGCAGATTGACTCATATTACTTGTTATTGATGGTCCAAATTTATAACATGCACTTGTTACATCACTTCCATACACCAAACTTACTTCAGTTTCATTCACTAATTTTACATTTCCATCTTGATCTATTAAATCTTTTGTATCTGGATTTGCTACTATTTCTACGCTTAATGTCTTCCATACTTTTGGTGGATTTTTTGTTACTATTGTAAAGCTTGTTACTGTACTTCCTACATCATTTGTTCCTTTTGCATATATTGTTGAACTTGTTGTTACTTCTATTACTCCTGTATATGGTTGATAATTTATTCCATCAAAACTATATTCAAGTGTATTATAATTTTTTCCACCTATTGTTACATCTACTTTATCTTGTGTTCCATTTATTAAATAGTTCTTTGGATCCGTATCTATTCTTACATATGGTAAGTTTCCTGCATGTATATTTTGTACATAATATTTACTTGTTTGACTTTTCTTTCCATCAGAGTCTCTTATATAATATGATTCTATTTTTACATTACTTGTTACTTTAAATGCTCCTGTATAGTTTTGCCAAGACCCTCCATTTATTCTATAATACACATCTCTTGCTGTTTCTTTTGCTGTTATTGTTATATCTACACTTTTTGATAATGTTGTATTTGGATTTGAGCTTATTGTTGGTCCATCTAATGTTACTATTTCATTTAATATGTCTATTTGTAAACTACTATATACTACATTTCCTTTATATGTTGCACGAGCAACTATTTCGTTTCCTGCTTTTATTACCACATTTGAACCTGTATATGTGTTCCAAGTTGTTCCATTATCTAATGTGTATTCTATCTTTTCAACACTATAACGAGTTCCAATTGATGCCGTTACATAACCATTTTTTCTTGCTGCATAGGCACTTGGATATATTTTTAATCCTAAATCATCTTCCCTTATCCACTCACAATCCCATGGTGATGTTTGTACACTTCCGTCTGTATTTGTTTTACTACTTCTTCCACACACATTTGTATTTGGATTCACAACAAACGCACCTTTATAATCTTGCCATGTTGCTCCGTTATCTAATGTATACTCAATTTTATCGGCTTTATAATTTGTACTTATACTTACATAGGCTTTATTTAATCCACCTACTGCTCTTGTATTTGGATTTACACTTGTTCTTAATCCATTTTTATTTTCATATATTGTCGTACTTGTTTGCATTGGTAGGATTTCACCATTATCTAATCTCCACGCAGCTTTTGCTACTATTGTTGTATTTGGTCCAACATAAAATTCTCCTGTATATGGTTTAAAGTCTCCTCCATTTATTGAGTATTCTAAGCTTATTCTTTCACTTTTCTCCCATGTATACAATACGACTCTTGTTGTTTCTGTACTATCTATACTTCTGCTACCTGGATATATCTCTACTCCATACCATCTATTTTTTAAATTGAAATCTGTTTCGCCTGTTACCCATTTTGTACATCCATTTATCTCTTTATATCCTGCTGCTCTTGCATACACTCTGGCATCCCATGATACTGTTATTGGTCCTGTATAATTTTGCCATTGGCCATGTAAACCTACTTTGTATTGTTTTACTGTTGCTCCATCTTCATAATAGATTGTCATTTTTACTGGTTTCCCATTATTTATATATCCACTTGATGGTGATATATTTACTCCCCAGCTTCCATCTACACATGCACAACTTGTACAAGTTGCTGGTGTACTCGACGGATCAATTATCTCACCTATATATCCAATGACACTCTTTGTTCTTGTTTTTTGAAGTAGCAAGTTCCCTTCATCATCATATACATCTATTAAATATTTTATTCTGGCTTCTATTCTTGTATTTGCACCGACTTCAAACTCTTCCGTATAGTCTTGCCATACTCCATTATTTATTCTATATTCTACACTTGTTACATCGGTTCCATAATTGATTTTTACTTTCGTTAAATCTCCTGATTTTACTTTTGTTTTTTCTGGTTCGATATCTACATAATATCCATCTGGTGATATGATTACTTCATTCCCATTTAACACATATCTTATATATATTTTATCTATGTCTTCTACTCTTACTCTTATTGGTCCTGTATATTCATTCCATAGTAGGTCGTCGCCTTCTAATTCTTCATTTTCATCTATTTTTTTCCACTCTCTTTTTGTTGATGCTGCTGGATAATGTAAATTTAACCATATCCATCCATCACTCTCTTCATCTGTTACTGGACTTGTTACTCTTACATCTTTACTTACTGTTGTACTCATTCCTTCTTTATTTGTTGCCGTACACACGATTGTATGATTTCCTATTGGTAAGTCTTTTGTATTTGTATATTCTACTTCTCCTGCTTTACATGATACTGTTCCTGTTGAATTTTTAAAATCATAGTTACTTGGTAATTTATGCTCTTCTTGATAATCCATTATTCCGGGTATTTCATTTAAATCTATGTATGGTGGTTCAATTACTTCTTCTTCATTATTATCTTTGTTTTCATTATTATTATTATTTTCATTATTATTGTTGTTATTATTGTTGTTATTATTGTTGTTATCATTTTGGTTGTTGTTATTATTATTTTCGTTGTTATTGTTGTTATCTGCATTTGTATCTTCTAATGTTGTTATATTTATTTCTACTTCACTTTCATTTCCTACTTTATCTACTACTTTGATTGTTATCTTATATTCTTTATTTGGTTCTAGATTTGTAAGTGTATATTCCTTTTCTCCTAGTACATATTCTCCATCATTTATTTTATAATAATATGTATTTACTCCACTATGTTCATCTCTTGCTTCTACATTTAAACTTATTGTTGTTGCTCCTATACTACTCTTTACTTTTTCTATTATTGGGGCATCATTATCTACTCTTACGTAGTCTCGATTACTTACTTTACTTTTTCTTCCTTTTATATCTATTCCTCTGAAGTATACATTCCATACTCCACTTTTACTTATTTCTACATTCTTTGTTTCTGTTTTCTCCCATTTACATCCTATTGTTGTTTTTCTCTTTGTTACACAATATTCATAATTTTTTACTTCATCTATCATCTTTGCATCTTTTGTTACTACTACGATTCCTGATTTTGTCCATTCATGTGTTTTACTTTCTATTTTTGGTGCACTTGTTGTCAATATTCTTGAGATTGTGCCTGTTCCAAACATTATTCCGCCAAATAAAATAAGAACGCATAATAAAAGTAATGGTAATAGTTTCATTCTTGAGATTGTTACTACCACTTTATCTTCTACTTTTTCTCCTACTTCTGGTTCAGTTTTTATTACATAATCTTTCTTTGTAAAAAGATCAAATTTCTTCTTTACCTCTGTTATTTCTATATTCTTTTCTTTTAATATTTTTTCTGCGTCTTCTATTGCTTCTCCAACTACATCTGGCATGATTAATCTTGTTTTTTCTTCTTTATTTATCTCTTTTTTTCTCATCTTTTGCACACCTCTATCATCTATATAAAATTATACTATTTTGTCAATATATAAATCAATACTTGACATTGAAAAAACACCTTTATTTGGTGCTTTTTTCCATAATTTCATTTTTGTCATCTTTTTTTATATTATTTATAAGTTTTTCTCT
Source organism: uncultured Clostridia bacterium (assembly GCA_934178555.1). GTDB lineage: Bacteria > Bacillota > Clostridia > TANB77 > CAG-508 > CAKPQL01. The sequence continues at coordinate 7,324 of CAKPQL010000027.1, forward strand.
TATAGATTCATCTCCAGTTGAACTACCTGAAGAGTACTTTTCTCTAGTAACAAGTGAATTATCAAATGTTTTTAATTGATAAAATTCAACATTTTCCTTTTTTTGAATATATTTATCGTAACTTTTCTTTGATTTATGAAATTTATAAAGATATGCTATATAAGAATAATCATTACTAATATTATATACATAATAATCATCACCATTTTTAACTACTATTTTATCTTCTGTAGTTACACCTATATTATTTATTAAATTTTTTCTAGCATCTATTATGCTTTGATCAAGTTTAGAACAGCCACACAAAAGTACAAGTATAGAAAATAAAATAATAATTTTTTTCATAAACACTCACCTCATAAAATATTATATCATTTATTTTTCTACTATCCTCATATAAATTTTCACATTATTTTTATAAAACCTATGTTATAATAAATTAGGTGATATAATGAAAAAAATAAAGAGTATTATAAGTACTCATAGTCTTTATTTATTAATT
>CAKPQL010000028.1 GCA_934178555.1 uncultured Clostridia bacterium
ATAAAATTTAAGTATTTAGGATATGCCTTGATGAAAATATGTGATTAATAAATATCATAATACAACCTTCATGCGAACACAATTAAACAACTGTATACGTAATGGAGGTTTTCTTTATGAAAATTACTCAATAGAAAAATTTGATATTAATCTGACACATTAAAAAGATACAGTTCATGGAGCAACAGAAAAATTTGGAATAAGTAAGAGTACAGTACATAAAGAGTGAGATGTGGAAGGGTAAATTTGATTTTTACGTAATTTACTAAAAAGTTATATAAATTTATTGTGGAAGAAAATGAACTATGATAAAATTACTAAGGAGTATAGTTAGAAAAATCAATGCTTTTATACAAAAGAGTGGAGTAATGTATGAACGATGAATTATTTAATTTAAGTAATTTTAATATAATACAAGATGACGAAAATTATTATTTTTTCCGTGCATTAAATATGGCGGACAATAATGATATTGAACAAAGAATAACTGCGTCTGACAATGGAAAAATCAAACGTATAAGAACAGATAGAGAAAGAGCAGATGTAGAAACTAAATATAGTGAAACTTCTGAAATTTCATTAGAAGAGTTATATGACCATATTAAAATGCATTATAGGAAAGATACAAATTGTATTTCACTTACAAGTAACAGTAATGTAGCAGTAAACTATGGAAGAGGATCATATAAAGATAAATATGTTATGATAAAAATTCCCAAAAAGGAATTTGGAGAAAAGACTGTAAATGCTGGACAATATATGCTACAAGAACTATATTCTAGAATACAGCAAGAACTAGAAGATTTAGCAGAAGAAGAGAAAGGACAAATCTTAAATATATTCGAGACTATAGAAGAAAGTACAGAGAGTAAAACCTTACAAGATATAATTGCTAAAAAATATACTGCAAAAATAGGAGAAGTAAGTTCATCAAAAGCACATTTAAGAAAAGGCATATCATATAGTTCACCCAAGACAAGAATTAGTAATTATCAGTCATTAGACGAAGAACAATTATTAGAGGTAAACAAAGTATATGCAAAATTGGCAATATTAGAAAATAAAGGTATATTAAAATATGTAATACCACATTCATCTAATTCAAAATTAAGAGAAACAATTGGAAATGCATTTTCATCTAATGAAATAATTCATTATGGAGATATTACTGAAGAAAATATTATAGATATACCAAAAGAAATAGCTGATATATTTGCATTAATACAACAAGTAAATGATATTGATGAAAATAAAATAGAAGAATTAAAGCGAGCATTAATAATAGCTGTGCAAAGTAGCAAAGAAATACCTGAAATAGCAGATATTACTTCGAAAGTAAAAGATAATATATCAATAGAGGAAATGTATGAATTAACAGAAGGAAGAGTCGAATATGGAAAAGCAAGCTCTATTGTAAAAAATATGTTTTACTTGAGTAAATCAAGAAAAAATGCGATAGCACTTTCTAATGTGTTATCAGAAATATTAGGAAACAATTCAGACTTCGAAGATATAATACAACATATAAGAGAAAATGGATTTAGAGTTGAGCCAGAAATAATAACAAGAAAAAGTGGTAAAGGAGTAGAATTAAGCGAATCTGTAAATTTAGATTTACCAAAAGATGAACAATCACTAATAGATGAAATAAAAGAGTTATCATCTGATGAATTAGATATTGTTCTTCAAAATGGTGGACTATATAATGCTAGAGATATAGTAACAAGAACATTTAATAAAGTAAGAGAAAGTGAAAAAATAGATAAATCAAGGTATTATGCAGAGGCGATAATTTCTCAGTATAATTGGGAAGATATTGGAATAGAAGAATTTAAAAAAGATGAAAGAAATGAACTAATTGCAAGACTACAAAGAAAAAAATGTGCAGAAATATATGAAAGATTAAAAGAAACTGGAATGGAAGAAAGTAAAATTCCAACAGTTTTATTTAACATAGCTATGAGAGATAGATTCTATGAACAATATGAAAAAGACAATTTAGAAATATTATTAAATTCAAGGAAAGATGTATTACAAGATAATATTAATATAGAGTTAGTTGAAAGATTTTTAGGATATTATGATATAGAAAACACAGGCATAAGATTAAAAGATTATCAACAAAGGACTAATGACAATATAAATAGAATATTTGGAGACCATAAATTTGCACAAGTAATACTTCCTACAGGTGCAGGTAAAAGCTTTGTGGCTTTAGCACAAATGCAAAAATATGCTGAGGAACATTCAGGAGAAAAGATGCTATATTTAGCACCACAAGACGAAATATTAAATCAAACAAAAAAATATATAGTAAAATATGTTCATGGAAAACAAGAAACGCTTGGAAAATCCGAAGATGAAATAATAGCTGAGATATTTCCAAATATAACATTTGAAACATATCCAGGATTACTTGCTAAACGTGGTCAAGAAGTAATAAAAGCTCAATATGGAATGATAATATTAGATGAGTTACATAGAACAGGTGCAAAAGAATATGGAGAAAAAGTGAATCAATTACTTGAAAATCAAACAGAAGATGTAAAAGTGCTTGGAATAACAGCTACACCAACAAGAGATGTAGACGGAAGAGACATGGAAAATGAAACAGCCAAAAAACTTGGATATACAGATGAAGAAATAAGTAAAAGAAAACATTTGGCATCAAATATGATATTAGAAAATGGAATAAGAATGGGATATTTAGTAAATCCTAAAGTTATTTCTTCTAAATATGATTTAATTTCATCAGGGAAAATGGATGAAATGAGAGCAAATATTGAAGATATAGAAGATGATATAAAAAGAGCAGAAAAATTACAAAAATATAATGAATTAAGGGCAAAATTAAATAGAGAAATAGATAATGAAATAGGAGAAGAAGCAAGAAAAAAACTAGAAGAAGATGCTAGAAAAAATCTTGATAGTGGAATAGGAAAAGAAGAAATATTAAGACAAAATGTAAAAAAAGGTAAAAAATATATTGTATATATACCTGTTTCAGATCAAGGAGATATTGAAGATGAAGACGGAAACAAAATAGGTGCAAAAACAGGAGAAGATAAAGTAAAAGCATATCAGGAATACTTAAATAAAGTGTTTGAAGGAACAGATATTGTACCGGATTTTTATTTTATGCTTGGAAGCTATAGTAAAGAAAAGAATAAAAAAGAGCTAGATGAGTTTGAGCTAGATGACTCAAATAAAACAAAACTTATGATTGTTATGAATAAAGCAAATGAAGGAATACATATTGAGGGGGTTGATGGAATCATATGGTTTAGAGCGTTAGATGAAAATTCTAGAATTTTATATTTGCAACAATTAGGAAGAGTAATTTATGCTTTAGATGAAGATAATCCATTACCTGATGATAAAAGACCAGTTGTAATAGATTTAGCAAATAATACATTAACTGTTAAAATGGAAAAAAAGTTTGAATATTCAGAACCAATAGATGATTTAGAAGCTTTAACAATTGTAACAGAATGGATAAATGAACATGATGAAATGATACCTGACAGAAATAGTTCAAATAGACAAGAACAACATTATTATGTTGTTTTAAGAAGAATTCAAAGTAAGTATAGTAAATATTTAGAGGGATTTGACAATTTTGAAGACTTAACAGAAGAAGATAGAACAAGAATAGAAGAAATTATTGAATTAGCAACAGAAATTGATTTATGGAATATAAATTTACCACCAATTCCAAAAGTAAAAGGAAACAAAGAGGATTTTGATCCATTTACAATTGAAGGTGTATTGACGGATTTTGTTGAATTAGAAGAAGATATAAATAATGTTAAGTGCGAAGCCAAAATAACAGAATTTATAGAAATAGCAGAGAAATTAAACAATGCAGGAATAGAAGTAGGAAAACTTCCACAAGGTAGAAACATAAATAAGAAGTATGTTTCAAATACATTACAAGATTTAGTAGAACAAGGATATATTTCAGAAAAAGTATTAAATGAATTAGGGTTAGATGAAAAATATAAAATAGGTTATTATATCGGAGCGGCTAAAAAAGCATATAAAGGAAATGGTAATTATCAAATAACAGAAGAAGAGAAAAAAAGGTTAGAAGAACTAGGAATTGTAAATTTAGAAGAAAAAACAGCAATAGCAGAATTTATAGAAATAGCAGAAAAATTAAACAAAGCAGGAATAGAAGTAGGAAAACTTCCACGAAGTAGAAAGGGAAACGAGAAGCAAGTTCCAAATACATTACAAGATTTAGTAGAACAAGGATATATTTCAGAAAAAGTATTAAATGAATTAGGGTTAGATGAAAAATATAAAATAGGTTATTATATCGGAATGACTAAACAAGCATATAAAGGAAAAAGTACTTTCCAAATAACAGAAGAAGAGAAAAAAAGGTTAGAAGAACTAGTAATTGTAAATTTAGAAGAAAAAACAGTAATAGCAGAATTTATAGAAATAGCAGAAAAATTAAACAAAGCAGGAATAGAAGTAGGAAAACTTCCACAACGTAGAGAGATAAATAATAAAGATGTTTTAAATACATTACAAGATTTAGTAGAACAAGGATATATTTCAGAAAAACTATTAAATGAATTAGGGTTAGATGAAAAATATAAAATAGGTTATTATATCGGAGTGGCTAAAAAAGCATATAAAGGAAATGGTAATTGTCCAATAACAGAAGAAGAGAAAAAAAGGTTAGAAGAATTAGGAATTGTAAATTTAGAAGAAAAAACAGCAATAGCAGAATTTATAGAAATAGCAGAAAAATTAAACAATGTAGGGATAGAAGTGGGAAAACTTCCACGAAGTAGAAGAATAAATGGAAAGCAAGTTTTAAATACATTACAAGATTTAGTAGAACAAGGATATATTTCAGAAAAAGTATTAAATGAATTAGGGTTAGATGAAAAATATAAAATAGGTTATTATAATGCAGTAGCTAAACAAGCATATAAAGGAAATGGTAAATATCTAATAACAGAAGAAGAGAAAAAAAGGTTAGAAGAACTAGGAATTGTAAATTTAGAAGAAAAAACACCAATAGCAGAATTTATAGAAATAGCAGAAAAATTAAACAATGCAGGAATAGAAGTAGGAAAACTTCCACGAATGAGAAAAATAAATAATAAAGATGTTAAAAATACATTACAAGATTTAGTAGAACAAGGATATATTTCAGAAAAAGTATTAAATGAATTAGGGTTAGATGAAAAATATAAAATAGGTTCTTATATCGGAGTGGCTAAACAAACATATAAAGGAAAGTGTAAATATCTAATAACAGAAGAAGAGAAAAAAAGGTTAGAAGAACTAGGAATTGTAAATATAGAAGAAAAATATAATTCAAGTAAGAAAAACAGAACATCAAAAGAAATAGCAGAGGCTTCAATTAGTTCGCTTGCCAATATTGAAATGACTGACAGAGAAGATGAAGAATTAAGAGCATTGCTAGATAGAACGAAAGAAGGAGAAATAAAAATAAATGAATAATCGCAGAAATGCTTATAAAGAAGTATATACAGTTTTACAGGATTTAAATGAAGAAGAGTATAATAAAATTCCTATTGAAATTATCGAAACAATAAAAGAAAATAGTAATGAAGAGTATGAGTTTGTATTAAATGAAAAATTAGAGCTAAAAGAACAAATACTATTACCAGAAACGAAGGCAATTTTATTTAATTTATTTAGAGACTATCTTGCGACGCCTGTACAAAAAGAAAAAATAATAAAAATGCAATCAGAAGAAAGAAAAAAATTAGAAGAAAAGAAAAAGCAAAAATACGCTAATGTAGAAATATTTAAAACGAATAAGTATACAAATGTTGAAGAAGAAACAAAAAATAAAGAATTACAACTTGTACAAATAAAAAAAGAAGGTTTCTTTAGAAAAATAATAAATAAAATAAAATTATTTTTAAAGAAATAATTTATTTGCACAAAATAATAATAAATATGGTATAAATTCGAAAAAATCATTTTGACTTTGTAAGTATAAAATGAAGGTGGAAAAGAAATTTTATAGGTGTAGATGAATATGACAATGAGTAAGGTTATGATATAAATATGATTGACGATTGTGAAATACATAAATTTACTGTTTTTTATGATGAATCAATAGTATAACTATAATGGAGAATACAATAAAATAATTAAAATTGATGAAGAATTAAATTGAAGTGGAGAACAAACAACAGAATATGAGGACTTGCAACAGTAAGTATGATTACTTTACATAGAAATCAAGTGCTTTAAGACATGCTCTGATGAAAATATGTGATTAATAAATATCATAATACAACCTTCATGCGAATACAATTAAACAAATGTATTCGTAATGG
>CAKPQL010000029.1 GCA_934178555.1 uncultured Clostridia bacterium
TAGTTGCTAAACTAAATTATAAAAGTTTTTCAATTTTGCTTACAGGAGATATTGAAAAAATAGCAGAAAATGAAATTCTAAAAGAATATGAAAATAGCAATATTTTAAATGCAAGCATATTAAAAGTAGCACATCATGGCTCAAAGTCCTCAAGTATAAATAAATTTTTAGAAAAAGTAAAGCCTCAAATTGCATTAATAGGAGTTGGAGAAAAAAATACATTTGGACATCCAAATTCAGGTGTTTTAAATAGGTTAGAAAACTTAAACACGAAAATATATCGTACAGATGAAAATGGAGAAATTACAATAAAAATAGATAGCAGAGGTAAAGTGAAAATTAGAACAAAAATATAAAAAATAGTTAAATATATTTAGATATTTTATAAAAATTATTGACTTAACAGAAAGTTATTAGTAAAATTATCATGAATGAAAGTAATAACTTATAGACATAATATAAACGTTTAAATTTAAATCTATCTGGAAATACTAAGTAAAAAAGAAAAGGAGAACAAAAGAAAATGAAAAATCAGAAAGGTATAACATTAATAGCACTTGTAGTAACAATAATAGTGTTAATAATACTAGTAGGAGTAAGTATAAATTTAGTGCTAGGAGAAAATGGAATAGTAGAAAAGGCAAAATTTGCAAAGGAACAGACAGAACAGGCAAAAACGAATGAAGAAAAAAGTTTAAACGAAACAGCAAATTATATTGAAGATATAGAATCTGGTAATGGAGGAAGTTCAACACCAAATCCAACTTTAACAACCAATGATTTGCCAGCAGGAGCTTATATAAATTACAATACAGGAGTAAGCAGTGTAGGAACAAATGGAGTGGTAACATGTAGAGTATTATATGATACAAGCTCAGAATATGGTTTACAAATAATATCAGATAAGAAGGTGGCAGATGTAACGTTAGGAGGAAGTAAATGGGCTACAGGAAGGAATTCTTATAATAATGCAATAACAACATTGAATAGTGAAGCAGGAAAGTATTTAAATACAGCATATGTAACAGATGCAAGATGTGTAGGAAGTGTACCAACAAATCAAAATGGAACATTTACAAATAAAAATTCAGAAAATGCAGGACCAGTACGATTAGGATTTACTTCATCAGTATCAGGAGCAAACAATATGAAAGGAATTGATACTAATTACACTGCAGACCAAACACAAATGAACAACTTAAATATATGGAAAACAGGAGAAGATTACTGGCTAGCGTCCCGCGATCCGGACGACGATGCGAATTCTTATTCCTGCCGTTTCTTCCTGCGTTATGTGGGCGATAGCGGCACATTGTTCGATTCCTACTTGTGCCATGTGATCAAAAACGGCGAAACTATGGGTCGTTCGTATACGAAAGGCCTTCGTCCTTGTTTTTCTTTAAAATCAGATATCAAGATAACAGGAGGAGATGGAACAAGCGGAAATCCATATACAATGTAAGGAACACTAGGGACGGTCCTTTTCGTTCTAAAATCGGAACGGAAGAGATACTCCTCTTACTTATTTAACATTATATCAAGGCTTATAATAAATAAAAACTAAACCAAAGATGAATTTAAAAGTTCATCTTTTTTTGAACCAAAAAATAAAAATTATGAATAGTATAGAATTAAAAAAAGAATTTACAGATGAAGAAACTGGAATAAGTTATACATTGATAGGAGATTATTATGTACCAAATTTAGTATTAAAACAAGAAGAAAAGGTTATACTAAATAAATATGGTAGATTAAGATTAAATTATTTGAAGGAACATAAGAAAACTGAATATGCAATATTGTTTATAGAAGGATAGTTAAATAAGCATTTAAAGGAAATACAGGAAGTAGCAACAAAAAGAGTAAATGATATTATGACAAAATTAAAGCAAAAAGAGATTTAACAGAATATATGAAAGATTCTAATCAGTTATATTGGGTAGGAACGATGAACTCAATTAAACAACAAGCCGAAGAAATAGTATTAAATGAGTTGATTTATACATAAAAATATTTCAACACAAATGTCGGCTTTGATTTGACAAAAGCCGACATTTGTGTTTATAATAAAGAGGGAGAGAAAAAATGGTATATTATTATAAAGAATTATTAGAGAGTGGATTAAACAGATATCAAATAGAAAAGAAAGTTGCTAATAAAGAATTGTATAAAATTGAAAAGGGAATATATTCAAACGAGGAATTTCCAAGTGAATTAGCAATAATAACAAAAAAATATTCTAAAGCAATATTAACTTTGAATAGTGCTTTTTTCTACTATGAACTAACGGATAAAATACCAGACTACTACTATTTGGCAACAGATAAGAAATCAAGAAATATAGAAAATAAATCAATAAAACAAATTTTCACAAAAAAAGAATTATTAGATATAGGATTAACAAAAATGAAAATTGAAGATACAGAAGTTAATATATATGATAAAGAAAGAATGTTAATTGAACTTATAAGGTATAAATCAAAATTACCTTATGAACTATATAAAGAAGTTTTGAATAATTATAGAAAAATCAAAGACAAATTGAATTTTATTAAATTATATAAATATGCTCAAAACTTTAATAATTCATATATAATAAAAACTATTGAAACGGAGGTAATGTAATGAATAGTTTACAAGAATGTATAAATGAGTATATAAAAGATGGTTATACCAGGAACTATGCAATTTCAAAAGTATGCCAAGATATTATTATAAATAGAATTTACAATTCAAAATATAATGATAAAATAACAATAAAAGGTGGAGTTGTAATGTTCCACTTAACACAAAATATTCGTAGAGCAACAATAGATATTGATATGGATTTAATAAATATGTCTATTGCAACAGATAATATAGTTAAAATATTTATGGAATTAGGAAAACTTGATAATATTGATGGTTTTAAGTTAGAAATTGATAAAGATAATATTGAAGAATTATCTCATCAAGACTATCACGGAAAAAGATTAACAGTTACAATATCTGATAATTATAATAAAAGCTATCATATAAAATTAGATATTGGGGTACATAAACACATAGATATTTTGCAAGATACATTATTATTGGATACTAAAATAATTGATGATAATATTAGTTTTTTAGTTAATCCAAAAGAGCAAATATTTGTAGAGAAGATAGTTCCATTATTAAAATTTGGACCACTTTCTACTAGATACAGAGATATATTTGATCTATATTGGTTAATTACAGAAGGAAATTTAGATAAAAAACTAATTGCTGATTATATGAAGATTTTAATTTTTGATACAGATATTGAAATAACTAACAAAGAAGATATTTCAAGTATAATAGATATGGTTTTAAGTGATAAGATGTTTATTCAAAATTTATCAAATAATAACAATTGGACAGGACAAAGTATATCAAATATATTAAAAACAATAAAAAAATATGTTGTGGAGTTATAGAAAATATAATAATGTAGATAGGATAATGTATTATATAGTGCATAGATTTTTAAAATAATAAAAATTTATGCACTATATTTTTATGCAAATTTAATTAAAGAAATAATCGAATTTAATTTTTATTTTAGGATGAATAAAAATTTTAAAAAATGTAATAACCTATTGACGTAATAAAAATTTATTAGTAAACTTACTATAAATAAAAATAGCAACTTATAAACATAATATGAGTACTTGAAAAAGAAAAAATGTATAAATTCACTAAATAAAAAAATAATAACAAAAGAGGAGCAGATAATATGAAATTGATATTGAAAAAAGAAAAAGGTATAACATTAATAGCACTTGTAGTAACAATAATAGTGTTAATAATACTAGTAGGAGTAAGTATAAATTTAGTGCTAGGAGAAAATGGAATAGTAGAAAAGGCAAAATTTGCAAAGGAACAGACAGAACAGGCAAAAACGAATGAAGAAAAAAGTTTAAACGAAACAGCAAATTATATTGAAGATATAGAATCTGGTAATGGAGGAAGTTCAACACCAAATCCAACTTTAACAACCAATGATTTGCCAGCAGGAGCTTATATAAATTACAATACAGGAGTAAGCAGTGTAGGAACAAATGGAGTGGTAACATGTAGAGTATTATATGATACAAGCTCAGAATATGGTTTACAAATAATATCAGATAAGAAGGTGGCAGATGTAACGTTAGGAGGAAGTAAATGGGCTACAGGAAGGAATTCTTATAATAATGCAATAACAACATTGAATAGTGAAGCAGGAAAGTATTTAAATACAGCATATGTAACAGATGCAAGATGTGTAGGAAGTGTACCAACAAATCAAAATGGAACATTTACAAATAAAAATTCAGAAAATGCAGGACCAGTACAATTAGGATTTACTTCATCAGTATCAGGAGCAAATAGTATGAAAGATGCTGATACAAATTACACGACAGACCAAACACAAATGAACAACCTAAATATATGGACAACAGGAGAATATTATTGGCTAGCGTCCCACTTTGTGAATTCGATGTCTTCTGGCTGCATTTTAGACGTGCGTAGTGTGAACTCTCGCGGCTACTTTTACAGCAACTTCTTGTGCGCTGTGTACAGCAGCGGCGAAACTAATGGTTATTCGCACACGAATGGGCTTCGTCCATGTTTTTCTCTAAAATCAGATATCAAGATAACAGGAGGAGATGGAACAAGCGGAAATCCATATACAATGTAAGGAACACTAGGGACGGTCCTTTTTGTTCCAAAATCGGAACATTGGGGACACTTTTATAATAATGTAGATAGGATAATGTATTATATAGTGTATAAATTTTTAAAATAATAAAAATTTATGCGCTATTTTTTTGTGCAAATTTGATTGAAGAAATAATTGAATTTAGCTTTTATTTTAGGTGAATAAAAATTTTAAAAAAATGTAATAACCTATTGACGTAATAAAAATTTATTAGTAAAATTAGCATAAATAAAGTAATAACTTATAAACATAATATTTTAATACAAATATAAAAATATGAATAAATAATAACAAAATGTTTATAATGTGAAAAAAGAAAAAGAGAAAATAAGGAGGAAACAAATGAAAAAACAAGAAAAAAGAATGTTACTAATATTAGTAATAGTATCAGTATTAATCATAACAATAATATGGTTTGCAACAAGAAACAAAGAGAATAACAATGTTGGAGGAACAGGAACAACAGAAAATGTAGAACAAGGAGAGTTCACAAAAGTAGAAGCAGATGGAACAATAGTAAACACAAGTGAAAAATTAAAACAAACAAAAGAAAATTTAGGCTTCTCAATAACAAATATAAATTTTATGAAAAAAGGAAATGAAACAATATTAACAGCAAGAGTAACAAATAATACAGGAGAGGCACAAGGAGACTTTTTAGGACAAATAGTATTATTAGATAAAAGAGGAAACGAGATAGGAAGAATCCCAGCAATGATAACAGAAACAGAAAATGGAGAAGCAATAGATATAGAAACAACAATAACAGAAAGCTATGCAAATGCATATGACTTTAGACTAGAAAAATAGACAGATAAAACAAAACTAAAATAAGGTTGGATGCATAAAGAGGTCCAACCTTAAATGTTTATGTAGAGAGTTTGTATAGAAATTAATAATCTAGAAAATGAAAGGAAAAGCCTAATGAAACAAAAGTTAAAACAAAGTAAAGGTATAACACTAATAAGCTTAGTAGTAACAATAATAGTATTAATAATATTAGCTGGAATAAGTTTGTATTTAGTATTGGGAGAAAATGGCTTAATAGAAAAGGCAAAAGAAACAAAACCAATAGTAGATATAACATCAGCACAAGAAAAACTAGAATTAGTAAAAGGACCAGTACAACTAGAAAAATATAGTGTAAATTTAGATGATTATTTAGAAGAATTAGACAAAGTCAAAGAAAAATATGAAGTAGATGATGTAGAGAGAATAGATAATGATAATGCAGAAATAATAATAGGTGGAAAGTATAAATTTATAGCAACAGATGAAAAGAATGGAAATGTAAAAATAACATATCAAGGAGAAGTAGGAGGATTAGAAATATCACCAACAA
>CAKPQL010000030.1 GCA_934178555.1 uncultured Clostridia bacterium
TAAAGTTGATAGAGAAAAATCTAGATTAACTAAAAAAGTAAATACTATGGAAGTAAAGTAATTACTTCTTTTTTTATATTAAAAGCATAATTTATAAAATATCTATTCTATCTTTTGTGAATTTGTTTTTTAATATAATAAAAATCCACTAGTTTAACTAGTGGTTTTTCTCTAACCCCTATAAGGGGTCATACTGGCTGCCCTCACATGAGGGCTTTTTTAATTTGCCAATCGCCTTTGACACTCTAACAACCCTTAAAAGGGTCTTCGTATTCCTTTACACTTCTTTTATCCTGTATCATATCTTCAGTTTCTTGTTCTCTTATATATTTTTTTATTGTATTTTTGTTTAATCCTACCGTACTTACATAATACCCTCTTGCCCAAAAGGTTCTCTGGCCATATTTATATTTTAGGTTTGCATGATTTTCAAATATCATTAATGCACTTTTTCCCTTTAAATATCCCATAAATTGTGATACACTTAATTTGGGTGGGATTTTTACTAACATATGTATATGATCTATACATGCATGTGCTTCTATTATTTCTACACCTTTATACTCACATAGTCTGCGTAGTATTACGCCAATGTCCCTTCTTAGTTTTCCATATACTGCTTTTCTTCTATATTTTGGAATAAACACTATATGGTACAAACAATTATATTTTGTATGGAACAATTGGCTTTCATCAATATCTTTACTCTTTGTTCTAGTTTTTAACATAAATACCTCCTCTTGATTTATAGTTGATTGGCAAATCTTCTATATTATATCAAAAGGAGGTATTTATGTCTTCTTAAAGGCTTCGCTCTTTACTATTCACACCTGCATAGCAGGTGGTTTTGTATGTGTCCTTGAGAGGACACATTAATATAAAAACCTCACTTCTCAAAATATGAGAAATGAGGTTTTTATCATTTATATGTTAAATCTTAATGATTTTTATTACTCATTAGCTTCTATTACTTTTTCTAAAAATATCTTTTCATTAAAGGCACCACGTTTTTCATTTTTTTGTTCGGCAACTAAAATAATATCGTCTAATGTTTTGCTCTCTATCTTTGCTAGTGCGCTTATTATTTCCAACATATCCGCTAGTTCTTCAATTCTATCACTTCCACTAGCTTCTAGTACCTCTTTGTATTCTTCATAAAGTTTTTTTTCTAATTCGTTTTTATACTCATCTTCAGATAATATCCTAGTAACTGGAGTTTCTCCTTTACTTTTAATTATGTTTGGAATATTGTCTCTTACTAATTTATTATATATTCTTTCCATTTTTTCTCCTCCTTATAAATTAATAATTCTTCTTGTCTGGAATAACACCTCTAACGCCTCCTCGTGGATCTTTAACATCACCACTATATCTGGGTATTAAATGCATATGAATATGCATTACACTTTGACCAGCATCTCTACCACAGTTTAGTCCTATATTATAACCTGTCGGAGAAAACTTCTCATCTAAATATTTCTTACATTTATTTAATAGTTCTAATATTGCAATTTGTTCTTCTTCTGTGATATCAAAGAATGTAGGTGCATGTCTTTTTGTGACTATCAATATATGACCTTTACTTACTGGAAATTCATCAAAGTAAGCTATGGCAAGTTTGTTTTCGAATAGAGCTTTTTTGTTTTCAATAAAGTTATCGCAAAAAATGCAGTTCATGAATTCACTATTCCTTTCTCTATGTTAATTATAACACAGAAAAAGAAATATTTTAATTATTTTTATCAAAAATAACATTAAATTTTAATAAATCATAAATTATTGATTGTAAATCTTCCTCTCCGCTATTCACTTCCGGAACAAAATATCTAGGTTTATTATCATTGAATGTTTTATTTATCGAAAGTATAAATTCACTTTTTAACAATTCATTGTTGCTAAAAAATGTATTTAAATTTCCAGTATGAGGAGTCCATCTTCCTTTTGCACTTTTTCTTTTTCCCCATAAATGGAAACCTCCAATATATTCAATATATTTATTAATATTTTTATTAAAATCTGTAATTTTATTTAACTTTATGTCATCCATTTTTATTGCTTCGGCACTGAATACCTGTGGGTAATCAAGAACTAATTTTAGCCTTAAATTTCTATTTGATAATTCATTTAAAAAGTTAATTATTGACTTGCAATTAGAAATTAAAAACTTACCACCTTTATAAAAGGTTCCACATCTATTTTCTATAAATATTTTTACATCAGGATATTTTTGTAGAATTATTCTTTCGAACTCTATGTATGTATCAAAAAAATTATCAAAATCAAGGCAATAATCATTAAAAGGTGGATGAACTTCTATAATTTCTGGTGGTTGATTATTTCCTATTAAATCTATTATATAATTAGCAAACTCTTGTGCCCATTCTTTGTCTTTCCATAATTGTGGTATATTATCTTTTTGTGAACTTTTTAGCTTAGGATATTTATTAATTAAGCTATTATCTAATTTTCTCTTCATATGCGAATATTCTGTATGAAGAGAATACTTCCTTATTGGTGAAATACTACTTTTATCAAAGTTTCCGGCGATTTCATCAATATTACTTGTAATACCTACTGGATATTTTTTAGAATGATATGTTATTGGTATTAAAATCATATGGTTCTCCTTAAAATTTTCGATTTTCCTACTGGTGTTTGAATATCCCAAAAAACTAATTTACCATTGTTATTCATTGATATAGAAATAGTGTATTCATCTGACTTATCCCAAAATTCATCAATTAAATTAACATAATATATTAAATTATTAACCAAACTATAATCTAGCGGTTTATATTCTTTATCAAATATTTCCATTTGGGGTTCCAATCCAAACTTTTTTAACTTATTGATCCTAATTAATTTATCATTTTCAAACTGTTCACGACTTACAAAATCTAACTTTATATATTTCCACCATTCATTTTGCCATCCCATTTCAATTGGATAATTAAAACTAATAACTTCGTGTGGTGTTATATCTCCTCTATTTATATCTGATACATCAAAGCCTTTTCCAACGCTTTCAATAACAAACGAATTTAAAGGTTTATTAACGCACATATTTATTCCATATATGTTTTTAGTTCTATCTATTGGTTGTAATAGCCACATTTGTGTTCCATCTACTTTTCTCTCTTCTAATTTTTCTAAATCTATTAATGATTTATTGCCACCTCTTATAGGATTTGTACATGGCTTTATATATTGATATCTTATAGTACAATATTCCGATTTTAATGTCTCTTTTAACTGTACGATTTTTTCTTTTGTTAACTTTTCATTTTCTTCAAAAAGTACACTATCAAATACTGGGCAACCAACATTTGCTAAAAATTGATATGTTGAAATTTTTTCGTTATTCACGGCATTGTAATTTTTGTTAGGTAATACTATCATTTTATCTTCCTCCTTAGTAGTTATTTCCTATAAATTAATTTTTTTTCTTTATAAAATTCTAAGTTTTTTTCTATTACATCAATCAAAGGATATTCTCTCCAATTCCATTCTTGCTTTTGCAGTGAATTAGCTAAAACCATTCTTAAAAACTGCGATGGTATTCCTTGATGAGTCATAATATAGTTTTTACCATTGACATCACGATAATATAAATATTTTTCATATTCATGACATATTTGCCTCAAGTCGTTAATATCATCTATTTCTTCAGTTTCAAAGTTATATTTTGATATTTCATCAAGTAGTGATATATTGTTTGGAAAAATATGCAAGTGTGCATGAACAATGCTCTTTCCACTTTCATTTGATGGATATAATGCTCCGTGTTCAAACATTGAAAAACTAGAATTAAAATATTTTTTATTTATCTCTTTTTGCCATTCAATAATTTCTTTTAATTCTTTCAATTCATCTAAGGTTAATTCTCCAAAACAATTTATGTGTTCTTTTGGAACAATTAGTTGATAATTGTCTACGATTCCACCTGTTGTTGGAAAAACGACAAATTTTGGTGTTTCTGCTATAATTCTGTTTTTACCTACTATGCTTTTTTGTGGTTCAACTAATTCTTGACAAAATGGACATATAATATTTTTCATTTTATTTTCCTCCAATTCTTTTATTATTACATAAGTCAATATTTTTAAATTCAAATAAATAACCTTCTATTTTTTTTATATCGATTAATTCAATAAGACCATTGTTATCTATGACTAAAATTTTACCGATAATAAATAAATATTTACCAATTATTGTATTAAAGTCTTTTTTTATATTATATTCTCTGGCACTAAACATTGTTGAATTAAATATACTCAATTGATTTTCTTTGACTAACATAGCATTATTTATTTTACTTTCTAAATCGTCATAAGTATTGACTTCTGGTTCTATTAAATATTTTTGATAATCATTTGGTACTATTTTTAATATTTCTTTATATTTATCTGTAAGTTTCTTTAACACTTCTACTTTATCATTTGGATAAAATACGATATTTTTCATTTTATAATTAGTAGTCACTAAGCCACTTATTCCATAATCGATAATTATTTTTTCAAGTACTCTAGCAATTTTTCCAGTTGGAGTTTTAGCTATAAGAATAGAAAATAGTGCTCCTTGTTCCAATAATCTTTCATACTTTTTAATTTCAGATGCTGTTCCAACTTTAATTTTATTTCCATTAAAATAAGCAAGGTAAACATAATGTGGACTATTACAGTATTTTAAGACATCTTTATTTTTAGCATAACAATTGTCTCCGTGACATTTTATGCATTTATAAAAATCATACATATATTTACATTTATCACATTGTACTTGACTATTATCAACTAAATTATTGCAACTAATATACTGCCTAGTGTATGGATTTATTGTTCCAAGGCAAATTTTTTTATTAATTAATTCAATATTGAAGTTATTTGGTACCTCTATATATTCATCTTTATATGTAGTATAATCCTTTAAATGTAAAAGTGGAGTTGTTTCATCTTTCCAAATTATACCAATAAAATATTTTTTCATCTTATAAAACACCTCTTCTTTATTTAAATTATCTAAAAAAGAGGAAACCAAAGCAAGGCCTCCTCCTCCAAAACTTAAAAACTTGTAAGTTTTAAGTAACTTAGTCATATGTTACCATTATTCTGTACAATAGTCAACTTTTTTTTACAATTTTTGGAATTTTTTTAATATTTTAAAAATAATAATCGTTATTTATTTTGCTACAATAGGTTTAACTCATTTTTTAAACTTTCTTGTAATAATTTAGAAAAGTTAATACCTTTCATATCTGCAAGATTTTTTAACCACTCTGGCATAGTTACTGTTGTATTTACTGTTTTGGAAGATATTTTCTTTTCGTGTTCTACAGGATCTAACTCTACCATAGTAATAAAGTCGCCATCTTTTACTTTGATGTCCATATAATTGAATGTTGGTTCTGGTAATCTATCTTTATACTCTGGTAACATAGCATACAATGCATCTTGTGCCATATAATATGCATCATCAAAACCAACACCATATGTAAACACATCATCAAAATCAATAAATTTTACATTGTATGCATCTCCTTCTTT
The DNA here is from genome assembly GCA_934178555.1 of uncultured Clostridia bacterium. Classification (GTDB taxonomy): domain Bacteria; phylum Bacillota; class Clostridia; order TANB77; family CAG-508; genus CAKPQL01. The sequence goes on from CAKPQL010000030.1 coordinate 5,544, forward strand.
GGAAAAAATTGCAGGATAAAAATATTTTTTCATTTTTTATTAGTAGTTTAGTAACAACATTTTTAGAACATAACCTGCTTTCTAAAATATATTACTAACCTTCTCCTTTCATTTATAGTATACCTTTCTTATTAACACTTGTCAACACTTGTTATGTATAAAATAAATACTTCAATTTGAAGACCTTAGGCTTCAAATTGCCTCGGAAGACTACGGCTTACGAGGAATATAAAAAGAAAGAGAATTAAATCTCTTCCTATATCATATTTTCTAGGTTATCTATAGCTTTCGTTTTAGCAGAATTCATTTTTCTAGCTAACTTCTTAATATTACCATT
>CAKPQL010000031.1 GCA_934178555.1 uncultured Clostridia bacterium
GGTTCTTTTACTTTAGAAAAAATTAAACCTACAGATCTTATGAAACTTTATGATATGCTAGAACAAGATACACAAATTAAAAGACTTGCTAAAAATAATGGTGAGCGTACTTTGAAACCATTATCTAAAAAGACTATTCTAGAACATCATAGACTAATAAGTGCAATGCTACACAAGGCTGTATATTGGCAACTAATACTTTATAATCCTGCAGATAGAGTTCAACCACCAAGAGCCCCAAAAGCACAACGTAAATTCTACGATGATGAACAATGTAAAGTTCTTTTAAGAGGATTAAATGAACTTGAAGAAAATGAAATGAAATATAAAGTTGCTATTATTCTTACAGTATTTACTGGAGTCAGATTAGGTGAATTAATGGGACTTGACTGGGAAAATATTGATTTCAGGAACAAAGAAATAACTGTAAACAAATCAAGTCAATATTTAGCGAGTACGGGAGTTTATACCAAGACGCCTAAAACACCTAGTTCTTATAGACACATTTCTATACCTGATTCTGTCATTGAAATACTTGAAGAATATAAATTATGGTATAATGATCAAAAAGATCTTTGTGGTGAATTCTTGGAAGAATCTAATAGGTTATTTGTACAAGATAATGGCAAACCTATGCATCCTGATACGGTAAGTAAATGGTTTGTTAAATTTGTTCAGAAGATAGGACTACCTTATTTGAATTTTCATGGTATCAGACATACAAATGCTACTCTACTTATTTCTCAAAATGTTGATGTAGCAGTTGTAGCTGCAAGATTAGGACATGCACAAATTAGTACGACATTTAATTTCTATGTTCATCCACTTGCTTCTCACAATAGAAGTGCTGGTATAGTCTTGCAGAATTTATTAGTAGATAAAAACTAATATACTTATCAGCTAAAACTCTTGATTTCAATAAGTTCAAAATTTGCTTTTTTTAGATTATAAATGAGGATTGATGCTATTTTATGGGCTTTCTAAAAATTCCTGTCCCCAAGCTGTCCCCATTTACGTCAAAATTATGTCAGAGACAAAAAAATAAGAGTCTGCAATCTCTTGAGACTCTAGTTAAATTCTTGGTTGCTGGGGCAAGACTCGAACTTGCGACCTTTGGGTTATGAGCCTGTTGCCCAGAAATTGCTATTTCCAAATTTATATCTTAAATTCCCATAGTCTTTGAATATCATCATTGAACTCTTTTCTTTCAAATATCCCATTATACTTGCTACACTACACTTTGGTGGTATACTTACAAGCATATGTATATGATCTGCACATAATTCTGCCTCTATTATTTTTACTCTTTTCTGCTCACATAATCTCCTTAATATTACTCCTGTATCTTTTATTATTTCTTCATATATTTGAATTTCCATGTACTGTGTGCTAAACTATTATTGTCTTTCATGATAACAACCTCCTTTTTTGATTTTTCTTGTGGTTGGCGACCACATTTATTATATCAAAAAGGAGGTTGTTTTTTACTTATAGCTAGAAGCTTTTAGAATCCCGCGTATAACACGGGGGGGTTATATACCCAAAAAAGTTGCAAACACCATAGGTATTTGCAACTTTTTTCTAATAGGAAATATTCTTATTAGATAGATATTTCGCCCACTATTGTTCTCTCTACAGAGAGATTTTCTACGATTAATCATAATCAACGTAGATTTCTTCCATGGCTATTTCCACTTCTTCTTCACTAAAACCAATGTGACGTAATTTACATCGCATAGCTTCTTCTGAAGACATGTGTCCTTCGCCAAGACAAATTGGACATAAAGTACTAGAACGTCCGAAATTCCAATATACTTTACCTTTTCCGTTGCACCCTGGACAAAGGGTTTGATTAGATTTTGTTGCTGAATTCAATCCTAGTACTATGTTGTATGAACGTAACTCATTCCGGATCCAATCTCTAGAAACTTTTTGAGAAGAAACGTATCCTTTGCCAAGACAATATGAACATAAAGTACTAGAATGTCCAAAATTCCAATATACTTTACCTTTTCCGTTACATCCTGGACAAGTAATAGTAGTTGATTCCATTTAAAATCATCCTTTCGTAGTATAGAAGAATATAATTTTTACATTATTATATTAACATAATATTTTTTGAAAGTCAAATTTGTAATGTGTAATTAACTTTTGATAATACCATAGTGAAATTTATAATTAATGTGTTCTTATACAAAATCATAACCACGTGTAAAACGCGTGGTTTGAACTTGCCCTAAAAGGGCTTATAACATTGCCAGCTCCTAAAAGCGCTGGCTTTCGCTTCGTTCAAGTCTTGACGTAATGACTACTTTAGCAAACCCTTAAAATGGTTATTATATTCTCTTTTTGTTAATTTATCTTCTAGTATATCTTCTTTTTCTTGTTCTCTTATGTATTTTCTTATTGTTGCTTCATTTAACCCTACTGTACTAATATAATAGCCTATTGTCCAGAAATTGCTATTTCTAAATTTATATCTTAAATTCCCATGGTCTTTGAATATCATCATTGAACTCTTTCCTTTTAAATATCCCATAAAACTTGATATATTTTGTTTGGGCGGTATTGATAACAACAAGTTCACGTGATCTGGCATCATATGCCCTTCTATTATTTCAACACCTTTCCACTTACATAAATCTCTAATATAACCTTGTATATCTTTTCTTAATTTATGATATATTACCTTTCTTCTGTATTTTGGAATGAATACTATGTGATACTTGCACAACCATTTTGTGTGTGATAAACTATTTGCCATAAGGAATCTCTCCTTTAATAATTTATATTGGCTTGAACACCTAATATTATATCATGAAGAGCTTCCTTGATTAAAGCTTTTAATCTCACGCGCATAGCGCGTGGTTTTTGTTTCACAAGGCTAAATCGTAATGAAAATAGACGAGATTTTATAATTAATCCCGCCTATTTTTTATTATTTCTATTTATTCTTACTATATTTTTCAACTAATTCTCTAACTTCTTTTCCTAATGATGTTTCAAGTTGATTTTCAGATTTTAAACTTTCAAATAACTTTTCTATGATTTTAATATTTTCATTAGAAATATATGTTATTATTCTATTCTCTTTCAATATTTCAATTAGTTTATCCTTTTCGGGCATCTCTTTATTGCCGCTTTTTTGAACAATATATTCTAATTCTTGTGATACAATTGGGTTAGAATCGAAATTTAAGCTATATACATATACAGCTTTTGCCAATTTCCATTCACCATTCTCAATAAAATAAAAACCTAAATTTCTGTAGTATCTGGCTAATTCTGATTCTCTATATATTATATCAACACTATCTAATGTATTAAAATAGTATTTCTTGAAATCCTTTTGTGTTTTATATATTTCACCCTTTTCACTTATAGCAGAATAGTTATATGGATCCCATTATAATGCTTTATTTAAAAACATCTCTGCTTCATCTAATAAATGTAATTCAAAATCTATATATGCTAGCTTTATATACACTGAGCTTATCGGATATGAAATATTTTCAAAACTTTCACTTGGATTATTCTTCTCACAATATAAAAAAAATGCTACATTTGAACTAAATGACATCCATTTCTCTGGTGCATTGCTTTTCATTTCTTCTATCTTGTTTACATATTCATATAAATATGCCTTTGCTTTAGCATACTCTTTATTATTAAAAAATTGAGTACCTTTTTCAAGTAATTCATCTATATTTAAGTTACTGTCAACTATAACTTTCTCCTCTTTTACTATATTTTCTTCTTTATCATTTTGTTTTAATTTAATGTTATCTGAATAGTTTTGAAGAAAGAAATCTAAGGTTTCCCTTGCCATAGTTTCATTTTTTACATATTTAGCATGATTTGTTTGTAAACCTTTCACAGTGTTTTCCTCATTTGCTTTTGCAATTAAAATCTTAATTACCATATATGCATACACCTGTAAAATTTCATAATATTCTAATTCGCTCTTCTTATCTAAATCTATATTTAAAATTTCTGCTAATTTAAGTATAACTTCATTAGCTTGTTTTTTTTCATTAACAAATATTGCTCCAACCATATCAGGTTTAAAACATTTATATGCAAGATCCAGTTTTTGTTCATGTGTCTTTGAACTCTTAAACATATCAAATAATCCCATATTTTCTCCTTATTCTAATTAATACAATTCCATAAAGTATTTTTCTATTCTTTTCAGAATTATATCACTTTTTATTAAAAAATCAAATCTTAAAATCTATATTTTTTACTAATTTTCAATTTCAAAAACTTCCACCGTTTTTTCAATGTAACAAAAAAGTAAGGAGCGTTCAATCCATTGATAAATCTGGTTTTATTGGCAACATTAAATCTTATTACCTTCGCTTTATGATTTCTTTCTGAAACTCCAAAATATTTTTGTAATACTTCATTTATTTTCATTATTGATATTCTTTTATTCTATTACTAATTTTTCATTGTTTCATTTATTTTTTCTTCATCTTGTTTTATTCTTCTATGTTGAGTATTTTTAACTTTTCTAGTTTGGTTTTATAGCCTATATCTTTTACCTAGTCTTCGAATTAATGATCGTTTTTATGTATTTCTTTGTATATATCTATATAGTCCCTAGCATAATTTTTTTATCTTTCAATTATTTTTTTGCACATGCTTTACCTTCAAAATGGTAATACAATTACCAATAATTGTTGAATTATTTAAGCTTTCATTTTTCTAAAACTTCTTTATTCTATTATCTACAACTTTTCTATATTTTTTTGCATTTTTCTTCGTCACTTACTGATATTTCTGTACCATCATCAAAAATAATTAGAATTTTACCATATTTATATAACACTTATTACATTTGCAACCAATTAAGTGGTATCTGTGGTAGATTCAATTATATTATTACAAATCAAGCACTTTATCCATATACTTAATCATCTTCATAATACTTTAAATCCTATTTCATATTTATCTACAATTAATATGATTTTCCTTTATATATTTATTTAATGTATTTCTGTTTACATTGAGAATTTTCGCAATTTGCGTCTTAGTAATACCTTTATTTAGTAATTCTTTTATTATATTGTCTCTTCCTGACAACTTATAATAACTCGATTTTCTTCCTTTAGGTCGTCCTAAAATTATTCCTTCAGCACGCTTTTTGACTAATGCTTCCTTCGTTCTCTGACTAATTAAATTTCTTTCAATTTCTGCACTTAATCCAAAGGCAAATGCTAAAACTTTTGAAGTTAAGTCATCTCCTAGCCTATAATTATCTTTTATTGTCCAAACCTTTATTTCTTTTTCCATACAATAATTTAATATTGACATTATCATAAACATGTTTCTTCCCAATCTAGATAGTTCTGCACAAATTAAAATATCATCTTTTTTTAATTTATTTAATAATTTACCTAATTTTCTTTGATCTATTTTTTTTGTTCCTGAAATTATTTCCTCAATCCATGAACTTACAATCATCCCCCTTTCTTTACAATAATTTTCAATTTCAAACCTTTGGTTTTCTATATTTTGTTTATCCGTACTTACTCTTATATATCCATATATCATAAATACACCTCCTATGCTTATTATATACGACCGATTTTAAGAGGCAGAGATATTAAGAAATATTCATTTGAATTTTCAAAATTGT
>CAKPQL010000032.1 GCA_934178555.1 uncultured Clostridia bacterium
CATAGAAACTAGCTAGAAGAAAAGATATTGATTCATCCTTCTTTTTATCATTAAAATCAATTTTTTCTATAATTAATTTTTTTGATTGAATATTTTCGTCATCTTCTGTTTTTTCAGTTTTAGATTCGACCGATTTTATTTTATCATTTATTTTACTTAAATCCAAATCATAATATTCAAGCGGTGAAGATAGGTCTATATCTGACACATCATATGCTGTAGTATTTCTATAATTTAATTTATTATAAGGTTCCATAACTACTATATACTTTTTTTCTTTTAAATCATTACTCAGAGGTACATACTTAGTTACTGCTTGTGGTAACTTTCCTTCTTCATAAGTATATGTAGTTAAAGGTACAAGGGTCCAGTTAGTTGTTAGTTTAGATGTAACATATATAGGAATACTTGTAACTATGCTTAAAGATGCTAGTATTACAGCAATATTTTTCTTTATTCTTTTCTTAGTTTCTTTTATTGATTTAATTTTACAGTTTAAATAATATGATTTATTAGCATAATCTTGTATACTTGAATCTAATGAGTTAGATAATATATTTAATCTATCTAATAATTCATCAAATATTTCTTCATCAAGTACTTCTTTTTCTCCTTTATTTTGGTATTCAAAAGCTGACATAGTTCCTCCTTTTATAGCTTTAGTTTCATTGCTTTACTTTTAATGCTTTCTATAAGTTCATCATATCTTGATAATAATAGTGATGGATCGCTCATTAAATCTTTATTTTTTTCAAACTCTTCATTCCATCTTCTTGATAGTTCTTCACTTTGTGATATCATTTCATTTATTCTATTAATTATTTCTTTTAATTCTTTGTCATATGTTTTTTTAACATACATTTTTGATTTTATTTTTTTTATTTCATCACTTAGAAATATTACACCATTAGTTAATATTGGGACAGAAAACTCATTTGAATACTCCATTTCTACTATAACCATTAAAAATATATATTCTATAAATAATAAGATTTTTACAATATCTGCTTTACCAGGCTGGATACTTTCATAATCTATGTTTTTTATAATTAACTTTTTACTTTCTTCATCATCATCTGTAATTTCACTACCAGTGCTAAAATCTATAGTTCCAGTTTTGTTTTCTATTTTACTTAGGTCTAAATTAAAGTAATTATCTACCACTGGTAAGTCTATGTCTGATATATCATATGTAATTATATTTTTATAACTATCTTTATTAGGTTCTGCTAGAACTATATATTTTTTATCTTCTGCATCTTTTAATAATACCTCTTCACTTTCTACTTGCTTTAATCCATCCATTTGATAAGTATATGTTTTTTCTGTTACTAAAGAATTATCATTTTTAGATTTTTTTATACGGTGTGCCATAACTACGGGAATACCAACTATTATAGAAAGAGCTACTGCCATCGCCAAACCATTTGACACTATTTGATGTATATTTCCTTTCATATTATTTTTTTGTTCACTTATTGCTTTTTGTGAATCATTATATCTTATCGTGTTTTCACTTAATAAATAAGATATTTCACTTAAAGATAATAATATTTTATCAAATATTTCTTCATCAAACACTTCTTTTTCTTCTTTGCTTTGATATGCAAAATCCTGCATGATTTTTTCTCCTTTACATTTCTAATTTCATTGTATTTCTTTTTATTCTTTTTAGGACATCATCATATTTTGATAATAATAGTGATGGATCACTCATTAAATCTTTGTTCTTTTCAAACTCTTCATTCCATCTGCTTGATAATTCTTCACTTTCTGATATCATTTCATTTATTCTATTTAATATTTCTTTTATTTCTTTGTCATATTTCTTTTTATTATATGTCATTAATTTTAAATCTTTAATTTTATCTATTAAAAATATAGTGCCATCAGTTAATAGTGGTCTTCCATTAAATTCATAGGAATATTCTACTTCTAGAGCGACTAAAATGAAAATATATACAACATATAATAGATAATAAAGTGACTCAGGTTCACCTAACTCAACATTATCGTAATCAAAAGTATCTATTATTAATTTTTTACATTCTTTAATATCTTCTGTATTTTCACTATCATCACTAATTATTCTAGACCAAGTGGCTTTAGGCCAAGTGTGTTTTTCTATTTTACTTAGATCTAAATCAAAATAGTCATCAATCGATGGCAAATCTATATCTGTCACATAATATGTGCTCATAGCCATATAGCCATCTTTGGTAGGTTCACTAAGTATTATATATTTCTCTTCTTCTTTATGTTTCATTTCTTTTGCGTCTTTTAGTAGCATCTTTGAAGTACTTATTTCTTCGCTTCCATCCATTTGATATGTATATTCTGTCTTTTGAACCGATGAATTATCTTTTTTTGATTTTTTTATAAGCATTGATATAGATATGGGAATACCAGCCATTATAGAAAGAGCTATAGTCACCGCTAAAATATTTGACATAATTTCACGTATTTTTTTCTTCATATTACCTTTTAATTCACTTATTGCTTTTTGCGTAGTACTATATCTACTTCTTTGTTCTAATATTGAATAAGATATTTCGTTTAGTGACATTAATATTTCATCAAATGTTTCTTCGTCAAATATTTCTTTTTTGCTTTGATACGCAAAATCTTGCATGATTTTTTCTCCTTTACATTTCTAATTTCATTGTATTTTCTTTTATTTCTTTCATAAGTTCATCGTATTTAGATAATAATAGTGATGGATCACTCATTAAATATATATTTTTTTCAAGCTCTTCATTCCATCTTCTTGATAATTCTTCGCTTTTAGTTAGTGCCATGTTTATTTCGTTAATTGTTTTTTCTAATGTTGTTTTAACACTTTTTTCATAACCTTTATTGCTTTTTATTTCTTCAAGTTCATCTTTTAACTTTCTTATAATACTTGCTATAATAGGTAAATCCAATTCATTAATGGCAGTATAGAAACACTCTATTGTTAACAATAATATGATGTACGTAAGATAAAACACTACGTAAATCCATCCATAACTAGGCTTTTGTTCATCATTACAATCTACACTTTTAATAATTAATCTTTTTATTTCTTCACTACTCCCTATATCACTATAATATTCTTTATATTCTATTGATTCTGTTTTATTTTCTATTTTACTTAAATCTAAATTATAGTAATCTAGCGCTGATGACATATATATGTCCGAAATATCATATATAGTTATGTTTCTATAATTTAATTCATTATAAGGTTCTACAAGAACTATATATTTCTTTTCTTCAGCATTTTTTAATTCTACTCTTTTTGTAGTTATTTCTGGAAGTTTACCAGCTTCGTAAGTATATGTAGTTTGTGGTACTGTTGCTTTTTTCTTTCTTATATTATTTATTTTAGCTGTGCCAAATATAGGAATACTCAACATTAATGATAGAGTTAAAGCTATGGCTGTTAGATTTAGCCCTATTTTAGTTCTGCTTTTAATTTTTGATGCTTTTATTTCTTTCAAATTATCTAAATCACATTCGTAACATGCTATTTCATCCCTCATGGTTAAATAGCAATCATTTAAATCACTTAGTATTTGTTCAAATACTTTTTCATCAAATGTTTGTTCTTTATTTAATTTTTGATACGCATAACCTTGCATAACTTTTCCTCCTTTTTTTATAATTTTAATGTTGTTTTACTTTTTATGTTTTCTATAAGTTCATCATATTTAGATAACAATAATGATGGATCACTCATTAAATCTTTATTTCTTTCAAACTCTTCATTCCATCTTCTTGATAACTCTTCACTTTTAGATAATGTAGAGTTTATATCATTAATTGTTTCTTCTAATAATTTTTTAACTGTTTTTTCTTCACTTTCTATTGCATCCAAGTCTTCAATCTTGTTTATAAAATTCTTAATCATACCTGAGATAGCATACGAATATGAATCAGGATTAGCAAAAAGATATAAACTTTCAAATATTATAAGTAATAATATATACACAACATAAAATAACAGATAAAACATAAAATACCATGGCGATTGTACATCATTAAAATCTATACTTTTGATGATTAATTTTTTTGTTTCTTCACTACTACCACTATCACTATAATCTTCTTTATATTCTACAGATTCTGTTTTATTTTCTATCTTACTTAAATCTAAATTATAATAATCAAGTACTGATGGCAAATCTATGTCTGTTACATCATACATAGTTGTATTTCTATAATTTAAATCATTATAAGGTTCTGCAAGAACTATATATTTCTTTTCTTTAGCATTCTTTAATTCTACCCTTTCTGTAGTTATTTCTGGAAGTTTACCAGCTTCGTAAGTATAAGTTGTTTCTGGTACTGTAGTTTGTTTTTTTTGTAAGGTTCTAAGTCCAATTGTACCACCTATTGGAATTCCAACTATTAAAGAAATAGTCAAAGCAATAGTAGTTAGATTTAATCCTATTTTAGCTTTACTTTTTATAGTTTCACTTCTTGCATCTTTAAATTTTTTTGAATAAAGATTATAATCATCTGCCTTATCAGATATTAATACATAGCTTTTTTTCAAAGCTTCTAAAATTTGATCAAATATTTCTTCATCAAATTCTCCATTTGTAAGTGCACTTACAAACTGTGATTGCTTATTAGTTTGTTTGTTTTCACCCTCATATTGAAAATTGCTCATAATTCTTTTCCCCCCTTTTTATAATTACTTACTTATCGCAAGCTTATATTCAGCCTCAGCTATTTTATTTTTAAGTTCACAATACCTACTTAATAATTCGGTTGGATCACTTAATAAATCTTTATTATTTTCAAATTCTTTGTTGAATTTATCTAACAATTTTTCATCTGAACTTAATATTTTTAAAATTATTTCTTTAATTTTATTTGCTTTCTTTTCAAGTTCTTTTACATTTTTACCATAATTAATTTTTTTAATATCATCAATTAATTCTTCTACTTTATGTAGTATAAAAGTATATTTGTAAAAGTCATAGTATATATATTCAAGTCCAAGCGTAACAACTATATATACAAGATAAAACACAAAAAGTACTTCGAATTTTATATAGTTTGTCGCAGAATCTTCATTTACTTTTTCAATAACTATTTTTTTAGAAGCTTTATTTTCTCTTTTACTTGTCACGTTTGTTTGTTCTA
>CAKPQL010000033.1 GCA_934178555.1 uncultured Clostridia bacterium
AGAATAGCCAATGAAACAAATAGAAAAGAATACACTTTGTTACTACTGTCTAGGATGTAGCAAACAAGAAAGTGAAGCGTATAAGCCAGTAATGAGATGTAAGGATTTTATGGCAGGTACAGAAAATTGGCAAGAAAAGTTAAGAGAGGAGCTAAAGAAAAATGTTAAAAATAGAGATACCGTTATTACCGAGATCAAAGAAAAATAGTCAGCAAATAATAATATGTAAAGGTAAACCGATGATAATACAATCAGAGCTGTACAGGCAATATGAAAAAGATTGTGCATTGTTTATGCCAAAACTAGAAAATCCGATTTTTAGCAAAGTAAATTTAAAATGTACATTTATAGTACCGGACAGAAGAAAAAGAGATTTAACTAATTTAGAGAATGCTATAGCTGACATATTAGTCAAATATAAAGTGCTAGAAGATGATAATTACAACATAATACAAAGCTGGGATGGAAGTAGAATAGTATACCAAAAAGGAATAGAAAAAACGATAATAGAAATTGAATTTTTGGAGGATTAACTAATGAATAAAACAGAAAAGAGAGTATTAACAATAGCATTTGTAGTTGTATGGACAATAGGAATGATATCAACAGTGTGGAACATCAAGTTGAGTAGAGAAAATACTGAATTAAAGAAGTCTATAGAAAGGAAAATAAGTAATGATAAAAGTAAACGAATATGTAAGAACAAAAGATGGAAAAATCGGCATATTTGATAGATATAGTTCAAAAAAAGAAAATAGTTTATATAAAAGTCCGTTTAATTGTTTCATAAAAATAAAAAATAGAAAAACACCACTGCAATGTTGTGAAGATTATATAAAAAAACATAGCAAACAACTAATAGACCTAATTGAGGTAAAAGATATTATTAAATACAGAATAGACAATATATCAACGACTTTAGAAACAAAAGGTTATATTGAAGGAATTGTAGATATATCAGATGAAGAAATGTTACAAAGAATAAAGAGTGACAAAGATTATCACATACTAGAAATACTAACAAAAGAAAGTTATATGGCTAATTGCTATAAAGTAGGAGGAGAAGATGAATAGAAACAATACAATTAAAGGTTTAATAGAAAGTTGTATAGATAGTCGCGATGTAAATATTGAAAAAGCAGAAGATGGAAAAAGAGCATTTAAAGAAAATAATATTTATGTAAAAGGAAAAAGTGGAGAATTTGAAAGATATACTTTAGTTGAATGTTTACCTAGAGGAACAAAATTTGTAGTATTAATTAATGAAAGCAGTTCAAATGAAACGGGAGATTTTAGTTGGTATTTTTGTATTATGATTAAATATCATGATTTATATATTAGCTTACATGATAGAGGTTAGGAGGAGAATAGATATGTTAAAAATAAGAGAACGGAGTAGATTTAGAAGAACTTGAAAAGTTCGGATTTTTTAAAGATTATTTCGTAGATACTCTAGTATATCGTAGAGTTATAAAAAAAGAAATAGGGCTATTAAGACAAGAATGTGAAATTATAATATGGAAAGAAGAAAGAAATATAGATGTTCACACTACAAAAGGACTACTAGATGATGTTATATACGATTTAATCAAAGCAAATTTAGTAGTAAAGGAGTAAATAAAACATGATAGAAATAATTAAAAATATTTTATTTGGAGTAGCTCTAGTAAGTGGAAGTATATGCACAATATTATTATTTTTAATTTTATTATATAGAGTAATACTTGTCTTTATAGATAACATGAAAAATGCAAATGTTTTTAGACAATGTTTGATGATTTATATTCACAGAAAAAGACCTGATATAAAAATAGAATTAGAAGATATTGATATACAAAAACAAGGAATACATTTGAATAAGAAAAATAAGGAGTAAATAAGATATGAAAGAGATAAGGAAGAAAAGAATAATTATAATTTATAAAGGAGATTTTCAAAAATTAGAAGAATTTGGATTCGAATTATCACAAGAAGAAAATCAATACACTAAAAAAGTTAATACAGTAAGTGATGGCTATCAAACTTTTTATGAGACGATTTATATAACAAATTCAAGAATAGTAAAATCAAGATTATATAATGATTTAAGTAATTTTGAATGGACTGGATATGTAGATAAAGCAGAACATTATATAAAAGACTTGGAGAATGCAGGATTATTGGAATTTAAAGAAATTGATGAGTATATTTAGAGAGGAGAGATTAGAACAATGTCATTGAAGTTAAATCCTATATTAAACTCAAAAGAATTACAAGCAATAAATAAGAAAGTAGAGGAATTAGGATGGATATAGAAGAATACATAAAGAAACAATTAGATTTTTCTGGCGGTGCTTGTTATAGTATTAATATATTAGGTTTAGCACAGGTCGATTATTGTTTTAAAGAATGTAAATTCAAAATACTTTTGGTAAATGTAAAACTATTTATTTTGTGAATATTAAGAAGATACTAAGGGTGTATTCAAAAATGCAATTATTTGAAAATTTAATAAAATGCAAATTAGGAGGTGTTTTAAGTGAAAGAAAAAATCTATATAATCTTTAAAAACAATGAAGAAGAATACGATGATTATTCAGACTGGATAATAGAAACATACAAAGATAAAGAAAAAGCAGAAAATAGGTTTGTAGAATTGGTAAAAACGAACCATTACAAAGAAGATAGAGCGATAAGAAAAGCGAAATACAACGAAGACATAGGCGCTTATAGAATAGAGGAACATGAGATAGAAAACGAAACAAGACAAAATGAAGTTATTGACACTAATGCTAGTAGTATAGAAGAAGATATAGAAATATTAGATTTGTGTAGAGAATATACAATTAAATTGTTAGAGCTCCAAAAGGTAAAAACTAAAGGTGTAAATTTATTTGAACCAAGCAAAGAAAAAAAGTGCGAATTAGCAATGATAGATAAAAGCATAGAATATTTGAGGAGGAATAAATGGAAAATAGTATAAAAGAAGATATGAAAATATTAGAAGGAATAATAAAAGGAGATGAAGATTGTATTGATGCAATATATAGTCAAATGAAAGTAAAAAATGACAATGATGAAGATATACAATATTATAAAAAAGAAATACAAAGCATTAAAAATATAGTAGACAATTATTTAAAAGAAAAAGCAAGAGCAGATAAATTAGAGAAAGAATATAGTGCAATGTTGACAGAATTAGATGAAAATGAATGCGATTATAAAAGAGTATTAAAAGAGAATGAAGAATTGGAAAAAGAAATAAACGGAATATATGAAGATTATCAAGATTTAGGAAAAGAATATTATAACAGTATTCCAATTCAAAGAATAAAAGATAAGATAAGACATTACCAGGAATTACAAGATAATTATATTAAAAAAAATGATGAAATAAACGAAGTTTTACAAGCAATGATAAATGTTTTACAAGAACTATTAGAAAGGAAATAGAAAAAATGTGTAAATATTGTGAAAAACAAAAAACATTAAAAGAAAAATATTTTGATATAACAATAGTAAATAATTGCTTAGTAGTTGGAAACGAGTGTAGTGAAGGTTGTGGATATGATAGAGCAAGGTTTAATATAAATTATTGCCCAATGTGTGGTAGAAATTTAGGAAGAAGAGAAAAAAGCTGTTGAAGATAGTAAAGATTTAGTAAACGAATTAGATAATCATAAAGACAAAGATTTTATTGGTAGATTATATTACAAAAATAAACCAATAGAAGAAAATTTGAAAGTATTATTAAATCTAATAGAAAAACTACTGGAAAGAAATAAATAAAAAATAATAGGAGGTACGAAAGAAATGATAACTATAGAAGAAGCTAAACAAGAATTAAGAGAATACAGAGATAATATAAAGTATATTGAAGAAAAGCAAAATGATGCAGAAGAATTAAGAACTAGAATTGAAAAGGTAACAGCAAATATAACAGGAATGCCGAACGGTAAAGGAGCAGATTTAGATAGAGCACCATTTGAGGAAAGTTTAGATAGAATACAAGAAATAGAGAAAGAGTGTAACAAAAAACTGCAAGAGCTATTATTAAAGAAATACATAGTAGAAAATAAAATAGAACAATTAGAACAGCCTGACAAGTCAATATTGTATTTAAAATATATGCGAGGAATAAATTTATATAAAGTATCAGAAGAATTAAATTACAGTTATAGACATATAAAAAATTTACATCAAGAAGCAATAAAAAAATATGCAAATTTATAAAAAGATTACCCCTTATTTCCTTTAATTGCACTTTTAAATTATGATATAAGTATAATGAGAAAATTAAGTTATTAAGTTTTCACATATACAAATATATAGATTAAGAGTTTATCAGAAATGATAAGCTCTTTTATTGTGCAATCAAACATTGCTAGAGTGTATTGATAAATTCCAAGGCAATAAGCCTCCTTTCATCTTTATAAACAGAACAGAACTTTTCTAGCGAGTTCTTATATGACAAACTAATCCAAAAAGTTTGGAGCTTTCCTGCTAAGAAATGCGTACCCTATGGGTATATGGTGTAAGTCCATAGTTTGTCGCCAAAATACAAAAGTTTGTCGCCAAAATACAAAGGAAATAAAAAATATATGGAACAATGTTTAATAGATAATAAAATATGTAGTGAACAGAATAAAAAGTGTAAAGTGTGTAAATTAAATGATTGCAAGAAGGTGTTACAAATGATAGAAGATGAGCAAAAGTGGATTGATATAAGTAATATGAGAAATTTAAAAAAGAATTTACCAGAGCGGTTGCAGAGACTGCTCTTTTTTATGCGTTATAAACTTAAAAGCGCA
>CAKPQL010000034.1 GCA_934178555.1 uncultured Clostridia bacterium
GAAAAAGGTGTAGAAATTGCTAATGTAACACTTCATGTTGGAATAGGAACATTTAGACCAGTAAAAGTAGAAAATATTGAAGAACATGATATGCATAGTGAACATTATTATATAAAACATGAAGATGCAGAAAAAATAAACAATACAAAGAAAAATGGGGGAAGAATAATAGCAGTAGGAACAACATCTTGCAGAGTACTAGAATCAGTAGCAGATGAAAGTGGATTTGTAAAAGAAACAGAAGGAGACACAAGTATATTTATATATCCAGGGTACAAATTTAAGTGTATAGATTGTTTAATTACAAACTTCCATTTACCAGAGTCAACTTTAATAATGTTAGTATCTGCATTAGCAGGAAAAGACTATATAATGAAAGCATATAAACATGCAGTAGAAGAAAAATATCGTTTCTTTAGTTTTGGAGATGCAATGTTTATAGAATAAATTTTTTTAATAAAATAAAGATAAAAGCACTAAATTATTTTATATTATAATTTAGTGTTTTTATCTTTATTTAAATGCATAATACTTTCCATTGGTTAAATAAGTATATTTAAGTGTTAATGTAGTTGATGTACATTGAATTACATATGCTGCAACACTTCTTACAGGATCTGTAGCTCCAAATGGTAGAGTATAAAGCTTAGTTCCTCCAGTAATTGTTGGCCCAGGGTCATATACTGAACCATTGTATTGATTTATAGCAACTACATATTTATATCCTGTTATTTGGGTTGTACTTGAAAGATTTCCACTAGTCATTGTAACACCATTAGCAGCAGTCCCTACAATTTTTTCACCAGTAACATATGCCGTTTTTCCTTTTACAATATCTCCTACAGAGGCTGTAGCGTCAGCGGTTCTAATTTGTAATATTTTTCCTATATTTTCTACCATTGTTTCAGCAGTTGCATCTGCTGAAGTACTAACACCTTCATTTGTAATTCCTTGTGCTATTTTTCTTTTAAATTCCGTTAATTTTGCAACAGAATCATAATTTGTACCATCTGATGAATTTTCTTCTGTTTCTAATTGTGTATATAATTCATTTAATTCTTTTTCTTCTTCGATTTTTGCAAGTTCAGTATTCTCTTTCGCCTTTTTTGCAATTGTTATTATTCCACTATCTCCTAAGATTAAATTAATACTTATTCCAGCTAAAATTATTAATACTACGATTGTTACCACCAACGCAACTAATGTTATACCACTTTCAATTTTCATGATTTTCTCCTATCTTTAGTAAAATTATATTTTTATTATAATTTTATAATCTTACTAAATGCAATAGTTGAAATTAACTTTAGCAACTACTTTTTTACATAAAGTTTTTAACTAGAAAATAAAAAAAGTATAAACTTATTGACGTAATAAAATTTTATTAGTAAAATAACGATATAAAGTAACAACTTATAAACATAATGTTATCTTATAATTAAAAATTTATTGGAAATGCTATAATAAAAAAAGGGGGAAAACAAAAGAAAATGAAAAATCAAAAAGGTATAACACTAGTAGTATTAGTAGTAACAATCGTAGTATTAATAATTTTAGCTGGAATAAGTATTAATTTAGTATTAGGAGACAATGGTATAATAACAATAACTAAAAAAGCTAAAGAAAATATAGAACTTGCAAAGACACAAGAAGAAATTGAATTAAACGAATTATATGAACAAATAGAAAAAGAAGGAGCTAATTCAAGTAATCTACCATATGATTCAATAGCAAAATTAACGGAATTTAAAACAGCAATAGCAAATGCGATAGAAGAAACAGGTGGAATAAAACCAGAAATATCTGCAGAAACAGTAGTGTTTGCAAATAATATAAAAGGAATAGTAAAAGAAGTAACAAAAAATGCTACAGCAACAGCAGAAGATATAGCAAATGGAAAAACAGCATGGATTAATGGTGAAAGGATAACAGGAACTAAAGATATGAGTAGTTCTGGAATAGCAATTGCTACATGGCAATTGTGTACTTCAACTGCTGGAACATTAACCAATAATGTTGTATATTGCAATGATGAAATAGCAAGTAACAATGAAAACAAAATAACAATAAAAAAAGATGGAAAAGTTTCTATTTATGGATGTTGTGAATTGGGAAATGGATCTAACAATGGAATTTTAAAAATATATATAAATGACATTGCAGCTTACACATATCAAGCTAAGAGTGGATATGAATATAATGTATATAATAAAAATAATGTAGAAGTGAAAAATGGAGATATAATATATATAACTACATCTGGTGGCATTCCTAGACAACAGATAAATACAAATTCTACAACAATAATATATCAATAAATAAAAATAGAATAATAAAACAATAAAAACACTAGATTATAATATAAAATAATTTAGTGTTTTTTATATTATTTAAATTATCATAAATGAATCTTATGCAATTAAAATGTAATATAAAATTCATTGACTTTATAAAATTTAAATGTTAAAATTTAAATAAAGATAACATAAAAATATGAAACGAAGTAATAAGGGAGACAAAAGAAAATGAATAGAAAAGTAGAAAGAAGAGAAAGAGGAATAACTTTAATTGCATTAATAGTGACTATAATAATTTTAATGATATTGGCAGGAATAAGTATTAATATATTATTAAGTGAAAATGGATTAATAGAAAAAGCGAAAAATACCAAAGAACAACAATTAATAGAAACAATAAGAGAAAAATTAAATATGGTAAAAGGTTCAGATTATATAGAAAAATTAGGTAGTAGTACTATAGATACATACTTTGAAACATTAGAAGTAGAAAATATAGAACCATATACAATAACAAATAAGCAAAAAATGACAGATATTATAGGAAATGTTGAAGTTGATAATAAATATTCATATTTGATAATAATAGAAAAAGACCAAAATATAAAAATAGAATATGAAGGAAAAATTGGAGAATTTGAAAGAAAACCAGATAATATAGAAATAGATATACAAAAGAAAACAGAGCAATTAAATTTACCAATAACATTAAATGCTATAGTAAAAGCTAACGGAGTAAATGTATCAACAGGAAAATATATAGTAAATAATAGTGAGACAACTTTAGGGACAGAAGAAGATTTATATACATATCAAATAGAAAATAGTAATGTTAATATAATAATAGAAAAGAAAGAAAATTATTATATACATACATTGACGACAGATAAATATGGAAGAAGACAGGAAACTATAAAAGGACCAATAACAATTTTAGAAAAATATCATCAACATGAAGGAAATAGTAAAATAAATGGAGGATGTTATACAACTCCTATATATCATAGCCATACTTCTAGTTGTTATACTAGAAATAGGTGTGGAAGTTGGAACTTAATAGGATTTACAGGAAAGACAGATTCAGGATTAACAATTGTATCTTATGAATGTAGTGGTTGTGGAACAAGATCTAGTGACGTGAAAGATACTAGTGGAAATGGTTGGGGAAGATATGACGATGATGCATATCATTGGACACAAGTATTAACCTGTGGTTTGGGAAACTCAATTGTTGGTTATAATTTAAGTTGCAATAAAACAGAAAAAACAATTGAAGGTTATATAATAAATTATTGAACAATGTAACTAATTATATGTAAATGTAATGAGCCCAATATTTTCTTTAAGATTGTACTTAATAGAGAAAATATTAGGTTTACTCTTTTTTAATTTTATATTTAGTATAATATAAAACGAAAAAATAACTAAAAAGAAGAAAAATAAGAGAAGGAAGAAATAAAAAATGAAACCAGCAATAACATATGAATTATTACACGAATGTAAACAGACAGGAGCAAGAAGAGGAGTAATTCATACTCCTCATGGGGATATACAAACACCAATATTTATGCCAGTTGGAACACAAGCAACAGTTAAATCTTTAACTCCAGAAGAACTAGAAAATGATGTAAAAGCACAAATAATTTTATCTAATACATATCATTTATATTTAAGACCAGGTCATGAACTAGTAAAAGAAGCAGGTGGACTTCATAATTTTATGAGATGGAAGAAACCAATATTAACAGATTGTGGGGGATTCCAAGTTTTTAGTTTAAGTGATTTACGTACAATTTCAGAAGATGGAGTGGAATTTAAATCTCATTTGGATGGTAGTAAACATTTCTTTACACCAGAAAAAGTAATGGAAATAGAAGAAGCATTAGGAGCAGATATTATAATGTCATTTGATGAATGCTGTCCATATCCATCAACTTATGAATATGCAAAGAATTCAATGGAAAGAACTACAAGATGGGCAATTCGTTGTAAAGAAGCTCATAAAAATACAGATACACAAGGGTTATTTGGAATTATACAAGGTGGTTTTTATGAAGATTTAAGAAAGAAAAGTGCAGAAGATTTAATAAAATTAGATTTTCCAGGTTATGCTATAGGGGGAATTAGTGTAGGAGAACCAAAAGAGGAATTCTTAAAAATACTTAGATATACTGCACCAATTATGCCAGAGAATAAACCACGTTACTTAATGGGAGTAGGAACACCAGATTACTTAATAGAAGCTGCAAAGGCCGGAATTGATATGTGTGATTGTGTTTTACCAACAAGAATTGCAAGAAATGGAACTGCAATGACATGGAATGGAAAAGTAGTAGTAAGAAATGCAACATATGAAAG
>CAKPQL010000035.1 GCA_934178555.1 uncultured Clostridia bacterium
GTTTTTTTGCTATATTTACTGCTATTATTCTCTATTTTTTCAATTTTTGAATTTACTGTATTTACATTAGATACGAACACATAACTTTCTTCATTCTTTTTCAACGTTGCTATCCAATGGTAATTATAATTATCAGTATATTCTACAACATATAATCCTTCTTTATTTATTTGACCTGAAACCATTTCAATATTTAGTTCAAAGGCATCCTTAGGCTGCATAACCCAATATGCATCTAGACTTGATACATATTCTAAATCAATATTTTTTAAGTTACTTAATGATATACCTAAATTCTTTTTTATATACTCATCCAAGTCTTTTGAGGCAATTTTATATAGCATTATATCATTATATGTATCATTTATTTCTTCTTCATCATATTCTCTTCCATTATTATCAAATAATGCAGAAATCATTTCTTGTTTAGTCATTACAGTTCTTGTTAAGTCACTATCATCATACTCATACATTACTTGTAAATAAATTTTTGCATCTTCTGGCTTTTTATATTCGTTTGCTAGGAATAATAACTTATGATTATTTTCTAAATATTCTTTTATATTATTTAATTCTGTTATTGTTAATTCTCTTTCTTTGCTTATATTATCTGTTGCTTTAGTGCTTGGTGTTTCAGCTGTTGTAATAACATCCGGCGTAGTAGTTGATTTAGTTTCTAAATTATTTTCTGAATTATTCGTTTGTCTTGTTTTGTCCCAAACTATAAATCCAATAAGTCCAATTATAATTAAAACTAACACAGTAATTACTACTATCATTACAATTTTTTTCTTTTTACTTTCCATTAATAATCTCTCCTCCTATTTTATTTAACTACTTCTACATTGTAACAGTGTCTATTTTATTTTACAATATATTTTAAACATTATATTGTCCACTTCAAAATTTCTTCAAGTCTTTCATTTTGATTAGTTAAAAACAAATATCCTATTAATCCTTCAAAAGCCGTTGCATACATATAGTCTTTTAATTCTGCATTTTTAGGTAAATGGTGATTCTCTGTATTTCTAGTTCTTCTTACTATGTCCTTTTCTTCATCTGTTAGTTTATCATATATCTTGTTTAAAGTATCTGCTTGAGCTTTTGCTTTTACATACTTTATTGATTCTATATGTAATTTATTTGGTTTTAATTTTGTTGTATTTACTAAATATGTTCTTATATGTATTTCATATACCGCATCTCCTACATAAGCCCAAACTAGTGGAGACATCATATTTACATCCATATCTGTTTTTGTTGGTTTTATTATATCTTCTATTTCCAATTCTATCCTCCCATTTACCTAATTTCTAATGTTACTTTTCCAATTTTTCCATTTCTAAAATCATCTAACACTATATTCGAAACTTTTTCAAAATCAATTCTTCCTCCTGAAATTATAGTTCCTCTCTTTTGTCCAATTGTTTCCATTAATCTTAAAATAGTTTCCCTTTCATCTTCCTCTGTTTCCTCTACAAATTCTGGTATTTTATATCTTTCTAGTAGCTGCTTTTTATAGTACTTATATAGAAATTTTAATAATTGATATGATATTTCTGTCTTTTCAATTACCTCATCCTTTATACTACCTGTATATGCTAAATTTAATCCAACCTCTTCACTCTCAAACTTAGGCCATAAAACACCCGGTGTATCTAAAAGTTCTATATTGTTCCCTATTCTTATCCATTGTTTTTGCTTTGTTACACCTGGTTTATTTCCAACTACTGCTGACGTCTTTTTAGAAATTCTATTTATAAACGAAGACTTTCCAACATTAGGTATTCCAAGAATCATAACTCTTATGTTTTTACCTATTCTTCCTTTTTGTGTTGCAACCTTTAAATCCTCTTCCATTACCTTGTTTATTTCTCTTGATACTTGTTCTATTCCTTTACCAGAATTTGAATCAACAAGAATTGTAGGTATACCATCATTTTGATAATATTGAACCCACTTTTTGTTTTGGATTTCATCAGATAAATCACTTTTATTTAATAATATTATTCTTTTTTTATTTTTTGTTATTTCTGCTATATCTGGATTTCTACTAGATATTGGTATTCTTGCATCTAATAATTCTATTACTACATCTATTAATTTTAAATCTTCAATTATTTGCCTTCTAGTTTTCGCCATATGACCTGGATACCAATTAATATTCATTTTATTTTCATTACTCATTTTCTTCACCTTTTTATATAATACTTTCTATATTTTACCATAAAAGCGAGTGATTTTCAACCAATCACTCGCTTCTAAACTAATGTCAATTACCATTTTTATGGTATTAGCTGTTCATATTGTACCACTATTTCTTGTACTCGCACTAGCTGCTTTCGTCCACAAATTTGACTTTCTATAATTTAAAATAACTTCTTTATTTTGAACACATAAAAATTATTACTAATTATTTTCTAAATAATTTATCCTTTTTCCATGTACTTTAGCATACTCTATTTCTGATTTGGTACTTTCTCCAATATAACCACCAACATTTATAACAAATATTTCATCTGCCATATCTATTTTTCTTTTATGCATATCGTCTAACATTTCTTTAGTTTTCGTTATAGTTTCTTCATC
Source organism: uncultured Clostridia bacterium (assembly GCA_934178555.1). GTDB lineage: Bacteria > Bacillota > Clostridia > TANB77 > CAG-508 > CAKPQL01. The sequence continues at coordinate 2,590 of CAKPQL010000035.1, forward strand.
CATCTTCTCCCATATTTCTTTATCTCCAGAATGATTAAATACACCTACCGAAATAACTATATTACCTTTTAATGTTAAATCTTTTTGTACCTCAAAAAATTCATCTTTAAATCTAGTAGAACCACATAATGTTATAATTTTATAATTTCCAATCATTATTTTCACTTCCCTTAAATATCAATATATTATTTTCATCTTTTAATAAACTCGTTGTTTAGTAACTTGTAACATTATCGATTTATTTCATTTTTATATTTTGTAAATATTCATATATTCCATTTACGTAAAAATCTAATACTTCATTTCTTAATTCTTCATCTAATATGTCAATATTCATATGAGGAGAATTATCTTCAATTTCTAACAAAATCAATGAATCATCCAATAATCTTAAAAAGTCTATTCTTTTCATTCCAAATTTTATATCAGATATATCTGCAAATTCTTTAGCTAGCAATATTTCTTCCTCAGTTAAATTTATTAATTTAGGCTCTGGATAATCTGGATATTTTGATGGTGTATATTCATAAGCATACATTAATCTATTATTAATAAAATATACTTGAACTTCTGATTTAAATTTCAACTTAGGTTGTATCAAAAATTTATCATTGAAATTTTTTGGTAGTTCTTCTTTAGATACAAACTTTTGACATATACCACTTCCAAAAGAATCTTTAACCTTTAATACATAATCACTAGAATTCCACTTTAGTGCATCTTCTAAGATATCTGTTGTAGGAATAACTGTCATATTTTTATAATATAAATCTTTTAAATACTCTTTACCTCTTCCATCCAAACCAATTAAATTAATTGTTTTTAGACTAGTAACCAATCTTTTTATTAATTCACTGTTTTTTTGTTTATAATAAATTGTATCATTTTCGTCTTCTATCCAAGTATCTCTTCTAATAATCAAATCATAATTACTATCTAATTTTTCATCATAATCTATCCACATTATGTCAACTTTATTACTATCTTTTTCAAATCTATCTTTAAGTAGAATATCCTCTTTAGATTCTATATTATTTAAATTTGAAAGTATTAGAATATTATAATTCATAATTTACCCTCGATTCTACTGTTTCTGCATAATTCATATTAACACTCCATATTATTTATACTCGAAAAATGCTACATATTCATAAACTTACTTATATCAACAACCTCTATTCCATTATCTAATAATAATTGTGCTAAAATTCCATTTCCATTAACTAACTTCCCCTGAAAATTGCCATCATATATCATTCCTACCCCACATGATGGACTCCTTGATTGAAGAACCGCTTTCTTTATGTCTAATTCTTTTACCAGCTTCAATACCTCATTTGCACCTTTTTCAAACTGTATAGTTACATCATTTCCTCGGTTATTTATAACATGTTTTTTTCCGTTTATTTCTTTTATTTCTGAAGGTTCTCTTGGAGTTGTCAATCCTCCAAGTTGCTCTGGGCAAACCAAAATAGCCTCTCCACTTTTTAATAATTCCATTGCTTTTTCATTATAGTTGTTTTCTCCATTGTATTTACAGTTTACTCCTACTAAACAAGCACTTATTAAAATCATTATAACAATCCTCTCGCTTATATTTTATCATTTAATCTCTTAAATAAATCTTCATATACTTTATCCCTATCTATTTTGGTTACAAATGTAATTTTATGTTTATTATCAGTTAATTGATATGAAGTATCTTCATTTATTTGTGGACACGAAATTTCTTTAGCTTCAAACCACTCCTTATGTAATATATATACAACAACTGCTATATCCCATATAATCCTTGTGTCTTCAGGTTCATGATATTCATCGTTATAAAATCGTTGGACTAAATAATTGTTTAAATTATTATTCTTTAAACTATTTCTTAGAGTATTTATATCCATATATAATATTGAGGCTACATTTTTGCAAGGAATAACTGTTAATTTAACATTAGAATCAAAAACAGTTTTTACAGCTTCAACATCTTGTCTAAAATTATATTCCATATTATTTTTACAATTTAAATCATTACCACCTAACCAA
>CAKPQL010000036.1 GCA_934178555.1 uncultured Clostridia bacterium
AAAAAACTAGGGAAAATAAGACTTTGTGTTTTTTAGATAATTATTTGAACATAAAAGTAATAAAAAAGTAATGAAAACGTAAAGAAACACAGCAAACGATATATCCGTAAATAGTAATATATTTACTTATATATATATACAGTTGTAAATAAAAAAATATATGTTAGTATAAGAGTGTATATAAATATAAAATAACGGAGGATAATGATGAAAGTACCAAATCATTTGTTAGAAAGAAAGAGAAGTAGTAATTTAATTCAAAAAATTGTAGCAATATGTATAATGCTTATTGCTTTGCTTTTAATGTTTGCGATTAGTAAAAATGGAGTAAAAGCAGCAGAAAAATTTGGAGAGCTATATGAACTAGATGGTGAATATGTAATAAAAGTACTGCCACAAACTACATTACAAGATTTTAAAAATAATATGCAAACAGATGAAGCTATAGAAATTCAAAATAGTAAAGGTGTTGCATTACAAGATAATGAATTAGTTGGTAGTAAAATGACATTAAAAATGGGAGGAAAAACATACAAACTAGTTGTTATTGGAGATATAGATGGAAATGGAAAAATAACAATAACAGATTTGGTAAAAATGAATTTATACTCAGTAAAGCTAATGTCATTAACAGATGATGAGATAAAAGCAGCAGATGTAAATAACGATAAAAAAATAAGTATAACAGATTTGGTACAATTAAAGCTAATAACAGCAAATATAAAAGATATAATAGCACCAGTAACATTTGTTCCAACAGCAGAAGTAACAAATAACTCAATAACAGTAAACGGAACAGTAGTAGATGCAAATAGTGGAGTTAGTGAAGTATATTTTAAACTAGACGATGGAGAATGGGTACAAAATGCAGATAAAACACAATCAACATATACGTTTACAAATGTAGATAGTTCAGAACATAAAGTAAGAATGAAAGTAAAAGACAACGAAGGAAATACAAAAATAACACAGGCAGTAGATGCAAGTACAGTAAAGGGTAGAATAAAAATATATTCAACTACAACAGCTTGGACAAATAAAGATATAAGTGTATCAGTCGATTATATTAGCAATATAGGAAATGCGAAAAGACAAATAAGTGTTGATGGAGGGCAAACATTTAAAGAATATACAGGACCGGTAACAATATCTGAAAATACTCAAGTAGTAGCAAGACTATTAAGCGAAACAAATGAAGTTTTAGTAACAGAAAAACTGGAAATAAAGAATATAGATAAATTAAGTCCAAAACCATTCCAAATAACAGCTAATTTAAGTGGACAAACAATAACAGTAAATGCATTAACAGAAGATATGCAAGCAGATTCAAAAAATGGAAGCAGTGGATTAAAAGAATATGAGTATATTTTAAGAAAAGGAGTAACAAAATGGACGCAAAATTCAACATCAAATACTCATGAATTCACAGCTTTAACAAGAGGAGAAACATACATAATACAAGTAATAGCAAGAGATAATGCAGGAAATGAGACAACTTCACAAGAAATAAGCATAAAAATAGAAAACAAAGTAAAATTGACAGTACAACCAAATGGAGGAACATGGGAAGGAAGCAATACTGCACAAGACTTTACACAAGAAACAGGAACAACAAAAACAATAACAGAACCAACAAGAGTAGGATATACATTTGATGGATGGGAAGTAACAGGATATGGAAGTATGCAAAATAATGTATATACATTTGGAGATTATAATGGAACAATAACAGCAAAGTGGAGTCCAATAACATATACAGTAGAATACAAAGGAAATGGAGAAACTTCAGGAACTGTAGCAAATAGTACACATAAATATGATGAAGAAAAAATATTAAATAAGAATACATATAAAAAGCAATATGTAGTAAGTTTTGAGACAGATGGAGGAAATAATTTAACAAGTGAAACAGCAACTTATACATTTGCTGGATGGACAAAACAAATAAATGGAGCAAAAGAATATGAAGATCAAGATAAAGTAGTGAACTTAACAAGTATAAATCAATCTACAGTATCGTTATATGCAATATGGGATAATACTAGTGCAAGTATAACATTGCCAACAACGACTAAAAATGGATATACATTAGATGGTTGGTATTTAGATAGTGGATTAACAAACAAAGTAGGAGATGCTGGAAGTAGTTATATTCCAACAGGAAATATAACATTATATGCAAAATGGGAGTTATCACCTATATATGTAACATTATATGATGATGGTACTTTAGCATTTGATTCAACTGATGCTAAAATATCTGGAAAAACAGTTAATCAAAATTATGGAAATATAGTGGGGCAAGTTTATACAAATAATAATAATGCACCATGGAATAGTGAAGTAAACAGCATAACAAGTGTTAATTTCGTAAATAAAGTAATGCCAAAATCAACAGCACGTTGGTTTTATGAGTGCAGAAATTTAAAAAGTATTAATAATATAAGAAATTTAAATACAATGCAAGTAACTGATATGAGTAGTATGTTTAATGGATGCAGTAGTTTGACAAGTCTAAATCTAAGTAATTTTGACACAAGCCAAGTAACTGATATGAGTAGTATGTTTAATAAATGCAGTAATTTAACAAGTTTAGATTTGAGTAATTTTGACACAACCCAAGTAACTGATATGAGTAGTATGTTTTATAAATGCAGTAATTTAACAAGTTTAGATTTGAGTAATTTTGACACAACCCAAGTAACTGATATGAAGTATATGTTTGATAAATGTAGCAGTTTGACAAGTCTAAATCTAAGTAATTTTGATACAAGCCAAGTAACTGATATGAGTGTTATGTTTTCGGAATGCAGTAGTTTGACAAGTTTAGATTTGAGTAATTTTGACACAAGTCAAGTAACGGATATGAATAGTATGTTTGATGACTGTAGCAGTTTGACAAGTTTAAATCTAAGTAATTTTGATACAAGCCAAGTAACGAATATGAGTGCTATGTTTGATAAATGTAGTAGTTTGACAAGTCTAAACCTAAGTAGTTTTGACACAAGTCAAGTAATGGATATGAAGTATGTGTTTGATGAATGTAGTAGTTTGACAAGTTTAGATTTAAGTAATTTTGATACAAGGCAAGTAACTGATATGAGTGGTATGTTTGATGACTGTAACAGTTTGACAAGTCTAAATCTAAGTAATTTTGACACAAG
>CAKPQL010000037.1 GCA_934178555.1 uncultured Clostridia bacterium
ATTTTACTGTCATCTGTGTTTTTGCACCCTACAAGGGTGACTGCTAAGATTCCCACAAGCAGAATGCCTGTAATCACTCTTTTTCCTTTCATTTATCTTCCATCCCTGCTATTTTTTCGATTTTTTATGTCTGGTTACTTTCCATTTGTCACTGTTCAGTGCCCTGCATTTCGGTACCCCCCCAGCCTGTCCGAAAACCTTATTTTCAGGCATAAATTTAGCCCATTTCCTTCATCTGTGACATTGAAAACTGAATAAAATACACAGGATGAAAAAAGAGGCTTATGCCTGTTCCATCAATTCCATCATTTTTTGAAATCCAAGGAGATTCTTCGCCCGTTCCAGGTTATAACCCAGACAAAAGAGCGCAAACTCTCCAGCCACTTTCCGTATTCCCCTTAAAAGAAAATAAGTGGCTCCCATTGCTCGTTTTATTGTTCCAAACGGATGCTCCGACAGGCACATTCTCCGGCTCATCTTTTCTTTATCCGGTTTCAGAAAAAACTTTACAACCTTTCTTTTTTCATAATGCCATTTTTCACTTGTCTTTGTCTCTTCGGGTTCCTTTCCCTCTGCTTTCAGCCAATCCTTACATGGTTTTACCAACTGGTCTTTGGTAAAATCTATCTCTTTCCATTCCCCTTTTCCTTTGTAACACTTATTACGATTTGAACAATGTTTACAGGCATTTTTATTGGCATAACGAATGTTCCCATTTTTCTTTATACTTTTCTGTCTCAGGATTTCTCCTCCCGGACAATATACCAGATTTCTTTCTGGATCTCTGACAAAATAACCGTCTCTTGCCTTTTCCTGCATTTCTTCAGGACTTCCATATACGCTTCTGTTTTCCGGTTTTTCATCCACCACTTTACGACGGACTGTTTCCACCTTCATATCCTGTAGCACTTCTGCATAAACTTCCGGTAGCTTACCTGCATGCAGTGCTTTCTTTAGTTCTTCCGGCTCTGTGCTGGCAGTATCCGTTTCTGTCTCTTCATAGGGAATTTCTATGTGATAACCGTCTTTTCCATCATCTGTTATGACATGTGGGATAATACCGTTCTCCAGACACTCCACCATATCTTCCGCAGCTTCATAACCTTTATCTGCTACTACTTCTATGATTTTTTCCGGTTTAGAGTTCTTTATCCCATGCATCGTACTTTCCAGTAATCCATGGTCGGTTACCTGATTGGTCATCTGAAAATCACGGATCAGATGTGTTTCAGAATCTACCGCCGTCTGTGGGTTATATGCTACTGTAAACCCATTTTTATTTTTCATGAGTTTTGCATCCGCATCTGTGATTGAAAGCTGGGATGCCCCGGTTTCTTCCATCAGCTTCTGATAACCTTCGTATCTGGCAAGTCTCTCCTGTGCTTCTTTTAACTTGGCTTCAAGACTTTCTCTTGTCAGTTCTCCTAAAATCTCGTCTGTTTCTTCCTGCTTGTCCATTTCATTCAGGATTCTCAGATACTCATCTGTATGACCATTCAGCCATTTGATCCTGTCATCCAGTTTGTTTTTGGTGAAGTTGTTATCTTTTGCATTATTCGCCTGGATCTTTGTTCCATCCACGGAAGAAAATCCCCATTCCACTGCACCGGATATCCGACGGTTGAATTCATAAAAAATCTCTTTTAGGCTGTCTATGTTGTTTTTCCTGAAATCTGCAATGGTGCGAAAATCCGGTTCTACACCGCCTATCATCCATTTCACTTCAAGATTTATTTTACAGCTTTCAGCCAGTTTCCGTGAAGAACGGATACCTTTCCTGCTTCCATAAATATAGATCTTATAAAGGCTTCTGGGATTGTAAGATGGACGGCCTTCTGCTGCCACAGGTTTTACACCGTATTTTTCTATATCAAGATGGTTCACAAACGCATCAATTATCCTTGCAATACTTTCTTTATCTACAAACGTATCCCATGAACAGCACATCAGCTGGTCACGGTCGAAACCTGAAACATATGGCATCTCAATTCACCTCAGAACAATTTTTCTCTGGTTTCATTATACTATATCTGAAACATAGATGCACGATTTCTGTGTACTTTATTCAGTTTTCAATGTACAATTTTAATTTATCTTGAATGCTCACAAGAGCATATCTATCTTTTTCTCATAAGATTAGATTATCCGAGTTTTCGGACAGTCTCCCTTATCTTCCCAAAGACTATTAGATTCATTCCATGTGGTGCTAAAACACAGAAAATAAAAAGAATAGACCATAACAAATGTAATGTGAGAGCAAGTAAAAATGCCGAACAGGCATTTTCTACGCAGTGATATCTTTACATTTGTTATGGTCTATTCTTTTTATTTTCGTCTGTTCCCTAATGAATTAAATAGTAATAGCAGCAATCGCTGCACCAATTGCTCCGGCATAGCGTCCGTCAGTATCGGTTAATACATCTGTTTTTAAAGATTCTCCGAGCAATTTTTTAAGATAAGAGTAATCGCATAATCCACCAGTAAGACAAATGCATTCTTCCTGTCCGTTTGCAAGTCTTGCTGCCTGTGATACAACTTTTTGTACGATAGAGTCGATAACGGCAAAGGCAATGTTTTCTCTTGATTCTCCACGTCCGATCAAACT
>CAKPQL010000038.1 GCA_934178555.1 uncultured Clostridia bacterium
CAAACTTGTTTCCCCTCTAGTTTCCAAAAGTAAAATCTCGAATTTATAAAAATGGGAAGTTAAATAAATAATTTACTATGTACAATAAAAAGTTACCAACAAATAATATTGACCAGGGGAGGGGGTATATATTATAATTAAAAATAGGTGATAATATGAAAAATAAAAAAGGGTTTACATTGGTTGAGGTACTTGCTGTAATAGCAATACTTGCAATACTTGTAATACTTGCGATTCCAAATGTTATAAGTATGGTAGAAAAGTCAAGAAAAAGTCTTGCTGAAACGAGTGAAAAAAGTTTAATTAGCACAGCTAAAAATTATTATATTAAAAGTGAAATGAATGGAAAGAATGCTGAGGAAATTGATCTAACAGATCCAGATTTTGAATATACAGGAGAAAGAGTTACAAAAGGAAAACTTACAATGAATAAGGATGGAAGTAGTTATGGAAAAATATATATCCGTGGTTATTGTATAAGTATTAAAAGTAATGGTAATGTATCAAGTGAAAAAGTAGATGCAGAAAATTGCAATCTATCACCAGAAATGATAACTTTTACTATAAATGGTAATTCTTTTAAAGTAGAAGAAGGAACAACATTAGAAAACTTTTTAAAAAATCTTGATGAAAATCAAGGATTGACAGTTATAAAAGATTCAATTACACAATACTATTTTGAAGATTATGATGGTGCAATAATAATTGGTGATAACAACACAAATAAAATAATGGACTTAAAGAACAGAAAAATAAGTGCTGATGATGCATATACTACATTATATGTTTCAATAACAAAAAATTTTTCATGGGATGATATAGCTAGCGACAATTATGTTCCTATTTTATATCAATATACATATGGTAATACAACAAGTGCAACTATGGCAGTAATATGCTCTAAAAATGATACTTTTGTGGATCTAGCAGATGCTGTTTATCCAGTTCAGATACTATACTTCCTTGGTGTTAATTATGAGTATATTGATTTAAATAAAGTTTCAAATTATTCAGGTAGAGAAATAGTTAATGATTACATCATAGGATATAAAGCTGGATTAAAATATCATAAATCAAATAATGACGCTGGAAGTGATTTTCATGTTTTTGAAGAATTCATGGACAGTCAAGGAAATAAAATTAAGTTATCTGATAAAGTTACAACAAAAAGTTCAGGATTAATTACAGGAAAATATCACATTATATCAAAAGATACATCATTTGAAGATGCAAAGAAAGAAGTTATTAATAATCTTAGTAAATAAATTATAAGTTTGTATTTTAATTTAACAAAACTTTAATAATACTTCCTTCTTTAACCCTAGAGTTAACACTAGGAGTAGTATCAATTACTTTATCCCCATCACCGACGAATTCGATTTTAAATCCATTAAGAAGCTTACGGGCTTCTTTTTTAGTTTTGCCAATCACGTCAGGTATCATTACGTATTTTATATCATCCCATCTATATGATTTAGGAATACCTTTTGTATCTTCTTTTATATCATGAATAGAAATTATATCTTTAAATACATTTCTAGCAATAGGAGCACTTACAACTCCACCATATTGTGTAACACCTTTAGCGTGATCTATTGCTATATACATAACATAATCAGGGTTATCAGCAGGCATAAAACCAATAAATGAAAGAACATAGTTTCCTTGCATATAACGTCCATCACTACCAACTTTTTGAGCAGTACCTGTTTTACCACCAATTCTATAGTTTTCAATATAAGCATTTCTACCACTACCATTCGCAACAACACTTTCAAGAGCATACTTAACAACATCACTTGTTTCTTTAGTAATTATGTTTTCTTTTTTAATAACTGGACTTTTTGATTCATCACCAACACTTGAAACAATATATGGAGTATAAAGAGTACCACCATTTACGATTGCACTTACCGCTGTAACTTGTTGTAATGCTGTAACACTTATTCCTTGACCAAATGCAGTAGTCGCAAGTTCTACTGGCCCAACTTTATCAAGATTAAATAATATTCCAGTTGCTTCACCATTTAAATCAATACCAGTTTTCTTACCAAAGCCAAGTTCAGTAATATATTTAAATAATGTTTCTTTACCAAGTCTTTGGCCTAGATTAACAAATCCAGGGTTACAAGAGTTTTCAACAACCTGTATAAATGTTTCATCTCCATGACCTTTTCTTTTCCAGCAGTGTAGAGTAGAGTTCGCTACTTTTATACTTCCACTATCATAGAAGTGTTCTTTAAATATATCAACTTTCCCTTCGTTAATGGCTGATGCGAGTGTCACAATTTTAAAAGTACTTCCTGGTTCAAAGTTAGACCATATTGCTAAATTTCTATTAATAATTTCACTACTATAATTTTTATAGTTTGCTGGATCAAATGATGGAATACTACTTATCGCAAGTATTTCACCAGACTTTGGATTCATAACAATACCAATCGCACCTTCAGCATCATATTTTTTATATGCATTCATAAGTTCATTTTCAAGAGAAAGTTGAATATCTAAATCAATAGTTAATGTTACATCACTACCAGAAGTAGGGGATACATACGTTTCAGGCAAAGAAAGTCTTTTACCTTTACCATCACTATA
>CAKPQL010000039.1 GCA_934178555.1 uncultured Clostridia bacterium
TACAAAATGGTGTTTTTAATAATGACATGAACATTCTAAGTATTGATGCTATTATCTTATTTGATGTAATTTTAAAATCTAAATCATAAAATCTAAATAAAAATGCAAACATCATTAAACTTGTTCCAAATAATATTCCTAATAATTTATAAACATTGTTTCTATGTTCTATATAATTAAACTTTCTTTTACTAATATCTATTGTTGCTGCCTCTTTTATAGCATCAAATGTATCCCATTGTGTATCAGTTATTAATGCTATAAAAGTCAAAGCAGTTGCATACATTTCTCCATATTCTAAGGCATTAGATAATCCAAATAAGAATATTAAAAAGAATGCAATATTATTGAATAACTCAACTGAATCATATTTTATACACTTAATACATTAATATTAAATTTAAACTTATTACCATTTTTAATATAAATATACAAAGTATATATCGCTAATGGAATTAATGTTGTTGCAATTATAATAATTTGATTTTTTGTTATTAAAGATGTTCCAATTAATAATATAAAATTTAATAAATTAAATACTAATGAATGCTTATTTGCTAATTTATTTTTTTCTTCATAATATAGTTTATCTTGCATCATCGCAAATTCTAAACAAATAAATAGTTGTAATATTGAATATATAGTAAAGTTTTTATATGTACTTATATCCATATTCATAAAACTAATATAATTATCAACATTTAATAGAATTACAGTAAAAATAATTATAGAAACAATTGTTCCTAATATTAAGCCAGACATTACCGCATCTTTATTTTTATCTTTTTCTTTACTTATATTAGCCCCAGTAGAAAATATAGACTTAATTATATAATATATAAATTGTAATGGATAAGTTGAAGTAAATATATTAATTAAATTCTTATCAACTATTATCCCAAGTAGAAACCAAGATATTATTGGTATAAACGATAACAATGATAAATCAAAACTAAACCTTAATAATCTTTTCACAATAACACCTCATTACTACATTTTAAAAAGTGATAATACCATTTTTTTCTCTTCTTCATCAACTTTAATATAGTTTGATACAAATTTTTTAATTGCCTCTCTAACAGTTAGATCCTTATCAAAATATTTTTGATAAATACCAGCATCATATATTAAACCATCTTTTTTTCTTTCAATTTCAAAAAACTCTATTATTTTTCTTAATAAATAAAAATCAATATCTTGTTTTATAATCATTAATTCATTTAATAAATTTGCCATTGTATCATTATGTATATCTTTTTCATTTTTTATATAAATCATGGTATAACCAATTAATTCATCATTGTTAAATATTAGTGATTCAGGCATCAAAATTCTTGATGTTTTTATAGATGATAGATAATTTAATTCTTCAATACTTTTATGTCCAAGTTTATAATCTTTTTTAAATATTTTATAAACTAATTCTTCATCATTATATACATTCATTTCAGAACCTTTTTGACTTAATAATTGCAAAGACTCAATATCTATTAATCTTCTATTTCCGCTGTAAATAACTTCCATTTATATCACCTCGAAAAACATTATTTGATATTATATTCTATTTATTTTTTTCACAATATTATTTTGTTTAAGTAGTGAATCATAATATTTTTCAGATTCTTCAATTTCACAATACAACATTAAATTATCAAACTTTCCATTATAATCTTTTGTATATTCTTTATCACGAGTTTGAATATGTCTTACTTTATTATTTTCAAGAAAAAAGTAATCATATACATATATTCCATATCTCTCATCTTCATCAAACTCATTATCATCAAAACATTCCATTTCTTCTGATGCTACTATAAATCTTTTATAATCTTTAGATATTAATACATATGTTGGAATCTCATCAGCTGAATCATAGAAAGAAAACATAAAGTAATTTGGAGTACTTTTTAATATTAATTTATCGTCTTCTTGAACATCGTTAGATAAATTCATACGAATATATGATAACATCGACAGTAAGCTATCTTTGTCACTAGAATTTTCAAATTTTTCTAGCATAATTTTAAAGATATTAAAATCTCTTATAATTGCTTCATACCATCTAAAGAAAAATTGTGTATTTTCATCTTCTAATCCATAACATTCTTTTGTAAATATTTCCATAAAACCACCACCCTGATTGGTATTTATTATACACTATAATTTAAATTTTCAAAAATTATTCGCTACACTTATCTATAAATATTCTATTTTTGTTTTTTATTAAATTTTCCAAAACCATATGCTTCACTTTGATAATTTCTATTAAACAATCTTTCAGAAAATTCATCTCCATATCTACTCATTTTATTCATCATATATTCTTTAAATTTAGCTGGATCATATAAATCTATATTAAAGTATTCTTCTTGTCTATATAAATTAAAAAATAAATCTGTCATATCTAAATCTATTATTGTATTTATACCATTTGATAATGCTACTTCTCCAACTCGTTTACAACAATCTTGAAAATGATATCCACCAATTACTAACTCATCTACATTTCCTA
>CAKPQL010000040.1 GCA_934178555.1 uncultured Clostridia bacterium
CTTTATTAGTTATCTCCTTGTTAATATTATTTTATAACAAAATAGGTAAAAAGTACATATTTATTTACTAAATTTTATTAAAATATATAGGTTTTATAGGGGTTACACGCTTATTTTGAGTTATTTGTTTTTGATGTTTTTATTTTTTTATGTTATTTTCTATTCTTTTTATGGTGTCGATATTTTTACCTGTTACTTCTGATATTGTTTGGTAGTCAATGTTTTTACCGATCATATTTTGAATGACTTTTTCGAGATTTTTTTCCATTCTTTCCATTCCTTCTTTCAGGCCTTCTTCATGACCTTCTTTTAAACCTTTTTGATGGCCTTTTTTTCTACCTTCACTCACACCTTTTTTATAGCCTTTTTCTAAGCCTTCTGCTAGGGCAGTTTCTAGTTCATCTTGCTCTTTTAGTCTGTAGTGTTCCTCCCACATCCAATCTTTCATTACTCTTTCATCGCCAGTTATTTCTCGCATTGTACCTAAAAATTTTTCTTTTTCTTCCATACTAAGTATATCATCTCCTAAAATATTAGATATTTCTATTAGGCTATTCGACTATAATATTGCATTCTATCTATTTGTCAGTTTTTATTAAAATATAATAGTTTTATTTTTTTATGCTGCTTTCTATTTTTTTTATGGTGTCGATATCTTTACCTGTTACTTCTGATATTGTTTGGTAGTCAATGTTTTTACCGATCATATTTTGAATGACTTTTTCTAGACTTGCTTTTAAACCTTTTTTATAGCCTTTTTTTAAGCCTTTTTCTAATCCTTCCGCTAGGGCAGTTTCTAGTTCATCTTGCTCTTTTAATCTGTAGTGTTCCTCCCACATCCAATCTTTCATTACTCTTTCATCGCCAGTTATTTCTCGCATTGTACCTAAAAATTTTTCTTTCTCTTCCATACTAAGTATATCATCTCCTAAAATATTAGATATTTCTATTAGGCTATTCGATTGTAATATTGCTCCCCATCTTATTGCCTTTGAAACATTTTCTATACCTAAATTATATACTAGTTTTCTACATAGTGCAACATCTATGTTGCAAAAACTCAATAAACTGCTTATTATCTTACCAGTTTCTACTTCACATAGTGCTATTTTTTCTACTGGTTTTCCAGTAAATGTTTTGAATGTATTTATATTTAGTCCTTTTACTATCTTTTTAGGTATTACACTATCGCTATCTCCGGCTTCATTAATTTGTGTATATATTCTAGCCATCTGGATTATATTTCTTGTTATTATACTATTTCCATTTCTTCTATTCATCTCTACTGATATATAGGTGTTATCTGATAGTTTGATTAATATATCACTTTTATATGTTTTACCATTATTTGTTAGTGGTACTGATTCATATCCAGCAATGAATAATGGATTATTGTAGTCTTCTTTTATGTCAAATATATCTTTTATCATTTTTATTAATACTTCTTGTCGCTTTCTAAATACAGCTTTAAAGATAGTGTCATATGTTAATTCTTTTATTTCATCTGGTGTTTGTGTCACTATTTTCTCCTCTCATAATAAATTTAGAGAAAGTAGATTACTCTTCTACTTTCTCTTCTTGATCTTCAGATAATTCTTCGACTGCTACATCACTTTTTCTACGCTGGGGGTTAGATGTTAGAAATGTAACTTTTTCAGCGATTATCTCTGTTTTTTTTCTTTTAGTTCCTTCGGGTGTTTCTACTACTCTTGTCTGAAGACGACCTTTGATACCAATCATATCGCCAGTTTCACAATATTCACTAGTGGATTCCGCTACTGCAGACCATAGAGTGCAATCTAAGAAATCTGTATCGTATTCACCATTGGAATTTTTATAGTTTCTTGGAACCGCTAGTGTTAGAGTGGCCATCTTTTTTCCATTTTCAGTAATTCTTGTTTCAGGTGTTCTTGCTATTCTACCTACTAGAACTATTTGATTAACCATAGTATTCCTCCTTTCCAGAGCGAATATAACATACTGTGTTTTTGATTGCAAATTGGTAAAAATGGTTTTTGGGGGTTAAAAAAGTTGAGAAAAAGAACCTTTAGATTTCTAAAAGTTCTTGTTTTATTTTTTTGAGGCCTTCAAAAGAGGTTTTTGGATAAATTTACTACTTTACACAAATTTGACACTTTTTATAGGCCTAATTCTTTGATTATGGCGTCTGATATAGCATTTGCTAGTTTATCTTTACTTTTTATTATGATATCTAGATCACTTTGATTTGATAAATAACCTAATTCTAATAGATATGATTCATTGGCTATGTTGTTTTTGTAGTATGGGTTTACTCCTACTTTATCGGGATTGCTATCATCAACATAGGCTCCAGTTAGATAACCTCCAGTTTCTCTTATCATATATAGATAGTTAGATCTTTCGGTTACATTATATGGTTTGTATCCTTTTTCATCATAGCCTTCAAGTGATGATTCTATTTCTTTAGCAGTAAAGTTATGAGTATAGATACCATT
>CAKPQL010000041.1 GCA_934178555.1 uncultured Clostridia bacterium
TGGAGGAAAACATATGAAAATACCTAAAACAGTAATAAAGAATAAACAAGAATATGAATTTGTAAAAAGAAACAATGCAACAACGTTTTTATATAAGAATAAGAAGTACGGATATAAGGAAACGTTCAGTCTGTATCAGCTAGGAGTATTAAAGCAGCAGATTGAACCACCAAAACTAACGGTGCACCCAGAGAATGTCAAAATATAGGAGGAATACAAATGAGTAGAAATGAACAAATACAAAATGTAATTAATACATATAACACAATGTGTTGTTTATTAGTCTATGAAGATAGAGTAATGTTAAACCAAACAATAGATAAGTTAAAAGATGAAATGGAAAAACTTAAATTGTAGGAGGTACAAAAGAGTGTCATACATAAAAGAAGAGCTTGAAAGTATGTTAATAGAACATCCAAAAAATGAGGCTAAATTAACAGAAATAGATTTAAAATTAGATGATTACAATACAAGACTAGATTATGCTGGAACTGTTTATCAAGATACTGCAGATGAAGTAATTGAGAATATGCAATTATCTAGCAATAATTATGATGAATTACATAGTAATACTAATAAAATATCAGACAAAACAGCTAATACAGCTATGAATTACCACAAGGAAGAATATCATATAAACAAAGAAGATAGAATGTTTTTGAAATTTAAAATAGACGAATTTGAAAAGATAAGAAGTGATCTAAATAAGAAAATAGTCCGTGTTGAGAATATGTTAAAGCAATTATCAGAAGATGAAGAGTTTGTTGTAAGAAAGTATTATATGAAAAAATCAAAATGGAACTATGTAGAAAAAGCATATTTTGATAATTTTGAAACTCATAAATCAATAAAACAGTTACAAGCATATAGAGACAAGGCATTAGATAGCATGCTTGATATAATAAATACTGGAGAGGGGTAAAAACTTCGCTAAAACTTCGCAAAAATTTCCTTTTAATTTCGTTTCTAAGGTGTTATAATTATAATTGCAAAAATATAAAGAAAAGGGCTAACAAAAAGTTGGTCCTTTTGACATATTTCGACAGCATTTGCAAAATAGATCATATATAATATCTCTGAGAAAAGAGGTGTTATATATGGAATATGAAATGATCTGTGATGAATGTAAGCGTAAATATCATATAGTTTTAAAAGAAAATGAAAAAATAGCCAAAAACGCTACAGAAGAAAGAATAGATTTTGAAGAAACAAAATTAGAAGAAAACAATGTATTAAGTAAATGCCCATATTGTAATCACGAAAATAAATATTCTATAAGTGAATTGAACAAAAATTGGTATATATTATATACAACACAAATAATTAATTGTTATCCAAATACAGAACTAAACAAAGCCAAAGAGCTTTTAGAAGACATCAAAAAAGAATGTTACAATGAAGAGAATATTTATATAAAAAAAGATATTGAAGAGTTATCTGAGATAAAAGTGACAGAAATATTGGCAAACAAAAATAATACATTCATAAAATTAGAAGACTTTAATAAAGCAATACAAGAAATAAGGAAATCATTAGAATAACAAAAAAGAGCTTATCAAACGATAGGCTCTATTATTTATGCTATTAACTAATACTAGATAAGTTAATATATGTGTTGCTACTAGGCGCATCTCCTTTAAGAATATATAAAAGGCAATTCTAGTTAAGCCTTATATCTAGGTTAAGTTTTGATGGTAAAATGCGGGTATTGGATACCTGAGATTGAAGGTTCAACTCCTTCGACCTAGACCAATTATTATAAATTAACGAAAGAGTTGTTGTTATGACTAATCAAGAAAGATATGAGAAATATGTAAAAGAAAATTGTAAGAACTGTAAAAATAAAGATAAGGACTTATGCGAGATAAGAATATCCGCCTTAAATGACGTAGTCATAACAAAGTGTGCTTATTATGAAAGAAAAGATTAATTATACGAACTGTATGAAATACAAGTGTGAATTATGCAGATATAACAACCAATGTGAGAAGGAAGAGAAAATGTATGAAATTCAAAATAAACAACAGAACTTGGAGTATAGAAGAAAAGTCACAAAGTGAAATTAAGAGCATGCAAAATCAAAGAAAGGCAAATGAAGAAGAAAATATAAAAAGCATAACTCCAAGATATTATGGAGTTACATATTGTGATACTATGCAGATTTATATAGATAAGGATTTGCCCGAGGAAAGAAAAAAGTCTACTCTAATTCACGAACTAACACATTGTTATATAGATAATTATATAACTCACAGCGAGCAAGAATATTCTGAAGAAGATGTAGCAGATATAGTATCAAATTCTTATGATATTATTCACGAAATAGTAGA
>CAKPQL010000042.1 GCA_934178555.1 uncultured Clostridia bacterium
TTTTTCGTTTCCATCATATTCCTCTGTTTTACTTGTGAATGTTACTCCTTTTACTTCATATTCTTCTGCTTTTTCTACTGTTATCACTATATCTATTCCTGTTACCATATTATAATTTATTGTATCTTTTGGTTTATATGTTACTTTAAATGTATTATCTCCTGCATTTCCTACTGATGTTGTCCCTTCTGCTTCCCATAAGAATATTCCATTTGCATCTGTTGGTAGCACTACATCTGCTAATGTTTGTCCATATGTTGCTGTTAACCCTGTTGGCACTACATATATTGGATCTGTCTTTCCTACTTCTACTGTAACACTTAATCCTGTTTTTGTTCCATTAAAATCTGAACCTGTATATTTTAATGTATGTGTATTATCGCCTACATTTCCAACTACTTCTTCTTGGTTTTCCCATTCAAAATCTACTGGTAAGTCTATTGTTGATAACTTTTGTCCATATATTGCCGTTAATCCTGTTGGTAACACTAATACATTTTCAGTTGCTGCTGTTAATCCTGTAATTGCATCACTTCCTGCATATTCTACTTTAATTTCTGCTGTACCTGTTGTAGATAATTCCGGTTTAGTTATCTTATAATCGCTTGATAAATTATCAACATCAACATCACTACTATCAGTTCCATCACTATATATTGTTTTTACTGTCATTCCTGTTAAATCTACCGTATCTCCTACATTATAAACTGATTTTGTTGGCAAATTTGTTATACTTATTCCTGTTACTTCTCTTTTTGATTGTGATGCATATACAAATGCTATTTCTTCTCCTACTGGTATTGGAGTAAAGCTACCACTATCTATTTCTTCGTCATCCAAGAACGCTTCTAGTACTGTATATCCATTATAATCTTGAATATCCAACTTTTCTTGATCTAGACTACCATCTGTTTTTACATCTAATCCAATTACACTTTCATCTACTTGTGCCAAAGATGTTATTGTGTCATCTAATAAAATAAAATAAACGTTATATATAGGTGTTTTGCTTTCGCAAACAATATCTTCAACATCCTCTCTTGCTAAATCAAAATATATTCCTCCATTGCTCTTAAATTGGGTTTGAGAATAGTCTCTTGTTGCCGTTATCTGTTCATCCAACTTATCACAAAAAAACTCATCTATAGAATTAGTAGATTTATACCCTGTACTTGTTTTGGTTGCAGGTGCTATTTTGTTTTGGTCAAACTTAATAGTAAAAAATAGAGCATTAACTGTTTGGTCTTCAGTAATATTATTTAAATTTATTTTCATTGCAAAAACTCTATTGTTATCTACTGTTTGTATACCAAAATTTTCATCGATTTCCAATATAATTCTTTCTTTTCCATTACTTGACGCATTAACTACTGTTAAAAGTCCAAAATTAGGTATTAAATTCATTATAATAGAAAATATAATAACTATACTTATAATCTTCTTTTTAAAATAACTCATTTCATTCCCTCCCTATTTATATTAAATTGTAGTATAATCTACTACTTTTTTTATTGTTTGTTTATCTATACATTTCGTTTCCAAAATAAATATGTTTCTGTCTCCAGCCAAAATTGCCTTTCCATCATCATTTAAATCATATGCAAATTCTAATCCTAATGATTGTAAATCTTGATTTCCAGCTTTTACATCTTTGTCAAGTTGAATTAATAAAATAAATGGGTTTCTATCTCCTGTTGTATTAAATACTCCATCTTTGTTTAAATCTCCAGCTATCAAACTAATTTTTCCTAAATCTATATCCACATTATTTGAATCTATTGTTATATTAGTTATTATATAATCTGCATAATTATATTTATCTACAAAAACCACATATTCACCAAATTCAATATTATCAATCTTAAAAATTCCATTATCTCCATCTGCAACTTTTACTTTTTTAGCATATTGAATTAAAGGGGTTGCTGTTTCATCTGGTATATACGCTTTACCGTACACTCCAGATACATAGGTTATTATTTTCTTTCTAGCAGCTATATAGGCTCTTGGTCCTGCATCCCAATTTATTGACGCAACATCACTTGCTCTATATAAATACACAGTTGCCGTTTTTTTGGATGCTACTCTTTTGTTTCCACATAAAGTATAAACAGCATTTCCATTTGAATCCGGTTTCATATATCCTGTCTCTATTGTTCCACTTATGCTTCCATATTTTGTATATGTAAATTCTATTATATCTGTACAATCTTCTCCATTAGCTTCTT
>CAKPQL010000043.1 GCA_934178555.1 uncultured Clostridia bacterium
GAAGTCAAAAAGTGACAAGACTGCCACTAACATCAGATTATGTTTTTAAAAGAATATTTGCAAGAGAAGAAAATAATTCAATGTTAAAGGATTTTTTAGAGGCAATTTTGAATATACATATAAATAAGGTAGAAGTAAAAAATCCGGAGTTAACGCCAAATATGGTAGATGAAAAACTTGGAATATTAGATTTAAAATTGGATATAGATAATGAAAGAGTTGTAGATGTAGAAATGCAAGTTTCAAACGAACATAATATAAAAGAAAGGTCTAGTACATATTTATCAAAACTTGCAGCAGAGCAATTAAAAGCTAAGCAGAATTATAAAGAATTAAAAAAGATAATAACAATAAATATATTAAAATATAATTATTTAGAGAGAAATTCATATCATTCAATAGCACGAATGAAATATGAGAATACGAAACCAATAGAATTTGTTGATATGGGATATAAAAAGGAAGAGGAAGAGGCAACCAATACATTTGAAATGCACTTTATAGAACTTCCTAAATTTAAAGAAAAGAATCCAGACTGCAAGACAAAGCTAGAGCAATGGCTGTGGTTGATAGATGGAAGTAAGGAGGAAAAAGTGGAAATGTCGGCAAAAGAAAATGAAGAAATAAATAAAACAGTAAAAGAACTAAATAAATTAAGTCAAAATCCAGAAGAAGTTGCAAAGTATGAAGAACGTGAGTGGAGTATAATGAGATACAACGTAGAGATGAAAACGAATAGAGAACTCGGAGAAAAAGAAGGCGAAGCACGTGGAGTTAAGATTGGTGAGAAACGTGGAAAAGAAGAAGGAAGGAGAGAAGGAGAAAAAACAACAAAAGAAAAAATTGTGAAGGCTTTGAAAAATATGAATTTATCTATAGAACAGATAGCTCAAGCTGTAGAATTAACCGAAAAAGAAGTAGAAAAAATATTAAAAGTATAGAAAAATTAAGGTATGTGCTAGTGAGTATATAAGAACTAACTTATTATTCAATCTAGAAATTTAATTCATATATTCGCTATAGCGAAATGTGAAATCAAAATTAAAACGAATTAACATATTATTTTTTAATTATGCGAAAATTGTCATTATTTTCGCATAATTTTTTTGTTTTTGGAAAAGCTAGAGTATGAATAAAAAATTGGAGGGAAGCTTATGGAAAAACATATAATGGTAACTGGCACATCTAAAGTTTCATGGAAAGATGCAATTGTACAAACAATAGCAGAAGCATCTAAGACTATAGATTATTTAACTGGTGTTACTGTCGTAAATCAAAAAGCAAAAATCAATGGTGATAAAATAACTGAATATTATGTGGATATTGATTTAACGTTTATGATTGATAGGGATAGAAAATAAAAAATTGTAATTATTTTCAATCGAAAGGAGGAAAATAGAATGGAACAGATAAATACAAATAAAGAATACAACGAGTATGTGAAGCAAAAGTCACCAAACTCCCCAATATTAAAGGATTGTTTTAATGCTTTTTGGGTTGGAGGATTAATTTGCTCAATTGGCCAAATTATATTAGACTTTTGTCTGTTTAAAGGAATGGATAATACTATGGCATCGACTGTAGTATCGATTTCGTTAATCGCAATTTCTGCTATTTTAACGGCATTGAATGTGTTTAACAGAATCGGAAAATTTGCAGGAGCAGGCTCATTAGTACCAATAACAGGGTTTGCAAACTCGATTGTTTCGCCTTCTATAGAGTATAAATCCGAAGGATATGTAATGGGAGTCGGAGGCAAAATGTTTACTGTTGCAGGACCTGTTTTAGTATTTGGTATATCAACTTCAGTAATAATTGGAATTATAGCAGCGATATTTATCTAATGGATTTTATATGTTCAATTAAGATTTATAAGTAAAGGAGATTTTTATATGCATAAAATTGGAAAACAAACTGTATGTTTCGATAATCCACCAATTATATTACAAACTGCTTCGATTGTTGGACCAAAAGAAGCTAATGGGCCAATGGCAAGCTATTTTGATAAGTGTTTGGAAGATGAGTTTTGGGGAGAAAAGTCATGGGAGAAAGCAGAAAGTAAGATAATAAAGGAAACTGTAAATTTGGCGGTTTCGAAATCTGGATTGGCAAATACGGATATAGATTATTGTTTTGCAGGAGATTTACTAAATCAATGTATTTCTTCAGACTTTGGATTAAGAGACACAAATGTACCTTTCTTTGGAGTGTTTGGAGC
>CAKPQL010000044.1 GCA_934178555.1 uncultured Clostridia bacterium
ATTTACATTCTATTATATTTAAATTAATACAGAAAACATAGGAGTAGCAATTCTAATACTAATAGCATATTTACATTCTATTATATTTAAATTAATACCCCAGCTAAAAACTATATTGCTTGGCTTGTCGTTAAAATTTACATTCTATTATATTTAAATTAATACAGGTATATTATAAATCCCTTTATTCCATGCTTTTTTCATACATTTTCTGTCGATATATATGTTTTTTGCTCATCAATTTTTTTATCTATTTTATGAAATCTATGAAATTCACATATTTCAATAATTTTTTCATCTGTCGATCCAGTATGATTTTTACATTATTAAAGGTCGACAGATGCTAATTTAAATTACAAAAAGTTAGATGTCTTATCCTCTTCTATTTTACCTAAGAATTCTTTATCTAACCATTTTTGACTTCTACTTTTAAACAAAATAACACTATCTTTATCGTTTCGTATGTATCTATCTAACTCTGATTTAAGTTTTAGTGCTTGTGATTCTAATAACTCACCTTCAAACACAGAATTCTGAATATGTACTAAATATTTTTTACATATTTTAAATATCCTTCTTAATACTTTTTGACCTTCTTTTTCTTCTAAGTTAATATCATATACTAAAATAACATACATATTACCACCATATTTTAAACCCTTCATAAGGCAGATCTTCCATAAAATATTTTATCAATTTATATAATTCTAGTCTCATTAAATATTCATATGTTACTTCTCTACCTAATTTTCTATGTTTTATACTTGTTTGTAGTCTTTTGTCCATTTCTTTTGTAATCTCTTTTCTAGCATTTTCTTTTATATATAAAAAATTTAATCCTTCTTCGAAATCTTTTTCATTTATTTGATTCTTATTTAGCATTGAAAATATTAATCTATCTGCTATAAGTGGTTTAAAAATCTCTGATACATCTAAACAAAGAGAAAATCTTCTCTCTGAAGGTTCATGTAAATAGCTTATTGTTGGATTCAATTGTGTTTTATATATTTCTCCTAATATTCTTGTATAAATAATTGTATTCACATAAGATATTAACGAATTTATTGCATTATCCGGTGGGTTTTTAACTCTTTTTTCAAATTCTATATTTTGATTGATTATTGTATTCCATGATTCATAGTAAATCTTTCTTATATTACCTTCTATCCCCATTAATTCTGGTACATCTTTGCAAAATTCAATTTTTCTTCTTAAATACTCTATTTCTTTCATGTTACTTGTTAAATCTTTTCCTCTATTGCTGTAATATACTAAATTTCTGTAAATGTTATATGAAGCCGCTTCTATAAAAGCTTTAGCCAATTCTAACCTTTTGGCATCGTCTGTATAACTTTCAACTTGTTTAACTAATAGTTTTCCTGATACTAATTGTTCTTTAGGATAATATGTTCCTGTATAAAATCCATAATAATTAAAAAAATGAACTAAAATTCCGTACTTTCCTAATAAATTTAACAAACTTGTATTAAAGTCAAATTCTGTCATTACATATATATCACTTACTCTTTCAATTGGTATTGATTTTTTTGTATTATCTTTATATACAATTTCTAGGGTATTATCTTTTCTTTGAATTCTTCCACTTTTATATAAATAATATGATTGTTTCATCTCTACCTCCTACACATAGCATAAATCATAATATGCACACTTTTTGCATATTTTATCATCTATTACTTGAGGTATCTTCTCACTAGATACTATTTCTTTTATACTTTTTATTACGTTTTCAATTACCTTTACATCCTCATTATCTAATATTATCTCTCTTGTTTCTCTCAATAATGGAAAATCAATTTTTGCCTCAAAAACTTTTACTCCTTTTTGTTTTAAATAGTACATATAATATTTTATTTGCCAAACACCTGCTTCTTCTATTGCTTTTGTCTTCTTGACCTCATGTAAAACTGCTCCTTTCCTAATAAAATCTATATTAATTGTATTATCTATCATTACATTTTTATTTTCTCTAGAATAACTATTTTCATCTAAGATTTTTCCTATTGATACTAATTCACTATTCTGTTCCATATTAATTTCATTTACAAAATACCACAATTTTCTTTGACATATAAAATAGTAATAGAACATTACCCCTGTAATATTCATAGAAAACCTCCTATCTATAGTTCTCTTTTTGCATATTCATA
>CAKPQL010000045.1 GCA_934178555.1 uncultured Clostridia bacterium
AAGTTAACAATAACAATACATAAAATAGATAAAGTTGTTGATAATATTACTGAGAAAGTTACTGCTTTAGATGGAGTATTTTCTGTTGTAAATGCAGTAAGTAACAAGTTTACATTCATAACAGACAGAGTAGTTAACATAATTTATTCATTAATAGAAAAAATAACAAAAAGAAAGGAAGATTGAAAAATGAGTAAAAATGGATTTGGAAAATTTGCTTTAGGTGCTGGAATAGGAGCGGGCCTAGCCCTACTATTTGCTCCAAAAAAAGGAAGCAATTTAAGATGTGATATCAAAAAAAAATTTGATGAATTTATGAAAGATGTAGATAAAATTGAAATGGAAGACATCAAAGAAAGCTTTACTGAAAAAGTAGATGAAATCAAAAAAGAACTAGAAGATCTAGACAAAGAAAAAGTAGAAAAAATAGCTAAGAAGAAGGCTAAAGAACTACAAAGAAAAGCTGAAGACCTAGTGGACTTAGCTAAAGAAAAAGGAACACCAGTCCTTGAGGGCATCGCAGGCGACCTAAAACACAAAGTAATTTGCGTCTGCACAGAAGTAATTAACAAATTAGAAAAAGGAGAATAGTCAGTAGTGATTATTCTTTTTCTAGAAAGGACAATAAAATGAAAGTACTAATAACAGGAGCATCTTCCGGAATGGGCCGCGATATGGCCAAATATTTAAGCACATATAATTTTGACCTATTTCTCGTAGCCAAAGACAAAAAAGAATTAGATAAAGAATTCAAAGATTCCAAAAACAAAATAAAAACCTATGGCTTCGACTTATCCAAAGAAGAAGAATGCATAAAACTCTACAAAGAAGTAAGAAATGAAAACATTGACATATTAATAAACAATGCCGGCTTTGGCGACGCCGGTAATTTTACCGAAACAAGCCTAGATAAAGAAATGAATATGATCGATCTAAACATCAAAGCCTATCATATCCTTACCAAACTATTTCTAAGAGATTTTGTCAAAAGAGATTATGGTCGCATCCTAAATGTTGCTTCTATGGCGGGCTTTATGCCAGGTCCATACATGGCCACATACTATGCCACCAAAAACTACATAGTAAGTCTATCCCTAGCCATCTATGAAGAACTAAAAAAAGACAAATCAAATGTAAAAATATCCATATTCTGTCCCGGCCCAGTAACCACAAACTTTAACAATGTCGCCAATGTAAAATTTAACATATCCTCACTTACCAGTGAATTTGCCAGCAGATATGCCATAGATAATATGTTTAAAAACAAACTAATAATAATACCACCTAATATGAAGTTAAACTACTTACTAGCCAAAACAATGCCCAAAAAGTTCGTCCTAGCGGTAAATAGCCTAATAGAAGAAAGAGATTCCCAATAATTTCTTTCTTTTTTCGCTAAAATATTATATAATTAAGAAGAAAGAAGGGATACTATGAGTTTTACCAGCACAGTAAAAGAAGAAGTAACTAGATTAGACACCACTAGACTAGAGGACATATCCGAGTTATCAGCCATATTTAGAATAAGTGCCAACATAAATAACAACATCATCTTATCATTAGAAAACAATGCCGTTGCCAGAAGATGTTTCAAACTGATAAAAAACATCTACAATATAACTCCAAAGATTACAGTTAGAAATAAAAAACTAGGTAAAGGCTTCACTTACATATTAACAATAAACAATAATATCAAAGAGTTACTCGCAGACTTATCAATTCTAGATAACAACAAATACCTATCCGTACCAAAAGAATACATAGTATCCGATGAAGATAGTCTAAGAGCCTACTTACGCGGAGTATTTTTAGTATCTGGCTCAGTAAACGACCCCAAAACATCAAGGTATCACTTAGAGTTCGTTTTAGATACCAAAGAATACTCTGAATTCATAAACAAGTTACTAAACAGTTACAACCTTAATAGTAGAATAATAAAAAGAGAAAGAAACTACACTGTCTATATCAAAGAAGCCGAAAAAATAAGCGACTTCTTAAGAGTAATAAAAGCTTTTTCTGCTGTTATGTATTTTGAAGACATAAGAATATATCGTGATCATAAAAATATGACCAATCGTCTTAACAATTGCGAGCAGGCTAATATAGATAAAATATTTTTAACAGCCTCAAAACAAGTAAAAGATATTGAAAAATTATATGA
>CAKPQL010000046.1 GCA_934178555.1 uncultured Clostridia bacterium
CCTATTATAAAGAATATCAATAATATTTTATTTTGTAATTTTTTCATCATTAATTCCTTTTATTTAGAGGCTAGATAATATCCAATTCCTCTTTTATTAATAATAATTTTTGAATTTTTTGTGCTGTCTCCAAGTTTTTCTCTAATTCTGCAAACAGTTACATCTACTGTTCTTATGTCTCCATAATACTCATAGTTCCATACTTTTTCAAGTAAAACTTCCCTTGTAACAGGAACTCCAGGTTGCATAGCCAAAAATTTAACTAACTCAAATTCCTTCGGTGTAAGTGGTTTAACTTCTCCTTTTACTTTAACTTCAACCTTTTCTAGGTCAAGTTCTAAGTCTCCAACAACAATTTTTGTATCTTTCTTTTTTTCTTTATCGATTACACTTCCGTCATCATTTTTTCTTAAGTTTGCCTTTACTCTTGCCATCAATTCTCTAACGCTGAAAGGCTTTGTAATATAGTCATCTGCACCTAATTCAAGTCCTACAATTTTGTCTACCTCTTCATCTCTTGCAGAAATCATTAATATTGGAACATTATATACTTGCTTTACCTTATTGCACACAGTTAATCCATCTACTTTTGGAAGCATTACATCTAACAATATTAAATCTGGTCTTGCTTCTAGTGCTACATTTATCCCCATTTCACCATCAGTGGCTTCTAATGTGTTATACCCCTCTTTTTTTAAATTGTATACCAAAATGTCTATTATTGGCTTTTCATCGTCAACAACTAATATTGTTTTTTTGTTTGGATCTAATTCTTCTTTCATAGAAGTACACTCCTTCTTTTTATTTTGTTTTATCTGTCGTCTCTTTCTTGTGATTTTGAACGTTCTATTTCTTGCATTTTGATTTTTTCTCCATCTTTTTCGGTCACAAGTTTATAGTTTGCATCAAAAGCTTGTGCATCTGCAAAATTCTCAATAATCTTATCTAACGTTTCTGTTGGTATTTTGCCATCTTTTGAAAAATGATATTTTTCAAGTTCATTTGATTTTTGAATTTCGTTTACGAATTTCTTATCTATGCTTCCACTATGGAACAAAGATGTAGCGCTCTTTAGTTCTTTGCCTGTTGGTAATTTTATTTCCGTAACTTTGCTAACCTCGCTGCCATCAAAAACTTCATCACAATATATTTGTATTCTATTTACATCACTTGGATCTTTTATACCATATGCTTCTGCAATTTTCTTCTTGATTATCGCATTATAATTATCTGTTACCAATTGTTTTGCATTTCCAATTGTATTACATGCTTCTAAATAAGCTTCTTGTTCATTAAATGTTGGTTCTACCTTATTTTTATATTTATTATACGTATCTATGGCATTTGTCAATTCTTCAAGCCTATCAAAATCTTCCGCAGAAACAACCTTACTCATCATTGGATTAGCTTTAATGCTTTCTAAATATTCCTCAGAATCTGCTACCATTTGTATTGCAGCTTTTGTATCGTTTGTATTTCTAATATTTTTAGCCATATTTGAAATTATTGGACCACCAATTATTCCCGCTGCCAAGCTAACTGTTGCAGCTCCAAGTCCTAACTTTTTATATAATGATATCTTTTTTTGTAATTGTTTACTTTTATAAACTCTTTTTCTTGTTTGTTCATTTGTTTCTTTAATATTTAGTGTTAATTCTCTTTTTTCCATATGTTTATCCTTTCTATGGTATAACAATAATTTTTCAGCTACCATTTCCGTTCAAAATCTTTGCCCTTATTATAACTCTACCACGCATATATGTCAAAGCTTTTTTTCAATATTATTACTAGATTATTACATTTAAGTTTCATAAATAATTTTGACTATCAATTTACTCATAATTATGTATCTTCGCCCAAAAAGGGACGTCCCTATTGGGCGAAAATTTATATTATTACTTCTATATTATATACTCCATTTTCTCCTATCTTAATTTGTTTTTCTGGTATTCCTTCTCCATTACATATCATTTGTTTTACAATAGTTGTATTACTTATGCTTGTGATGTTGGCAGTATTTTCTCCTGTTTTTTCGCTGTTTTTATTTAGACCTAAAATAATGTTTCCACGTGCTACTTTTATATTTAATACGCTGTTTTTGTATTTATATTTTATTTCGTAATTGTC
>CAKPQL010000047.1 GCA_934178555.1 uncultured Clostridia bacterium
CTCCTTATTATTTGTCTTGATTTTTTGTCAGACATATTTGTAACTGTACATGTATTTACAACATATATATCAGCAAAAACTTCAAAATCTACTATTTCATAACCATTTTCTAAAAATTTTTGGCTCATTGCATTTGTTTCATACTGGTTTACTTTACATCCGCAACGTGTAGAATGCTACCTTTTTCATCTATTCCTCCAATAAATTTGTTTATTTAAATAATACATATTTTATATAATATATTATTTCTAGTGTTTTTTCAATATGTTTAACATAAAAAGTTTTTCTACAGTAATACTCATTTATATAGCAAAAAACACAATGTCTATAATAAACATCGTGTTTTTATGCACTTTAAATATTAAATTCCTTCTCCGTTAACAATCCCTTCACGTGCAAAATAACTTCCTCCGTTCCGTATTACAGTCATATGAAAAAGCACCATAAGCTCCTCGACAAAAAGCATAATAATTATAACTAATCCAATTTACATAATTACTACCATGCCACTTATTCATTTCTGTAAGCGCATCACCAATTCTAGCTGATGATACATTTGTAGTATATCTATTTATATATCTAGACGCTATACTTGGAAAGAAATCTGTAGTTCCACCAGCTACCCATTCTTTGATAGTGTAGTAACCAACAGACATATTATAATATCCCATTTCATATATTCCATATTTATTTCCTGTTGTACTAGCTTGTACATCTGTTCCTGAAGTTTCCCCTTTATCCATACGTCTTGCTGTAATATCTGTTCCTTGTTTTCCATAATCTGATGAACCTAAAATTAATATTGCACCATATTCTGTATTTTTTAACAAATGTACATCTAT
This sequence comes from uncultured Clostridia bacterium, assembly GCA_934178555.1. Taxonomy (GTDB): domain Bacteria; phylum Bacillota; class Clostridia; order TANB77; family CAG-508; genus CAKPQL01. The sequence goes on from CAKPQL010000047.1 coordinate 843, forward strand.
ATCATTTGATTTTGTTGTTGCAAGACCTGTTGTTGTATCTATTTCTTCATTTAACCCCATACCTTTTCCTGAACTTTCTTTTTGCCTTATGCCTGTTATCCATTCAGTTGCACTTGCTGACTTTGAACTTCCTGTAGGCACACTTTGATAATTTGCATTAACATTAGTTGTTAATAATATTTCTAACAAAAAACTTAATATTATTAATAGCATTATTTTATTTATCCTCATCATTTCTCATCCTTTCTTATTTAGAGTTAACTAGTAAATTAACTCTAAACTTATTGGCTAGTTATTTCTCTTAATTTATATTTACTTGACCAGAAACCACTTAGTTGTACTACTTTACTAGAATTATTGGGGTCTTCCCAGGTAAATGCTTCTGGTATTGTATAGCCTGCATCTGCTGTTTCTTTTTCTTTTGGTATTAGTATTGCTTTTACTTTTTGTCCTACTGTTGATGTATCTAATACATACTCATATCTTGGTATCCATGTAAAATAGTTTGTTGCTCCATCATTTATTGTTACTATATTTGCCCACTTTTGCTCACTATAATCATACCATGTTCCATTTATTTTACTTACATCTATTTCTCCTGTTTGTAATGTATTATCTGTGCTTATAACTGCTCCATCTTTTAGTACATCTTTTATTGCTTGAGTATAACTTTCGTTTCCACTGTCATCATATGTTACTATATATGTTGTATCTACTCTAAATCCTGTTACATCTGGAGGAGCTATTTCTTGTAATACTACTTCTTTTGCAAATCCTGCTACTGTTCCGTTTGTTGTGCTCCACTGTTTTATTGCAACTGAATACGTTCCATATTCTGACACTGTAAATGTGTGTTCTCCGTTTTTGGTCATTGCTGCTGTTTGTAATATTTTTCCGTCTTTTATTAAATATGCCCTAAATTGTACTTCACTACTTGACGCAACTATGTTACTTACTCTTATTTTCTTTTCACTTCCAGCTACTGTAGCATCTAATCTTCTTGTACTATCATCTCTTAATTTATATTTGCTTGACCAAAATCCACTTAAGTGTTTAGTTGATCCATCATCATTTTCCCATGTAAATGCTTCTGGTATTGCATATCCTGTATCTGCTTCTGTTTGGTTTGTTGAAATAAATTGCACACTTGTTCTTTCATTTGCTGGCTCTAGTTTATATTCATATCTTGGTACCCATACATAATAGCTTTCTTGTCCATTTTCTCTTACTACTATGTTTGCCCATTGTTGATTATCATA
>CAKPQL010000048.1 GCA_934178555.1 uncultured Clostridia bacterium
TCCCATCTTTGACACTTGTTATTAAAAAAATGCTCTCAAAGTATTATAAATACTTGTTTTTTTATTATTTTTATACTTGCGTAATATGTCGTAGCATGTTATAATTAGATTAGGATGTGATAGCATGGCAAGAAAAAGTTATAGTCAAGCAAAAGATTATAAAATATATTATCTAATTGAAGATTACAAAAAAAATGGAAAAAGAACTACGCGTACTTTAGAAACAATAGGAAATGAGCCTGACATCATAAAGAAGGCTAACGAAGAAAATATAAGCCTTGATGCTTGGTTAAACAATTATGTTAAAGAATATAATAATACTCATATGGTGAAAGAAGAACCGGAGGAAGTAATTGTTAAGAAATATGTTAATAGACAAATACCAATAAATAAAATAAATAAGTATAATATTGGATATCTATTTCTTGAGGATATTTATTATTCATTAAAGTTAGATAAAATTGTCAGTACTGTAGCAAAAAAACATAAGTTTGAATTTGATTTGAATGAGGTTTTATCTTATTTAGTATATTCAAGAATTATATTTCCTTCTTCAAAATTAAAGACATATGAACTGAGTAAAAACTTTATTGAAACTCCAAAATACAATTTAGAAAATATATATCGTGGCTTAACTTATCTTTGTTCTAATTTAGATTATATTCAAAGAGAGTTATATAACAACAGCAAATCTGTCGTTGATAGAAAAACAAGAATATTTTATTATGATTGTACAAATTATTATTTTGATATTAGTGAAGAAGATGATTTAAGAAAATATACTGGAAATGCTAAAGATAAAAAAGGAAAGCCAGTTGTAGGAATGGGCTTATTCTTAGACGGTAATGGTTATCCAATAGCAATGAACATCTATCCAGGTAGTGATAATGAAAGCACTACTTTAATTCCATTACAAAAAAAGATTATTGGAATAGATCCATTAACTGATTTTGAAATAGACGGATTCGACATAGAAAATAAAAATACTATTATTTGCACTGATGCAGCAATGTGTACAGATCAAATAAAACTATTTAATGTCGAAAAAGGTAGAGCTTTTGTCATCACTCAATCTATAAAGAAACTAAAAAAAGAATACCAAGAAGAAGTATTTAAAGATGATAACTGGAGGATAGTTGGAGACTTAAGTAAAACATATAAATTAAGTAGTATTCTAAACAATGAAGAACTAAGAAAAAAGTATTATGAAACTGTGTTTTATAAAATTGTACAAACAGAAACTAAGTCTGTAAAGCAAGACTTAATAGTTACATTTCAAATTAAATATAAAGATTACTTAACAAATGTCAGAAATGGGCAGATTGAAAGAGCAAAGAAAAAAATATCTTCTTCCAGTAATGGCGATAAAATTAAATTGAGTACTAATCCAAACGATTACAGAAGGTTTATAAAAGAAGATATTTCAACATCAAAAAAGGCAAAAAATAAAGAGGAAGAAAATTCATTAAATGAATCAAAGGAAAAATTCATTTATTCCTATTCTATAAATGAGGACACTATCAAAGATGAGGAAAAATATGATGGTTACTATGGTGTAACCACTAACCTAAATGGTGAAGTTAAAGATATTCTAAAAATATCTAAAAACAGATGGGAAATTGAAGAAAACTTCAGAATACTAAAATCTGATTTTGAATCTGGTGATATTTATCTTTCAAGAGAAGATAGAATAACAGCACATTTTCTAACTTGCTTTATATCACTATTAATCTATAGAATATTAGAAAATAAACTAAACTATAAATATACTAATACAGAAATAATAGAAAAATTAAGAGAAATGGAAGTATATGAAGAAAAAGGAACTGGATATTCTCCAGCATATGTTAGAAACAATTTAACTGATGATTTACACGATGTTTTTGGCTTTAGAACAGACTATGAAATAACTACTTATGAAAAATTTAATAAAATTTTTTCTAAGGTAAAAAGATAAGCATATTACGCACAAATTTAAAAGCTTGCAAAGCCTTGTAAATAAAGGGATTGCAAGCTATTTTTATGCAGCAACTGTCAAAGACAAGA
>CAKPQL010000049.1 GCA_934178555.1 uncultured Clostridia bacterium
CTTAACTCTTTTGCTTCATCTCCAAAAATTTCTGTTGTAAAAGCTCCTGCTCCAACACATGTAGAATATGCTTTTACTATTGTATATATCTTTTTAATTTCATAAGGTGGAATTCCTGCTCCTACTGCTCCAAATCCTGCAAGTGGTGAAGATGAAGTTGTAAATGGATATATTCCATTGTCTATATCTCTTAATGTTCCTAATTGTCCTTCTATTATTATATTTTTATTTTCTTTTATTTTTTCATTTACTAATTTAACTACATTGCATAAATATGGTTTTAATTTATCTCTTGAGTTTACCAAGAATTCATACATTTCTTCAATATCTACTTGATTTTCTTCTCCATATAAAGCTGATATTATTTTATTTTTTGCAGTTAAAATATTTGTTAATCTGTTCTTTAAGTGCTCATCATCATATATCTCTGAAATTTGTATTCCTATTTTTGCGTATTTATCAGAATAGAATGGTGCAATTCCTGATTTTGTTGAACCAAAGCTTGCCTTTCCTAATCTTTGCTCTTCTAATTCATCTAATTTAATATGATATGGCATTAATATTTGAACTCTATCTGAAATAACTATATTAGGATTTTTCATTCCTTTTTCTTTAACAGATTCTAGCTCTTCAAAGAATGCATTAATATCAAAAGCAACTCCTTGTCCAATTACATTTATAACATCTTCTCTAAAAATTCCTGATGGCAACATGTGTAAAGCAGTTTTTCCATATTCATTTACTATTGTATGCCCTGCATTTGCTCCTCCTTGAAATCTAATAACTACATCTGCATCTTTTGATAAGATATCACACATCTTTCCTTTTCCTTCGTCTCCCCAGTTTCCTCCAACAATTGCACTTACCATAAATATTACCTCCTCAAAAAGTGGTTTTGTCACACTTTTAAATTATTTAACAAAGCGACTTTAGTCGCCCTTTGTTCTCGCCGATTTGAGTTTCCGAATGTAATGAGGAAATCTCAAAGGCAATAGCGATATAGCATTTTTTATATACTAGGAACTGAGAAATTTCCTAGTATATAAAAAATAGATAATGTAGAATTCTTACTACATTATCTATTTTAACGCCTTTCTTTTTATAAGTAAAATATATATTTGTTATGGTATTGATAAATTTTACTTATTAATAATAAATTTAAGCAACTCATTTGAAGCTTTTGATATTAATTTTTCTTTCTTTATTATGCATATATTTCTTGGCTCTATTTTCTCTTTTATATCTATTTTGTATATTTCTTTATTATCTATTTTTTCTTCTGCAAATTTATCAACTACAGCTCCAATTCCAAAATTCCTTTTAACAAAATCTACTATTAAATTACTTGTTGCAAGCTCATATTTTGGATTGCACCCTACATTATTCTCCTTAAATTTGGTATCTATATATTTTCTGGTACTTGTATGTTCTTCTAAACAGATTAATGGATATTTTTCTAATTCTTTAAAACTAACTTTTTGTTTTGATAAATCTTTATATTTTTCTCCGCACACAAATATATCTTCAATCTTACATACTTCTATAGCAGTAAATTTTTCCTCTAATTCAAATGGTTCACTTACCAATCCAAAGTCTATTTTATCTTCTTTTAAAAGTTTTATAGTTTCTGGCGTAGGTCCGTTTGTAATACTTATCTTAATTTTAGGATATTTTTTTTGAAACTCTTCTAAATACTGAAGCAAAAAAAACTGCAAGCACATATCACTTGAACCTATTCTTATCTCTCCACTTTCTAAATTAACTTGCTCTAAGACCTTTGCTTCTCCCAACCTAATTTTTTCCATAGCTTCTAAAACGTATGAGTATAATACTTCTCCTTCTTTAGTGATTGCAATAACGCCATCATCACATTTTAAATTAGTCATCTCATTAATTTTTTCT
>CAKPQL010000050.1 GCA_934178555.1 uncultured Clostridia bacterium
GATACAAATAGATATATTGTTATAAAATTAGATGAGCCAGTTTATTTGTCAGCACTAGAATATGTACCAATTCAAGGTACAACCCCAAAAAATGGTATGATTAAAGATGCAATTTTATATGTAAGTTCTGATGGCGAAAATTGGACTCAAATAGCAAATGAGACAGGATGGTTAAGTGATTCTAAAACCAAATCAATTGAACTTGAAGAATCTGTTCAAGCACAATATATTAAATTATCTACGCCTGTATGTTATTCTCAAAGTGGAGGAATAGCCAATTATACGACTGCGGCTATGATTAATTTATATGAAGATATAACTAAAAAGAATAAATTTATATCTGATGTATATAAAATAGAAGAAAAATATATTTCTAGAATTGTAGTAGGCACAACTGTTAGTAAATTTAAACAAAATATAGAAACTGAACAAAAAATGATATTTGTAGATAAGACTGGAAAATTATTAGAAGAAGGCGATGTTCTTGCAACAGGAATGACATTGAAGGTAGAAGAAAATACACAGTATACATTAATAGTAATTGGTGATATAGATGGTAATGGAAAAATATCAATTACAGATTTGGTTAGGTTAAAACTTTTTTCTGTAAGTATATTAATTCCGAATGACATAGAGAAAATTGCTTCAGATATGAATGGAGATGGAAAAATAAGTATAACTGACTTAGTACAATTAAAGTTGATATCAGTAGGTATAACAAATTAAATTTATAAATAAAATTGAATTTTGAAAATAAAAAATTTGTAAAAGTATTACACAAAAATAAAATTTATGCTATAATACGTATATCGAGTAGCGAAAGCGTAAGTCCAGAGAAAAGGACTTACGTTATTTTTTTGCTAAAGAAGTAGAAGGAGTGTGTAAGATGGAAGAAATACAAAAAAATAAAATGGCAGAATTGCCAATGAAAAAGTTATTATTAAAAATGGGACTGCCAATGATTATTTCTATGGTTCTACAAGCATTATACAATGTTATTGATAGCATATTTGTAGCAAACATGGGAGAAAAAGGAGCTATTGCAAACCAAGCATTAACAATAGCTTTTCCAATTCAAATTTTAATTATAGCAATAGGAGTAGGAACAGGAATAGGATTAAACGCATTATTATCCAAAAGTTTGGGTGAAAAAAACAAAGAAAAAGTAAACAAGGTAGCTGGAAATGGAATATTTTAAGTATATGTATATTTATAGTATTTTTACTATTTGGTATCTTTGGCTCTGAATGGTTTATTTCATTATTCTCTAACGGGAATGCGGAAGTATTATTTATGGGAACAACATATTTGAAAATTTGTACTTGTTTATCATTAGGCTCAATTGGATATACAGTATATGAAAGATTTTTACAATCAACAGGTAAAACAATGTTATCAACTATTTCGCAAATATCAGGTGCTGTTACAAATATAATTTTAGATTATGTATTTATATTTCCACTGAAAATGGGAGTGGCTGGTGCAGCCTGGGCAACAGTTATAGGACAATTTATTTCTTTATTTATAGCAATGTTTTTTCATTATACTAAAAACAAAGAAATAAATGGTAGTTTAAAATACATAAAACCTGAAATTGATATAATTAAAGGAATATATAGAATAGGTATTTCTGCTGCAATTATGCAAACCTTGTTGTCAATTATGATGGCAGGTATGAATGCAATACTTGGAGTAGCAAAGACAGATATTACAATTCTTGTTGGTTCATTTGGTATTTATTATAAGATACAACAAATAGCATTATTTTCGGCATTTGGATTGTCTAATACTATAATTTCTATATTATCTTTTAATTATGGTATGAAAGATAAAGAAAGAATAAATGACTGTATCAAATATGGAATTATT
>CAKPQL010000051.1 GCA_934178555.1 uncultured Clostridia bacterium
GCATTTTGTCGCACATTATGGAAAAATAGCAAATCCGATGAAACTAGATATTACGACGGGAGACGAAATAACACCTTGTGCGATAGAGTATTCCTATAGGACCATATTGGATGATGAAAAGATAGATATCATGGCATACAATGTAGAGACCATTATAGCGGAGAAATATGAGACTATTATTCGTAGAAATATCGGAACTACGCGGGCTAGAGACTTTTATGATTTGTATATGTTCTACAATATGTATAGACAAATAATCGATCCTGAGATATTGAGGTATGCAGTCGTGAGAACTGCAAAGAAACGAGAGTCTTTAGCGCTGCTAGCGGAGTGGAAAGAGATTATTGAAGACATGAAAGACGATGTCTTTCTAGGGGACCTTTGGAAAAATTATTGTATGAACAATGCGTATGCTGTACATATAGATTTTGAAAGTGTTATGGAAGCGGCGGAAAAAATTGGAGAAATGATTGACTCTCTTACAGGTTAATGCCCAGAATACTATCGGCGGAAACTTTGTATAGATGACATAATGCAATGAGATGGCGGATCGGCATTTCATTTGCATTGTTCCAACGGAAGAACGACGGCAGATGGCGTGAAAGGATACTGAGTATGCAAAAAAAGAAAATAAAACTTCTATCTATCATCATTATAATTGCTTTCGCGGTACTCTTGGTCGGAGGTGTTTTCTGTGGCAGATATTACACCAGCCAAAAGAAAGAAGCTGAAAAAGTAGAGAAGGAAAAGGAAGCACAGGCAGACAAAGAAAAAGCAAAAGCAGCGGAAAAGAATGCAGAACAAGACGATACAGAAGCACAGGCGACAACAGAAAAAGAGCAGACAGTGGAAGAACCTGCAGATACAGACTTTGTGAAAATTACAGATTATATTCCGGATATCGTCATAGACCTTAAGTATGCTACAACAGATAATTTTACCGGAACCGTTATCTATGATTTTAAGGATGCCTATTTGCGCTATGGAACCGTAAAAAAACTTGCAGTGGCGCAGGAAAAATTCAAATCTATGGGATATTACATAAAAATCTGGGATGCATATCGCCCATTTGCGGCACAGGAAAAGTTATGGCAGGTATGTCCAAATCCGCGCTATGTTGCCAACCCGGCGAATGGTATGAAAGCACATAATCTTGGTGGAACGATTGATATGACACTTGTGACGTTTGATAGAAATGAAGTGGAAATGCCGACGGCATTTGACGATTTTTCACTTAGGGCAGATCGCGATTACAGTGATGTATCGGAAACAGCGGCGGGAAACGCCAGAATGATGGAAGGCGTGATGGCAGAATGTGGCTTCCGTGGTTACGCAGGAGAATGGTGGGACTATTCCGATACAACAGCTTACGAAGCCTATGATTTCGAACTATAATTCCATAATTCTAAACTTTTCTTTAGAAAAAATCCCTTTAGTATCTTTGGAAACTGCGTTATGATGTATCAATGATACCATTATTCATCTTGCTACAAGTGAAATGCCATTTGGCGGCGTTGGTGAGAGTGGTATGGGTGGTTACCATGGAGAAGCAGGTTTCGAGACTTTCAGTCATTACAGAAGTATCGTGGATAAGAAGACCTGGATGGATTTACCGGTTCGTTATCAGAAATATACAGAAAAGAAAGAAAAAATATTACGCAGATTCCTGTAAATATATGATTTCTACTTTACCTTTTTTGTAAAAACGATAATAATAAGTATATAAAAATGATAGAGTCAGCCTAAGTGGCTGGCTCTCGTTCACTGGTAGGAAAAAGATATGAGAAAAGGTACTGTGAGATCAATTTTAATGCTTGGAATTTTTTACTTTGTATTTCTCGGTGCAGAGTATTATTT
>CAKPQL010000052.1 GCA_934178555.1 uncultured Clostridia bacterium
GGATACCTGCACCATCTGAATCGCAAGAAAGTAAATCGTAGCTTGTAATCTTCTATTGCCTTGCTTTGTAGCAAAATCCTTACCCTTGCAGAAGAAATGTTTGTTTAAATTTATACACTTTTTTCATCTTGTTTTTTGCTACCACACTTCATATATCAAAAAATCGAACATATACAAAAATTCAAATGCCATGATAAAAGAAATATTCTGCGGATTAATGGAACTATGCAGTATCGGTGGATGAGCAGGTTTCTGGAAATATTATTAGATAATAACTACCCAAAACCACATTCGTAAAATCGTAGCTTCGCTACTTTCCTTTTACTCATGTGGTTACTTCGCCAAATAAATATGATGGAAAAAATCTTTATAAACAAACTTTTCCATCATATTTGCTTGGCTCTGTGTAGTTACAAATCAGAATGAATCAAAACAGAGATGTAATGTTAGGAAGTGCGGATTAAGATTGGAGAATTTCGATGGTATTAGATGCAGATGATTTGAGATTGCTGGAGATTATCCATCATTATTCAAGTTGTCTGTATTCATGAGACCCCAGCGAATTGTCAGTAACCTGTCTCTGAATGTCATAATTCATCTTGAAGTAAAACTTAATTGCAGTCAAATCTTGAAAACACTTGTCTTCCTGAGGTTTCAGTATACATTCTTGCAGTTCTGTGCTATAAAAATGAGCAAACGGATATCCTTCTCATACCACCACAATATGAAGAGATTTTATATAAACCTCGTATCGAAATAATAATGTGGGCTAGATACTTCATACGTAAAATCAGATAATATAAGGTTTACAAGCACTTATCAAAACATCAGTTCTACGGAACAACCATATTTCTACATTCGCAAAAATGTCGATACTGTATGGGTTTCCAGCATAGTCCGAAAACTTTGTCTGACACTTTGGTCTGAGTACAACGATTTCATCATTATACAGAAATGCATCTCTTACAGTGACCGCTATAATGAAAAAAATCTTCAATAGGATTACCGCTTTTTAGACCAATTTTTATGTCTGAAATACCGCTTGTAAGACTGAATTTTATAAAAAATCCTTACCGTTTATAGTAAACTTTCACAGAAAAACGCACCCTTTCGCAACATTCTGTTACTAAGAGTGCGTTACATCAGCATATTAAATTTGCTATGTTCGTCCGTATACCCAACTCGGCAAAATTTCGCTAGTGTCTATTAATTAACATCATGGATTCTTAATTGCTTCTGGGCAGCCATGATGGTTAATTAATAGACGTGCAAGAGTTATAGGTTGTTGGATGTCCGAAAGTATAACCATAATTAAATAATACCTTTCTCTTGAGCATAGCTATTAATTGCATCCAACAATCTATTTTTATAAATTGATAATGAAAAGGGGATTTGTATTCCTTCTTCCCCATCATTATACTCAGGGAATATTATAAAATTGTCTCTGTCCATCTTCATAATAACATACTCATTTCCTTCAAATTCACCTTTTCTTATCTCATATAAATTAATAAAATTCGTTATACTCTCATAATACTCTTTTGAATTTATTTCTGCTTGTAAAAATTTGCTTAAAACGTCCATATATTTTCCTTCCTATCTACTATTTTATTGGATATGCACTTAACATACCTCCATCACTTGAAATTACAATTTTCACCAAATTTTCACCTTTGGTTCCTACTGTTTTTCCTGCATCAATTATAATTTCATAGCTTGCATTTCCTGCCTTTGTCAAACCATTATCTGATATTGAAACAATTTTACCATTTGATAATGCATCCTTCAAAATACTTTCAGCCTCTGCTTT
>CAKPQL010000053.1 GCA_934178555.1 uncultured Clostridia bacterium
AACTGTTCCAATATTGTTTATTCATGGAGATAATGATGATTTCGTTCCGGAGTACATGTGTGAAAAATTATATGAAGCAGCTAATTGCAAGAAGGATAAACTTATAATACATAGTGCAGGACATACTGAATCAAGATATAAAGAGCCAGAAACATATTATAATAAGATATTTGATTTTCTAGATGATGTCAGAATTTAATAAAATAATGCTGGTCAACGCCCATGCTGGAAAGCAATGTTAGATACAGAGAAAAGAATATAAGACTGAATAATTATTCTAGCTTAAAAAATGGCTGTAGAGAGTTTGTAACTTTCTACAGCTTTAAAAATTAAAATATAAAATTAGATAAACTCATGATTAATGTATAGTAATGTAAAGTATCTTTTATTTTAGAGATATTTACAAAAAAGAATTGACACACAAATGAAACTATTGTATAACACGAACATAAGTTCTATAAGAACGAAAATTTGAAGCTTTGTAAGTAGAAGTAAATGTATCTAGAACTTAAATTATAAAGAAAAGGATGTTTCTTATGGAAGAAAGAAAAAATGAAATTATTTTATTTGAAAACCAAGGAGTAAAATTAGAAGTAAACTTAAAAGATGAAACGGTATGGCTGAATAGACAACAAATGGCAACATTATTTAACAGAGATGTAAAAACTATAGGTAAACACATTAATAATGCACTTGCAGAGGAATTGGCAGATATTCCAACTGTCGCAAAATTTGCGACAGTTCAAAAAGAAGGCGAAAGAGAAGTAAAAAGAGAAGTAGAATATTATAACCTAGATATGATTTTAAGTGTTGGATATAGGGTCAAGTCAGATAAGGGAATTTTATTTAGAAAATGGGCAAATAATGTTTTAAAAGACTATATGCTAAAGGGCTATGCTGTAAATCAAAAGAGATTAGAATATTTAGAAAAAACAGTAAAACTAATAGATATTGCAAACCGAATAGATGAAAGATTAGAAGGAAATGATGCAAAAGAAATACTAAGAGTTATAGGAGATTATTCTAAAGCATTAAATTTGCTAGATGACTATGACCATAGAACGCTAGAAAAAGTAAAGGGTAATATAGATGAGAGAAAAATAAAGTATGACGATTGTATTCATGTAATAAATCAGCTTAGATTTAATTCAGAAAGTTCAATATTTGCAGTAGAAAGAAATAGAGGACTTGAAGCAATTATAGGAAATATTTATCAAAGCTTTGGAGGACAAGACATTTATAAAAGTATTGAAGAAAAAGGAGCAAATTTTTTGTATTTAATCGTAAAGAACCATGTATTTGTCGATGGAAATAAAAGAATTGCTGCAACATTATTTATATATTTTTTAAATTTCTATGGAATTTTATATAAAAACGGAAGACAGACAATTGATAATAATACATTAGCTGCACTTACTTTATTGATAGCAGAATCAAATCCAAAAGAAAAGGAAATTATTATAGATTTAGTAATGAATTTTTTAAAAAATGACTAAATGTGAATTTTTCGATTTAACTGATAAGACAACAGAAGTGGTTGTTACTAAATTTGCAACAACCACTAAACCTCTATATAAAGAATAATAATAAAAGAATTAATATGGCAAGTACTGTAATTCAAAGTAGTCCAATTAGAATAAATAAGAACGAACTTTTTCTAACTTCAACATTAACTTTCAATATTACCACCGTCGACTTTTACATTGGCTTTTTCAACAGTACCTCTGTTTACAGATTGAAATACAGCAATATT
>CAKPQL010000054.1 GCA_934178555.1 uncultured Clostridia bacterium
ACGTAAACAGTATCAGGTTAGAGCCACAGTGAAGAGCTACAGAAAAATGCGTGAAGAAGCATTGGATGGAGATCCTATTGCAAAAGATAGATATGAAAAAACACTGGCTATGAGACGTGAAGCATATCATTCTAAGAAAAATGAACAGACAGTCTAAAAATAGGGATATATTGATTGCAAAATTGATGAGAATAAGCAGGAGCTATGTAATAGAAATATATCTGAAAAATCAATCCAGCCGGGCAATGTATTGACAATGCACTACATATTGATTATACTGTCATTAGGAGGTTCTGGAATGAAAAAATCAACGTCAATAAGTATAAGAGTAAGCGAAGAAGAACTTGAATTATTTAAGAACGCCGCTGAATACGAGTCATATGGTTCATATAGTGAATTTGTAAGAAGGACAGCTTTAAAGGAAGCTCGAAGAATTATTAAAGAAAATAACAACGAAAAGGAAGATTCTGACAATGAATAAAAGTCTTGTTGCAAGAATGAAGAATGAAGGCTATAAGTTAGTGAGTATTGATTTGTTTTCAGGTCCTGGTGGATTATGTACAGGTTTTAAATGGGCGGGGATTTTACCGTTGATAGCGGTTGAGTGGACAGATACTACTGTTGAAACATACTCAGTCAGTCATAATGCAGAAGTTATGCATTTAGCTGACTATAAGAATGAAGAAAGAAATGTAAATGAAGATTATCTTAAGAGTTTTATGCATGAAACTACTCGCTCGTTGGTAATTCACGGAGACATAAACCTAGTTGACGATAATATGATTAAAGAATTATTGATGGCTAGATATGGAATTGATTCTGAAAGTGAAACGGTTGATGTAGTGTCAGGAGGGGCTCCTTGTGAAAGTTTTAGTCTAGCAGGAACAAGAACTGTTGGTGATGAAAGAGATGATTTGTTTAGCAATATCGTCAGAATATCAAGGACTGTTAATACGAAATCAATTTTGTTTGAGAATGTTAAAGGTATGTTTTCAAAACCTGATAAAAATGGTAAAAAAGGTGCTATATTCAATTATATTTGTGATACCTTTGAAACTAAAGGCATTTATCCAAGTTATAAACTTGCTTCTCGTAAGCAGGAAGATATATTGTTAAGAGCGTGTGATTATGGAGTCCCGCAGGCAAGAGAAAGATTATTTTTAATTGGTATCAGAACAGATTTAGACGGTATTGAGTTTTCGTATCCAAAGAAAACTCATGGTCCTGGATGCGAGTACCCTTTTGTGACAGTAGAGGATGCTATATCTGATTTACCTAAAGTAGGCATGGGTGAAGGAGATGACTTTGGTATATACAAACCATTGAAAAAATATAAAACAACTAATCAAGAGAGATTTGTAAATATTATGAGAGGAAACTATGATGCAGACGGAATCCATTCTGTAGCACCACAGTATTTGATTGATAAGGGATTATATTCTGATAAGGGATTAAGTGCTCATAAAGGACCGGGGCATATTAAGAGAAAGCAAGAATTATTAGCACTTATACCTGAAAGAAGTAGTATGCGGGCAACTTATGAACATTTGAAGGAAATTGATGATTTGGAAAAATATAGACATTTGTTTCCAAATACAATTTATGGAAGCAGAAATCGTCGCTTGATTTGGGATGAACCTAGTTTTACAGTTACGTCTCATTGCTTAGATGAAATA
>CAKPQL010000055.1 GCA_934178555.1 uncultured Clostridia bacterium
TTTGGCGGAACAGAGAGGATTTGAACCTCCGCGGCCCTTAACGAACCCTAGCAGTTTAGCAAACTGCCCCCTTCAGCCTCTTGGGTACTGCTCCATTTACTACCTTTATATAAAAAAATGGCGGAGAGGGTGGGATTCGAACCCACGGTAGGCTACAAACCTACGCCAATTTTCAAGACTGGTGCCATAAACCAACTCGACCACCTCTCCATATCATCTCGTGACAAGTTATATAATACCATAAAATCATCTTATTTGTCAACAATATATTTATAATTTTTGCAATTATTAAAAAATTATTCTTCTAACCATAAATTTCATTAATTTATCTCCGTAATTACAGATACGTTTTACTATTTTTAATGTCAAACTCAGGTTTTAGCTAAGAATTTCAACACTTTCTTCTAAAAGAAATTAAAGTTATGAAATTTTTTTAAATAGCAAAATAGCAAGCTTCAGGTTTTTTATTCCATCTACTCGCTATTTTACTTTTCTTTTAATAAACTCTCAATTCATAATATGTATTTCCGTATTCTTCACCCTCTGTGCAGCGCATAAACTTGCTTTCTTCTAGCTCTATTGTTACTACTTTTTTTCTTTCTTCATCTTGACATGCATAAACTTGAGGTGTTATTTTGCCTTGAAAACTTTTTAATTTTTTTAGTGTTTCTTCTTCTCGAATTCCAAAATTTCTTCTAATCAATATACAAGCTTTTTCTTCACTTATAAAAATTTTACCTTTTCCTCGCATTTCTGCTACTTTATGAAACTCGGTTGTTGCAACACAGTAGATATTTTCGCTATTCCAAGCACCACTTTTTTGACATAGTGTTATTTCTAGCATTTCATTACTTTGTGTTAATATTACTCGCTGAGTTTCATTTTCATCTAGCAAACTAGCTAATTTATAAGCCTCTTTTCCCAGACATTTTATAGAATTTATATCTGTAAAAACTTGTCTACCTCCATAAGCAGGTATTCCATATGATAGCTCTAGTACTTTCATATCATATCCAGATGGTCTTCCACAAGAATAATGATCCATGTCTTTGTCAGATACTGCCAAAGGAAATCGGAAAATAGTTTCATCACGCCTGCAAAGATATGGCATTTCCTCTCTAGCTATTGTTCTATACTCTTTTACCTCATATGAAAAATTTCCTAGATTGCCGCCAAAACTCAGGACATCTACCATTGTATTTCCAATCAAAATTAATTTTTTCCGATTATTAGACAACATATATCTAACTTGTCTTTCTCCTATTGAACCAAAATTATTTCTAAACCAGGCAATTAAAATTCCAGTATTAAGAATACATGTACTTTGGGTTAGTTTAAAATAATACATAAAATTCTCCTTTGTTTTGTGTAGAATCATATTGTAAATTCTACATATCTACCTAATTAACATAATTATATTATACTTTATTTATTAGTATATTGCAAGTAAAATCATGTCATTTTTCAAAACTGTTAATTGAAAAAGTATTCCACCAACCATGAATTTCATTAAGTTATTTCATAATTAGTGGATTTTTCTTATTTAATTGCCTTATCTAAAGCTTCTTTTTCTTCTTTTGATAAAGCATATTCACATTTTCCTTCTACTATAGGTTTTGCATATATATTTGATGTATCTCTTCCATATATTCCATT
>CAKPQL010000056.1 GCA_934178555.1 uncultured Clostridia bacterium
TGTAATACGCCATTTCTTGCGCATTGTCTTTTAAATCTTTTTAAGGCATCTTCTATATTTCCATTATTAACTTTAATTTCTGACATTTGGATATTCCCCTCCTTCCGGTAACTACACTTTTTTTGTGTGGGATGTGCATTTTTCCTTTGCACGTTACGTATTATATATTAAATTAGTGGTCTTTGTCAATAGGAGTTTTAACTTTTTAGAAAAAAATGGGAATATCTTTTTGATATTCCCTATTTTTTTATCCTACATCTCTATTTAATCCATCCCATATTACTACTTCATTTTGTTCTAAACTTTTCTTTACGTCTATAATTCTTTGATTTGAGGAACCTCTAAATCTTAACTTTGGATCTTTTAATTCTTCAACAAATTTTCCATCTACTATATAATCTATATTATTTAGCATTTCTTTAGTTGTTTCTCTATGCTCTTCTCCTATCATTTGTCCTAATATTTGCTTGTCAAATGTAAAACCTGTATAACACCAAATTTTCTTTTCTGGGTATGTCTCTTTTACTTTTTTTATTAATGGAACTAATCCTTCTTGGTTTGTCTTTTCAAATGGTTCTCCACCCAATAAACTTAATCCTGTAATATATTCTGGTTTTAAATCATCTATTATTTCGTTTTCTTCTTTTTCTGTGAAGTCGTTTCCATAGTTAAAGTCCCAAGCTTCTCTATTAAAACAGTTTTTACAGTGATGATTACATCCACTTACAAACAATGAAACTCTAACTCCAGGGCCATTTGCAACATCACAATTTTTTATTTTTGCATATTTCATTTTTTATCCTTTCTATCGAAAGGAGGATGTTAGAATTCAATTTTAGATTGTTTATCTAACTTCTAATTTCCAACTTCCAACTTCCATATTATAAATGTAATACTCTTGATTTAATTTCTTTTGTTTTTCCTTCATTCCAGAAGTTTTCTCCCAAATAACCACATGTTCTTCTTGTTACATTCATTTTGTTTTTATCTTTGTTTCCACAGTTTGGGCATTCCCATTCTAGATTATCATTTATTATTATTTCTCCATCAAATCCACAAACATGACAATAGTCTGATTTTGTATTAAACTCTGCATATTGAATATTATCATAAATAAATTTTACTAAATCTTCTAATGCTTTTAAGTTGTGTCTCATATTTGGTATCTCCACATAAGAAATTGCTCCACCAAGTGATAATTCTTGGAATTCGCTTTCAAATTTTAATTTTGAAAATGCATCAATTTTTTCTCTAACATCTACATGATATGAGTTTGTATAATATCCTTTATCTGTTACGTCTTTTATTTCTCCAAATTTTTCTCTATCTATTCTTGCAAATCTGTAACATAAGCTTTCTGCTGGTGTTCCATATAAACCAAATCCAAGTCCTGTCTCTTGTTTCCATTTATCTGTTGTTTCTTTTAAATGTTTCATTACTCTAATTGCGAAATCATGTCCTTCTTGAGTAGTATGAGATACACCTTTCATTAATTTTGTAAGTTCATATATTCCTATATATCCTAGTGAGATTGTTGAATATCCATTTTTTAATAATTCGTCAATTTTTTCTCCTGGTTGCATACGAGCTATTGCTCCATATCTCCAGTGAATTGGACTTGTATTAGAAAGTGTTCCAAGTAATGCATAG
>CAKPQL010000057.1 GCA_934178555.1 uncultured Clostridia bacterium
ATTTTAAATAAGTATGAACAAGAATTTCCAAGATATAATACTAAAACTTTAAGTGATTATTTTAAAAGTTATGGTTTTACAGTAAGTGAAGATACGATTAATGGTTGGATGAATTACAATGGTGAAACTATTAAAGATGAAGTAGTTGATGGTGTAGTTGATTTATTTAAATATTTAAAAGAAAATAACAAAGAAATAGTAATACTTACTAGTTGGTTTAGTGGAACACAAATTCCAAGATTAAAAAGAGCAGGATTATTTAATTATATAGATAAAATAGTGGCTGGAGAAGATGCTATGAAACCAGGATTAGAATCATTTGAACTTGCTATAGATGGTACAAATAAAAAAGATTGTATAATGATAGGTGATAGTATTAGAAGTGATAAAGTAGGTGCTGATAATGCTTTAATAGATAGTTATATAGTAGATAAAGAACATACAATTAGAGATTTATATAATATGATAATAGGTGAGAAATATGAAAGTAAGAAACAATTATAATGAATGTTTAACAAATCTTGCGTGTTCTATAGCAAAATATTTTGGTGCATCATATAAACACAATACTATTGATTATATTGATAAATTGTTAGAAGAAAAAAGACCTAAAAATGTTGTAACAATTTTACTTGATGGTATGGGGACATCTATTTTAGATAAACATTTACTAAATGATTCATTTTTTATGAAAAATAAAATAAAAGATATAACAAGTGTTTTTCCAGCAACTACTGTTGCCGCAACAACAAGTATGAGAACAGGATTAAATCCTTGTGAAACCGGTATGCTTGGTTGGACAATGTATTTTGATGATATTGATGAAACAATAGTTACATTTGCAGGAACTAAAAAAGGTGATGAAACCTGGACAGTACTAGATGGCGCAATAGAATATGAAAATAAATATTTAAAGCACAAAGAAGTAACAGATAGAATTAATGAAGAAACTAATTATAAAGGATATAAAGTTACTCCATTTGATGAAGATGCATATCAAGGTATAGATGAAATGTTTGAAAAGATAGAAAAATTATGCAATAAAGATACAAAAAAATATATTTATGCCTATAATGATGAACCAGATCATACAATGCATGATTTAGGTACAGATAATGCAAAAATAAAAGATTTAATTATTGAAAGAGAAAATAAAATATACGAATTATCAAAAAAATTAAATGATACAATTATTTTTGTAGTGGCAGATCATGGACATTTAAATGAAGAACACATATTTTTAAAAGATTATCCTGATATTATAAAATGTTTAAAAAGGGTTCCATCTATTGAACCTAGAGCAACTGCATTTTTTATAAAAGATGGTAAAAAAGAAGAGTTTGAAAATTTGTTTAATAAATATTTTAGTGAATATTTTAATTTATATACAAAAGAAGAAGTAATAGATTCGAAACTATTTGGTGATGGCGAAGAAAATCCAAAATTTAGAAGCGAATTAGGTGATTATTTAGCTATTTCTCATACAAAGAAAGCATTTATTTCTGATGGTGATTATCCATTATATTCGCAGCATGCTGGATATACAGATGATGAAATATATATACCATTAATAGTTATAGATACTAATGAAGTAAATGAATAGAATTATTGA
>CAKPQL010000058.1 GCA_934178555.1 uncultured Clostridia bacterium
ATACAATTACAAGAAATGTTTTCAATTATATCTGATATTTCCATTAACATTGTCCTTAAATTTGTAAATAAAATTTACTCAATTATACTTCAAAAACGTTGCATTTGCAACAGAAAAAATAAATTGTTAAGGTATAATAGTTATGAGATAATGTTTTTTAGGTAAGTTATGTCGATGTGGGCAGAAAAATGTTTTGCAAACAATACTGCTTAGTTATATAAAAAAATATTATTTATAATGAAACTAAAGAGGCAGTAATTTAGGTAAATCCAAGGAGGAATTTATGAAGGTTATTAAGAGAGATGGACGTGTAGTAGATTTTAATAGAGAGAAGATTGCAATTGCTATTGAGAAGGCAAACCAAGAGGTTACAGAAAAGGAAAGAGCAGATAAGCAAGATATTAAGGATATAATAAAATATATTGAGTCACTTGATAAAAAGAGAATTTTGGTTGAAGATGTGCAAGATATAATAGAAGAGCAACTTATGGACAAGAAAAAGTTTAAGCTTGCAAAAAAATATATGATTTATAGATACAATAGAGCGTTGGTTAGAAAGAAAAACACTACAGACGAATCTATTTTGGGACTCATAAAAAATCAAAATATGGAGATGATGGAAGATGGAACACGCAAGAATGCGGTGCTTGCGTCTTCCCAAAGGGATTACATAGCAGGAGAGGTTTCTAAGGATTTAACGAAGAGACTACTGTTACCTGAAAAAATAGTAAAGGCTCATGAAGAAGGAGTGCTATATTTTCATGATATGGACTATTTTTTACAACCAATTTTTAATTCTAGTGTGATTAATATTGGAGACATGCTTGACAATGGAACAGTTATAAATGGCAAATTAATAGAGAGTCCAAAAAGTTTTAGAGTTGCTTGCACTGTGCTTGCACAAATTCTTGCAACAGTTGCGTCAACACAATATGGTGGACAATCAGTAGATATCAGTCACTTAGGTAAGTATGTTAGAAAGAGCTATGAAAAATTTAAGGAAGAGTTTGGAGACGTGCCTTCAAAAGAAATATTAGATAAAAAGATAAAAGAAGAAGTAACGAGTGGTGTACAAACACTTCAATACCAGATAAATACACTAATGACTACAAACGGGCGTAGTCCATTGGTTTCATTATTTATGTATTTAAGAGAAGACGATGAATACATAAAAGAAAATGCACTTATAATAGAAGAAATTTTGAAGCAAAGAATTGAGGGAATGAAGGATGCGGAAGGAAAATATATTAATCCGGAATTTCCAAAGTTGATCTATGTAATTGATGAAAATAACTGCTTAAATGGTGGAAAATATGATTATTTAACACAGCTTGCGTTAGAATGTGCTAATAAGACGCAAGAGCCAAGTTTTATATCAGCTAAAAAAATGCGTGAAAATTATAGCGGAAATGTCTTTTCGCCAATGGGCTTTAGAAGTTTTCTAACTCCATGGAAAGATGAGAATGGAACATATAAATTTGAAGGTAGATTTAATCAAGGTATTGTTAGTATAAATTTACCACAAATTGCAATCGTGGCAGATGGTGATGAAGATAAATTCTTTAGTTTGCTAGATGAAAGACTGGA
>CAKPQL010000059.1 GCA_934178555.1 uncultured Clostridia bacterium
ATATTGTTTTCCACCTGTAACAAATATTGCTTTCATATATAAATTCCTCCTTCAATTAGACTCGCTCTTAAGGTAAGTATTAACTTTTATGACCTTTTCAATGCGGTTGTAGAGAAAGATTTCTACAAACATTGATATTTTAGCATATGTAATGGTGTTTTGTCAAATGTTTTCTCTTGGAATTAGCTAGAATTAACCAGAAATATTATATTGCAAAAGCCACTTTGTAGTTAATTTTCTTTTGCAACATTATTTTTGCTTCTAACACTTCATCTACCAATAAATGTCTATCATATATTAATTTTATGTTATCTCTTGCAGGATGAACTCGGTTAGATAGTAATATTACTGATCTTTTATTATCTCTATCTAATACTATGCTTGTTCCTGTGAAGCCTGTGTGTGATATTGTGTTTTCACTTACGTTTTCTCCAGTTATGCATTTGCATTTTCCATAAATCCATCCGATACTTCTAGCTATGTTATCTTTACCTACAAGGCATGGCGTAAACCACAAATCTAAGCATTCTTTTTCTAAATATACTTCTCCATTTACAACTCCATCATTTAAAATCATATCTGTGAACTTTCTAATATCATCTACTGTAGAAAATAATCCTGCATGACCTAAAATACTATTAGAATAATATGATTTCTCATCATGAGCTTTACCCCACACTAATCCTCTTTCTTTTGTAAGCTCTGTTGGAGCTGTTTTTTCTCTTTGTGGTTTGAATGTTGATGAGTTCATATCAAGTGGTTTGAATACTTTTTCTATTGCCAGTTCTTCTAAACTCTTGTTATATATTTTTTCTAATGCTTTTCCTAAAAGTATAAATCCTATATCTGAGTATACGATGTCTGTTCCTGTTTCATATGTTTTTTTGACTTCACTTAGTTGCTTTAAAAGTTCTTCATTACTGTGAATTGCATGCGTGTCAAGATCCGCTGGTAGTCCTGAAGAGTGTGTGGCTAAATCATAAACTGTTACATTTAAGTATTCATATTCCGGCAAATATTTTTCTAATTTATCAAATAAATTAATTTTTCTTTCTTGCAAGGCTTTAGCTAAAATTGTATTTGTCACTATTACTTTTGTTAATGAAGCCACATCATATAGAGTATCGATACTGTTCTTTTCTACAGTTGGTATTAGAGATTTATTTCCTTTAAATCCTATATAATTAGTTTTTCCGTTAGAAACTGCGTAAGTTGCTCCCGGAAAGTAATTATCTGCGCACATTTTCTCTACTACTTCATCAACTGCATATAATTCTTCTTCCATATATTCTTACCTTATATCAATATGTTTTATTAATACCTTTCTATCTATTAATATTGTAGCATGCACAGTAATTAATTCAATTGTTATTTACTATAGTTTTACATAGTTATTTATTTTTTTTAGTGAAATTAATTTTATTTAAATATCTTATTTAATACTATATCTTCGCTCTTTCCATTTATTATATGATAATAATCTCTTTTTAATTTATTTATATTTTTTATATGTTTTATTTTACTAAAGTCATATTTTGTTTTGTATCT
>CAKPQL010000060.1 GCA_934178555.1 uncultured Clostridia bacterium
GACTTTCCTTTAGCCCTAAAAAAAGATAAGTAATACCAAAACCAGTCTAAATTCAATTACTGTAAGATTCCTTTCTACATCAAATTTGATCTTGCAATTATGGTAAGAAACGACCTCCCTGAGTAGTTATGCATACTGTAAACATGGAGCAAAAGAGTATTCTTGAGGTTCCAATATTTAGTAGCATAGACTACATTACGGCATAGACCGTTTTAAATTAAATTTGATTGTGCGATAGAACATGTAACAGTTATTATACTGTTTTGGCAAACTATTTCAAGTGGAGGTTTGCTTTTTTTGTGAAAAATTGAAAAATTTTGATGGTTAGGTTGTGGACACAGTCTGCCGTTGGTATAATTATATATGAAAGATGATGATTATATTGAATTATGAAATAACCAATGATAACGATATGAATGAGGATTGTGTATTTGCTTATAATGAAATAGAAAAGAAGTTTTATAATAAAAAATTATCATGCAAGAATGGAAACAATTATAAAGAAAATATAATAAAAGGAAGTGAAAAATATGAAACATGAAATGAATTTAAATAATGAACCGTTCGAGAGAATAAAAAATGGAACAAAAACTATAGAGTTGAGATTAAACGATGAAAAAAGACAATTATTAAAAATTAAGGATTTAATAGAGTTTATTAACAGAAGTAACAATGAAAGAATGTTAGTAGAAATTGAAAACTTATATTATTATCCAACATTTGAAGAATTATATAAAAATTTTGATAAAGTAGCTATGGGCTACGATGAAGATGATATAGCCAATCCAAAGGATATGGAAGAATATTATTCACCTGAAAAACAATCTAAATATGGTGTATTGGCTATTAAAATTAAAAAAATATAATCAGTGTTGTGAAAAGTAATAGAATAATTATTTATTAAAAAAGGCTTAAACATTATAAACTATCATATGTAAAGTTTACGACTAAATGATATATGTATTGGCAAAATATATGTTACAATTTAAATAAAGATATAGAAAAGAGGTTATATAATGTCGATGAATTTAGAAAGCCGTAGAGTTAGAGAAAGTAGAGAAACAGCAGAAGAATTTAAAGATTTAAACAGTGTAAAAGATTTAAAGAAATCAATAAAATCTTTACTAGGACATGATATAGATCAACGATGGATTAAACAAAATGAAGGCAGGGAATTTTCTTTTTCACCAAGAAATACCAAAGAAAATACAGAAAAAAGCGATTTTAAAGCGGAATTAGAAAGGATGAAACGAATAGTGAATTCGTTGCCAAGAAAAGATATAGATCAACAAGAAATTAAAAATTTACAAGATATTTCTATGCAAATAGACGAACCCAAAAAACTTGAAAATAAGAAAATAGAATCTTTTGATACGCAAGAATCAGATAAAAATAAAGATTTCGAATCAGGCGAAGTACAGACAGAAGCAGTAAATGCTCAGCAAACTATCAGTGAAGGTAATGAAAATGATTTACATGACCCAGAGCCAATTACAAGTTCACCATCAATAGAAACTGTCAAACCAGTTATAGAAGAAA
>CAKPQL010000061.1 GCA_934178555.1 uncultured Clostridia bacterium
ATCACATTTTGCAATTTCAGTATTTAATGTATCAATTCTATGTCCTAAGTCTTTATTTGTATTCTTCAAACTAGTAATTTGAGAGTTAATTCCTGCTTTTTCTTTATCTATTTTGGCTTTTTCATCTCTTAATTCGTCAAGTCTTGTAAAATCTTCTGCATAAAATTCTTTTACATCAGTCTTTTCCATTTTTTCTAGTTCAGCTATAACTAACTTAGTATTTACGTCCTCATCTATTTCATTTAATTTATCTTCAAGTTCTGAAATTAGCTTTTCATTATGTCTAATTTCCCATTCTAGATGTAGTTTTTTACTGCGAAGATCACTCTTTATTTGTTTTATTCTTGCAATTTGTTCTTTATTTTTTTCGAATCCTTGAACTCTGTTTAATTGTTTTTCTAATTTAGGTTTTTGTTCATCTCTTTCTTTTTTAGCGGCTTCTAAAACTTTACTTAAGCTTTCCTTTTGAGCAGATTTAGCTTCTAAAGCTTTTTTATCTTCTTCTTTATCACTCTTTTTTAACTCTTCTATTTCGGCAGATAAATTTTCTATTTTAGCTGAAACTTTCTCCACCTTATTCTCTAAGGCACCAATTTGTTGTTTTAAAGATTCACCTGTTAAATGTACAAATTCGGGTGACATCTTTGTATACTGCCTATATTCTCTTTCAATTTCAATACTTCTTTTAGCCATATTATCAATCTCCTTTTATAACTCATATGTCTATATTATAGCATATATAATTTATTTTTTCAATGTTTTATGTATACTAAGTCTTATTTATCACAATAAATATACCATAAGAGAAAAAAATTGTGTGTATTTTAACAAAAATGTAATATTTTGTTATATTTTTGCAATATTTTGTGAATTTAATTTTTCTAACGCTCTATCTGCCAATTTTCCATATTTCAATTTTTTATCTGATATCTTTTTTCCCTCTAGCTCTGGTAAAATCCCATAATTTGCATTCATTGGTTGAAATTTTTCATTTGGAGTCGATATATATTGAGCCAAAGCTCCTATAATTGTATATTCAGAAAATTCAACCTTTTCTTCTTGTCTTAATTGTTTTACAGCGTTTATTCCAGCAACTAATCCAGATGAAATAGATTCTACATAACCTTCTACTCCAGTTATTTGTCCCGCAAAATATATGTTTTTGTTTTTCTTTAATTGATAAGTTCTATCTAATAATTTTGTAGAATTTATGAAAGTATTTCTATGCATTACTCCATATTTTGCAAATTCCGCATTTTCTAAACCTGGTATCATACTAAATACTCGTTTTTGTTCTCCAAATTTTAAATTTGTTTGGAATCCAACAATGTTATAAATTGTTGCATCTTTATTGTCTTGCCTTAACTGAACTAGTGCATATGGTCTGTAACCCGTACTCGGATCTGTAAATCCCATTGGCTTTAATGGACCATATCTTAATGTATCTATTCCTCTCTTTGCCATTACTTCAACTGGCATACAGCCTTCAAAAATTTCTCTTTTTTCAAATTG